>CAYXDO010000070.1:0-53404 GCA_964463485.1 uncultured Myxococcales bacterium | reverse complement strand
TTCGCGTCCAAAGTCTTGCCAGATCGTGCGCGAACTTTGGGAGAAAGAGACTATTTACATCCGGAATGCCGTGCCCGCCGTGCACGAGGGTCTGGATTTTCTCGAATCCTATGCCCTTCGGAGTTGAGTCGGGCGCGCCAGAACGAGCACTGATCCCGTCCGCGCCTATCCGCGCCTATCCGCGCCTATCCGACCAACCGCGCCGAAGGCCATGGGTTGTGGCATACTCGTCGCGATGCCCACGACCCAATCCTTTCCGCAGACAGCAAGTCGCACGAGGAGGCTCGCGACCTTGCCGCTCGCGACTACCCCTGTAGGACAGTGACATGAAGCGCGCGGCGCTCCGCTACGCTCTTGGGATCCTCGTCGCGATCGGTGCGTTGCTCGCCGTCGCTTCAGCTCGCACACCTCGGCTCGAATACGTGGAGCGCGTCACCGCTGGGGCCGATCCCTCGACGCGGCTTCCGATGATCGTGGCCATTCATGGGCTCGGTGACCGGCCCGATCAGTTCGCCAAACTCTTCGATGGGTACCAGAGGCCGGCGCGGATCATCCTTCCGCGGGCGCCTCTGCCCTGGCAGGGTGGCTTCGCTTGGTTTCCTTTTCGGGTGCGCGACCAAGACGAGTCACAGCTGGCCGCTGGAATCGAGGACGCGGCCGACCGGGTCTCCGCGTTGATCGAGGCGTTGGTTCGTGAGAGGCCCACGCTGGGCAGGCCGGTCATCACCGGATTTTCGCAGGGCGGAATGACGACTTTTCGGGTGGCTGCAGAGAGGCCGGAGTTGATTCGAGCGGCCTTGCCGATCGGTGGGTTGCTGCCCCCTGCCCTCTTTCCCACGGCGTCCAGAGCAACGAAGCCGCGGATTCGCGGGTTTCATGGCGAGGTCGATCCTGCGGTGCCGTTGGCCGGAGCGAGGCAAGCCATTCAGGCGTTTCAGGCCGCCGGATATTCGGCGGTGCTGCTCGAGTATCCGAACACCGGCCACTTCATTCCGCCGGCCATGCGCGCAGACCTCATGAACGCGCTTGCGGCGGCGACGGCGACTGTGGCCGAGTGATTCCAGCATGAGCTCGAAGGTGGCGTTGGTGACCGGTGCCTCGCGCGGGATCGGCTTGGGCATCGCGCAGCGGCTATCGAAGCTCGGATATGAGGTCGCGATCGTCGCCCGAAGCGACCCACGGGTCGTGGCGGCCACCGCGTTTCCTTGGGCCAGAGCGGGTTCGGTCCTGCCGATCGCTGCGAACGTCGGAAGTCCGTCGGAGATGACGGCGGCGGTAGCCCGCGCGGTCGAAGAATTTGGTCGGCTCGACGTGCTGGTGAACAACGCAGGGGTCGCGCCGCGGGGTCGTGTGGCGGAGCTCGAAGCTTCGGTGTTCGAGGAGTTGTTGGCCACGAACGTGAGGAGCGTGTTCTACGCGACGAAGGCAGCGTGGCCGCACCTCGCATCGACCCGAGGTGTCGTGGTGAGTATCTCGTCGATGTCTTCGATCGACCCGTTCCTTGGCATGGGGACCTACGGCGCGACCAAGGCGTGGGTCAATCTACTCACTCACGCCCTTGGCGCCGAAGGACGTGAGGCTGGAGTCCGCGCCTACGCGATCGCGCCTGGCGCGGTGGAGACGAAGTTGATGCGGGACCTTTGGCCTGACGAGCAGACGGCGATGGATCCGGGTGAGGTCGCGGATGTCGTCGAGTCGCTCCTCGATTCCAAGATGGCGCGTGCTTCCGGTGAGACGATCTTCCTGCGGACGTGAACCGATGTTTTGTCCTCAGAAGCACCTCGTCGCTCCGTTGATATTCGCGGCCGCGTGCGCTCCGACGAGCAGGTCGAGTATCCCGGCGGGCTCCGTCGTGTTGGCCGCTGTTTTGGTCGACCAGGTGGGTACGGTGCTCGCGGTCGATCGGTCCGACTTGGCGTTGGCGGACGAGAATATGAGAGTTCTGAGCTTCGTCGTGGAGCGAGATGAGCTCATTTCGAAATCCGGAGCGCCACTGACCGAGGAGGAGCTCCTAGAGTTGGTGGTCCGTCGACGCACGGAGGCTGCCGTGGGCAGCTGTGGGTTCTGCACGGCGTCGGCGTCGGAAGCTCCGCAAGTGCTCTTCGAGGGAGACGGTTGCCCGCCCCCTTCGTTCGCTCGTGCCTACGTGGACGGAAGAATCGAGAGCGAAGCGTGGATCGAGCAGGCACGCAAGAGCGTTCGAATCGACCGCCGAGGGCCCTGTCCCGTGCGTGCCAAACCTCAACCGACGGCGTCGCTCGAGGTGGTCACGATTTGGCCAAGGAGCGGCGATTCGTTGCTCCCGTTCGAAGACGCCAACCCACCCGAGGCGGTCGCGCAGAACGCGCGCGGTACGGTCGGATATTTTTCGCGGGAACGGGTGACTCTATATCCCGAAGCGGGCGGACCCATTCGGGCGTCGACTCTCCCGTTCGACGGTCCGGTCCTCGCGGCGGCCGGCATGGCCAACTCGTTCCTCGTGGCGAGCTGGGACATAAACGGGCATGACTTGGTTCGGTACGACCTGTTCGACGACTCGTCGCAACCCACGTCGCTCGGATACCTTCCGATTCCCGGATATTTCGTGCCAAATTCGATGATTTACTTACCTCCCGACGACGTCTTGCTCCTCGGAAAGGTCGCCGAAGATCCAGGAGGCGTGAAGGCCAACAGCCGGGCTGGGCTCGCTCGATGCGCGCTTCGGCCCCCGGACTTCGAGTGTCAGGTCGTCATGGACGCCGAGTGGCCCGATGTTCCTCGCCAGCCTTTTTGGCAGGTGGCCGGGGCGGTGGCACATCCTTCGGGGGTGTACGTGTCCATGTCCGTCTTCGAGGGGCAGATCGTCGCCGGGCCTTTTCAGTCCCCGCCCCTCTTCAGGGCGCAGCGGCTCGCCGACGTGGTGCCCGAGGTTTGGACGGAAGGTGGGTTGGTGCTACAGGGCGATAGGCTCTATGCTTGCGGTCAGTCGGAGGGGGGCATTTCCGTACTCACCGCGACGCTGTCAGCGACGCAGATCAGCGACTTTTCGGTGGCCGGAGAGTTCCCGGGAATGAGTTGCCTGGGATTCTCCGCGATCGCCGGGGAGCCGGCGAAGCGCCGACTCTGGCTACAGTCGAGCTGCGCCTCGCTCCCTTGTCAGCATTCGATCGACCTGAGTCCGGACCTCGGTCCAGACCTCCGCTCTCCGCTCGGCTTGATTCGGCGAGATTTCGCGCAGCAGACGATGGGTATCTGGCTCCAGTCGGTCAGCTCTCCGCAACCGTCGTGGACCTTGGCGGCCGATCGCGCTGGTGGGTTGTATCGGTCGACGTTGTCGACGGGGTCGGTCGATCGGCCTTTCGGCGTCGCTCCGACGGAGGTACGAGTCGCTGATGTCGTCCTCGGTGAGGAGCTCCTGGTCTTGGCGCAGCATGAGATCCGCAGGTTCTCCCCGGACGGTGAGATCTTTCTCGGAACACTCCCCGTCAGTTTCGATTTCGAGCTCGTACGAGTAGCGAAGGACAGCGCCCGTGGCGTGCTGCTGGTCGTCGGCCACGAGTGGACCTCCGACCTTCCCAAACCTCGACTGGGCCGGCTGGACCCGACGACGGGGGAGTGGAACGAGATCCCGCTACCTGGGGTTGCCGGGCGGCTCCTGGATGTGGCGGAGACTTCTCCGGGCCATCACGTCGTCGTTGGAGACGACTGGCTACTCATGCGAGTATCGGGAGAGTCGACCGAGGCGGTCCGAGTTTTGTGGGACGACCCTTCGACGACGAACGAGGAAGGGCGTCCAGGTTCCGATCCTGGCTGTGAAGACCATCCGAGTCGCACACCTGGAGACCCGAGCCACGGGGCTGCAACTTGGCGAGCGATTGGGGCCGCGGAGGGCATCGCTTGGGCCGGTGGGTGCTCGGCGGTGATCGCCAGGGTCCCGCCGTTCGGCCCGGCGCAGCGGCTTCGCATTCCACCTGAGTTGTCGAACCCAGACGATCGGACGTCGAGCCCACGATTTGCGGTGTTCAACTCGATCGGCGTGCTCGATCGCGGCTGGGTGCTGGCTGGCGCCAAGGAGCGAAGAAACCTACGGACCGATCTCACCCATCTGATCGAGCTGGAGCTCGCGCGCCGAGACGGAGGCGAAGACATTGCGATTCGCCTGATGGACGGGTATGAGTTGCCTCCCCATCAGTCTCACACGGTTTTGGGTCCCATCGTCCAAATTCTCCCCGAGTCCCCCGGACCGACTCTGGTCACGGCAGAAAACCAAGTGATTCGGGGCGCGGTGGACCGGCTCGGTGGGGCGGAGCGTCTGACTCTCATGCGGGAAGCGCCCAGGCGTGCGGTGTCGCTCCCCGGAGGCCGGATGGCCGTGTTGGCAGCTCACGACCGACTCTTCCTGATGCGCTGAATTCAGTCCGTCAGGCCGAGCGGAAACGAGCGACGCGCGCGGTAGGTCGAGCCGGAGCGGCCGAGGGTACTCTCGACGAGCTCGAACGAGTCGACCGCGAAGGTCTCCGGTGGCCTCTTCGAGAGAGTTGCGAGGGCGGACTCGATCAGTCGCTTGTTTCGCGGGTCCGGATGAAGCCTGGCGAGGGTCACGTGCGCATGGAATGGGCGTGGTTCTTCCGGGACGCCTGCGGAAACACACGCGGCTTCGACGGCTCCGGCGAGGGCGTCGAGAGTTGGGCACTTGTTGATTCCAGCCCACAGCACCCGGGGAGGGCCTCGCGGAGGGAAGCTGCCGGCGCCGGCGAGCTCGAGCTCGAAAGGGTCGAGGGTGACTCGTTCGAGGGCTTGCTCGAGCGGGGCCAGCGCATCATCTGGCAAGTCTCCGATGAATCGGAGCGTCACATGCAGCTTGTCGGGGGACTCGAAGCGCGCTTTTTCCAGGAGCGGTCGATCCGCGGCGAGGCGGATGCGAATCGGTTCGGGGAGAGAGAGCGCGACGAAGAGTCGCGGCATCAGCGGGAGGCGCGGCCTTTTTTGTCTCGTTCGAGCTGCTCTTTGTACGAGACGGAGTAGCGGGTCCAGGGGCGGGCTTCGAGGCGTCGGCGTTCGATCTGCTCGCCGGTGCCTTCACAGATCCCGTAGGAGCCGTCTTCGAACTTGCGCAGCGCCGCTTCGATCTCGCGCAGGAGCTTCACCTCTTTGTCGAGGAGACGCATGTTGAAGGCCTCTTCGGTGGCAGCCGCAGCTTGGTCGATCTCTTCGGTGAGAACGTCGGCTTCGTCTACCCGAGCGGTGTTGGCGCGGTTGCGGATGCGCCCGGCGACCTCGTCCCTGGACTCCTCGAGCTTCTTCTTGAAAGTCTCCAGCTCCTTCTTGGTAAGGGGCTTCTCTTCGCTGACCTCTTTGCGCGGCTTTGGTGGCATGTCTTCAGTGGCCTCGGAGTTTGGGGCTGTTAGCACCGTCGCCACCAAAACTCCAGTGCCGTAGGTCGGCACAGAGGGCCCTCCCCGATCCGCACGGTCGTCGTATTTACCAGAACTTGCTCAGGATTTCTGATTCGCCCCTCATGTCCGAGTCCCCGATCGCCGTCGTGGGGATGGCCTGCCGATTCCCTGGCGCGAACGACGCCGATCGCTTTTTCGAGAACATCCTCTCCGACACGTACTCGATCAAGCCGCTCCCGCCGGAGCGGTTCCATTCGGATCGGTACTTCGATCCAGAGCTCGGGGCCTACGGGAAGAGCTACTGCCGCATAGGCGGGATCGTCGAGCCGGACCGGCCCTTCGATTCCATGCTGTTCCGGATGCCGCCCAAAGTCGTGGAGGCGACGGACGTCGCGCAGCTTTGGGCGCTCGAGGTGGCCAAGGAGACGCTCGACGACGCCGGCTTCGATCCAGGCGCGTTGGTGGGACGCGACGTGGGCGTGATCGTCGGCCACGCACGAGGGTCGATGCTTGGTCCAAATGTATCGTTCAGCGTAGGCGTCGAAGGGATCGTTCGCGGCATTCGCGGCGCTCCGAGCTTGAAAGGTCGCTCGGAGGCAGAGCTTCGCGGCCTCGAGCACGACGTCGTGGCGGCGATTCATGCACGCTATCCGGTTCGCGACGAAGACGGCGGTGTAGGGACGATCGCTTCGGCTTTGGCTGGGCGAATCAGCGCGGCGTTCGGTTTGACCGGACGCCACCTGGTGGTCGACGCGGCCTGTGCGTCGAGCTTCGCGGCGTTGGAGGTAGGCGTGAACGCCCTCCGCCAGGGTCGCTTGGAGATGGCCCTGGTGGGAGGCGCCAGCTACAGCCAGGAGCTCTCCGTCGTGTTGTTCGCGCAATCGCGCGCGCTCTCACCAGACGGGAGCTTTCCATTCGATCGTCGAGCGAACGGCTTCATCAGCTCCGACGGGTTCGGGCTGTTTTTGTTGATGCCGCTCGAACGAGCTCGGGCTGAGGGCCGGCGCATTCGCGCGGTGATTCGGGGGATCGGCGGTAGCTGCGACGGCAAAGGCAAGGCGCTGTGGGCTCCGCGAAAGGAGGGTCAGGTGCTCGCCATGCGCCGATCGCTCGAGTGGGCGGCGATCGATCCGGCGACGATCGGCTTCATCGAGGCGCACGCGACGAGCACCCCCATTGGAGATGCGACGGAGGTCGGCGCGGTGCACGAAGTGTTCGCGCCTTCGCTACGGGGCAAACGAATTCCGATCGGCTCGGTGAAAGGAAACATTGGTCACTGTCGCGAGGCGGCAGGCGCCGCTGGCCTCGTCAAAGCAATCCTCGCCTTAGAGCGTCAGACCATTCCGCCGACCGGAAATTATCGGGAGGCCACACCCGAGGTCCCGTGGCGCGACGTCTGTGTAGAGGTCTCGACCGCGCCGCGACCCTTCACAGCTCCAGGCTCGGGGCCGCGGCGCGTAGGCGTCAACGCGTTCGGGATCGGCGGGCTCAACTACAACATCATCGTCGAAGAAGCTCCGCCGAGCCGTCGAGTGCTTCCGAGCGCTGGCGTGGAGGAGCCCGCGCCGATCCAGAACGGGCGAGTCTTCGAGCCCATCGCCATCGTGGGCATGGGCTGTCGGTTTCCAGACGCCAAGGATCCGGACGCGTTGTGGCAGCGGCTGCTCGAGGCCAAGGACTTGTTCACCGACCCTCCGCCGGATCGCTGGAAGCCCGAGATCTACTGGCAGAAGGGAGATCGCGCGCCCTACCGAACCTACTCGAAACGAGGTGCGTTCGTCCGAGACTTCACGGCGGACTGGCGCCGCTACAAAGTCCCGCCCAAGCTCGTCGAGCACAACGACCCGCTGCAGTTCATGTTGCTCGAGAGCGCGTTGGACGCGCTCGAGCACGCCAAAGTCGACGTCGCGAAGATCGATCGCACCAAGGTCGGCGTGGTCATGGGGACGGTGTTCGGCAGCGACTACGCGCTCGAGCTCGGCACGGCGATCCGCGCGGTCGAGCTCGGCGAAGAGCTCGAAGCCATCACGGGCCTCCGCGGCATTGGCAGAGAAGCGGTCGAGTCGATCCGGAAGAATCTCCCCTCGATCACCGAGGACTCGAGCGGGAGCTTCAGCTCGAGCACGCTGTCGTCGCGCATCGCAAAGACGTTGGACTTCATGGGTCCTACCTTCACCGTCGATGCGGCGTGTGCGTCTTCGCTCGTCTCGCTCGAGGTCGCGGTCGAGCTCCTGCAGCGCGGTCACGTCGACTTGATGATCTACGGTGGCGGAGATCGCGCGATGCGCGTCCAGCGCTACGAAGCTTATTGCCAGTTCTATGCGATCAGTCGTTCGGACGAAGCGCATCCGTTCGACGTGAACGCGGATGGTTTCCTACCGGGAGAAGGCGCTGGCGTCTGTGTGCTCGAGCGTTTGTCGGACGCGGAGCGAAACGGTCACCCCATCCACGCGGTCATTCGCGGGATCGGTACGGCCAGCGATGGTGAGCGCAAGAGCATGCACAAGCCGAGCGCGCGCGGGCTGTCGTTGGCGATGGAGCGAGCGCTCGAGACCTCCGGTGTCGCACGGCAAGAGGTGGGCTTCATCGAGTGTCACGGCGCGGGAACGCCTGTGGGAGACCGCGCCGAGGTGACGGCGGTCGCCGACGTCTATCTCGCGAGCCCTCGGCCCGAGCCGATCGTGCTCGGGAGCGTGAAGAGCAACCTCGGGCACACCCAAGGCGCGGCTGGCGTCGCGTCGGTGATCAAGACGGCGCTTGCGATCGAGGCGAGGACGATTCCGCCGACACGAGGCTTCGAAGAGGCGGCGCCGGAGCATCACTTCGAGCGTGGGCTGCGGGTCAGTATCACGCCGGAACCCTTGCGCACCAAGGCGGCGGCGATTTCTAGCTTGGGGCTCGGGGGGATCGACGCACACGTGGTGTTGACCACTCGAGATGGAGGCTCCGTCGGGGCCAGGCACGAGGGCGAAGAGGTCAAGATGAAGGAGACTGGCGAAGTGGGGTTGGGCGTCGCGCCCGAGCGAGCGGGGAGTGGGCTCCCTGCGCGACCGAGCGCGCCGGCTTTGCGGCCGAGCGCGAGCGCGCCACGCGCGCAGGCACCCATGACCGACTGGATATTCTCCGTGCGAGCGGGATCGACGAGTGAGCTCGAGCGGCTCGTGGCGACCGTCGACACCACCTTGTTGTTTCGAGATCGCTCGATCGGAGAAGGGCCGGCCGTCGCGGCGATCGTGGCCCGCACGCTGTCGGAGCTCTCCGAGCGCCTCGCCGCGTTGGCCAAGACGGGCATCAAACCCTCCGCGCGAGTCTTCTTGGCCAAGCAGGGCGTGTTCGTGCGAACGCGAGACGCGGAAGCCGGTCGTATCGCTTTCGCCTTCTCCGGACAGGGATCGCAGTACCCGGGCATGCTGTCGGCGCTCGAATTGGAGAGCCCAGAAGCCAAGGAGGTTCTTGCCCGCATCGACCGATGGCTCGTGGCTCAAGGGCGTCCCGCGCTCTCGCCCGTCGTTCTGTCGGGCGCTCCCATTCCCGCTGACGTGTTTCTCGTCCAAGCGTGTGTGCTCGCAGGCGACTTGATGGCGTACGCAGCGCTCACCA
Source organism: uncultured Myxococcales bacterium (assembly GCA_964463485.1). Classification (GTDB taxonomy): domain Bacteria; phylum Myxococcota; class Kuafuiibacteriia; order Kuafuiibacteriales; family Kuafuiibacteriaceae; genus CAYXDO01. The sequence continues at coordinate 44,429 of CAYXDO010000070.1, read as the reverse complement.
CGGCCGGAGTTCGCCCGGACATCGTCACCGGGCATTCTTACGGAGACTACGCTGCGCTCGTGGCGGCCGGCGCGTGGGAGCTGGAGACGGCCCTCGTCGCGACGGCTCGCCGCGCGGAGGCCATCGAGGCGACCGTGCAACCGGGCGGCATGGCCTCGGTGATCGCGCCGCTCGTGGAGGTCGAGCGCACGCTCAGGAAGCTCGGGCTCCCGCAGGGCGCGATCGCGCCCTCCAACATCAACGCCCCCAAACAAACGGTGATCTCCGGGACGCCCGAGGCGCTCGAGCGGGCGTCGACCGCGTTCGCGAGCGCGGGGGTCGAGGTTCGCGTGCTCGACGTGCCGCGCGCGTTTCACTCTCCGCTCATGGCCGCGGCGCGAGATCGACTGCGAGAGACGCTGGCAGACCTCGAGCTTCACACGCCCTCCCTGCCCTATTTGTCGAGCGTGACCGGGAGAGTCGAGGTCGATCCAGAGCTGATCCGCGCGAGCCTCGTCGAGCAGCTCACGCGCCCCGTCAATTTCATCACGCAAGTCGACGCCTTAGTGGCTCAGGGTGTTCGTGTGTTCGTCGAGTCGGGTCCAAAGGCGGTGCTGGCCGGCCTCGTGGCCCAAATCTTGGAAACGCAGCACCCAGACCTGGACGCGGACGTCTCTCCCTCGGATGACGCCAAGCTCCCCGGCGCATGGGCCATCGCGAGAGTGCTCGCGATGTTGGAGTCTCGATCGCGGATCGCGGTGTCGTCTGCGGCAGTGGCGCTCTTCAGCGGAGAAGACGCCGAGGTGATGCTCTCGTCGCCTGGTTTTCCGGCCTTTTGGGAGCGAACGCGACCGAGCGTCGGACAGCTCGTGAGGAGCTTGTTCGAGTCTCACTCGCAGCTCCCGACCGCTCGACCGGAGCCGATCGAGGCCGAAGTCACCGTGCCCGAGGCGGCCTCCGAAGAGCCCCACCCGGCACCCGCTGTCGAGGTCGATCCGGAGGAGATTCGAAAGTTTCTGCTCAAAACGTTGTCGGAGCAGACCGGGTATCCGGAGGATATCATCGATCCGTCGGCCGACATGGAAGCGGACCTCGGCATCGACACGGTCAAGCAAGCTCAGGTGCTCGGCAAGGTCCGCGATCGATATGGTTTGAGGACCGACGAAAAACTGAGCCTCGCGGATTTTCCGACGCTCGACTCCGTTCATCGCTACGTCGTGCACAAGCTGGCCACGAAGCCGAAGGAGACCAAGCCACGAAGGGCTATCCCAACGGTCGACGTGACCGCTCGAAGGTCCTTGCGCCCCAAGGCGACGGAGCCTGTCGCAGTCACGGAGGCCCCCGCGCCGGTCGATCTCTTACAGCCCGTCGAGCTGATCGCTCGCGCTCGCGTCGAGGCGGTGGAGGCTCCGGCGCAAGACTCTACGATTTCGTCCACACATTCGGATCTGCCGACGACGGCCACGATCGTATTGCAGCTCGAAGGCTCGGCTCGCGAGATGGGCCGACAGCACGGTGAAGCGCTCAAAGGCTCGATCCTCGACGTGATGGATCGGTACGCAGGTTTCATTGGGGCAGAAGTGGTCGAGCGCCTCGCCGCATCCGAGGGCAAGGCTTTGCTACCGACCATGTTCGACGATGCGAGCCTCGAAGAAGCTCGCGGCGTGGCCGAGGCGGTCGGTCTGCCGCTCGAATACTTGCTCGCGTACAACCTCGACAGCGCGCTCTTCCCCGGCTTCTCGCCCGGATGCATTCAGATCGCGCGTACCGCGCGCCACAACGGTCGGTTGATTCACGTCGCCAACGAGGACTCGCCGCTCCTCTTGCACCTCGGCGCGCCCATGACCCGCGTCGTTCAGGTTCGACGCCGCACCGACGGCCCGGACCCCGAGCGCCGAACCGTCGCGTTCTCGCTCGCCGGCCAGATCGCGGGTGTCGACGCGGTCGCCGACAATGGGCTCACCGTCACGAGCTGCGCGCTCCTCGATGCGCCAGACTCGGGAGGGCTGCCGAGCGGTCTACCGCACCCTCAGATCGTGAAGAGAATCGCGGAATCGGCCAGCTCAGTCGAAGAAGCGCTCGAGATCGCGCGCGCAGCCCGCAGATCGGGTCGCTGGTCGATGATGGTCTCCGATGTCGAGCGCGATCGCATCTCCGTCCTCGAATACGACGGAGAGCGCGTGCTGCTCGAACGCGAGGTCGAAGACCAGTGGGTCAGCACGAATCACGCGAGCAGCGCGCGCGGAGACCGCATCCCCGAGCACTCCCGCGTGAGAAAGGAGCGAGCCAACGAGCTCCTCGAAGGTCAGGTCACACTCGACGTAGATCGGTCGAAGGAGATCTTGCGGGACCAGGTCGATCTCGGCCGCGGCCGCAGAGTTGCGTTCCCGACCATGAACACGATTCGCAGGGTCGACAACGCGATGAGCCTCATCGTGGAGCCGGCCGCGCGTGTGCTTCACGTGACCGATCGGCTCGAAGGTCCGCGTCCGCTCGGTGAGACGAAATTTCTTACGATCGCGTACCATCGGGAGTCGACCACGCCGCCGAGACCAAAGGCCGCGGTCCGTGTCGAAACGCCAAGCTCGAACGAGCCCATCATCTCTGGTCCGGTACGATCGATCGGCGAGCTCTCGCCGTCGGGTCGCGGCATCGCGCCGGTCGACGAGGTGATGACGCGATACGTGATTCGATCGCTGCACGAAGGGGCGCCTGCGGTGAAGCGTCCCTTCACGCCGCGGCGCGTGTTGCTCGTAGGGAGCTGTGAGCGCGCCAAGGCGATCGCCGCGCGACTGATACAGCGGGGGGCCCGTGTCGATCTGGTCGCGGACTGCCATCGCGGGCTCGTAGAGCTCGAGGAGCTCGGGGGTCCTTCGGTGTTCGACGCGCTCGGCATCGTCTTGCCCGCGCACAAGACCGAGCGTCCGTGGACGACGTCGGCAGAGGTCTGGCAGGAGCGACGCGCCCAAGCGCTGGTTGGGCCGTTTCATTTGCTTCGCGCGTATGCGCCGCTGCGAGACAGCGGGACGATCTTCGGCGTGACGGTGATGGGAGGCGGGCTCGGGTTCGACAACGTCGTGCAAGGCGCACCCGAAGGCGGCGGGCTCCTCGGATTGCTCAAGGCGGTTCGTCGCGAACACCCCGCGCTGCTCGTGCAAGCGCTCGACATCAGCCCATCCTCTCCAGGCGACCAAGTCGCCGACGCGCTCTTCGCTGAGCTCGACGCGGGATCGCCGCGCCTGGAGGTCGGATCCATGCGGGGCAAGCGAATGCGGCTCGCGATGGCGCCGATCCCAGCGCGATCTGCGACAGCTCGCTCGCTGCCGGCGCGTTGGGTGGTCACCGGCGGCGCGCGAGGTGTGACCGCCAAGATCGCAGAGCGCCTCGCCGAGCTCTATCAACCGGAGCTCCACCTCATCGGCCGAACCGCGCTGCCGCCCGAGGCCGATCGGGCGCGCATGCGAAACCTGTCCGCCCGAGGGATCGAGACTCTCAAGAACCGACAGCTCGAGATCCTCAGGGCCAGTGGGCAGCCGTTTTCTCCTCGGGACTGGAAGGCCAAGAGCGAAGAGATCGATCGGGTGATCGAAATCGACGAGAACATTCGTCGCATCGAGGCCCTCGGGAGTCGCGTGTTCTACTCCTCGATCGACCTATCCGATCGAGGGGAGCTCGAGCGCGTGCTCGAGGCCGTGCGCGCGCAGGGTCCCATTCAGGGCGTCCTTCATGGTGCTGGCGTCGAGATCGCTCGCCGGTTCGACAAAAAGAGCGATGAGCTCTTCGAGGACACGGTGGGTGGTAAGGTCGATGGCCTCTTTCACTTGCTCTCGACGACCCGCTCGGACCCGCTGACCCATCTGGTGGCTTTTTCATCGGTATCCGGCCGCTTCGGTGGTCTGGGTCAGGCGGACTACTCTCTGGCCAACGAAGCCATGGCTCGGCTCGTGGCGTTCTATCGGGACGAGAATCCAGAGGTCGCGGTCACCGTCATGTCCTGGCCGGCTTGGAGCGAGGTGGGTTTAGCAGCAAGGCCCTCCTCTCGGATGGTCCTCGAGCAAGCGGGCCAGACCTTCATGAGCCCGGCGGAGGGCGCAAATCACTTCGTCCGGGAGCTTTGGGCGGGATGCCCGGAGTCCGAAGTCGTATTCTCAGATCACCTCGAGTCCCTCGATCTCGATGGGTTGCTCCCGGCCAAGGGTGCACTCTCGTCGTGGGCACGCCTCGACGCTTCGGTGAGTGAGAGTCCGATGCTCGATCATCTCATCCTCTTGGAGGGTGACGAGAATGTCTCGGCAGAGCGGACCATTTCTTCTACGGAGCCGTTTCTCGATCAGCACCGGATGGGCGGAACACCCATTCTCCCGGCCGTGATTGGCCTGGAAATGATGATGGAGCTCGTGGCGCTGACCTCCGAACAGTGGACTCTCGGGGAGGTCGAGATCCTCACTCCACTCAAGCTAGCTGGTGAGAAGCGTGTCGTAGTGAGAGTGAGTCGCCACGGCGATCGGCTCGAGATCACCTCGACGGCGAGGCGCGGAAACGGCGTGGTGTTGGAGCCCGATCGAGTACACATCACCGGTCGTAGAGTGCCGCGGCGTGCCATGCCACCAGGCCCGCGACCCAGCCTCCCAACGGATCGCGATCCGGTCGTATACCCATATCCGGATCGTTTCGACGAGGGGCTCGGGACGCGGTCGATGTATCACGGTCCGGTTTTCAGGTGCATGTTGGGTGTGTACCCGGGCACGGATGGGCGGGGGCTGGCCAAGCTCGTGGTTCCGCCGGTCGAGGCTTTGGTGACGGGCAGTCGTGCAGAGCGGTGGCTCGTGCCGGCCGCGCTGTTGGACGGCTGCCTCCAGTCGGCGGGCTTGATGGGTCGGGCGGTTCACTCGATCACGGCGCTGCCGATCGGCTTCAAGCGGCTCGACGTGTCGCCTCGCGCGGTCACGGCGACGGGTCACGCGGTGACGTTGGAGATTCGGATGCGTCGCGAGGGGGACTCGCTGATTTCCGATTTGGTGGCCTTCGACGAGGCGGGCTCGCTGATCTCGGTCGAAGGCTATCGGGCGCAGGCGGTGCCGGGAGCATGAGGAGTCTTTGGAGTTGGTCGACTTCACGGGTCATGCCCGCGGATGTCATTCTCGTCGACGTCGAAGACGTGGCTGGGCGGCCCAACCTGTTGGCTTCGCTGACGGCGCCCGAACGAGCTCACTACGAGGGCTTCTTTCGTTTGGCTGAAGAGATCGCGAAGAAGCGCTCGAGGGAGTGGCTCGCTGGGCGCGTGGCGGCCAAGTGGGCGATTCAACTCAAGACGGGGCTTCCCTTCGAAGTCATCGAGATCACGAACGTGGAGTCCGGGCCAGAGCGAGGTCGGCCGGTCGCTCGGGCCCAAGGGCACGATCTGGGTTGGTGGGTGAGTATTACTCACTCCGGTTCGCTCGCGGCGGCGGTCGCTCGGCGTGTCCCGGTGGGTTTGGACCTGGAGGTGCTCGGTCCCCGCGACTCGGGTTTCGAGGTCTTGGTGCTGTCTCCCGAGGAGCGGGCTCGTCTCGAGGAGGGTGATCGCGATCTTCAACTCACAGCGGCGTTCGTGTTCAAGGAAGCCATCGTCAAGTGTCGCGCCACCGGGCTCAGCACGCCCTTTTACGAGGTCCGTCCCGACGACCACGACGTGGAGACCGGCTTGATTCGCCACCACGGTCGAACTTATCCCTGGGCGCTGGCGAGCGCGCGGGGGGCGCGTGAGTCTCGTCGTGAGGTGTTGCCATGATCGATCTGTCGAATCACGTTGCCTTGGTCACCGGCGGATCGCGCGGGATCGGTCGTGCGACCGCGCTGGCGTTGGCCAGGGCCGGGGCCGACGTAGCGATCACCTATTTGAACGCTCCGGCGGACGCGGAGGACGTCGGCGGCGAGATCATGGATCTGGGCCAAAAGGCGCTCCTTTTGAAGGCCGACTTCTCGGAGGAAGAGGACGCTCGCAACGCGATCCGCGCGGTAGAGGAAGCTTTCGGAGGGTTGGATATCCTGGTGTCCAACGCGGCGGGCGGAGGTTTTCGGCCGTTGATGGAGGTCGACGCCGAGAATTTCGCGTACGCGATGGCGGTGAATGCGCGGGCGTTCATGTTCTTGATGCAGGAGGCCGCTCCGCTTTTGACTCGACGGGAGGGTCGACCGAAGAGATCGAAGGTCACCACACTCTCGAGCTTCGGCGCGGTGCGGGCCCTGCCCATGTACGGCGCGATCGGTGCGACAAAAGCCGCGCTCGAATCGATGACTCGTCATTTTGCGCTGGAGCTGGGTCCGCGAGGCGTGAACGTAAACTGTGTGCGCGCCGGAATCGTGGACACCGGAGCGCTCAGATCGCTCGCGGCGGTAGAGGCAGTGCTCGAGGAGCGGAAGAAGAAGATCCTCGCGGAGAGTCGCAACGTGTCTCCGGAGGACGTGGCAAACGCCGTGTTGTTCTTGTCGAGCCCGCTCTCGGACATGATTCAGGGAGAGACTCTGGTGGTCGATGGCGGAGCCTCGTTGCACCCGTGAGTACAGGCCCGCACAAATTCGTGACCACGGGAGAAATCACAGAGGGCACACGGCCGAGGCCCACGGAGCACACAGATGATGGAATGACCCATTCCTTGTGTCCTCCTTGTCTTCGCTCTGCGTCCTCTGTGCTTTCAGCATGGTCACGAGCTTCTGAGGACGTGTACTGAGCCCAGTCGTGGGTGGCGCCAGCATGCGGTGGGTCGGGCTCTTCGCCCTTTGCGCCCAGAGTTGTTATGCGACTTCGGCGGGTCAGGTTGGCCTCGTTGGAATGGCGGCCAAAGACGACGAGGAAGCGTTTGCAGAGACTCTCCGCCCGGCCGACATCTCTCCGACCCGCACCAGCACGAGAGCGACTCGCAAGCTGAGAGTTCGCGTGCGAGCAGAGGAGCGATTTCAGCGTGAAGTGGTGGGTTGGCAAGTTAGAGTGTATCGGCAGATCTCCCGGGCGAATGAGCTTCTGGTGCGGGACCTCGGCGTCGAGCTCGAGTTGGTCGAGATCAAACCGTGGGCAGCGAAGGTCGATCTGACCGACCTGTATCCCAGCTTCGAGGAGCTGAGAACGTTCGACTCGGCGGAAGACGTCGATTTGGTGATCGGCTTCATGACCCCGCTTCCGGTGACCGCGAGTCTCGACCAACTCGGGATCGCGTCGCTGCTCGGGCGTCACATCGTCCTGCGAGGCATGGACGACGCCGACGAGTATGAGGCGCTCGAGCGCGCCCTAGGTCGAATTTCGAACGAGGAGCGCGAGAAGCTCTACTCGGCGCGCCTCCGGCACAAGGAAGTGGCGAGCCTCTTGCACGAGCTCGGCCACCACTTCGGCGCGCCTCACGAGAGGGACTCCGCCTCGATCATGAACGCCACTTATGACAACTCGATGTCTAGCTTCTCGACTTACGCCGTCGAGCTCATGCAGCTCGGGATCGAGGCCCGCGGCCGTGGTGGGTCCGCCGCGGCTGCGACTTCGAGGATGGCCGCGCTGCTCCGGAGCACCGAATGGGATGGGTGGATCGATGAGGATCGCCAAAGACTGTTGGCTCTGCTTCAGGGTGATTCACGGGAGCGCTCGAACTCCACCGACCGAGAGTACTCTCGGCCGGCCGATGACGGAAAGGCTCGACCCGAGTCCGATCCGTTCGCGGAGAGTCGCGAGGCGGCGAGGTCGGGTCAGTTCGAGTTTGCCTGGGAGCGGCTGCAACCTATCTTGGACGCGCGGAAGGACGACGGTGCGGTGCAACGCCTGGCGTGTGAGATTTCCGCGGCGCGAGGCCCAGACTCCGACGCCTCACTCACTCAGTGTCTTCGTGCGGTAGCGCTTGCGAAGGACGACCCCTTGCCCGAGCTCATCCTCGGCCGACTCCTCCTGCGTCGAGGTCGGGTGAAGGAAGCCACGAAGTCGCTCGAGAGTGCCGAAGCCAAGATCCTGAAGGCGCCCGAGTCGGACTGGCCATGGCTGACTCTCGGCCAGATCTATCGGTCGGCGAGCGCGGTGAGTCTGGCGGAGCGAGCCAACTCGCACGTGAAGGACCCGAAGGAAGCGAATCAGGTTGCGGCCTGGGCGGGGCAAATGCGCCGCTCGCACGCGTCGGCGTTCGCGGCTGGGCTGGAGCAGACCGATGAGATCGAATATTTTGGGGCGCTCGAGCGAGCGGGGAAGGCGATCCGCGAAGGAGCGGTGGACGAAGCGCTGAGTGCAAACGAGGCGTTGCGGAAGCGATTTCCGAAGCTCCCAGGTGCGGAAGTCGCACTCTGTGAGGCGCTTCAGGCCGCCGGGGATCTTTCCCGGGCCAAGAGGTGGTGTCAGGAAGCCGTGAAGCGGGATCCAAGGAACGGGCGCGGGTTCTTGTATCTGGGTTTCGTGCTATTGGCGTCGGGGGCGGCAGCCAAGTCGGTTCCGCTCTTGGAGCGGGCCATCGAGCTCAGCCCCGACGAGCAACAAGCGTGGACGCTGCTCGACTTCACGTACCGATCGGTTGGACGCAAGGACAAGGCAAGTCAGCTCGGGCTGAGGTTTCAGGAGCGGTTTGGGAAGTCGCTCCCAAGTCGATGAGTTCGTCGCCGCGGGTCCCGGGTTCCATCCGAGCCCTCGCGGAGGAGATCGTTCGGCGCTCAGCGTTCGGCCTTTAGCTTGGTCAATAATTTCAACGACTTCTGTAGGCGAGCGCGAAATAATCAGCTCGAAGACGTTGGCGGGGAGTGGGTTGGAGGATCGTCCTCGACGGAAGCGGCAGCCTTCTTCCCGTATACATCGAGACCATTCTGCGCGCGGAAGCGTTTCCAGTCGCGCTCCATGGCAGCGATGGCATCTTCGTCGTCGATCCCGTTCCGGGCGACAGCGAGCAACAGTGCGCGAACGGAGATATGGGTTGGCGCGCCGCGCTCTCTCCGCTTGCAGTGCGGGCAGTAGAACATGGGCGGCAGGATATTGCGCTCGGCCCGAATCCTCTGGAGCTCCTGGTCGAGCTCGGTGGTCAAGTTAAGTTGACCAAGTCGTCCCAGGAAGGTGAACGTGTCCAACGCGCAGCGAGCAACTCGACGATTTCGCGAAACCAAACTCTGGACGCATCACCAGAAGCCACGAGCAGAGTATTGTCCCACATCTGCGGATGATTTTCCAACTCGAACGCCGCCGCGCCGCCGCGACCGCAGCGACTCCGCGACTGTCGCGAGGGGAGGCGGAGCTTCGATGGCGGGCCACGCGTTCGCGGTATCTCCGGCGCACTCCTTCGCGCCACAAAGCCTGGCGGAGCGTGTCGCCGGGGCCAGGTATTGCTGCTGGTTCGACGAACAGGCCCTCTCGAGCCAGAAGTTGGATCCGCGTCGTGATAAACTGCGCGAGCGTTCACGCTGGGGCCCCGTTGCGGGGCGGGCGTTTGGTCGACCGAGGCGCCGCCCTTCGCCGTACCGCCGTCACTTCTTCGCCATCGCCGGGAAGCGTTCGCCCTGCGACGCAAGACGTCGCGCCTCGGTTGCGAAGTCAGGCTCGCCCGCGCGCCGGTCGGCGGGTCGGCGGGTCGGACGCCGGCTTGCCAATGGTGACAGACTGATGGGACTATCGCGGTGATGATTCGGGTCCGAGGCGTCTTGGGTACGGAGGGGCTCGATTGGACCGGCGAGGCGACCGCGGTCATCTTCTCGACGATGGGCGTCGTAGCACTCACTGCGTTCGACGCGTTTCTGCCGCCGTTCTTGGAGCGAGCTGGTGTTGAGCTCGGCGTCTATCAGTTCCCGCTGACCTCTGCGTTCACACGACTTCATGGGCCTCTATGGTTCGGACTCTTGAGTTGCGCTGTTGTGCTCAGCTCCATTCGCGTCGCGCGTCGGCGCATCATTCTGCTCAGCTGTGCAGCGGCTATTTCGGTTTTCGGACTTGTACTGAGCTGGGAGATTTTCACTTTGCCGTTCTTGCCCAGCCCTGGCGCAATCAAGTAGCCTCTCGGGAGTGTCGGCGATCGGAATCGACCATTTGTCGACCCGGAAGGAGGCCAGAGACTGGCTGCCGAACGGATTGGCTCTCTGCTTTTCATGGCGTGCGCGCGACACGGGCGCTCTTGGCCTCACCGAGGATCGACGAGTTCGTGTTTGGCCAGACGACGGTGCCAGAGTTACTCCACCGGCACGCCGGAGCGCCGCTCCGTCCGAGAGCCTCAGCCCGGCTTTGCGGTCCTCGTGAGCTCCCGAAGATCGCCCGAATTTCGCCGGCGACGACCGCGCCGTGAGTATCCCAAACTCACGCCAAATCGAAGACGAGCACTTCGGCTCGCTCGATCCCAGTCAGCTTCACCACCGACTCGTCCGAGAGTGCAGCGCCGTCGCCAGCCGCGAGTGAGTAACCAGCCAGGCTCAGGCGCCCCCGTACCAATTGCACGTAAGCGTGACGGCCTGAGGCGAGCGGGAGCTCGGTAGTCACCCCTTCGTCGAGAATGGCCGCGTAGATACGTGCCTCAGCATGGATCTTCACACTCCCTTCTGCACCATCGGGAGAGGCTACGAGCCTCAGCTTGCCGCGTTTGTCGGCATCCTCGAAGCGTCGCTGTTCGTAACTCGGGGTGAGTCCCCGCTCGTTTGGGATCAGCCAGATTTGCAGAAAATGGACGGGCTCGGCGCGAGACGCGTTCTGCTCGCTGTGAACGACGCCGGTGCCGGCGGTCATTCGCTGGACGTCACCGGGCGTGATCACCGAGCCGTTGCCCATCGAGTCCTTGTGCGAGAGGGCTCCGGCGACCACGTAAGAGACGATCTCCATGTCGCGGTGAGGATGGGGCCCAAATCCCCGACCGGGCGCCACTCGGTCCTCGTTCATGACGCGGAGCGCCCTGAAGCCCACGTGGTTGGGGTCGTAGTAGTCCGCAAAGGAGAACGTGTGATGGGTGTCGAGCCAGCCGTGATCAGCATGCCCTCGTTGGTTAGCGGGTCTGAGCTTCAACATATTGCCTCCTTCAAAACACTGGGCTCAACATGCGTGCGCCGACCGTCCGAGGAAAGCACCACAGGTGGCACGGACCGTTCGAAGAGATCCAGATCGCTGAAAAAGGCTCCGAAACTCATACCGTGCCCTGCCCGTGCCGCCCTGCCCTGCCCGTGCCCGATTCACCGGTGTGCATTGGAGTTTGCTTATCCGATCAACTCAGGTTCCCGTCCGCAGCGAAACCAGCGGTTCGAATCGAGTCCTACTCAGCAGCCGCGGGACCTCGGACCAGATCGCCCGTCGGTCTGGTGAGATGTTCGAGCCGGGTTTTTCGGATCGGGTAGCCGCAGGCCTGATGCCTGCGGTCCCAGGCTTGATTGATTGTTGCCCAGTCCCGGAGTCGAACCAGGGACACCTGGATTTTCAGTCCAGTGCTCTACCAACTGAGCTAACTGGGCGCCACGCCACGAGCAAAGCCCGTAGCGTGGGCGGTCGGTACCATTGGCTGGAGCCCTTTGCAAGTTCGTTTTCACGGCGAGTCACTGCGGGTATCTGACCTGAGTTGCCGGTGCGACCGCAAGCACCTTGCCTACTCGGACGCCCGTACGTTGCCGGACCGCTCGGGGTCCTGCACCATGATCGAGTGAGCTCTTTCGTTTCTTCGCCATGGGTGCGCGTCTTTGGGTCGGCCGCGTTCTTCGCCAGTCTGAGCGCGACGGCCTTCGCCGAGCCTTCGGGTGGGGCCACCGAGGTGGTCCCGACCTCCCCTCCCCCTGTCGAGCCCGTGCCGCCTCCGCCTGCTGCGCTCGCCCCTGATGCTCCAGTCGAGGCGCCCGCTCCGGCCGAGGAGCAGGGTCACAAGGTGCTCGTGCTGCCGTACCAGGCCATCTATCGATCGGTCCCTCAGGAGCGCCTCGATCAAGCGACCAAGCTCTTGCAGAGCGAGCTCGATCGCCGTGACGGCGTGATCGTGGTCCGCGGCGCGCAAGCGCAGAACGCTGCCGCGCCCACCTTGGAGGCCGCTCGCAAGGCCAACGACGACGCAGCCAAGGCAGAAGCCGAGAAGCGCGTCGATGACGCCGTCAGTCTGCGTGAGGCGGCGGTGGCTGCGTACGAAGCGAGCGCCTCGGCGATCGACAAACTCGACGAGTATCTGCTCGCCCATCACGCGCTCGCGCGCGCTTACTCGCTCAGGGGTGAGGACGATCGGGCCAAGGAACGAATCGAGATCGCGGCGCGGATGCGTCCGACCTTCGCGCCTCCCGAGTCGGACTACTCTCGCATTCACCGGCGCTGGACCGAGACCTTGGCGCGCAAGGTCCCGAACGATCCGCCGGGCGACGTCATGGTGAATTCGGCGCTGCCCGGCGCGCAGATCGAGATCGACGGTCGCAACCTCGAGGTCGCTCCCGTGCTGCTCCAGAAGGTCGTGCCGGGCCTGCATCTGATCCGCGCGACGGTCGAAGGAGTGCCGCCGTTTGCCTCGCTCGTCAGGGTCACCTCGGGCAAGCGGGTCGAGCTCGTGGCGACCTTCAGCGGAACGGCCGGAGGCGACGCGGTCGGCAAGGTCACCGATGCGATCGCGACGAACACGCTGCCGGCTGAGGCGGTCTCTGCGGCGGCGACGGCGGGGAAGGACTCCGGCGCGACCTTCGTCGTGTTCGGAGCCATGGCCAAGGCCGAGAACCGCTACACCCTCCACACCTACGTCGTGAACGTCGCCGAGTCCAAGCTGAGCGCGCTCGATGTCGCGAGCTTCGATCTCGACATGCTCACCGCCGAGTCCGACGTCCTGAAGATCGTTCAGGGCGCGCACAGCCGCATCGAGAGCTTCACCAGACCCGAGGTCGCGGTCGCGAAGATCGAATCCAAGCTGCGACCGGAGAGCACGGTGAAGTCGGTCTCCGCGGCGCCTCAGCTCCTCGGCTCGAACGGCCCCAAGGAAGTCGTGAAGAAGGCTGGCCCTCGCGGCCCGATCAAGTCGCTGTCGGGATCGACGATCGACATCAAGGACGAAGAAGGCACGGAGTGAGATCGATCGATGCGGACCTCGATGCGGAGTCATGTGACCGCTGGTAGGTTCGGCCATCAACCGTCAGCTCTCCGCAGAACCAAGAGCTGAACGCTTACGCTGTGCCGGGGTCGGACTCGCTCAAAAGCCTGGATCGAGTGAGCGGCCGCTGGTCGACGTGGCGGTCTTGGTCTCGCCGTCGGATTCCTTCACGGGCCCGGTTTCTTTCACCGGCTTCTCAGGCTCCGTCTTAGGCGTGGTCTTTTCGACGGGCTTCGGTTCGACTGGCTTCGGTGCGACTTTCTCGGGGGGCTTGGGCGGCGCATCCGCTCCCGGTCGCGCCCACGCGATCGTCCCTCCCACGATCGTGATCATGGGCTTGGCGTCCTTGAGCTTCAAGGGTTCGGCGGTCAGCGGGTTCGTGTCGAGGACGGTGAGATCGGCAGCGAAGCCCTCGGCGATCTTTCCGCGATCGTTCTCGACGAACCCGGCGTAGGCCGCGCCTCGCGTGAACGCGGCGAGGGCTTCGATCGGGGTCATTCGTTCTTCGGGCCGCCAGCCTCCTTCGGGGTGTCCGTTCGCGTCTTGGCGCGCGATCGCCGCGAACAAGCCGGCGATGGGAGAGATGTCTTCGACCGGCGCGTCGCTGCCGGCGGCGATGGTTGCGTTGGAGGAGAGCAGTGAGCGCCACGCGTAAGCTCCGGCGATGCGCAGCGGTCCGACGCGCGCTTCGGCCCACGGCATGTCGCTCGTCGCATGCACCGGCTGCATCGACGCGATCACGCCCATGGCTCCGAACCTCGCGAGGTCGTTGGGCGCGATGACTTGGGCGTGCTCGACGCGCGGGCGCGCGCTCTTGTCGCCCTGAAACACGCGCTCGAACAGGTCGAGCACGAGTGTGTTGCCGCGATCTCCGATCGCGTGGATGGCCACCTGAAAGCCCGCCTCCTTCGCCGATCGGGCGCGCGCCTCGAGGAAGTCGAGGTCGGTGACGAGCAAGCCATGGGTCGACGAGTCGTCGCTGTAGGGCTCGTGAAGGAGCGCGCCGCGAGACCCGAGCGCGCCGTCGACGAAAAATTTCACACCCCGCACGGTGAGCATTCGCTTCTCACTCGCGACGCGCGGACCCTTGGCCAACAAGGTCCCGAGCTGATCGTAGCCTCCGTCGAGCAACGCGTACACGCGCAGCTTGAGCTCGTTGGCTTCGTCGAGCTCGACGAGCGCCTCGAGCTCCGAGGGTCCGATCCCCATGTCGTGGACCTCGACGAGGCCCGCTTTGAGACACTCGTCTTGGGCGATGCGGAAGGCTCGCTTGAGCTCGGGCTTGCTGGTCATGGGGACTTGAGCTGGCACGAGCGACATCGCGTTATCGACGAAGACTCCGGTAGGGACGCCGCCTCTCTTCAGGATCTGTCCTCCGGCCGGAGCTTGCGTGTTCTTGTCGATGCCCGCGAGCGCCATCGCTTTGCTGTTGGCCCAGGCAGCGTGGCCGTCGATGCGTGTGAGCACGACGGGGACGCTCTGAGACACGGGATCGAGGTCCTTGGCGCTGGGGAATTGGCCCTTCTGTTTTCCTGTCCAATCGTTTTGGTCCCAGCCCCGACCGATCACCCACGAGCCGCTCGCAGCGTTCTTCGCGGCCTCACCGACTTTTTGTCGGATCTCGTCGAGGGACGTCGTTCCGTCGAGGTCGATTACGCTGCGCTTTTGGCCGAGCGACAACAGATGCATGTGCGCGTCGACGAGCCCGGGCACGACGGTCTTCCCTGCGAGGCCGATGATCTTGGTCGTCGATCCGCCGAGCGAGAGGGCTCCCGCGTCGCTGCCCACGTAGATGATGCGACCCGCGCGGATGGCCACGGCGGTAGCGTTGGGCTCTCGACCGTCGAGTGTGACGACGGAGCCTTGGACGAGCACGAGCTCAGCGGCTGGCGGGGGACTTGTCTTCACGTGGGCCTCGGGACGGGGCGGCTTTCCGCAGGACGCGGCCACGAGCATAGCGAGTGTCAGGGCCCCCGAGGAAAGGAGGTTCTCCCGCAGCCCAGCGGGCGGGTCGCGAAACATGGGGTGGCTTTATCCGATTGGTCGCGGGTGTTCCAGCGAGCGCATTGACGGGGCGAAGGTCGGTGGCTTAACAGTGCCGGCCCATGTCGCAGCGTCGAGACTACTATGAGGTGCTGGGGGTCTCGAAGGACGCAGACCTCAAGACCATCAAATCGGCCTATCGCAAGCTGGCGATGCAGTATCACCCCGATCGGAACCCGGGGGACAAGGCCGCCGAGGAGCGGTTCAAGGAAGCAGCCGAGTCGTACGAGGTTCTGTCGGACGACGACAAACGCCGCTTGTATGATCGCGGCGGCTTCGAGGCGCTCAAGGGCGGCGGGTTCTCCGGATTCCACGGAGACGTCGGCGACATTTTCGCGCAGTTTGGGGACATCTTCGCCGAATTCTTCGGCGGCGGAGGTGGGTTTGGGTTCGGGGGTGGACGAAGGCGCCCGACGGTGGGCGCGGACCTTCGCTTCGACCTTCAGATCTCGCTCGAGGAAGCCTTCACCGGCGTCACCAAACCCATCGAGATCGGCCACAGCGAGTCGTGCCGAGAGTGCGGCGGGTCCGGCGCAAAGAACGGAGAGCTCGCGACCTGCGCGGTTTGTCACGGGCGTGGTCAAGTCGTGAGCGGGCGCGGCGGCTTCATGATCGCGACGACCTGTCGAGCCTGCGGCGGCGCTGGCGCAACGGCGAAGAGCCCTTGCGAGTCTTGCACCGGGCGCGGGCGCATCGAGCGCAAGAAGAAGCTGGACGTGAGAATTCCTCCGGGTGTCGATAACGGCGTACGCCTACGGCTGCAAGGCGAAGGCGATGCTGGCGACCGAGGCGGGCCGCCCGGTGACTTGTATGTCTTCCTCGCGGTCAAGCCGCACGAGGTCTTCATTCGGCGCGGCGACGATCTCCTTTGTGAAGCTTCGGTGAGCTTTCCCACCGCCTGTTTGGGCGGCCAGGTGACCGTCAAAGGCGTCGACGGCGGGCCCATTCCGATCGACATCCCCGCCGGCATGCAGCCCAACGACACGGTGCGCATCCCGGGCGTCGGCATGCCGCGGCTCGGAGATCGCGGCGCTGGCGACATCGTGGTGTTGCTGAACATCGCGGTGCCTCGAAAGTTGAACGGGGAGCAGAAGGCCCTGCTGCAGAAGGTCTCCGAGGCCTTCGAAGACCAGTCGATGGTTCATTCGCCGGGCTCTCGGTCGCATGAAACGAAGCGGAAAAAAGACCGCGGCCTCTTCGATCGGCTGCGCGACGCGCTCGACGGCGAGTGACGCGCGCGCTTCGGGCGCATGAAGGGTCACTCCCTCGCGCGCCCTCGCCCAGACGCTGTTACGATTCGAACGAACGATGCCTCCGGAAGTCGCTCAGTGGTTTCAGCTCGGCGGAACCGCGCTGTGGTTCATCGGAGGTGGCTCGGTGATCGTGACTGCGCTGGCGTTCGAGCAACTCTACACCCACTTTCGGCTCGTGGACTCGGCGCGAAGCCTTGGCACCGAGGTGCAGAAGTCTCTCCTTCGGTCCGACCTGGCGGCGGCTCGATCGGCGTGTGAGCGGAGCGCGTCTCCGGTGGCCGATATTTTCTTGGCAGCGTTGAACCGGATGAATCGACCTGGGGAGTCCGTGGTGCGCGCAGCCGAACGTGAGCGCGTCCGAGTGGGTTTGTGGCTCAAGCGTCGGTTGTGGGCGCTCGGTACGCTCGGCGCGATCGCTCCCTTCGTCGGACTCTTTGGCACGGTCATCGGAATCATCCGGGCCTTTCACGACATTGCGCAGGCGGGAAACGGCGGGTTCTCGGTGGTAGCCTCGGGGGTGTCCGAGGCGCTTCAGGCGACCGCCGGCGGCATATTCGTCGCCATCGCGGCGGTGATTTTCTACAATTATTTTCAGGCTCGCGCGAACCGAGCGATCGTGGAAATCAGGCTCGTCACGGACGAGTTTCTGGAGCAATTGGGGCTCATGGAAATCAGACCGGCGCCCGCGGAAATCAGCCGAGGAGCGCCCTGATGTCGATCTCGAGCCCGGCGCACAACGATGACTTGGAGCATGAGTCTGGGGAGCTCGCATCCTTCGTCGACATCAACGTCACGCCGCTCGTCGACGTGTTCCTGGTGTTGCTGGTGATCTTGATGGCGACGAGCACGGCGATCCTAGACGCTGGGCAGGGGCAGGGGAGCCGCGTCCCGGTCGAGCTTCCTTCCGGATCTTCGTCGGAGCAGGTGGACGACGTCGATCGTTACGTCGTGATCGCGGTGGCGAGCGACGGGCGCTTGATCACGGACGGGCGGGAGGTCTCACTCGAGGAGCTTCAGGGGATCTTGGCCGCGCAGGCCCAACGCGATCCTGCGCGCGGGGTCTTGGTTCAGGCGGACGCCAACGCTCGCCACAAACGGGTCGTCGAAGTCATGGAAGCCGCGAGGAAGGCGGGCCTTCGGAGCCTGTCGATCGGGACCCAGCAACCCTGAGCGGTGCAGCGGGACCCACGAAATCAGGCCGCGAAGTATTCACTCGATCTCCCCGCGGAGTCCGTGATACCCACCGGGCCGACTCGTGGCGCTTTGGCAACTGAGCTCGAGCTTGGCCGCGAGACGAGGATTGATGCCGTGATGACGGACCGAGTGAAGCAAATCTTGAGCTGGTACGCTTCGGAGACCCCGGGCGTGCTGACCAATCTGGCACGACTTCTCAACACCGGACGCCTCGCCGGGACCGGCAAGCTGTGCATTCTTCCGGTGGACCAAGGCTTCGAGCACGGGCCTGGGCGGACCTTCGCGCCCAATCCGGAGGGCTACGACCCGCGCTACCACTTCGAGCTCGCGATCGAATCGGGGTGCAACGCGTACGCCGCGCCGCTCGGATTCATCGAGGCCGGGGCCGCGCAATTCGCCGGGCAGATCCCGACGATTCTGAAGGTCAACAACTCAGACTCACTCACCAAAGGCGAAGAGCCCTGCTCGGCGGTGACTTCGTCGGTCGAAGACGCGCTGCGGCTCGGATGTACGGCGATTGGATTCACCATCTACCCTGGATCCGGCGCGCGGAACACGATGTACGAGCAAATCCGCGAGCTGATCGCGGAGGCTCGTTCGGTGGGGCTCCCCACCGTGATTTGGGCGTACCCGCGCGGCAAAGGTGTCTCGAAGGACGGCGAGACCGGGATCGACGTTTGTGCGTATGCGGCGCACGTCGCCTGCCAGCTCGGCGCTCACGTCGTGAAGGTGAAGCCGCCGACCGCGTTCATCGAGAGCGCGGACGCCAAGAAGGCCTACGAGAAGGCCGGTACGAAGTTCGAGACTCTCGCCGACCGCGTTCGGCATGTGGTCCAGGCTTCGTTCGGTGGCCGCAGGATCGTGATTTTTTCGGGAGGCGCCACCAAGACCGACGCGGAGATCCTCGAAGAGGTCCGGCAAATCAACGCGGGCGGCGGGTTCGGGTCGATCATGGGTCGCAACGCGTTTCAGCGTTCGCGAAAAGACGGCTTGGCGTTGCTTCGTCAGACGATGGATATCTACTCCGGGCAGGCCTGACGCCCTCACCCGACGCTCCAACGCTCCAACGGTCGCGTTGCGCTCGGGCTCGATTCGCCGGTAACCTCCGGGCGTGCGCGGTTTCATCGAGTCGCTCCCCAAGGTCGAGCTCCACGTTCATCTGGAGGGCTCGATCCCGCTCCAGACTCTCTTCGACCTCGTCAAGCAGTACGGCGGCGACGCTTCGGCTCCGACCCTCGAGGCCCTCCAGGCCCGATTTCGATATCGCGATTTTCCACATTTCATCGAAACCTGGGTTTGGAAGAACCGGTACCTCCGGGAGTACTCGGACTTCGAGCGCATCTCCGAGGCGGTCGCACGAGAATTCGTACGGCGCCGGATCACTTACGCGGAGGTCTTCTACTCACCGCCCGATTTCGCCCGACAGGGTCTGAAAGTCGGAGAGCTCACTACGGCCATCCGCCGGGGGCTGGACCGTGCTCCTTTGGTGACCGTTCGGTTGATCGCGGACGTAGTGCGTGACTACGGACCTCTCCGGGCGCTCTCGTTCGTGGAGGAGCTCGCGGAGCTCCGGTCGCTTGGGGTCGTGGGTATTGGGCTCGGGGGTTCGGAGCAGACCTATCCACCCGAACCGTTCGAAGCGGTGTTCGAGCGGGCCCGTCGCTTGGGTCTGCGCACCACCGCCCACGCGGGAGAAGCGGCTGGCCCGGAGAGTATTTGGGGCGCGATCGACGTCCTCCGGGTGGATCGGATCGGACACGGCACGCGAGCCATCGAAGACGCCCAACTCGTCGCGGAGCTCGTCGGCCGAAGAATTCCGATCGAAGCCTGTCTGACTTCGAACGTCCTCACCGGCGCCGCAAGGTCCTTTGAGAGTCACCCCGCGAGGGAGCTCCTGGAACAGGGCGCGCAACTCAGCCTCCACACCGACGATCCGGCGATGTTCGGCTGCTCGATCGACGACGAGTACGAAAACTACGCGCGAGCGTTCGGGGCGAGTCGAGAGGAGATCCTACAGCTCTTGGACAATGCCATCGCGGCCAGCTGGATGAGCGACGAGGAGAGGGTGCGACATCGAGGCGAGTTGATCGCAGCGGCGAGCCGGTGACCGCGACGAGCTCCGATGAGTAGACGCAGGATCAGCCGTGCCCGATCCTGAGGCAGGATGAGGATTAGGCACGATAATAGTAACTAGTACTAACTAGTACTAGTAATAGGCCACTCGATTTCGGCCTTCGGCCTTGGCTCGGTACAGATTTTCATCCGCGCTGGCCACCGATGCGCTCGGGGGTCGGTTCGGGTCGAGTCGAGTGACGCCCGCGGAGATCGTGATTCGGCGATCGACTCCCGGAACGCTCAGCCCTTCCACGCGAACCCGGACGCGCTCGGCGAACGCCTTGGCTCCGAGCTCGTCGACGTCGGGGAGAATCGCGAGAAACTCCTCTCCGCCCCAGCGAAAGACCACGTCGGAGCCGCGAGCAGAGACTCGCAGCGCTCGCGCGACCTGCTTCAAGACTCGGTCGCCCATCTCGTGGCCGAGAGAGTCATTGAGTTGCTTGAATCGATCCAGGTCGAACATCACGACCGAGACCTTGGCTCCGCGCTCGGCCCTGGCGTGCTCCCGCTTGAGTGCGTCTTCTGCCGCTCTGCGATTTCCGAGCTTGGTGAGATGGTCGGTTCGAGCTAGCCGGGCACGCTCTTTGAGGGCCTCCTCGTACTCGGTGACGTCGGAGATGGAGATGAGCTCGTGAGTCTGACCGCCGATCTGTAAGGGACGAGCTCGCCACACCACGGTGCGGCGAAGAGGATGCTCGAGCCGGATTTTTTCCTCGTATACATAGGGCCCGTCGTGGTCCGCGGCAACGGCGATCGCGAAGTGCTCCGGATCGGCGGAGGCGGGGGCGAGTCGACTCATGACTTCGGAAAAGGTGAGTCCGACGAGTGTGCGGAAGGGAGCGCCAAACAGAGTTTCGATCGCGCGAGTCGCCAAGACACATCGGCTCGCCTCGTCGAAAGCCAGAATTCCGTCGTCGATTCCGTCGAGAATGTGCTTCAAAAGTCCGGTCGGCGCGGCCTCTGGGTCGGAGGCGCGATGGGGCGACAGATTCTCCAGCTCCGCGGAGACTCGTCGGGCGAGGACCGAGAGACGATCCACCACCGGCACCGGGATCGGCCGTGCGTGGGGATCGAATACGGTGACCGCTCCGATCGAAAGACCGCGGCGGCTGCGAACCGGGATTCCAACGAAGGCACCGATGTCGCCGCAGAGGACCTGGGGGTCCGTTCGGTAGCGAGGGTGGCGAGACGCGTTCGAGACGATGAGCGGTCCGGCGCTCGCGACGACGTCGGTGGTGAACCGCACGGAGGCTGAGACGGTGACTCGACTGGGCTCGCCGGATCCGAAAGAGGCGAGCACGCGCTGGCGATTGCGTAACAAGATCGCCAGCGTCGCCCCGGACATCTGGGCGGTCGTGGCCATCTCGGCCACGAGCGCTGACAGCGCCGGTGACGCCTCCGCGGCGAGCGGCGAGACACCGAGGGCAGACAGCGCGCGGAGGCGTCTTCGGTCTTCGTCTCGCGGGCTCCCCGGTCCGAGGTTCAGAGCGGGTACTTCAGTGGTGACGTCGGCAAAGCGAAGCAACATCGGCGAGAGCGCCTCGTCGATCGCCGTGACCACGTCCTCGGGACCAGCATTCGGCCGCACGAACCCAAACACACCCAAGGAAAAGAGAGCGTCGGAAGCGTCCGCCGATAGCGGAGGTGCAGATACGATCACCGGACTCGACTCGGCGTCTCTGAGGCTTCGCACCCGCTCGATGATGTCGAGCGCGTCGCCGCCAGCGACAGAGAGGGACAAAATGCTGATCCGCGGAGGGCCTTCTCGGTCGATCACGGCGAGCGCGGCGCCCACGTCGCGGACACACGCCGACCTCATCCCCACGCTCGCGACGGACGCGCGAACCACCCCGGCGCGGGCGAGGTCGGTTTCGACGACCAAGGCGTAGTCCCCGTGAGTCATCTGCGGGAGCACCATGCGTTCCTCTCGGGGTGTTCGACAAGTGCCCTCGGCGAAGCCGGGCAGGTCGGCGTAGGCTATCTCCCAGAGTCGGTCTAGAGAACCGCCTACCAGGCGATCCAGGAAACCTACTGTTTTTGAAATGTTACGCGAGCTCGTTTTTCCCGACCATGGGTTTTATCCAATTCTCTAACTTGACTTTGGGAGGTGTGCATCGCACTCTCTGGGTCTGGGCCAGGGGCCCCACATGGAAGCGCACCCCGAAAACTCGACCATCGTTTGGCGACTCCTAGTCACGGCGCTGTTCGTGGCGTTGAACGGCTTTTTCGTCGCCGCCGAATTTGCCCTGGTCAAAGCGCGCGGGTCTCGGATCGAAACCCTCGCCCAGAAGGGGAGTGCGCGGGCGGAGGTTGCGCGCCACATCCTTCATCGGCTCGACCATTATCTTTCGGCCTGCCAGCTCGGAATCACGCTCGCGAGTCTCATCTTGGGTTGGCTGGCCGAGCCGGCGGTGGCGGAGCTTCTGCTCGCGGTGTTGCGGTGGCTGAATATCTCGGTCGACGAGCAGGGACCGATTCGGGGCGTAGCGATCGCGCTGGCCTTCGTCGTGATTACGACGTTTCACATGACGGTGGGTGAGCAGGCGCCGAAGATTTGGGCGATCAATCGAGCGGAGTCGACCGCGTTGCGCGTGGCCTATCCGCTACGGATCTTCGCCGCGGTCTTTGCACCGATCATCCACATGGTGAATGCGATCTCGAATGGGATGTTGCGCATCGCCGGAATTCCGCAGAGTACGGATCACGAGCAGTCGCCGAGCGTTCACGAGCTTGGCTCGATCATCATGTCGTCGGCCCGGGCCGGTCACATCACGTATCGTCAGCGAGAGCTCGCACAGAACATTCTGGGTTTGGTGGAGCTTCAGGTTCGGCACATCTTGGTGCCGAGAGTAGACGTCGTGCATCTGTCCATGGGTCGTCCGATCGAGGAGAACATGAAGATCATTCGAGAGAGTGGGCACTCTCGATTTCCGCTGTGTGAGTCCGACTTGGATTCGGTCGTCGGCATCATTCACACCAAGCACGTAGTCTCGCATCTGCTTCGCGGAGATACTCCGGACTTGAAGAAGCTGGCCCGGCCGACAGTGCACGTACCGGACTCTCAACCGCTCGGTGTGCTGATTTTGGAGCTCCAGCGATCTCAGAATCACAGCGCGGTAGTGGTCGACGAGCACGGCACGGCCGTTGGGTTGGCGTTCCTCGAGGACGCGCTCGAGGAGATCGTGGGGCCGATTCACGACGAGTTCGACAAGGCCGAGCCGGACGTGAAGAAGTTGGGTGAGGATCTGTTCGAGATGTCGGGGAGCCTGTCGTTGCCGGAGGCCGCGGATTTTTTGCGTGTCGCGAATCTCGGGGACTCGGACACGATTGGTGGGTACGTCGTTTCTCGGTTGGGGCGACTTCCGAAGAAAGGTGACACCGTCGACGTGGAGAGCTTCAGGCTCACGGTGGTCGAAATTTCACGACGCAGGGCTTCGCGCCTGAGGATCGAGAAGATCGCTCCGGTCGTCGAGCGGGAGGGTACGCCTTCGAAGAGGCCATCTTCTTCGGCGCGGCCCTTGGCGGCGGGTGAAGGCGGACCGGTCGTCGACTGAAGGTGACTCGTCATCCTGTGCATTCGCTGAGGGGTTGGTGAGTTGAACTCGCGTGTCGCGCTCGCAGGCGCTGCCTTGATCGCCGCCGGTCTTTCCATCTTCTCGTTCAAGCTCTTCGGGCTTGGGCTCCCGTTGCTTCCATCGCGGCCAAAGGGCCTGTGGCGCGTCGACGTGGAGGTGACGACGCGGGGAAGCGGTCGTGGCACGATTCGAATGGCTCTCCCGTCGACACGAAACGGCCAGATCGTCTTCGACGAAGCCTCGGCCTCCGACCGGTTGACGCTCACGATCAAGACCGAGGATGGACAGCGAACGGGGACTTTCTCGGGCCGGATGAGTGGCCTTCATCGGCTGAGTTACTCTTTTCACGCCCAACTCACGGGCGAGAAGTTCGAGCTTCCGGACGCGCCTGACTTGACCGCGCTCGATCCGAAGATGGCGCGCTTCATGGAACCCACCTCTGGGTTGCCCACCGAGTCTTTGGAGGTGCTCAAGGCGCTGTCGGAGCTCGGCTTGGCGGGAGAGGACGACCCATCGGGCCGACTTCGGTCGATCTTCGCGTTCGTGAGTCGCGAGGTCACGACGGTGGAGGCGGCGACGGATGACGCGCTGATGGCGCTTCACGAGCGGGAGGGGAGCTCCTTGGGGAAGGCGCGATTGGTGGCGACGCTGCTTCGCGCGGCGAAGATTCCGGCCCGGACCGTTCCAGGCCTTCGACTCCGTTCGGATCGTCCGCCGCTCGAGGAGCATTTCGTGGAGGCGAGGCTCGGGGGCCGATGGGTTCCCTTTTCGCCGAGCGTGCCGTTTTTCGCCGAGCGACCCGAGGACGTGCTTCACCTCGGAGCGGGCGACGAGCTCGTGTGGGCGAGCGACGTGGAGGCGCTCGAATATCGCTATCATGCCCTCGAGGAGAGTCTTTCTCCCAAACAGCTCGCGCAGATGATGGTCCCGGAGAGCCGCACCTTCTCGGCGGTCTCTTTGTATCGGCTGCCCGGACGAACTCAGGAGTCGCTCCGAATGCTCACGCGCTTGCCCGTCGGCGCGCTGGTGCTCGCGGTCTTTAGAAACGTCCTCGGAGTCCCGACCTACGGCACGTTCCTTCCGGTCCTCGTCGCGATGGCCCTCGGCCACACTGGGCTGACCCTCGGCCTCGGGCTTCTGATCGCCGTCCTCACGCTCGGAATCGCGACTCGCCAGATCCTGGATCGCCTCCACCTACTCGTCGTCCCGAGGCTCAGCATCATCCTGAGTGTGGTGGTGCTTTCTATGGCAGCGGCCACGCTCGTGGCCGATCACTTCGAGATCAGGGACCTCTTTGGAAGTGTGCTGTTCCCGCTGGTGATCATCTCGACGCTCATCGAGCGCGTCACGCTGACGATCGAGGAGGAAGGCTATCGAAACGCACTCACTCAGGCGGGCTGGACCTCCCTCACCGCGCTCGCCATCTACCCCGTCTTCAGGAGCGACGTCCTGGCGCACCTGATGTTCGGGTTCCCTGAGTTGGTGTTGTCGGTGATCGGAACCCTCGTCTTCGTGGGTGGTTACACCGGATTTCGCTTCCTCGAGGTGCTGCGATTCGGCTCGCTCGCGAAAGAGATCTTGGCGAGGCGGGCGAGGCGGCGCGCGCCGTGATCTCGAGACTCGACAAGATGCGTCGCGCGGGGATTTTGGGGATCAACCGAAGAAACGTCGATTACATGCTTCGACGCAACGAGCGCGCTCGTTACCCGATGGTCGACAACAAGTTGCTCACCAAGCGGCTCTGTTTGGCGGCCGGAATTCCGGTCCCGCTGCTGATCGCCAAGGCCGAACACTACTTCGAGCTCGACGGCTTGTTCGAGGCATTGCTGGCGCGGGATTCCTTCGCGCTCAAGCCTGTCCGCGGGGCCATGGGAAACGGGATCGTCATCGTCGTGGCGCGCGAAGGCGATGGGTTCAGGCGCAGCGGAGGACGGCATCTGAGTGTCTCCGACCTGAGTTATCACTCCGCGGGCATCTTGGCCGGACTGTACGCGCTCGGAGGAGATCATGACTTCGTGATGGCCGAGGAGCTGCTCCACGTTCATCCGGAGCTGGAATCGGTATCGACGGATGGGGTTCCGGACATTCGAGTCATCGTGTACCGCGGATTTCCTGTGATGAGTATGGCACGGCTTCCCACACGTGAGTCCGGAGGCCGGGCCAACTTACACCAGGGTGCGGTGGGGGCTGGCATCTCGTTGGGACGTGGAGTGACGGTGAATGCGGTGCACCGCGGTCATGGCGTGTCACAGCACCCCGACCATCCGGTGCCGCTCCTTGGACGTCCCATTCCATCGTTCGACCGCGTGCTCGAGATCGCGGTGCGGGCCAGCGACTCGACTGGGCTTGGCTACTTGGGCGCGGACGTCGTCGTCGATCGAGATCAGGGTCCAGTGATCTTGGAGCTGAACGCCCGGCCGGGGCTCGCGATTCAAATCTCGAACTCGGCGGGGTTGGTACCGCGGCTGGATGCCATCGACGAGCTCTTGGCACGTCGAGGTGAGGTGGCGGACACCGAAGAGCGGATCGCGATCGCCCGTGATCTGTCGGCAGGATGGGATTGAGGATGGAGCGCTGGTGATCGTCGTTCTGACATTGCTCTCGATCGGCTCGCCCGATGGGGGACCGTTGCCTGCCGATTCGGGCCCGGCGAGCGCGGTGGCGGACGGCGGAGTGGCGCGCGCCGAGCCTCGACGGAAGGACCGCTTTCGGATCGTTTACGACGTGCGGCTCGTACCCAACGAGCGGCTCGCGAAGGTCGAGATCCAGCTCGAGAACCGTGGGCGGATCGCGAGAGTCGAGCTCACCGCCACTCCGGGCCAGCACCTCGACTTCAGCGGGGACGGCCTGGTCGACGTGAAGGAGTCTGGGCTCGTGACCTGGTCGCCTCCGACCGAGCAGGGTGTGCTGAGGTTCTCGACGCGGATCGAGCACACCCGCAACGACCAGAGTTATGACGCGCGTTGTGCGAGCGAGTGGGCGTTGTTTCGCGGCGACGACTTGATCCCGCGCATCAAAGCGCGACGAAAGAAAGACGCGAGCGGCCGCGCCGAGCTTCGTTTCACGTTGCCCAAGGGCTGGGACGTCGAGACGCCGTACAAGCGAAAGAAGGGAGCACCCGACGTGTTCGTGCTCCCTACGAGCGACCGAGCGTTTGCGCGACCGACCGGTTGGATCATGGCCGGTCGGATTCGATCCTCGTCGGAACGGATCGGGGACGTCGACGTCACCGTAGCGGCGCCCGAGACGCGAGGGCTTCATCGGCAGGAGATCTTGTCGTTCCTTCGATGGACCATGCCTGAAGTCGTCAAGTTGTTCGGCAGGCTGCCACCTCGACTGTTGATCGTAGGAGCTGGAGATCCGATGTGGCGCGGAGGTCTGTCGGCGCCCGCCTCACTGTTTTTGCATCGAGACCGGCCGCTCGTCGAAGACGATGGTTCGAGCCCGCTGCTCCATGAGCTCGTCCACGTGGCGTCGGAAGCTCAAGCGTCTGAAGACGGCGACTGGTTCGTGGAGGGGCTCGCGGAGCTCTATTCGATCGAGCTCTTGTATAGAGCAGGGGGACTGACCGATGCGCGACGGAAGGAAGCGCTCGCCGCCCAGATCAAACGGGCGAAGAAGGCCGGAACGCTGACGAGCGGACCCGCGAACGGAGCGATGACCGGACGCGCAGTTCAAGTGCTCGCCAACCTCGATCGGGAGATCCGAGCGGCCACGAGCAACACCAAGAGCCTGGACGACGTGTTGCGCCAAATCTCGGGTCGCGAAGATGCTTTGAGCACCGATCAATTTCGCCTGTCGGTCGAAGGCGTCGCAGGCCGATCGTTCGCCGCTTTCTTCGCCGAAGAGATATCGAAACAGCCGAGCCCATCGAAGGCACCGTGAAGCAACCGTTGTATTCTTCGTACGGGCCTAGTGACTCAATCGTTCGGAGCGTCCCTTCGCCACCAGTCTTCGAGGCTCGCGAAGGAGTCGATGCGCGAACCTGGGAGCGCGTCGAGAAACGCGCGGCCGTAGGTGCGCTTGGTGATGCGGGCATCGAGCACCGCCACGATGCCACGATCTTTCTGCGTTCTGATCAAACGGCCGAACGCTTGCTTCAATCGAAGCACGGCCTTCGGAAGTTGAAACGAGGCGAACGGGTCTTCTCCGCGCTCTTCGTGGCTTCGTATTCGCGCGCGCACGAGCGGGTCTTGGGGCGAGGCGAAAGGAAGTCGGTCCACCACGACCAGGCGCAACGGATCGCCGGGCACGTCGACGCCTTCCCAGAACGAAGCCGTCGCGAACAGGACCGCGGGACGACGCTCCACGAACCTCCGAAGGAGCTCGGATTTCGGCGCATCGCCTTGCACCAGAATGGGATGGCGCAGTCGCGGAGCGAGGAGGCGGTGGGCGGCTTCGAGCGCGCGGTGGCTGGTGAAGAGGAGGAAGGCGCCGCCGCCGACCAGGTCGACGAGCGCTTCGATCCGATCGGTCGCTGCCTCGAGAAAGGCCGCCCGATCGGGCTCGGGCAGATCTCGGGGAAGGTAGAGAGCGGCCTGAGACAGTAGATCGAAGGGGGACTCGAGGCGCACGGAGTGCGCGTCGGGAGGCGCGCCGACACCCGAGAGAAAGTAGCCAAAACCGTCGCGAGGATCGCCCGTGGCGAGGGTCGCGCTCGTGAGCACAACCCGTGGGAACGCGCCGAAGAGGGAGTGTCGAAGGATGGAACCGACCTCCACGGGGAGCGCGCCGAGTGTCCCTCCGGCCCGCTCGCGCTCTGCGTAGTAGGCAAAGCTCGAATCCTTGGCTTCCAGGACGAAGATCATGGCTTCGGCAAATCTCTCTGCGCGTAGGGCGAGAGCCTCGGCGACGGGATCGATTCGACCCAAGCGATCAGAGAGCAGGAGCAACGCGGCTTCCGCCTCGCGTCCGAGCTCACGCGTGTCGGCCAAGGACGCGTCTCCCACGAAGAAACTCCGGCGTTCTTCGTCGATCGAGGGCGGAAGCGAGTCGAACAAGCGAACGCAGATCCGGGACACGGTTCGCGCCGCTTCGACGAGCGGGAGTCCCAAGCCGAGGCGTTGGTCCGCGTAGGATTCCACGTCGCTCGCGAGCCGATCGATGCGAGCTCGCGAGAGCTCGCCACCGAAGAACGTGACCGCTGCTTCCTCGAGCGCGTGAGCTTCATCGACGACCAGCGCCTCCGCGCGCGGAACGACACGCCCGAGCCCTACGCCTCCAAAGGGTACGGCTTCAGAGAGGGCGAGATCGGACAGCAGCAGGTGGTGGTTGACGATGACGAGATCGGCGTTGGCGGCGGCGCGTTTCATGCGGACGACGAAGCAGCTTTCATACAGCGAGCAGCGGGTGGCGACACACACCTCCGAGCGCGCGTCGATCGAGCTCCAAAACGAGTCGTCTTCTCGAAGCTCCCCGAGCTCCGCGCGGTCGCCGGTGTCCGTCCGCTCGCTCCAGTCCGCGACCACCTGCAGCGGACTCCGTCCAAAGAGGGTGAGGCGCTCTTCGCTCAGGCGTTTGGAGAGGCGGTGCCGGCACAGATAGTTGGCCCGGCCTTTCATGACCGCGAACCGAAGCCTACGCGGCGAAGCGACGGGCCCGTCCGGCGACGCTCGAACCACCTCGACGCCGGTATGCGCGAGCAGTTGGGCGAGCAGCGGAAGATCCTTCTCGATGATCTGCTGTTCCTGGGTCTTCGTGTGCGTGGCAACGAGCACGCTGCGTTGCGACACGGCCGCCGCCACGAGGTACGCCAGCGTTTTTCCGACACCGGTAGGCGCCTCCACGGCGAGGACTTGGGGAGTGTCCATGAGCGCAGAGAGCACCCGACGGGCCATGTCGAGCTGAGGTTCGCGATGTTCCCAAGCGTCGTGGACACGCGCCGCGAGCCCCGTTCCGCCGAGCAACGCCTCGATCGAGAGGGACCGGAGCGGCTCGCTCACGCGTGAACACTGTGCGACCACCGACCCGCGTGCAACCCTAGAGATCGTCGATCGTTCGTCGCCAAGCTGCCTTGTCGCCTGGTCTTGTGTACACTCTGCCCAGCAGATGCCCCCGCCTCGCGTCCGCTCCTACGAAGTCCTCGACAAGATCGGCACTGGTGGCATGGCCGAGGTCTTTCGCGCTCGACGAGTCGAGCCCCCAGGCGTGGGCAAGATCGTCGCGATCAAACAGCTCTCCGAGGAGCTCTCCGCGGATCGACCCAGCGTGGAGATGTTCATCGAGGAGGCCCAGCTCGCCGCGCACCTCACCCATCCGTCGATCGTTCAACTGCTCGAGTACGGCACCGACGCGAACGGCCGCGCGTTCATGGTGCTCGAGTACATCGACGGTAGAGATCTCCGTTGGGTGCTCGCGATGGCCGCGCGGGCGCGATACTGGCTGCCCGTCGACTTCGCTCTCTCGATCGCTCGCAACCTTTGCCGAGCGTTGGCCTTTGCCCACGAAGCACGCGGCAAAGATGGGCATCCGCTCGAGATCGTGCATCGCGACGTGACGCACTCGAACGTGTTCTTGTCGCGGGTCGGCGAAGTGAAGCTAGCGGACTTCGGGATCGCGCGCGCGCGCGGGCGTAAGAGCCAGACGCGAACGGGGCTCGTTCGCGGCAAGATCGGCTATTTGTCGCCCGAGCAGATCCGATCGCTCCCGCTCGATGGTCGTTCGGACGTCTTTTCGGCTTCCGTCGTGCTCTGGGAGCTCCTCACGCAGCGGCGGCTCTTCTCGGGTGAGAACGAGTTCAAGACGATGTTGGCGGTGTGTCAGAACGACCGACCGCCGCCTTCACGGCACCGCCCCGACGTACCGCAAGAGCTCGACGCGCTCGTGCTCAAGGGCGTCGCCATTCGTCGAGAAGACCGCTTCGCTTCGGCCCGGGAGA
Organism: uncultured Myxococcales bacterium; assembly: GCA_964463485.1. Taxonomy (GTDB): domain Bacteria; phylum Myxococcota; class Kuafuiibacteriia; order Kuafuiibacteriales; family Kuafuiibacteriaceae; genus CAYXDO01. The sequence goes on along the minus strand of CAYXDO010000070.1, from coordinate 14,389 downwards.
TGGAGCGCGCGATCGATTCGATCGCGCGGATTCACAGCTTGCGACTCGGGCCCGCGCCGATCGCGCAGGTCCTGGAGTTCCTCGACAAAGGACAGACGCAGCCGCCCGCCAAGGTAGCCTCGCCAGCGCCCACCGAGCCGCAGGTACAGGCGCCGATCGTGGCGGCGAGCGTCGAGTTCGAGAAGGCCGAGGAGCCTTTCCGACGGGGAAAGACGTCGATCATCCCTGGGATCGTTCCAGACGAAGATCAGTGCTCGGCGATCGCGCTCAGAGAGTTTCCGGACCGCTCGCTCTTCGTGCACACGAGCCGTGAGGTGCTCGCGGTTTCGAGCCTCTATCATCTCGTGCGAGCGATCGATCCGCGCAGCGAGCCTGCGGTCGATGCGATCTCGGTCGATCGGCGGCACTGGCTTCCGGTGGCTCGGTTTGCGCGATTGGCCGAGCTCGATTTCGCGTCCGACCTGCGACCGATCGAACAGCCCGCGGAAAAGGGCGGCGTCAACACGCTGCTCGGCGCGTTGGCCTTGCTCGGCCTTTCGGGCTTCACGGGGCGCTTCGTGGTGGAGCGGCCCAAGCGGCGGGCCGGACTGTGGTTCGGGGCCGGCGGCATCCTTCGGGTCACGAGCTCCGCTCCCAATCACCAGCTCGCCACCGCGCTGGCGGCCAGCGAGCTGATCTCCGAACCTTCCCAGATCATGGATGCGCTTCGCCTCGTGGCGCTGCGCGAGCAGCCGCTCGTTCAAGTGCTGGAGGCCGAGCGCGGCATCAAGCCGAGCCAGCTGCTGCCGCTTCGCAGAGCGCTGGCCGTGGAGGTCATGCGGACCATCGTCGCGCTCGACGAGATCACGACGCCGGGTTTCAGCTTCGAGGTGGCGCCAGCGCCAGTGGGTGATTTGATCGCGAAGAGCCCGCTCGAGCTCGTGGGTCACGCATCTGCGCTCGCGTGGGGTGACGCGGACATCGAGGCGGCGTTGAGACCAGTATCGACGCGAGCGCTCGCGCTGATGCCCGGCTTGCCCAAGGTCGCGCGCTCGATGCGGTTGCGGCGTTCGGCCGCGCCGGTCTTGAGGGAGCTTCGGGCTGGTCGCACGGTCGCTCAGTTCTTGGATTGCTTCCCGGGAGGAAGTGAAGAGCGACGATTGGCCGCGCGCCTCGGATTGCTCTTGGCGCACACCGGCGCGATCGGTTTGATCGATCCCGCGCGATGAGTGACCTCTCCGATCCCTCGCTGTACCTAAACCGCGAGCTCTCTTGGCTGGACTTCAACGCTCGGGTGCTGGCGACCGCTGAGCGAGCGGACGTACCGCTCCTCGAGCGCCTTCGCTTCGTCGCGATCGCTTCGTCGAATCTCGATGAGTTTTACATGGTCCGCGTGGCCAACATCATCGCCCGCATTCACGGTCGACTTGGACCTCCCGAAGAGAGCGCGGACGGCCGAGGTCCACGCGACCTGTTCGAAGCCATCGGCCAGAAGACGACGGAGACGAGCCGTCGGATCGCCGAGATCCTGTTCGCGCAGCTCCTTCCGCAGCTTGCCGCGGAGGGAGTCGAGGTGCTCACGAACCCTCTGAGCTCCAGGCCAGAGCTCGAGGCGCCGATTCACGACCACTACCTTCGGGAGGTCCACCCGGTCCTCACGCCCATCGCGGTCGATCCGACCCACCCGTTCCCTCATCTTAGAAATCGCAGCCTCAACATCGCGCTGAGGCTCGAGGCCGCCCCCAACCGCTCGAGGCTCGACGAAGCCGAAGGTCCGCTGCTCGCCATCGTCCAGGTCCCTGCCGTGCTTTCGCGCTTTCTTCGCGTCTCGCTCCCCGACGGTCGTGCGACCTTCGTCGGTCTCGAGGTCGTGATCGCGATGCGGGCCAGCGAGCTGTTCCCAGGCCATCGCGTGGTCGAGGCGTGCCCGTTCAGGGTCACGCGCGCCGCGGAGCTCGACTACGAAGAAGACGAAGCCGAAAACCTCCTCACGACGATTCAGCAGATGCTCCGCCGACGCGATCGTGGCGCCGCGGTTCGCTTGGAGCTCCAAGCAAGTGGCTCCGCAGAGATCACCTCGACCTTGTGCGCGCTCCTGAACGTCGAAGAACGCCATGTTCACCGGGCGCCTCTGCTCGCGGCCAACGATCTCGCAAAGATCTACGAAGCGCTCGATAGACCCGACCTGAAGGATCGACCCTTTGTTCCGGCGACCGTACAGAGGCTGCGTTTTCAGCGGGATCCGTTCCGCGCGATCGCCGAGCGAGACGTGCTGATTCACCATCCGTACGAGTCGTATCAGCACATCGTCGACTTCGCCGACGCGGCGGCCGACGACCCCAGCGTCGTCGCGATCAAACAGACGCTCTACCGAACCGGCGGATCGAGCCCCATCGTTCGTGCGCTCGCGCGCGCCGTGCAAAACGGCAAACAGGTCACTGCCCTCGTGGAGCTGAAGGCTCGCTTCGACGAGGCCGCGAACATCAAGTGGGCTCAGGAGCTCGAGAAGGCCGGCGTGCACGTGGTCTACGGGCTGATCGGTTTCAAAACCCACGCGAAGCTGCTGCTCGTGATTCGTCGCGAAGGCGACGGGCTCAAGCGTTACCTTCACATCGCCACCGGCAACTACAACCCTTCTACCGCTCGCGCGTACACCGACTTCTCGCTGCTCACCGCGAACGAAGACCTCACGCGCGACGCGATGCTCCTGTTCAACGTGCTCACAGGCTACGGCGACTTGCCTCCGATGAGCCACCTCGTCGTGGCGCCGTTCGACATGCGGGCTCGTGTGCTCGGCTTCATCGAACGCGAGATCGGACATGCGCAAGCGGGCCGCGAGGCCAAGATCATCGCAAAGATGAACGCCCTCGTGGACCCCGCGATGATCAAAGCGCTCTATCGCGCGAGCCAAGCAGGCGTTCGGGTCGACCTCATCATTCGAGGGATCTGTTGCTTGCGGCCCGGGATCCCGGGGTTGAGCGAGAACATCCACGTCCGATCGATCATCGGGCGCTTTCTCGAGCACGCGCGCGTTTACTACTGGCACAATGGCGGCAAGTCCGAGCTTCGCATGTCCAGCGCCGACTGGATGCCTCGCAACCTCGATCGTCGGGTCGAGGTCGGCTTCCCGATCTTGTCCGCGGAGCTGTTCGATCGCGTGCTGCAGGAGATCCTTGCGACGGAGCTCGCGGACGACATGGGGAGTTGGTCTTTGGGCTCGGACGGGCGCTGGACACCGAGCCTTCCTTCGCTCGAATCCCCTGTCTCGGCGCAGCAAGTTTTCATGGGACTCGCGAAGACGCGTGGTGCGCTTTCGGTTCGAACGGATCGATCCACGGTCGCGATCGGTAATCCCTTGTTGCGAGTAGCGGCGGAAGCCCAGGCCAGACGTCTGGAGTCCAAGAAGAGCCAGCCGCCCGAGCGCAGAGATCGCTAGTCCTTGACGCGAAAAGGGTTTTGGCACAGTCGCCCGCGAGGGTCCGTTTCCGTAGGGTGGGCGTATGTTCGACCGGGCCGCGTTCGTTCCGGAGCCGACTCCGGAGGCGGTCCTCGGCATGGTCTCGTCGCTCGCTTCGGACAGAGCGCCATCAGCCGTCGTGGTGTTGATGGCCGCGGCCCGTGCAGCGGACATCGGTGACTTCGTCAACGCGCTCGGCGCGTCGCCTGTGCCCGTCGTAGGGGGCATGTTTCCGGGACTGATCCACGACTCTCAGCTCCTGTGGCACGGCGCGTTGGCATTGGCCATCGACGCGCCGAGCCGTCGTGTCGTCATTCGCGATTTCGCGTGTCCCCGACCGACGCTCGAATCGGTCACGCGCAGCTTGGTCTTCGCCGCCGACACGGCGCGCTCGCACACCGCGCTCGTCTTCATCGACGGCTTCGCCGGCCCGAACGCGGGCGCGTTTCTCGAGATGTTGCACGGACACTTCCACGCCGGCGTGGAGGCCATTGGAGGCGGTGCAGGGTTCGGCGACTTCGTGCGGGCGCCCTGTCTCTTCACGGAGAACGAGCTCCTCCCTGTGGGAGCAGGGATCGCGCTTCGTATCGATCGCGTGACCTCCGTGTGTGTCGCGCACGGATGGCAGAAGATGGCGGGGCCTTTCTTCGCCACCGAGACCGCGGGCGGCAGGGTGCTCTCGCTCGACTGGGTGCCCGCGATCGACGTGTACGAGAGGGTCTTGGCCGAGGTTGGACGCCGGCCCGACCTCGGCAGTCGCTTCTTCGAGACCGCCAAACACTTCCCGCTCGCGATCGTGAAGCTCGGGGGTGAGCTCATCGTGCGAGATCCGTTCGCGTTGGACTCCGAAGGCGGCTTGCTCACGCTCGGAGACGTGCCAAAGCACTCGATCGTGGTCGTCCTCAACTCCGATCCCGATCGGCTGATCGCCGCAGCAGAGTCCGCAGCAAAAACCGCAGCAGCGGGCGTAAACGACCCTTCTCGCGCTTTCGTCGCGGACTGCGTGTCTCGATCGGACGCGCTGAAGGCTCGGTTCGGCGAGGAGCTCCGGAGAGTCCGCGAGGCCGTCGGCGTCCCCGTGAGCGGGGCGCTCACGATCGGAGAGATCGCGTCGAGCGGCGATCTCATCGAGATGCACAACAAGACGATCGTCGTGGGAGTGGCTTGACCGACTTGCTTCAGGACTTGTCGCTGCTACTCGAGCTGTCACTCGGCGCAGGCGAGGCCGACAACCTCGAAAGTTTTTCTGAGGAGCTCGTTCGAAGGCTCGTTGGTCAGACCCGCGCGGCCAATGGCCTGCTCTTCGTACGCGGTGATTTCGTAGAATCCGACAGCAGCTCGAAGCAAGCCTTCGTCCCACTCCCGAGCGGCCGCGCGCGCTTCTTGGTCGGCACCAAGGAGCTCGACGCGGACACCAGCGGCATCGCCGAAGCCATCCGTAGAAAGAAGCCCGCGCTCCTGCCCGGCCGGTTGAGCGCGGCGCATCGATCGGGTCACGACGTGCTGCCCGCCCTCGAGGTGACGCTCCAAGTCCCTTTCGAAGACGCCGCCGTGCTCGAGCTCTACGCGCGATCCGCTGGCATCCTCGACGAACGGCTCGGAAAGGTCCTTGGCTCTCTCTCGGGGTGGTTGCTCGGAATGCTCGACGGATTCGGAGCTCGCGCCGCGTTGCGCGCGCGAACGTCCGCGCTCGAACGAACCCGCAGCGCCCTCCTCGAGCTGTCTACGGCCCTGCCCGGTGTTCCTTGGGTCGCGGACGGATACGGGCGCCTCGAGATCATCGGCGTAGGATCTCGTGCGCTCTTCGGGCGAGCGCCGGGCGTCGACATCACCACGCTCCGCGAGGCCGGGCTCGGACCCGAAGATCGACACCGCGTGCGGCGCGCTCTCGCCGAGTCGCTGGCCGAGCGAAAGAGCAGCGCCTCGCTCACTTATCGCTACAACCGCGGCGAAAACGACAGCGTCGACCTTCACGAAGAGATCCGCTTCGCCTATGACCTCGAAGGCAGGCCCCAGCGCATCGTGGGCTTCGTCGGATCGGTGTCCGAGCCCGACCCTCGTCCTTCGATGTTCTCCAGTGAGCTCCTCGGAACCTTGGTTCACGAGATGCGCGCGGCCCTCTTTCCTGTCATCGCGCTCTCCGATCTCATCCTTCAAACACCTGGCGCCGTTCACGGAGAATGGGTCGACCAGATTCGTCGCATCGGAGACGCGGGTCGACGGCAGCTCGAGTTGTTGGGAGATCTCTCCGATCTGGCCCGCGCCGAAAGCGGTCGATTGCGCCCAAAGCTCGGTCCTTGCGATCTCCAACACGTCGCTCAGGCACTCACGATTTCGCTGGGCCCCCAAGCCCGCGCTGAAAAAATCGAGCTCCGTGTCGAAGCGCGCCCGGGTCCCGTCACCGTCTACAGCGATCGGACCGTGCTCTCGCGGATCGCCGAATGCCTGATCCGACACGCGTTGTCCGGCCCGCGCAAAACGCCCGTCTCATTGCTCGCCGAGGTCGACCTCTCGCTCGAGGTCGTTCGTTTCACGCTTCAGTACCCGGACCCGACTCCACCCGTCGATGCGCTCCAGCTCTTCACGCCGTTCTGGGAACGAGGCGCACGACAGAACACGCAGGGGCTGGGGCTGCTCGTCGTGTCGAAGATCGTGCAGGCGCTCGGCGGCACGACCCGCGCCTCGACCGACGCGCAGTCCGTCTCGCTGGTCGCCGAGATCCCCTGCGCCTTGTCGCGCAAGGGTCCCGTCGATGCGGTCGCGGGACGCAGAATCCTGGTGATCTACAAGTCCCTCCCGAGCTCGCTCCGAGCCGCGCTCGCCATCGCCGCCATGGGCGCGGAGACCTCGATGCTCGCTGCGAGCGAAGCTCATCTTGCGAGGCACGAGCCCGCCGATCTCGTCCTGCTCGATGACGGAGCAGAGACCGTCGGTTTTCGTGGTCCCTCCACGTCCCTTCGAGCGGCCCTCGCTTCGTTGGCGAAAGGAGAGCTTCCAGCCGACGCACGCAGCAACTAGCAACGTCAACGAGTCGCCGATTCCACTCGCGCCGCGTACGAGGAGCGCAAGACACTCGTGAGCTGGCCCGGACGACCGTCGCCGATCGTTCGATCGTCGATGCGCGTGACAGGCACGATCTCGCGAATCGTCGAAGTGATGAAACACTCGTCGGCGTCCCCGATCACCTTCGGCGTCAATGGAGCTTCGATGGCTCGTGCGCCGATCGTCGGCGCGAGCTCCAGCACGACGTGTCGGGTCACGCCGGCCAGGATCCCGACCTCGAGCGGAGGCGTCAGCAGCAGTCGGTCGAACACCACGAACACATTCGACGACGCACCCTCCGTCACCATCCCGCGGTGGTCCAACATCAAGGCTTCGTAGGCTCCGCGCTTCTTGGCTTCCGCCAGCGCGAGCACCGAGTTGAGGTAGTTGCCCGTCTTCGCTGCTGGATCGATGGCCTCCCGGAGGTTGCGAAACACACCCACGATCGCCAGCTTCACCCCGTCCTCGTAGGCGGCGCGCGGAGGCCGCTTCTTCTCGACATGCTCGACGAACACGAGCCTTCGCGGCGCTTCTGCCAGCGCGACATCGAGACCGATCGCGCCTGCCCCCCGCGTGACCACCACGCGAACGTACGCTTCGGGCTCGCCGCTCTCCTCGATCGCGCGCCGCGTCTCCTCGCCGAGCTGCGCCAGCGACACCGGCAGCTGCATGCCGATCCGCTCCGCCGAGCTCGCGAGTCGTTCGAGGTGTCGATCGAGCTCGAAGGGCACGCTCCGATAGGCTCGAATGACCTCGTAAACTGAATCTCCGTACAGGAAACCGCGGTCAAAGACCGAAATCACCGCGTCTTCGAGGGGTACACTCTGACCGTCGATGCTTACTAGGGTCGGCACATGTGCTATATGTGGGAAAGTGAAGGTTTCGAGCAACAGTCGAGGACGCCGCGCGCTGAATGCCTCGTCCTGCTGCGGCGTCGAAGCCCACGCCCCCAGCGGGCTCCCGGAGGAACCATGAAAACCGTTTGGACTCGCACCCTGACTCGCACCCTGTTCGCCCTCCCCGTCGCTCTCTCCCTTTTGGCTGGCGGCTCCGTCGCCGTAGCTGGACCCGAGAAGGCACCCGCCACGAAGAAGGCCGCCACAGGGATCGAGTGGGTCGTCGCGCCCAAAGAAGTCGTGATTTACCTCGACGGAAAGAAGATCGGTACCGCTGGCGATTTGAGCGTCACGGAAACTCGACCCGGGAAACACGAGGTCCGCCTGGTCCACGGGGAGGACGAGACCGAGATGGACGTGAACGTAGAGAAGGGCAAAGTTCTGCGCTTCGAGTTCGCGTTCGAAGGCAAATGACTCGAGCTCGAGAAGTGTCTCGCCGCCGAGCCTTCGGCGCATCGGATGAGATTCTCGAACTGATTTAGAACGTTGCGCCCACGCCCAGGCGATGGGAGCATCGGCCAATGGCCGGCGAAGGCTCTCGGCGTGAAGGTGGTCGGCGACCGACCGTGCTCCCTCTCCTGCCGCTCCGCGACATCATCGTCTTTCCACACCAAGTCGTGCCGCTGTTCGTTGGGCGCGAAAAGTCAGTGAACGCGCTCGGCGAGGCCATGCGCGAAAGCCGCGAGATCCTGCTCGCAGCCCAGAAGAAGGCAAAGACGAACGAACCGATCCCCGAAGACATTTTCGAGATCGGCACCATCGGCGCGATCGTGCAGCTGCTTCACCTCCCGGACGGAACCGTCAAGGTGATCGTGGAAGGCAAGCGGCGCGCGCGAATCAAGTCTTTCCTCAGCGCGACGAATGCCTTTCGCGTCGAGATCGAACCCTTCGCCGAGCCCGAGGAGCTCGGCATCGAAGTCGAAGCGCTCATGAGATCGGTGCGCGCGACCTTCGAGACCTACACGAAACTCAACAAACGCGTCCCGCCCGACGCGAGCGCCGCGGTTCATCGCATCGAAGAGCCCTCGCGCCTGTCCGACACAATCACCGGGTTCCTCTCTCTGAAGCTCCCGGACAAGCAGTCGCTCCTCGAGACGGCCTCCCCTCGAGCCCGCCTCGAAAAACTCCACGAGCTCATGCAGGGTGAGATCGAAATCCTCCAGGTCGAGAAGAAGATCCGCACCCGCGTCAAAAAGCAGATGGAGCGTACTCAGAAGGAGTACTACCTCAACGAGCAAATGCAGGCGATCCAGAAGGAGCTCGGGGAGCGGGATGAGTTCAAAAACGAGCTCACCGAGCTCGAGGAGCGAATCGCCGCCAAGAAACTCTCCAAAGACGCCGAGTCCCGAGCGCGCTCCGAGCTGAAGAAGCTCCGCATGATGCCGCCGATGTCGGCTGAAGCCACCGTCGTTCGAAATTACCTGGACTGGATCCTCGCCCTCCCCTGGGGTGAGTTCACCGACGACAACCTCGACCTCGACCACGCCGAAAAAGTCCTCGACGAAGACCACTACGGCCTCGAGCAAGTGAAAGAACGGGTCGTCGAATACCTCGCCGTGCAGGCCCTCGTCGGCCGCATGAAGGGACCGATCCTCTGCCTCGTGGGCCCACCCGGAGTCGGAAAGACCTCACTCGCACGATCGATCTCCCGAGCCATGAATCGCAAGTTCGTGCGCATCTCCCTCGGCGGCGTCCGCGACGAAGCCGAAGTCAGGGGTCACCGCCGAACTTACATCGGCGCGCTGCCCGGCAAAATCATCCAGTCCTTGAAGCGCGCGGGCGCCAACAACCCCCTCTTCTTGCTCGACGAGATCGACAAGATGTCGACCGACTTCCGCGGCGACCCTGCCTCGGCGCTCCTCGAAGTCCTCGATCCCGAGCAGAATCATACCTTCAGCGATCACTACCTCGACCTGGACTACGATCTGTCGAGAGTCCTCTTCCTGGCCACCGCGAACACCACCCAAGGCATCCCTGTGCCCCTCCAGGATCGCATGGAGATCCTGAAGCTCTCGGGCTACACCGAGCTCGAAAAAGTCGCCATCGCCAAGCAGTACCTCGTCCCAAAGCAGCTCGAAGCCAACGGGCTCAAGGATGTCCGCGTCGACTTCGGCGAACCCGCCATCAAGACCATCATCCGTGAGTACACTCGCGAAGCTGGAGTCCGAAACCTCGAACGCGAGATCGCCTCGATCTCGCGAAAACTGGCTCGCCAGGTCCTGAAGAAGGGCAAAGATCAGCACCTCCGAGTCACCGAGCAAAGCGCAAAAAAAATGCTCGGGATTCAGAAATTCCGCCACGGAGACAAGGAAGACCGAGACGAGATCGGCCTCGCCACCGGCCTGGCCTGGACCAGCGTCGGCGGTGAGTTGCTCCTGATCGAGGTCGCGATCATGCCCGGCAAGGGCAAGCTGATCATCACCGGGAAGCTCGGCGACGTGATGCAAGAGTCCGCTCAGGCGGCGATGAGCTACGTTCGATCCAGGGCCGACTTGCTCGCGCTCGATCGGGACTTCTACACGAAAGCGGATACTCACATTCACGTCCCCGAAGGCGCCATGCCCAAGGACGGGCCTTCCGCCGGAATCACCATCACCACATCCCTCGTGTCCGCGGTGACTCGCCTCCCGGTTCGGCGAAATCTGGCGATGACCGGAGAAATCACGCTGCGAGGGCGGATCCTCCCCATCGGCGGCTTGAAGGAGAAAGTCCTCGCCGCCCACCGCGCCGGCATCACGACGGTGTTGATTCCCAAGGACAACGAAAAGGACCTTCCGGATATACCGAAGGCCGTCCTCGAAAAAGTCACCATCATCCCCTTGGAGCACATGGACGAAGTCCTCGCCAAAGCGTTGGTCTTGGACGACCCCGACTCATTCCTCCGACGCTTGCGCGGGTTGCCTCCGCCCGTTCGGTCGAGCTTGACCTCCGAGAGCGCCGCCGCCGCGCCCTGACTGTCGTCAGCGGGGTCTGATCTCCAGCAGCTTCTTCGTACCTAGGCCCTCGATGGGCCGGGGCACGACTCCGACCTCCTCGCGCCAGAACGCCTCGGAGCCGAGCAGCTCCGCGACCGCACGAAGATGTCCGTCCTGAGTGAACAAGGACCCGCCGCTCCTAATCTTTGGAAAGATCGCCTTCACCGCCGTGCGCGTCGAAGACAACAGGTCGAGGTCGAGGATCGCCACGTCCACGTGCCCGGTGAGTCTGCTGAGTGTGTCTTCGAGCAAACCTTTCACGAGCTCCACGTGACCGGGCGCTCCGTAGGTCTCGAGGGCCCGCTTCACCGCGCCGATGCGCCCACTGAACGCACCTTGCCGGAACACGACGGTCCGCCCGTCCAGATTCTGATGAACCTCGTCGTTCTTGGGAATGCCTCGGAAGCTGTCGAACGCCACGAGCTTGCCACCGGCCCTCGCGGTGACCCAACTCAGCTTCGCTGTGCTCGATCCGTGGGCGACGCCCGCTTCGACCACCGCCAGCTCCGGTCGCATCGCATGCCGCAGAATCGCCGACGAGATGGTCAGCATCTCCGCCTGAGTATGATATCCGCGCAGCGCGTTCGTGATTCGCGTGAACCTGAGGAGCAACCCAACGCGCTCGTCCAGGGACAGCGCGGAGGGCGCGGTGAGAAAGCGAACGGCCGCTTCGCGATCGCGGGTCGCCCAAAACCGGAGCGACTCGTACGCGCGATAGGGAGTGCCCGGACCGCGCCGATCCACGATACCCGCCAACCCTCGGAGCTTCCGGCGCACGAAACTCAGTCCCCGACGAAGTACTCGAAGGCGGTCAGCACCGACCCGTCTCCAATCTCGAAGTCGCGCTCCGGGGGTGGATTCGCGGGATCGGGCGGGGGCAACCAACGAATGGCTATCCCGTCGGAAGCGATCGCGATCCCCGGGAGGTCTCGGTTGTAATTCAGCCGCTCGAGGTTGCGATTTCGACCGACGATACGGCGCGCTCGCTCGTTGTCGCACCACCCTTGCTCGGGCGTGTAAAAATTGGCGTAACCCACGTCTCCCACGACGAGATAACCGTCTCCGGCCGGAGCGATTCCATTTTTCGGAATCGTCGAGCTCTCGAGACTCAGCCCGGTGAAGGTCTGCCAGGCGCCGTCGCGATGAATGAGAATGTCCGAGTTGATGAGCGCAGCGAAACCGTTCGGTCCAGCATGGGCGTCGGCCCACAAGACGGGCCCTTCCACGTCCAAAGACCGTGTGCACTCGGAGCGGTCACAGAACCAGAGGGCCCCGTCGCTGAAGGTACCCGTGTCCGGATTCCCGAGCGTCCAGTCTGACGCAAACACGATCACGCGATCGCGACTTTCGAGCGCCAGCGCCCGCACGCCGGGTGGGAAGTGAGTCATGGGAACGGCGATGGTCGAGCCGACCGATAGCTCCGACACGAGCCCTTGACTGGGGCTAAAGGCCAGCGCCACTCCGTCCGCACCGACCCTGATCCGATGCCCACCCGAAGTCGTCGCAGGGATGCTTCGAGTGACTTCTCCGTCCGGAGTCAGCTCGAGGAACTTGCCCACGCTGTCGTAGGCGACGAAGGAGTCAGCTCGCCATTCGAGCGCCTGAACGCTCACGGTTTCGGGGAGGTCCTTGGCAGGCCCGAGCTCCACCCCCCCCTCTACGAGCTCTATCCCGCCCACGACCCCCGAACGTACCCAGACCTCGTCGATCCGCCGGAGTCTCGAACCGGCGTAGATCATACGTCCGTCTGGAACGATGCCAACGACTCTGACGTCGATGTCGAGCGGGCTGGTTCCGTGGCGTACGGAGAGGTTGGGAGGCTCGCAGAGAGAGTCGATCACGATCGAGACCCTCGCCAGGCGTTCGCTGGGTATCGCCGCCTCGAACGCACTCACACGTTCGCCGGTGATGCTAGCCCTTCGGAGCTCGAGTGAGCCGAGGCCCGGGGTGGCTTCAAAGAGCGGTAGGACTCGGCGAGTCAGGCTGCCCTCGGGGGGTTCGACGAGCGGTCCTTCCTGGAGCCCGAGCTCGGTCAGCGTTCGCGCCGACTTGACCACCGTGAGCACGAGGGGCTCTGAGTCGTAATCCCCGACCGTTGGCAGGATTTCGCGGAGCTTCGTGTCCCGGAGCCGAGGACTGGCGAGCCCGACCTGCAGGATCCTCGCATCCGCCTCGAGCGCCACGAGGATCGTCTCCGCTCCGTTCAGGAAGTCGTCGGGCAGCTTCACCTCGAGCGTCTCTCGCCCCCCGCACGCAGCCAAGAAAAGGAGGGCCGAGAGCCAGCGATGCTTGCCCGGCCGTCCCGTCGGTCCGTCCATGCGCGTCGGCCTCGACGGAGTCACGCCAGCATTCTCGAAGGAGCGAACGCGGAGGGCAAGATCGAGCCGTCCGACCGACTCCAAAGTTGGACGCGCTCATGTAAGCTCGTGCTCATCGGCAGCGGGATCCCCTTCGGAGAGTATGCTCTCCTCAAGCGCCTCGGCGCTGGCGGAATGGCCGAGGTGTTCCTGGCCAAACGCACCGGCCCCGGCGGCTTCGAGAAGAAGCTCGTCATCAAGCGAATCCTCCCGCACCTCTCTGCTTCACCGGCGTTCACCGCCATGTTCTTGAACGAAGCCCGCCTCGCCGCGCTGATCGACCACCCCAACGTCGTTCACGTGTCCGGCTTCGGAGAGCTCGATGGGACTTTTTTTCTCGCCATGGAGTACATCGATGGAGTCACCGTCGCCGAGCTCCTTCGGATGCTGGGATCGGTCTCTCCCGGCGTCGCTGCGCGGATCGGAATCGATATCCTCGAGGGGCTCTATGCCATTCATACGACTCGCAACGACGCTGGACAGCCGCTCGGACTCATCCACAAAGACATCGGCGCGCGTAACGTGATGGTCACCCGGGCCGGAGCGGTGAAGCTCCTCGACTTCGGTATCGCGGTGAGTAACCGGGAGACCGCTTCGAAATCCGTCGCGATGGGTACGCGTGCGTATATGTCTCCGGAGCAGGAACGGAACGGACTCATCGATTTTCGCTCGGACCTGTACTCGGCCGGCGTGTTGATCTTCGAGCTCGCGACCGGCCGGCTGCCGTTCGAGAACGAGGCCCGAGGGGCCCTCACGCGCCCGGACGACATGCCCGAGGAGCTCTTCGAGCCCATCGCCCGAAGTCTCTCTGAGGACCCCTCGGACCGGCCTTCTTCCGCGAGGGACTTTGGTCGGAGCCTGGAGCTGTTCGTGGCCGGCCGTGGGCTCGAAGGAACCGTCGCGTATCTCGGCGAGCTCGTCGAGTCGCTCGCTCCTGCGCGCGGCGTCGTGGGGCGCGCGGTGACCCGGCTGACCCATTTGACGAAAGCCGTGCCCTCGGCGCCTGAGCTGGTCTTCTCCCGGAGGTCGACTCACGCGACCGGCCGAGTCGTCGGTTCGCTCGCGTTCGCCAGCGTCGCCGCGGTCGCGTACGTGGTCACGCTGACGTTGCGCGCCCCACGATTCGAAACTCAGCCTCCGACTCCAGTGACTCCGCCATCCAGCACGAGCACGGCGACGACCGAGCCTCCTACGCGACCGATCGACCCGATGGACCCGCCGAACGAACCGCCGAGCGAACCGCCCAACGATTCTCCGTCGGAGATGCCCGCGGCTCTAGAGCCAGCGCGACTCTTCCCTGCGCCGTCCGAGCCGGAGCCTCCGCGCCTGCGTGCACAGCCCGAACCTAACAAATCAAGAAAAAGGCGATCTGCGAACGTCCGAACGGGTCGCCTGACGATCGACACCAAACCGTGGACCGAAGTGTTCTACTCAGGGCAGAAGCTCGGAGTCACTCCGCTGTCAGACGTCGAGCTTCCCGTCGGTGAGTTAGAGTTGACTTTGCGAAATCCGGAGCTCGGCGTGGATCGCAAGCTCACCGTGACCATTCGTGCAGCCGAAGTGACACGAGTGAATCGAAGCCTCTAATCTAATTCTAGCCACATAAAGGCTGACTAAGTACACGTCCCTGGAAGTTCGTGACCACGCTGAAACCACAGAGGACGCGGAGAGAAGACACAGAGG
>CAYXDO010000069.1:0-53618 GCA_964463485.1 uncultured Myxococcales bacterium | reverse complement strand
TGACTCCGACATGAAGGCCCGCGCGAGCGAGCACCTGAGCGATCTTCTTGTTTCCGAGGCGCGGACAAAGGGCCTTGAGGCGTTGGACCACGTAGGTGACATACTCAGGAAACTGATTGACTGGCTTTGGAAGCCCAATGAAGGCCTCGGTGCCCTCTCGCCGAAGACTTCGCTCCCACTCGGAGATGGTGGCCGCCTCGACGAGCAGGTGAGTCGCCGTCTGGGCCATGGACCAGCGTCGAGCCGCTCGGAGCTCGAGGATCGCCAGCCTCTCGTGGGGCTTGTAGTGCGGACGTTTCCTCGCATCGAGGCGTTCGAGGCGTGCATGCAGGAGCCGAAGCTCCTCTCGGATGAGCACATTCTCCGTCTTGGCCTGGTCGAGCGCAGCCTGAAGTCGCACTCGGGCGATAGGCGAGTTCACGGCCCAAGCACGACTCCGGGTGAGAATCAGCGACGCCATCGCGGCCACGCCGACCAGCGCGGCGCGGACCTTCTTCGGCCAGTCCCTCGGCAGCTCCAGCTCTATGGCCTTCGACGACTGCGACACATCGCGATCTGCGACGGAGCCGCGGGAAAGATCAACGCTCGGGTCGGGAGTTTGGCGGCAATCGGTCGCCAGCACTCGGTCGAGCTGGCGTCGAGCCGCGGCGCTGCCGGTCAGCTCCGGCTGAATCGCTGGACGTGCGCGGCCGACCCAAGCAGGGCTACCTCGACAAAAAATGGATTGCTCCTCGAGACCGCCATGGACCGCACGCTCGCGGCGTTGGTCCGGCTTGCGAGGGATGCTGCTGCGCATGGGGGTCGCTTGCCTCGGGACGGCTGGTTTGAGGGGTGCCGCTAACGCGCCGATGTTCCTAGAGCGAGTAAAAACGTGCGACGGGTATCGAGGTCGAGGTCATACTCTCGAGGTTCAAGACGACGGATCGAATTCTCGGCACGACCCTCCCGCAAATGCGCGCCGACGCGATCGTCGTCGGCGCCGCGATCACCCTGGCGACGCTTGAACGCTACGGCGCCATGGAGATGCGCGTGACCCACCGCGGCGTTCGGTACGGGCTTTTGGAGGAGCTTCGAGTGGGTCTCGGTTGAGATACGCCTAAGTCACCGTACCGAGAGCGTCGCACTCGCCGCGCGGAATCCGATCTCCGCGTGAGTGCTCCACCGCAGCGACGGATTCACCTCGATCGGCCCATCTTAGCGCGGCCGGCAGCCGCACTTTGGTAAATTACACGCACTCTATCTCCCCGACTCGAACGCGCGATCGGTTACTTCGAGACACCTGTCGATGATCCCGAACCCTTGTCGGAGCTCCTCCTCGGTGATCGACAACGGTGGGTTGGTCATGAAGGAGCTCCATCTCACGAACGTGAACAGGCCCGCTTCGTTGAAGGCCTTGCCAAGCGCCGTCATCGCGGGGTGGCCGCCATTGTAAGGCGCGAACGGCTCTCCTTTGGCATTCTTCTGAAGGTCGATCATGCCAAACAGCCCGATGCAGCGGCCTTCCTTCACCGAGACGTGTTTCTGCTTCAACCGATCCATCTCGGCCCGCATCACCCGCTCGAGCTTCGCCGCATTCTCGACCAACCTGTCTCCGATGAGTACGTCGAGCACGGCCTCTGCGGCCGCGAGGCATACCGGGTGAGCGTTGTAGGTCAGCCCGCCGAAGAACACGTTCTTCTTGAAATGCTCGGCGATGGGGTCTCGCAGGCCCATCATTCCGAGCGGAAGGTACGCGCTGGTGAGGCCTTTGGCCGAGGTGACGATGTCGGGCAGGATGGGCCCGTGTTCGAACGCGTACATCTTCCCGGTCCTGCCAAAGCCACACATGACTTCGTCACAAATCAGGAGGATTCCGTTCTTCGTGAGGAGCTCGCGCAGGCCCTTCAGCCATCCGCTCGGCGGCGCGAGGATTCCGTTCGTACCGGTGACGGTCTCGATGATCATGGCGGCGATGGTCTGCGCGCCCTCGTACATGATCACCTCCTCGAGGTATTCCAGGTTCCTGCGGGTGATTTCTTCCTCGGTGGCACCGAACGAGTAGTTGTAGGGTTGGGGATCCATCACGCGAACGACGCCCCACGGGCCTGGCTCGCTCGGCCACCGTCTCGGGTCTCCGGTGAGTTGCAAGGTTGCCTGAGTTGCGCCGTGGTAGCTGCGGTAGCGCGCGAGGATTTTCTGCTTGCCCGTGTAGAGACGCGCGGCGCGAATGGCGTTCTCGTTGGCTTCGGCGCCTCCGAGCGTGAAGAAGAAGGTGTTGATGTCGCCGGGGGTGATTTCGGCGAGCCGCTTTCCGAGGCGCGCGCGCACCTCGGTGGCCGTGCCCGGATAGACGAAGATCAGCTTCTCCATCTGCTTGTGAACGGCCTCGATGACGCGCTTGTCGCCGTGACCGATGTTCACGCACATGAGCTGGCTGTTGAAGTCGAGGACGCGGCGTCCGTCGGTGGTGTACAACCAGACGCCCTCCGCGCGATCGACCGGAAGCGGGTTCACGGCGTCGGTAGCGGACCACGAATACAGCGTGTGTTTCTTGCACAACTCGATGATCTGCTCGGTGTTCATGCCTCCCCATACGAAGCTTGGGATCCTTCGGCAAGTTCCCCGTGGACAGCTAGGTGGGGGTGAGGTTAGGTGGGAGACGTGGCGAGCGTTCGCACCGTCCTCATCGCGGCGGTCGTCACCATGGCGATTCTCACTACGAGCTTGTTGGCGGTCTACGTGATGTTCACGGTGGACGTGCCGTCGGTGCGGGACAAGCGAGCGGAAGAAGCGAAGGCGATGCTCGCGGCCGTGGGCCTCGGCATGCTGGAGGTGAGCGCTCCGGCCGGCGCACGGGGGGTCGCCAACGACCAGGCTCCGCGGCCCGGCGCCCGCGCCTTCGTTTCGTCCGTCGTCATCGTGACCGTCGGACGAGGAAACGAGCTGCCCGAAGGAGAGCCTGCGGAGCCTGAGGAGGAGCGAGCCGGCCCACCGCCGCGGCCCGAAGTCGCCCGCGCGCCGGAGCCCAAGCCATCGACGAGCCCCGAAAAACCACCCGTCGAGGCCGCCGACCGAGAAGTCACGAGCAAGGTCAAGGTCCCGAAGGTGCTCGGCAAGACCCCGGAGGAAGCAAGGGCAGCGCTCGAACGCGCGGGCTTCGCTCTGGGTGAGGTGAAGCAAGGCGTCAGCGAAGACTTCAAGTTTGGCGTGGTCTTCTCGCAGAAACCGAGGGCGGGCGCCTTCGTCGAGCCAGGCACGGAAGTCACGATCTTGGTCAATCACGAAGAAGAGTCTGACGAGGAAGAGTCTCCTTGAGGGATTCGGGACACCTCGCCGTGCTCCTCGTGTCGAGTGTCCTGGGTTGCGGTGGGTTGCCTTTCGAGCCCGCCGGACCCGGAGTCGCTCCTGACCCGGCCGAGCTTGGACCTTATCCGGTCGGAGTCACGACGATCGAAGTCACCGATTTCAGCCGAGTTGATGAGCACAACCAGCCGCGGCGCCTCCTGACCGAGGTCTGGTATCCGGCCGACGAGAGCGCGCGAGGGGAGGCCGGTTTTTCATACTCATTCGCGGACGCGCTACCCGAGCGAGTCGTGGCAACGCTCAGCGGCGACGATCTGGGTCATCTGGACACGATCGCCGTACTCTCCGCGGACCCCTCCCCGGACGGACCGTTTCCGGTGGTCCTGTTCAGCCACGGCTCGGGAGGTGTTCGCTTTCAGAACACGTGGCTGACCGTGCACCTCGCAAGTCACGGCTACGTCGTCGCCGCGCCCGACCACACCGGCAACACGCTCCGCGACATGGTGGGGAGCGGCGGGGAGCTCGAAATCGACTTTGGCGCCCAGTTCCAGAGCTTCCTGGATCGCCCGCGAGACTTGTCGGCGGTGCTCGCGTCTCTCGGCCAATTCTCCGGGGACGCCCTCTTGGCCGAGCTCGCCGACGTCCAGAGAGTCGGAGCGGCCGGGCACTCGTTCGGAGCGGTGACCGCGCTGCGAGTCGCGGCGTTCGAGCCCGCGGTCAAGGCGGTGATTTCGGAGGCGCCCGCGGGCTACTCGGCCGCATGGCTCGAAATCGACCGACCCATCTCGTCACTCGGCATCGCCGTAGAGCTTCACGGAGGAGGGAAGGACGAGACCATGCCCCCGGCCGTGCACGGCAGATCGATTTGGCGAGAGCTCACGCGGCCACGTTTTTTTCTGGAGCTCACCGATGCCGGACACTTCACCTTCACCGATCTGTGCCGGATCGACCGGACGGCCCTCGCCAAGATCGACGAGTTTGGGATCGGAAACGTGCTGGAAGGGGGCTGCGGCGAGTCGAACACGCCTCCTTCCGTCGCCATGCCCATCCTCACTCAGGCCTCCGTCGCGTTCTTCAACGCGTACTTGAGAGACTCTTCCGAGAGTCTCGGCTACCTGAGCGCGAGCGCGATGAACGGCGCCCCGAGCGGATCATTCACACTCGACGCCGAGCCTTGAGGACTCTCGCGTTGTAATTGGGTGGTGGTCGATATCGCCGAGGAAGCAGTGCGAAGACCTCCGTCAGAGATCCGCTGGGAGCAGTCGAAACGGCCGCCGACCAGCGAATCGAAACGCCCGAAAGCGCCGTTCATCCAGCGTCAAGATCACACCGATCCCGAGACGTTGCGCGGTCGTCACGATCGTCGCGTCCACGACACCCATGTCCTGATCGCGGTATCGACGAATCAGCGCCAGCCCTCGCGCGATTCCGATGTTTCGGGGGCGCGGCCGGGCGTAAGTATGGGTGAAGGCGGCGATGGCTTCGCGGATCAGGGCCGGTGGTCTCGACGGGCCGCTCCTCGACTCTCGAGGAGTTGCTCATTGGATTGTACGGATTTCTGAACGACCTTTACCGCGAAAATTTCCGATAGAACTCCTGGAGCTCCTCGGTCGTCGCGAACGGTCGGCTTCCGGTGACTTTGGCCACTACCGTGGAGTCATACAGGTCCTTGGTGAGTCGCTTGAACCGGTAGGTAGCTCTCTCGGTGACGACCTCGAGCCCATCGGGCTGGTCTTTCGACGACTTGATCGGAAAGGCGCGGTCGCGGACCGTGTCGAACCAGTCGATGAGCCCGTCGTGGACGCGCGCGTCCAACGCCAGGAGCACGCTCGAGTCCTCGGGCGACTCGACCAGGTAGGTCAGGCCCTTCTTGAGGCTCACGAGAACCACCCCGTCTTGGCGGCTTTTTGAATTTTTTCCGTCCACTCGGCGGGAAAGGCCATCTTTTCGAGGAATTTCGGCACGAAATTCTTGTCCCACTTCCAGCTCTTGATGTTGTCTTCGATGGCTTTGAGCACCGTCTCGTCAAACGACTCACCGCCTCCGCGGACTAGCCAAGCGGCCATTTCTGGGACCTTCTGATACTGCTCGTAGGACGCGTACGAGGGGTTGGTCCAATAGTAGCTCAGGTTCGCCACCGACTCCTTCACCACGTTGGCCGCCCACGTCGCGTCCTGACCGAGGTCGCCGAGCGTGAGTTTCTTTTCGACCAGGTAAGCGAGGAACTCGGGCGACGAGCCCTTCACGAGGTCCGCGCCTCGTCGCAGCAGCCAATCCCGGGCGAGCTTCGCATCGGCGCCTTCGACCTCGTCCAGCTTTCGCAGGGTCACGACGACGTTCCCACCCTGGAGCCCCAGCGCTCCGAGGCCTTCCGTCTTGGCGAAGGCGTCGAGCTTCTCGAGCAGACCAGCGTCGGCATGAGTCAAGATGGTCGCGCCGACCCTCTGGAGGAGATTTCGCGCGGGGACCTTGTTCTCCAGCCCCAGCACGTCCTTCGCGACGTCCCGGAGCTCGTCCGGAGAGAAGGGGAGCTTTCCGTCGGGCGTCTTTATTCGATCGAGAACCCACACGCAGTCGTTTCGAGCCAGGGCCTCTCCGAGCGCTCGCTTCCGAACGGCTGGATCCGAAGATCCGGTGAGCGCCCAAATCATCTTCAGCGCACCTGGCTTGCCCTCAGCGATGTTCTGCCCCGCCTCCGCGATGAAGGTCTCCGGAGCTTCGACCGTGTAAAGAGTCGGGTTCTTGGCGACCTTCGCCAGAAAGCTCGCGTCCGAAGAGAGTCTGTACGCGGCCCGCTCCATGACGTCACGTGCCATCGCCGTCGTGACTCCCCCGGCCTGAGCCTCGAGCGAGTCGAGGACCGACTTCCAGACCGTCGCGTCGTGAATTCCGAGCGTCGGGCTCTGATGGGCTTTGGTGACAGTCTCGAACAGCGCTGGGTCACCCAGCTTGAGCAGAATGTCCGCGTAGCTGTTGATGAGTCGCGTACGCGCGGGCCCGTCCGCGGGCAACGCCTCGAGCAACGCCTTGGCGGCAGGACCGTCTAGCCCAAGGGAACGATGCTGGCCGATCGAGGTCCACGCGAGCTCCATGCCGTTGTTGTCGTTCGATCTGAGGAGCAGCTCGTGCAGCGGGCCCCGCTGGTCGGCCTTGGTCTGGGCGAGATACAGGGACATCTGCTGAGTCTTGCCGGCCTTGACTTCGGCCATCTGTTCCTCCAACCACGCCTTTGGATCGGCAGGAGTGAGGAGCGGGTGGTCCGTGAGAAAGGCCAGAAATCCCGCGTGACGGTTCTGCAACAACCTCGGCGCGGCCACCTCGACTGCCAGGTCGAAAGCCTTCCTCTCGACGCCGGAGCTCCCGAACAGATCGGAGAGGATTCGAACCCACGAGTCGTCTGGGATCGAATAAGGAGTCGAGTACGAGCTCGTGGAGGGTTGCGGCTTCGACTCGACCAGCCATCCATGCGCCTTCTCGGATCCGCTCCTGAAGAGGGCCTCGCCATTTCGCATGACTTCGCTCTTGATGGCTTTGCCCGGATCGCCCTTGCCTTCGAGCTCCGTGGCCAAAGTGTCAAACGTCGCTCCGTCCATGGCGAAGGTGCCATTTACAGTGGCCGCCTTCAAAACGAACCCTCGAAGGTTGGTGTCGTCGCCGAGCAGCAGTGACTTCTCGAGCTCGGCCCGGGCCCCTTGATCCTTTGGGCCTTCCGTCAAGAACCAACGGAGCGGCGTCGTGTCTCCCGCCTTCGCTTTCTCGACGGCCTGAGCCCCGAAGGCCTTTGGATCGTCCACCGTGTAAGGAGAGGGTCCGAAGACCAGAAATTTCGGCGAAAGGACCACGAAGTCTTCGAGTGACAACCCGTTGTGAGGGACGTAACTCTCCTTTTTGAGCAGCTCCAGGAGCTTCTGTCGAGCGTCCTCGGTCGTCGCGATCACCCGTTGAATGTTCTTGGCGCTGTTTCCGGCCGAGAAAATGAACTCGTTGGTGGTCTTGTAGCCGCCTTGATCGACGGATTTCACGAGGCCGACGCCGAAGTTCTTCTCGGTCTCGAGCTCCCACCGCCGCCCGTAAAAGTCGCCGTTCCACCCGTACCAGTCGGTACGCGCGAGCTGCTCGTGAGTCTGGAGTAGCTTGTAGGTACGGCCCGTCCAGGCTTGCCCATCGTAGATGGCGGCCTGAGTAACCAACCGCGTGAATACACCCACCGCACCTCCGGTCACGAAGTCGGCGTTCGTACTCATTCCGTTGATGATCATGCCCTCTTTGTACCGCTGCAGAGACGCCTTCTGGCCCCCTCGCAAGATCGACAGGACGTGTGCAGGCTCGGTCACCGTAGAGTACAAATATCGCGCGCCGGCCTCCGCGAGGACCTTCGGCTGCATCGGGTCGACCACGGAGAAGTGCCCAGGGAAGACCTCTTCGAGCTTGAGCCCGGCGATTCGCTCAGGTGTGTAACCAACGGCCTCCAAGGCCTTCGAGATGTCCTCTGGCTTGAGCTTCTCGAGGTCCTTCGAGAGCTCCTTGGCGGTCTTCTGATCGGCCTGCCATAAGGCACGCATGAGGATGTGCTTCTGCTTGGCTTTCGGCGTGGGCGGCGCGAAGAGGTGTCCGAGCCCAAAGCTCTTGACGACGTTTTGGAGCTGCTGAGTACAGACCTTGTCGTCGCCGCGAAGTTGAATTCGAACGAGCCCGCGGACCGCGAGCGCGGCCTTTTGACCGACGACCTCGACGGATCCTCCCTTTGGGCTGCTGGCTCTGGTCGCCCACTGAGTGGCCGCGCTGTCGAGGTCCTTCGGCGCGTGCGTGGAGCCTGCGGCGAGCGCGCCCTTGGCGGCGGTGTAGGTCGCCGTTCCGTCCGGGCCGAGCTCGAGCCCCCGGAACTCGACCGAGCACTTCGATCCCCCTGCTTTGGTCAAACTCTCTTCCAGCGCGGCGATCTTCTCCGGGGCGAGCCTCAACAGGATCTCGAACCCAGGTTCCTCACCATCTTTGACCCGCCGCACTTCGAGTTTCTGGCCGCGAAGCGCGCCGCCATCGAGCATGAAGACTTGACCCGCCAGACCCTTGGCTTCGAGCTTACTCAGATCCGCGATCGGAAATTGCTCCGGAACTCCGGCGAGGGAGACCTTGGCGGGGACCACTGGGCCACTCACTGCGGCCTTGGCGGCGTTGACGGCGACTGAGTCTGTCACCACCGCGTCCACGGGTGCAGGCGCTTCCGCAGCCTCCGCCGCGACGGGAGCTGCGGGCGCACTCGGAGGTGCGGCGGGCGTGGATCCCTGAATTGGTGGGGTCGGCGTCGGCGCGCTTGAAGATACGGTGCTCATGGTCGACAAACCGCGGAATCATACACTGTTTCGGGCTCGCGCCGAGCACTTTGAAATGTGCGCTGTTCGCGCACCTCTCGAGCTCCCGAACCCGGACAAGAACCTACAGATCGGCTTGCCCGAGGCGGTTTCGGAGCAGCAGGACTCCGAGGCACGCGGTCGACATCACCGACGAGACGACGAGGGTGAGGAAGACGAGGCCGACGTCGTCCTTGGACAGAAATCGCCCGAGCAGGAGCTCCTGCGCCACCGAGCCGACCGCTCCCATACCGTTGATGATGCCGGCCGCTTTGGCCGCCGATTTCACAGACCCTGCTTCGATCGCGCCCGCGCTCGTCAGGAGCGCATCTGGTCCGTAGAGGAAGAAGCCGAGCAGTCCCAGCGCAAGACCGAAGACCACGAGGCTCGTCTGACCGAGCCCATACAGGAGCAGCGACGAGGCAAACATCGCGATGACGAAGTAAAAGCACACTCGCACACGTCGCCCGAGGAACCATCGGTCCGACACGAAGCCCGCGATCACGACTCCGGCGATCCCGCAGACGTCGAAGATCGTGGAGAGGTAGCCGGCCTCACTTGCTTCGAGCGCGTAGTGTTTTTTCAAGAGAAAGGGCGCCCACGACCAGATCGCGTAGCGAATGAACTTGATGAAGAAATAGAAGGTTCCCAGGTAGAGCACGTTGATCCACGTCGCCCGAGACCAAGACTCGCCGCCCGTCGAGCTCGAGCTCGCTTCGTTCGCGACTTCTACAGGCTGTAGGCCGACGTCTTCGGGTCGGTTACGTTGGAAAATCAGGAACACGATGGCGGCGGCGAACAGGACCATCGAGCCAAAAAAGAATGCCCACCTGTACCCATACGCCGCGAGGGCGCCGGCCACGACCGTATTCGCGAGCAGCAGGTGCTCACCGCCGGCCTTCGCCGCCTCTACGCCCCCAAGGACCCACGAGCTCGCTCCGTTCGCCATTACGCCGCCCGCTTGAAAATTCGTGGCCCACACACCCATTACGGTCCCGCGCTCGGTTCGCCGAAACCACGGCGCCATCGACGCGACGTTGCCCGCCCAACCCGTTGCCTGGGCCAGTCCGTTCACGATCATGAGCGCGATGAACGCACCGACCGACGTCGTCAGGCCGAAGCTGAAGTTCGCGATGATCGTGACGAACATGCCGCACAAGACCACGACGCGGGCCCCGAAGCGGTCACCGAGCCACGCGGTCATGAACTGCCCAAGCGCGTAGGCGACCAGATAGGCCGACCCGATCACCCCGAGCATCTCCGTGCTGAAACCGAGCTCCGCCGAGAGCACGGGTTTGGTGATGTAGAACGGCTTTCGGCAGAAGTAATAGCAGGCGTATGAGAGCCACGTCGCCACGAACACGCGGTGTCGCCAGTGTTTGAGCAGGGCCGCCTCTTTCGTCACCTGGGTCCTTTCCCCGAATCTTCTCTTTCTCGCAAGCCCGACTCGGTTGACTCATCGGATTCATGTATCGTCGCGCGCGGTGTTGGTCTCATGGGTGTCCATTCGCTGCCCCGATTGGGTGGCCGAGCTCTCGAGCCTCGATCCGCTCCAAGCGGATGAAGACAAGATGAAGGTCGCGCTCCGCGTCGCACGCCTCAACGTCGATCGCGGCACCGGAGGGCCCTTTGGCGCCGCGATCTTCGACGCGAGCGGCGTCTTGGTCGCGGTCGGAATGAACCTCGTAGTCTCGAGCCACAACAGCACACTCCACGCCGAGATGGTGGCGTTCCAGATGGCCGAAGCCCGGCTGGGCACTCACGATCTCGGTCCGGGCCGACACGAGCTGTTCACGAGCTGCGAGCCTTGCGCCATGTGCCTCGGCGCCACTTTGTGGTCCGGCGTCTCGAGGCTCGTGTGCTCCGCGGCCGGCGAAGACGCTCTGGCGATCGGGTTCGACGAGGGGCCCGTCTTCCTCGACTCCTATCGCTATCTCGAAGAGCGCGGCATCTCCGTCGTGCGGCGCTTCCTACAGGCTGAAGGCAAAGCGGTCCTGGATGACTACGCCGCCAGAGGCGGAACGATTTACAACGCCGTGCGTGGGGGCTGAAGCTTGGACCCACCCGGTGGCATACTCCCGCCCGGTGGCACACTCCGCGTTGGCGTGCTCGGAGCGTCCCGCATCTGTGTCCCCGCGATCTTCCTGGCGGCCACCCAGGTCGCCGGCATCCGTGTCGAGAGCGTCGCCGCGCGTGATCCGAAACGTGCCGCGGCGATCGGCCGCCGCTTCGGTGTGCGCCGTGTACACGCGAGCTACGAGGCGCTGACCGCCGACCCTGATATCGAGGCCGTCTACGTTGGTCTGCCGAACTCATGCCACGCGAGTCATTCGATTCGAGCGCTTCTGGCAGGCAAACACGTGCTGGTCGAGAAGCCTGCCGCATCGAACGCGGACGAAGCCGCCGCGATGGTCGAAGTCGCCGCCCAACAGGGGCGTGCGCTGGTCGAGGCCTTCCATTGGCGCTATCACCCGCTGGCCCGAGAGGTGATTCTTGCTGCCAAGGAAGTGGGGCCGATTCGCTGGGTCAGGGCGCGTTTCGAAGTCGCTATCGTCAGACCCACCGACATCCGTTGGTCCTACCGATTGTCTGGAGGAGCGCTCATGGACCTCGGCTGCTACTGCCTGAGCTTTCTGCGCCACGTGCTTCAAAAGCCGCTCGAGGTGCGCTCGGCGCGGGCGCGTTCGTTGCTCGACGTGGACGCGAGCCTGAGCGCGCGGTTGGGATTCGATGACGGAGAGGCCGAGGTCTCTTGCTCGATGGTGCCCATCCGCGGGCTCCGCATCGAAGCCGAGCTTCGCGGCGATCGCGGCCGCGTGCTCGTCGTGAACCCGTTCGCGCCCCACTCTTTCCACAAGCTCGTCGTGACATCCGGCGGGCGCGAGCGAGTTGAGCACTTCCGGTCCGAAACGACCTACGTCCATCAACTCAGAGCGTTCGCCGACCGAGCTCGCGGCGGCGCTCCGCTGCCCACGGAGGGCCGAGAGCTCGTCGAAAACATGAGGCTCATCGACGAAGTCTATCGAAGCGCGGGGCTCCCGCGCCGTGGCGAGGGATGAGCTTCGCACGCGCGCTTCAGCTCGCTTCGGTCGCGCTCGCCGTTTCCGGGTGTCACCTCTCGCAAGCCATCTCCGGAGGTCTGCGTATACTCACCTCGGGCGTCCCCGTCGACGAACCCATGGTCAGCGATGAAGACCCGGGCGTTCGACGGCTATTGTGGGAGCTTCATCGAATCCGGCGCTTCATCGAGTCCCGCGGGCTCGAACCCACGAGGAGCTTTCAGCGGTTCGTGGAGATTCAGGGGCCCGCCGTGGTGTGGGTCGTCTCCGGGTCGGAGCCGCTCGCCCTCGTCCCCAAAGTGTGGTCGTTCCCGATCGTCGGGAGCTTTACGTACAGGGCTTGGTTCGATCGAGCCGACGCCGAACGCGATGCGCTGAGCCTCGAGTCCGAAGGGTTCGAGGGCTGGGTTCGCGGCGCCTCCGCCTACTCGACCTTGGGATTCTTCGACGATCCCATCCTGTCTACGATGCTGGACACGGAGAGTCTCTCCGGGCTCGGCGACTTCGCGAACGTCGTGATTCACGAGTCCGTCCACGCGACCATTTACGTCGAGGGTCAGTCGGCGTTCAACGAGAGTCTCGCCAGCTTCGTCGCCGACGTACTCACCGACGAATACCTGGCCCGAACCTTCGGGCGCGGCTCACCCGAGCGCGGTGCTTGGCAGGACGCGGAGAGACGCCGCGCCCTTCGCATCGAGCGACTCGGCGCGGCGTACCAGGAGCTTGAGCGAGTCTACTCATCGACCAGCTCGGCCGATCGGAAGCTAGCGGAGAAGGCGCGAGTCTTCGATACACTCGAAACACAACTCGGGCGTCGCTTGAACAACGCGGCGTTGATTCAGCTCCGGACGTACGACGCCGGCCGAGCTCCCCTCGGTCGATATCTCGAAGAATGCAGCGTGTTCGATCGATTCCTGGCCGCGATGAAACGAGTCGGGCCGGAACACTTCGCAGGTCCCCATGACGAAGACATCGGCGCGGCCCTCGAGCTCTTTGGGCCTTGTCAGCCTCGGTAGCGCCACTTCTTCATCAGTGAATCATCGAGGACCGCTTCCAGCGTCTCGATCTGGCTCGGCGTGAGGTCGCGATCCCACGTTTTTCTCTCCGAAATTCTGGCGGCAGCCGCATAGGCGTCGACCTTTCGGCTGGCCGACATACTCAGGACTTGAAAAACCTCGGCGATGGAGCGAGCGGGCTCGCGGCAAAAGTCCTCGTAGCGAAGGTCCGTCATTCGGCCCTCACCCACGATCTCGCGGGCCTCTTCGGCCGCGCGTTCGAGCAGGTTCCACGCGATCCCGGCGAGCGCCACGAAGCTTTGGCCGTGACGCCTCCAAATCACCTCTTGGTCCTTGGGAAGCTCGCCGAAGCGCCAGCTGGTGGGCCCGTACCAACCGTCGAAGAACGGCCGACTGATGAGTGAGTTGGCGACCGATCGCCCGTCTCGCACGATGTGGACGAAGTGGGCGTCAGGGAAGAGCGCATCCAGGAAACCGACCCGAGGCCACCCGGTGACTTTTAAGACGAGGCGGTTGCGCCTTTCCGTCGGAATCTCTTCGAACGCGGCGATCAAAGATTTTCGCACTCGCTCGGATAGGTCGATGGCGCCGAGGTCTCGATGCGGTCTCGAAAATCCGCCGAAGTGAAGATGCCAGAATGCATAACACTCCCCCGGATGAACGCGCCGGCCGAGCAGGTCGCCGACGAGCGGCGCGTCGATGGCGCGCAATAGCCAGCGCATCCGATCGGGGCGTCCGGGCTGACTACCGACCGCGCGCCAATTCAGAAAAGCGACGCTCTCGTGCCTGACGAACACGTCGTGGATGATCGAGGTCCCGCTCGAAGGAGCGCCGAACAAGACGATGGGCTCGGTGATCATCACGAACGGCTCGGAACACCTTCCCTCGAAGTCTGTCAACGACCGTGTGAGTCTTCGGGATGTCCGAGCTTCGTCGGGTCGACGGCGTGGCGAGCGACCGAGACGCCAGCCGAAGTCTGGCCTCGACAAGCGGATGTCGGATGGTCCAAATTCCGATCGGTATTTCGAATGGTCTTCCGGCTGAACGTCAGAAATTTCAAGTCGCTGCGAAATTTCGCCTGGAGTCCCTCAGGGGTGAGCGTGCTCGTGGGCCCCAATGGGAGCGGAAAAACCACGACCCTGAAACTCCTCGAAGCACTCCGCCTTTCCTTCGAGGTCGATTTTGCGGCTGGCCTCGACGTATATGGTCCAGGACCCTTGCGCAGTCTTGACGCCGGCGCTCACGAGCTCTGTGCGATCGAAGTCTCCGCGGACGATCTTTCCTGGACCATTGTCCCAGAGCGGTCGACCCGCCCTCACGAGCGCGTGCGGAACGTAGCAGGCGACGAGCTCGTGCTGCGCGGGCGCGGAGAACGCGAAATCAAACTGATCCAAGGGGAGGTTGTTCTCGCCAACGAAAAGCTCGCCCTTCGACGCGCATGGGACTCAGGAGCCGACATCGGACCGCTCGTCCGCTTGATTGAACGGTCTCGGTATTACGGCCGCCACCATATCGACGAGCTCGTCGACATCGGGTCACCGCAAAGCCGGGAGACCCAACTCGAGACTCACGGCCGCAACCTCTTCGCCGTTTTGCGCAACTGGCGAGATCTGAGCGAGCATGAGCACCGCTGGAACTTCGTACTGGAGCGGTTGCGGGACTCGTTTCCATGGCTACGTCGGTTGGATTTTGACTCTCTCGGCCAACGAGTGAGCGCCCAAGCCATTCGAACGAAATCGTCGGAGGAGAAGTTGTCTCCGTCGGACTGGCCCGATGGTTTTTTTGTCTCGCTCCTTCAACTCACCGCTGTGGCCTCGGGAGACGCGGGTGGGGTGGTGGCGATCGATGAGCCCGAGAACTCTCTTCATCCGAGGCTCATTCGAGCGCTGATCGAAGCGATGCGCGACTGGTCGGCTGCCCGCGATGTGACGGTTCTGTTGGCAACGCACTCTCCCGTCGTGCTCGACTGCTACAGTGACGCACCGGAGCAGGTCTTCGTCATGCAGCCCGAGCTCGACCAACTCCCTGCTGCTCTCGACGAGCTCCGAAAGCGCGAATGGCTCGAGCACTATTCGCTGGGTGACCTCTACAGCCAACTTGAAATCGGGGCACCCAGCGACGCCAACCTATGACTCAGGTGCGCTTTGTTGTCACGGGGACACTCGAGCGCGTCGCCCTTCCGGCCTCGATCGGCCGACCGTTCGGCGCGCATGCCAAGTTCGTCGTGGCTCCTGGTGAGGTTTCCTCCTTCACGAGCACTCCGCTCTCCAATCCGTCTCGCAGAGTTTTGGACACCATCGACAAATTTGCGGACAAGTTATTGTTCGAGGTCGATACGCACGAAGATGCGCACGTCGTCGGCGTCGACGACCTCGAATTCAACGATCCAGAACTCACTGTGGGGGCCGTCCGAGCTGCGATTGAGCGACGACTGCAGTATCGTTGGAGGAGTCTGGTTGCTCGGCAGAGAGCTCGAAGCCGGTTGGTGGAGCGCTGCTCCTTTCATCTCCTCGTGCCCATGCCAGAGGCCTATTTCTTCGGCGAGCCTGATGCCCTGAAACGGGCAAGGGCCGACCAAAGTCCATCTCTGTTCAATGCGGAAACGACGGACGTGGAACATTTCGAGGTCGAGGACCCTATCTATCTGGGAGTGCCAGAAATGACGCCCGCGCTTGCTCCGAATGCCGAGGTCCGAAAGCGGACTTGGGCCAAGAGTGTCGAGTTGCGCCGTAGACACCCGAAGCTCTATCTGAAGTTCCTCTCGAGCCCCAACGACCCCTTTGGCGATCGGTGGCGATCGGTATAGAGAGAAGGACCAGGGCGCCAACGCGCTGGGGACCTTGAATTGGGGTGAGGTGGCCCAGGTTTCGACTCATGCCATGTTTGCTCGTTCGCTCATCGGTGACGTGACCGACTTTCTCGGGCGTCCCTCGCCATTGACAGGGCGTGAACACCCGCTCACGAGCCGTCTGGAACAGCGACGAGAGCGATCACTCAGAAATCTCTGATCTGACTGATCATGTGTGCGGCGCGATTGCGCGCTCGATCTTCCCACAGTCGACGCAACCCAACGTTCTTCGAAGTCTGTCAACGACCGCGTGAGTCTTCGGGATGTCCGAGCTTCGTCGGGTCGACGGCGTGGCGAGCGATCGAGACGCCGGCCGAAGTCTTGAGGAGCTCGATGGGGGTCCGGTGGCCGAGGAACAGGGCGGGGCTCGCGGTCATTCCGTAAGCGCCGGCGGAGGGCAGGGCGACCAGATCACCTGGACTCAGCTCGGGAAGCTCTACGTCGCGCGCGAGCACGTCGAGCGGCGTGCACAGCGGACCCACCACATGAGTACGAACGGGCGGCCGATCCGACAGCGCGGTCACTCGTCGCGCTCGGTTCGGGCCGTAGAGTGCCGTCGAGAACAGTTGATGGTTCATGCCGCCGTCCAGCACTGTGAACCTCTCGCCGCGTGAGATTCTGACGTCGATGACCCGGGCGACGTAGACGCCCGCCGGCCCGACCAGGAACCGTCCGAGCTCGAGCGCGACCCTCGCCGTCGGCATGAGCTCGAGGGCGAGGCGGACTCGATCACGGTCGATCGCGCTCCTGACGGACGGGAGGGACAGCTCGGACTCTCCTTCGCGTTCGGCGATGCCAAATCCGCCGCCGAGCCCGATACGAGACACGCTGACGTGTCGACTCAGGCTAGCAGCGAGCTCGAGAGTGCGCAGGATCGACCGGGCCACGCCGCGCGCGCTCCGCGCTTGAGCCCCGGCAAAGACGTGTACACCTCTGAGGTCCACGCCGAGGTCTCTTGCTCGCGTCAAGAATTCCGGCAACTGGGCCTCGTCGATCCCGAACGGGCTTGGCATGCCGCCTACCCGCAGCGGATAGGCGAGGTCGGGCACTCTCGGATTGACCCGAACCAAGAGTTGGCCGCGGGGACCGAGGCGAGCGACGCGCTCGAGCTCTCCGAACGACTCGAGAGACACCCATGCCTCGCTCGCGCCCGCGAGCTCCAGAGTCTCGATGGGTTTGGCCGGGCCCGCCAAACTCAGCCGCGGACCGGCGTAGCCGACCTCCAGCGCCGCCGAGAGCTCCCCTTCGGACGCCACGTCCAACCCATCTACCACCCCGAGCAACTCCCTGAGGAGGACCCTCGACGGGTTGGCTTTCATCGCGAAGAGCACATCGACCGGGAAGCCAAGCCCCATCCGGGTCTCCGCCACTCGCGCGGCCATGGTCGCCACGTCGATGAGCGAGAACGGAGTCCCGTATTGGGCCGCGACCTCGTGGAGCTCTGCTTCCACGAAAGGTCCGAGCCGACCGTCCTGCGACGCGATCAAATCCTCAACCCGGACTCTTGGCCGGCTTCTTGGGCCTGGCCTGCTTCTTCTTCCTCTTCTTCTCCGGCCCCTTCTTCTTGGCTGGTGCTTTGCTGACCTTCTCCAGCTCGAAGGTGAGCTTGAACTCATGACTGTCCGGATCGCTCCTGGTCGAGTTTGGCAAGAGTGAGTAGGCTTGGTTGTCAGCTCGAAGGATCCCCGTTGCGCCGTCGATGACCAAGTCAGCTGAGTAAGGCTTGTGGTCTTCCAGCTTGATCTCGACTCTCAGGGACGAATCGGCAGACGGCGCGGGAATCAGGACGGGGGTCCGACCGATCTCCGCTCCATTGACGACGACGAGGGCATAGCGCGGATTCGACTCGAGCCGCACCTTGAGCAGCTCGAGCTTGGGGGGCTCGGGGGGCGTCGTGGAGGGCCCAGGCGGGCTGTCTCCGGCGACCGCTCCGATCGCCGTAGGCGGCGGCGGAACCACGGTGGCTTCGATGGGTGTGGCGCCGAAGCGACTCACCGCGAAGACTACGATCACCAAGACGAACAAGAGCGCGACGACGGCGAGCAAGAGCGCCGCGCGGGTGCTGCTCGAAGACGTCACCGTGATCTGGGGAGGCCCAGGTTCCACGGACGGCAGCACCGCCGGCAGCGGCTGAGCGATCAGCGGAGCGTGGAGCTGTCGAGATCGCATGAGCTCCGGCTCCATGGGGCGCAGCTCGATGGGGCCGCCTTCCGGTGGAATGGGCGCGGGCTGGAGCGCTGGGCCCACGCGACTGGCCGGGTCCCTGGCCAGCGGGGTCCGCGCGAGTGAGTTGCCACGCGGTAGGAGCGGAATGATGGGTTGCGGGTTGGGATCCTCGGTCACCACCGTTTGCTCGGACGGAGACTCTGCCTCGTCGTCCCCCGGGCTCGTGATCTCTTCGCCGTCGAACTTTGCGACTTCCTCCTCCTCCGAATCGGCTCGGGCCTGGAGCGCCTCGTACGAGCCCGCCGGATTGGACTCACCCCCGTCCGTTCGGCCTGGGCCGAACCCGATTTCTCGGCCCGAGATCGAGCCGTCGGATGGGCTCGGTCCGAAGTCGGCCCGCTCGGGGATGGAGTCTTGGGACGGGCTCGGACCGAAGCCGACGTCCGGCGAGGATCTCTCATCGGATCGCAGAGCTTCGAACGTTGGTTCAGTGAACGAAGGTGGCCTCGACGAGTTGTCGAGGAGAGTGGCAGGAGCGCCGGAAAAATTCGGTTGGCCGGCTGAGTCGAACACGACCGGCGGAGAGTCTTCGCGTAGGGTCGAAGCGGGGTCAGCGTCGAGTAACGTCGCGGGGGCTTCGAAGGTAGGCGAGGTGAGGTTGACGAGCGTCTCGGACGAATTCGTGGTGAGGCCAGGGGCGTCCGCGATCGGCGGGCGTGCGTTTGCCGGATCGACGCTGCCACCACCGCGCACCGACGACACGGATCGCGGCCGAGGAATGGAGGGCGCGCGAGGTGCCACCACGCTGCTTCCGCGAGTACGTTGCGGTGGATCCACGTGCAGACCCTCGAGCGCGATCTCGATCGTGGGCCGCGAGATCTCATCCGTGGCCGCTCGGTTCCTGGCGGGCGGAGCTGCCGGGACGTCGGGAAGCGAGATTTCGATCGTTGGTCTCGAGATCTCGTCTTTCGCCAATGGAGCCGCGCGCTCGGGCTTCGCGGGCGGGAGGTCTTCGGTGCCCGACCCCGAGTCTTCCTGTCCAAACACGGCCGGTATTTCGAGCGGGCCTGGTTCGATCGCATCGGCGGGAAGCGTGGGCCTGACGGCGAGCCCGCGCTCGGAGAGCTCGGGGACGTCATCGAGCTCGAAGCGTTGAAGCTCGGCGTCGACCAAATCGCGCACCGCGAGCGCCGTGGTGGGTCGCTCGTCGGGTGACTTCGAGAGCAGCCGCGCCACGAGCTCTTCGAGGCTGGCTTCGACCGCGCACCCTACTGCTGAAAGGGCCGGTGCGGGCTCACGGGCATGACGTGCGAGCAACCGCAAGCGAGGCGTTGGGTCTTCCGGCGTCTCGCGTTCCTTGGGGAACGGAGGACGGCCGGCGAGCCCCTCGAAGAGGATCACGCCCAACGCGTAAAGGTCCGCGCGATGATCGACGTGGCCTCCCACGATGGCTTCCGGCGCGAGGTAGCCGGGCCGTCCCACCACCGGCTCGTCACCTCCAGGCAGTCTCGTGATCGGGCCGATCGCAAAGTCCACGACCCTCGCGAGCTCGCGACCGCCCACTCGCTCCAGAAAAATATTCGCAGGACAGAGGTCACCGTGAACGAGGCCTTCGCCGTGGGCTTCGATCAACGCATCGGCGACTTGCCTTGTCGCTCTAAGCAGCCGCAGCGGCGCGGTCGCTCCACCCTCGAGCACACTCTCGAGCGTGTCGCCTCCGACGAGCTCTCGTACGACGAAAAAGCGCCCGTCCGGAAGCGTTCCCGAGTCGACGAGCTTGGCCATGGACGGATGTCGCAGCTCCAAGATCGCCTGCGATGCGGCCTCGAAACGCATCACCGAAGCCGGGGGCGCGTCGTCCCAGACACGCACCGCGACCGGACGAGCCAGCGGGCCGACCTCGACGGCTCGATACACGCGGCCGGTCTCGCGTTCGCCGAGAAATTCGGTGACGCGATAGCGCCCCGCGACCTCGGAACCGACCATCAGGTCGGCGTTGGGCGCCGCGCTCGCCATGCGAACGGCCGAGTTGAACGCGAAATTGAATGCGACGGCAATGCTCCTGACGACCGGTCGGGGATCCTGCGGACCAAAAATGGGGCTTCCGACGTTGTTTCCCCGAAGTGGACTTCGGTCAGACGGCCGGTGTGTCCCCCGACTTCTCCAGAAAGTCGAGGTCGCGCCCAAAGGTCTCCTCGAGGGCGGCCGCCGAGACGAAGGCAAGTACGAGCACGAGCACGCCGACCGCGATCGCCGCCTCAGTCACGCCGAGCGGCTCCTTGAGTTGGGAAAACAGCGCAGAGACCGGAACCAGGGAGCCCCGGACGAAGTTCGGAGCCGTCGTGGTCGCGGTCGCTCGTAGGTTCGTGCCGAACTGTTCGGACGCCACCGTCACGAACACGGCCCAATAGCCGGTCGAAAATCCAAGCAACCCGACCACCGAATAGAACGCAACCAACGAGGTCGGCGCCACGGTGAAATACAACACCACCGAAACCGTCGTGAGCGTGAGGAAGCTGAAGAGCGCGCGCCGCCGACTCTTGATGATTTGACTCAGCGCTCCGCTCGCAAAGTCACCGGCGGACAGTCCGATGTAACACCACATCACCGCACGCCCGGTCTTCGGGAGCTCACTCATCCCGAGCGACGCCCCGAGCTCCGGGCTGAAGGTCACCAAGATGCCGACCGCATACCAAATCGGCACGCCGACTCCCACGATGGCGAGGTACTTGCGCGCACGAGGCCAGGGAGAAAAGAGGTCGAAAAATCGGCCCCTCGCGACCGCCGACTTGCGCACCGACTCGAACATACCCGACTCGAACGCACCTACTCTCAAAACCAAGAGTCCAACGCCGAGCCCGCCTCCGACGAAATAAGCGGTCCGCCAGTCGAAAAGGTCTCCTACCAGCACCGCCGCGACCGCGCCCAAGATGCCGATCGTCGCCACGATCGTCGTGCCGTAGCCTCGCACCTCCTTGTGCATCACCTCCGAGACGAGTGTGATTCCAGCCCCGAGCTCCCCAGCGAGCCCGATTCCCGCGACGAGCCTGAGCGCGGCGTACTGGGGCACGTTCGTAACCCATCCATTGAGGACGTTCGCGACTGAGTACAACGCGATCGATCCGAACAGCACAGAGAGTCGCCCGCGCTTGTCACCCAGCACGCCCCACAGGATCCCGCCGACGAGCATGCCGCCCATCTGCATGTTGATGAGCAGCAGCCCGTTCGAGAGTAGCTGGTCTTTGGGCGCGCCGAGTGCCTCCAGGCTCCGAACCCGCACGACGCTGAACAAGATCAGGTCGTAGATGTCCACGAAGTAGCCCAACGCGGCGATGAGGATGATCGTGAGCGAGCGTTTCGATGGCGTGCGCTCGGTGCTCACACTCCTCCGTACGATGGAACAAACCGATTGTCTAACGAGCGCTGCTCGACGCGCGTCCACGAGCTCGACCGCGACATCGAGTTGCCTCTCTTAGTACACGTCCGTGGAAGTTCGTGACCACGCTGAAACCACAGAGGACGCGGAGAGAAGACACAGAGGACACAGAGAAGTGCTCATTCCATCATCTGTGTGCTCTGTGGGCTTCGGCTCTGTGCTCTCTGTGGTTTCTCCCGTGGTCACGAATTTGCGGGGACCTGTACTTAGCGATCTTCGGACACGGTCGCAGAGCGTGCACACCGAAAGCCGAGAGTGTCGAAGCGGTCCTCCGGGCGAGCGCCGCGGCGCTCGGTGAGCGGGAGCCCGCTGACATCGGTGACCGAGAAATGGCCTCCGCGAGTCGTTCGCATCGTCCCGCTTTGCGGTCCGGTCGGGCTGGTCGGGGGGCTGCGCGTGTAATAACGTTCGTCGTAGAAATCGGAGACCCACTCGGCCACGTTTCCGGCCATGTGGAGGGCTCCGAACGGGCTCGCTCCGCTCGGTTTGGTCGAAACGGGCTGAGTCGTTCCCACGCACTCGGTCCCCTGGAAACGGAGCGCGACCAGCTCACAAGTGGGTTTGTCGCTGCCCCAGGGAAAGGGCCTTCTGTCCGTGCCCCGCGCCGCTTTCTCCCACTCGGCCTCCGACGGCAACCTTCGCCGCCTGAACCGACAGTAGGCCTCGGCCTGGGCGTGGTCGACGCAGTTGATCGGGTGAGCGCTCTTCTTTGGCTTTCCGAAATTGCACGTGACCGACTTGGTGAAGGGCTGTCCCTTCCACTCGTACCCATCTGTGCCCGTCGCGCTGCATGCGCCAGCGTCGACGCATGTTCGATACTCACCCACGCTGACTTCCGTTCGATCGATGAGATAGGACTCGAGCATGACCGGGTGAGCGGGCTGGGAGCTGACTTCGCAAGGAAAGCCGTCCGATGGGTCACATCCCATCACGAACTCCCCGTGAGGAACCAACACCTCGTCTCCGAGCACGGGGTCCATCGAAATCGTCGTGTCGGGCGACAGCGTGAGGTTTCGCTTGAACGTGCCCAGCGTCGGATGACGAAGCTCGAGGGTCCGGGCGCACACGGAGACTTCGAGGCGCATCGGAGTCATCCCGACGAGCTGTCCGTCCAGCCAAACCTCTGCATGAACCGGGGTTCGGCGGGGTCCGGAGGGATTGAGCTTCAGGACGCTCTTCTTTTCCTTGGTGCTCAAATCGATTGACGTTCGGGTTCCGCGTTCGACGCGGACGCGCCTTTCGACCGCTTCCACACACCTCCCGGAGACCGAAAGCACGTGCTCGCCTGGAGTCACCGCGAGCGACCGCGGAGACCGGGCCGTCGGTTCGCCATCCAGCGCGAGCGACACGCCCGCCGGTGCGCTCGTGATGTCCAACTCCCCGTAGGCTCCGGTGAGCTCTATGGGAACCGTCGCGGGATCGCTCACGTGCACGGTCGTGGTCCGTGTCTCATGGTGGCGCAGGCGCGCCGTGACGCGATGATCGCCCCGCGAAACGACGACGCCACAGGCCACCCGTCCAGCCTGGCAAACGTCGATGCCATCGACAGAAAACGCGGCTCCCCGGGGGTTGCTGACGAGCTCGATGGAGACGCGGCCGAGGAGCGCCGCCGCGCGCGACTTCGTCTCCGGTGAAGCCGCCGCGTAGGCGAGCCCGGCTCCCGCCGGGCCGAACAACAAGAGCGCGGCGAGGACGCGCTTTGCCCTGGGCGACATGGGGCGGCGCTGGACTCTGGCGGCGGTCCGCGATGGTGTGTCCAGCGGTCGCTCCACGATGGGCTGCGGCGCCAGGGGCGTGTCTTTCGTCCCGTGGATCAGCGGCAGACCACCCTCCTTACTACGCGTAGGAATCCAGGACGACCGCGGGGCTTCCGGAACGGGCATCTGCGATCGTTCGTCCGAAGGCAGGGTCGACATGATGCCGACCAACCGTCCCCAAAAATCTTTCACCGTCGGACGGTTCGCGGGGTCCTGAGCCAAGGATGCGAGCAAGAGACTTCGGATCTGGTCGGCACCGGGGACGTCGTCGGAAATTTCGAGACCGAGGACCGATGAGTCAGATGATTTGGCTTTCATCACCGCGCGGTTGTCGCCCTCGAATACTCGGCGCCCGGTGAGCGCCTCGTAAAAGATTTCTCCGAGCGCGTACACGTCGGCTTTGGGCGTGATGGGTTCGTCGAAGAGCTGCTCGGGCGCCATGTATCGCGGCGTGCCGAGCATCGCCCCGGTGCGCGTGTGATGCTCGACGTCCGAGCCGAACTTGGCCACGCCGAAGTCGAGGATCTTGACGCTGAGCGCACGCCCTCCGTCGTAGCCCTCGACGAGGATGTTCTCCGGCTTGAGATCGCGGTGAACGACCTCGAGCTTGTGCACGGCCTCGAGCGCGTGCGCGAGCTGCATCGTGATCGACAGGGCTTCGTGCGCCGACAGCCTTCTGAGCGCCAGCAATTGGCTGAGCGGCACACCTTCGACGAGGTCCATCACGTAGGCCACTCTCTTCGGAGCTTCGGTGACGATGAACTCGAGGATTTCGACGATGTTGGGGTGTTTGATCTCCCCGACGACGCGCGCCTCGTGGAAGAACCGCGACACGTACTCGGCGTCCCCGGCCAGCCGCGTGGCGAGCACCTTCACCGCCACCTCGCGCCCTGTGGCGAGCTGAGTGGCGAGATAGACACTTCCTCCTCCGCCTTCTCCCAGAAGGCCGTCGAGGCGATAGCCCCCGATCTGCTCCCCTATCTCGGCGGCCTGCGACGTCGCCTGCGCCCGCGTCAAATCGGCGGCGTCGGGCCGGCTCGTCACGACCGTTTCTTGCTCCAACAGACCTGGGTCGGTGTTGCTCTCTTCGTCGCCGAGTGAAGCATTTGGCGAGCTCACCGGACCGGGGCCGGGTGATTTGCGATCACGTCCAGTCACATCGGGCTCGAGCGAGCCAACGTTCTTTTACTCCTTTTTACGTCAGCGTTCAGCCATCACAGCGCGGCCGACGGGCCGCAACAAAACGGGCGCAACTCGTTGCCGGCCGCGCAGGCCGTAGACTTTAGGCCGCAGGCTATGGGTGGGAGTCGTCGCGTTGGCAGAGGGAGCCGAAAAGATCAATTCACGCAGCGCGTGAGCGCCGCCGACACGTAGCCCGTACCGCGAGGTCCCCGAATTCGGTGCCACCTGATATCGCCGCGTACGTTCTCACCCGGAACCGTCGCCAAGCGGTCGACGACGCTGGATCCGTTGAGCGCCGTGAGCGGCGACAGCTCTGTGGAAGGGAGAGGACGTACGTTGAGTCCCTGCAGGCCCGCGATGAGGGCGAGCCTCGGGCAGTCGCGGGTGACGACAGGTGTCAGTCGAATTGCATCGAAGACGAGCCGTCGAGACAGCGATGCCGCTTCTCCGGTGTTGTCGCCCAACCGAATCACCCCGTCCTCGGCGGTGAAACGGAAATAGCCCAACTCGACGTAGCCTGTTGCGCCGGACTGATCGAATGTGACTCGGTCCGCTCCGTCCAGGTGAGTTATGTCGTAGGTCGCGCGCCGCGAAGTCGCAGCTCCGGCGGCGACATAGGCCTCGACCTTGTACAAACCCGGTCGGGTGAGGCTGGCCGTCCAATTGACCGCGCTGTGTGCTCGCACGGAGTTCGTCGCGCCGGTCCAGATGTACCCACCGCTCCCGCCGTCGACCGCGCGCAGATACCGAGGGTCGCCTTCGTGAGTCGCGCAGTTTCCGTCCTCTTCCAACACTCCGCCTTGCGCACCGAGCGCCAGGCATGCGTTCGGGTCAGCCGTCGGCGGAGTGACCGGCGGCGGGACGACCGGTGGCGGGACGACCGGCGGCGGCGCGGGCGGCGTCTGGGTCGCTGGGTCCCAGCTCGCCAGGATCGCGTCGACTCGGCCGCGGTTCGGGCCGACCTTGGCGTGGATGTCGAGCCCACTTTGGACCCAATAACCGCTGTGAATCAGCGCCAACGGGCCGCTCGCGCCCAAGAAGCCGGGGCCGCCGGAATCGCCCGGGCACAGCACCCGACCTTGAGGATACGCATACTCGGCCCGTCGCTTGATCGGCGGCTGACCCGTCTTCGCGCGGTCCGTGCATCCGTACCCGAAGCTCGTCACCAGCTCGCCGCTCGTCGGCGCGCGGTCGGCCAAAGGGCTCGGTGTCGCAAGCGACGAGGGCACGCGCTCGGACAAGCGAACGATCGCGATATCGTCGTCTCCAAGCTCACTCCCGAGGCTCGTGTACTCGGCGACCGCGAAGCTCTGATGGGAGTCGCGGTTCTGTTCCAAGATGAACGAACCCGTCACTCCCGACCGCGTCTCGAAGTCGACGCAGTGCGCCGCGGTGATTGCGACATTCGGTCGTACCAGGGTCGCCGTGCACAACGCGCCTCCGATGATGATTTCACCGACCTCGGTGCGAGCGTAACTCTCCGTCCCCCCGATGAGTGCGTCGTCCACCTGGTCCACCGAATCCTCGATTCCCCCGCAAGCCATCGAGACGAGCGGGATCACCGTAGCTGCCCGAAACCAGAGGTTTTTCGAGAGTATGCCGACCTGCATGAGTAGGTGTCGAGCACCTTATGTGCCACACGCGTTCTCGAAGTTTGGGCTCAAATCAAAGAGCACGTTGCCCTTGAAGGGAAGGGTCTGTTTCCGCCGAAAGGAAGGGGCTGCCACCTCCACCGCTCGACGCAAGCGCGACCCGGTCGACCCGTGGCATCTTCGGCGCGTGTCCCCGCTTCGGGTGATTCGAGCTCGAGTCGGCTTGCCGGCCGCGGTCGCGATCGTGTTTTGCGCGGCCGGCGCAGGTGGTCTCGCGGCGGACCTCACGAAGTCGCCTGCTCCCGCTCCTGTGCAACAGAGCGCCGCGCAGACGGCGCCCGTTCACCTCGCCTCGCCGCTGCCGCGAGCGATTCGACCGACCGAGGGCCTGCGCCTCACGCCCCAGCCTCGCGTGTTTCGTCGGTCCGAAGACCGTATTTCGAGGGAGCTCCTGCGCGCGAAGCGACTCGAAAAGCAGGTCAAGAAGCGCGACGAACCGGAGCTCCGAGCGATCCTCGACGAGCTTTCGAGGACTCGGCCAGAGCCCTCGGCCAAGCGAGTGAGCGCCCTCTCCGCGAGGCTCGGGGAGCTCGAACGTAAGGTGGCGAAGGCCCTGCGCTAGATGGACGAGCTCTCGAAGGGCGAGGTCATCGAAGGCTACGAGCTCGTCGACGTGCTCGGCTCGGGCGCCTCGGGCACCGTATGGCTTGCCAACGGGCCGATGGGCTCGGTGGCGCTCAAAGTCCTGAGCCCCCATTTGGCCAGACCTCGGCCCACCGGCTTCGAAGGACCTTGGATCGTCGAACGCTTCCTCGAGGAGGCGTGGCTGCTCCGACAGCTCAAGCTCCCCGGCTTGGTACGTGTGCTCGACGTGATCGTGAAGGTCGAAGAGTCGTTCATCGCGCTGGTATTGGAACGGCTCGAAGGTGTGGATCTGGCGAGCGCCGCCCAATCGCTGACGCTAGCTGAGTTGCTCGATGTTGGGGCCTCGGTGGCGGACACGCTCGGCGCTCTTCACGAGCGCGGCGTCGTTCATCGAGACGTCAAGCCGAGCAACATCTTCATCGTCAACGGAAGCGGCCCCATTCGAAGTCGCGTCAAGCTCCTCGATTTCGGGGTGGCCAAGGACACGTTCGAAGGCGGCATCGATCAGACCGCGACCGGAGTCATGGTCGGGACGTTATTGTCGATGTCGCCCGAGGCGATTCGGAGATCCTACGGAGAGCAGCTCGTGCTCGACGGAGCGGCCGATCAGTGGGCGCTCGGCGTGACGCTCTATCTCTGTTTGACGGGGCACCCGCCGTTCCAGGGGCGAGATCAACTCGAGACGGTGTCGAAGATACTGTCTCAGCCGCACCCGCCGCTCGTGCTGGCGTCGAGGTTCGACGCTGCTCCTTCGGCCGTGGTCGCAACGGTGATCGATCGTTGTTTGGCCAAGGATCGAGCTCGTCGCTTCACGAACGCGAAAGAGGTCTGCGCGGCGTTGACGGAGCTCCGAGACCACGTCGATCGGGAGCGCGAGCACCCCACGGAGCTCGAGCAACCGCGAGTGACCCGTCGAACTTCTTCTTGGCGCTCGCTCCACGAAGGCCGCAACGTGGGCTCCGATCGAAAGATCCGCGCGGATCTGGTTGCGACGCTCGATGGGCC
The DNA here is from genome assembly GCA_964463485.1 of uncultured Myxococcales bacterium. Lineage (GTDB taxonomy): Bacteria > Myxococcota > Kuafuiibacteriia > Kuafuiibacteriales > Kuafuiibacteriaceae > CAYXDO01. The sequence continues at coordinate 26,282 of CAYXDO010000069.1, read as the reverse complement.
GCAAAAATCCTCGAGTGGACAGGCCGAGCGCGAACCCAGGCGTGTCTCGATTCTTTGGGTCGCGCTGGCTTCGATCTTGGCCGCGATGCTCGCGTTCACGGTCGTGCGAGCGTTCGGATGAACGTCACTCGGGCGCGCCTTTTCTGGGTCTCGGGATGCCATAGCGCGCGAGCCAGTTCGTGAGCGTCCGCCTCGACACGCCGAGGAGCTCCGCTGCTTTGGCCTGGTTCCCGTAGCTCTCTTCGAGCGCCTTGAGGATCTCCACGCGCTTTGGGTCTGTGGCCTCGGGCGGCATCGAGGTCCTGGGCCCAGTCCAGCGGGCGCGCATTCGATCGACAGGGAGGTGCTCGGGATCGATGCGATCACCCGTGCACAACAGAGCGGCGCGCTCGATGACGTTCTTGAGCTCGCGAACGTTTCCGGGCCAGTGGTAGCCGAGGAGCAACTCCCGGGCTCGGTCCGACAGCTCGAGCGGTGAGTGCCCTCCGTGTTCGAGTCCGGCGCGCGCGAGGAACTTGCGAATCAGCGCTTCCAGATCGAGCGGACGCTCGCGCAGGGGCGGTACTTGGAGGATGACGCCGCTGAGCCGGTAGTACAGATCGGCGCGGAATCGAGTCTGGGCGATTTCGGCCTCGAGGTCGCGGTTGGTGGCGGAGACGAAGCGAACGTCGATGGTGCGCGGATCTCGACCGCCCACGCGGAGGATCTCGCGTTGCTCCAGGACGCGGAGCAGCTTTGCCTGCAGCTCGGGGGAGGTCTCGCCGACTTCGTCGAGCATGACCGTGCCGCCGTCTGCATGCTCGAGCAGGCCTTTTCGGGTCTCCGTGGCTCCGGTGAAGGCGCCGCGTTCGTGCCCGAACAACTCGGCTTCCAACAGCGTTCCCGTGAGCGCCGCGCAGTTCACGCGAACGAAAGGTCGGTTACGGCGAGGTGACGAGCGATGAATGAGCTCCGCGAAGCCTTCCTTTCCGACGCCGGTCTCACCCAGGAGCAACACGGAGAGCGTGCCCTGGGCGACACGAGACGCGATGCGTACGAGGTCCTTGGTGGTCAAATCTTCGGCGACCATGTCGTCCGGAGCTCGCTCCGGATCTCGGACCAGCTCGCCAGCCGCTTCGATCAATCGTTCGGGAGTGGTTCCGTGTCGCGGGAAGCTCGCGACGCCTACTTCCACAGTGGATTGAGGTCCATTGAGCTCGGCCTCGATGCGACGAGCGACGTCCTCCCCGCGGCGTGGTCGCGAATCGAACAAGAGCAGCTCGTACTCACCTGGCGCGTAGAAGGCGACCACATCGGCGCCTTCCAAGACGCCCGTCAACGCGCGCTCGAGCGTGAATGGGTCGACGTGGCCCAACACGCGGACCCGAAGCACGACAAAAGGCACGCCGCGCTTACAAGCTTGCTCGAGCTCGAGCTCGAAGTTGCCGTGCGCCGACAGGCCCGGACCCCGTCGCCCTTCCGGTCTCTGTCGCGTCAGCATCAACATGGAGGAGCCAACGTCCATGGCGACGCCGAAGACGACGTCTGCGCGGCCGAGCTGAGGCACGCGCTCGCCTCTGATGGTGATCCCGTTGGCGCTCCCCACGTCCTCGATCCACGCCGATCCCGGCTCGATGTGGAGCGTCGCGTGAAAGCGAGACACCATCGGATCGTCGATCGAGATGTCGTTGTCTCCGGCCCGACCGATCTTCAGAGAGCCGCGCTCTGGAAGAGGGTGGTGCATCACGGCGTTTGGCGAGACGACGAGGAGAAATCGAGCCTCACTCTTCGCCGTCTCCGAGCCCAAGAGGGTCGCGGGAAGGTCGAGGCGCGCCATGGCGACCAGACGTTACTCGAACGGAGCGTAAAGCTCAGCCTTCTTGATCAGCGAGAGAGGAGGCGCTCCAGCCGCTCCTCATGGGTTGCGATCGAACCGAGCACGGAGCGGAGGCGGTTGCGGTCGAGCCCCAGCGCCAGCGCGCTGTCTCTCAGCGGATCCACGCTGGATGCGGCCGCCGCCTGACGAAGGCTCAAGACCGACGACACCACGCGGACCACGTGAAGCTCCGTGAATTCGCGCTCCCGCGGCACGAGGGCGTCGTGGTGCCGCAGACAGAACTGCGGAAGCGGCGGCGGGAGCTTCCAGGACTCCAACGCGTGGAGCCCAGACATGACGTGCAAATCCTCGATCGCGTGAGCCAATGCCTCGGGAGTGACGTTGGCCGGGCAGCGTCCGGCATGCTCCGCCTCCGCAACACACCGCACCAAGATGGGCTTGCCGATGTCGTGGAACATGCCGGCCAGGAACGCCAACTCTGGCCGACCGGCGCGAACCTCGAAGGCCAACTCACTGGACGCAAACGCACACACCATCGCGTTCACGTAGAGTCGCCGCAGCAACTCATCGAACCTCGACTTGATCTTGTCGGCAAACAACGCCTCAGCGGCGACCACCGACGCAATCAGCCCCGCCTCCCGTACTCCGATGCGCACCAAAGCCGATCGAAGGTCCGGGGGCTCTGCTCCCATCCGATACACTACCGTGCCGGCCGAGCGCAAAATCGCCGCCGACATCGCGGGGTCCCGCGAGACCAACCGAAGCACTCCGCTTACGTCCACGTCGGGCTTGGCGAGCCCTTCGATCGCCTGAATGGCCACGATCGGAACCATCCCCAGGTTGGGTGGGTTCGCGATCAACTCGGCTTCCAGCCAGTGGACCAAAGCTTCGTGTGGATTCGCCCGGCCCTCGGACCCACTCTCGCCTCCATCGAACAGCTCGACGACGCTAGGTTCGAGTCTTCGGATCGGCGCGGCTTCCACGCTCTTGCTTTTCGTGAGCTCCGGCGTGTCGAGCTCACTCGCCAAATACTGGGCTGGCGGGACCGACGCTGGCGGTGGCGGCGGCGGCCCAACCGGCCGCTCCTCGACGACGACCTCGAGCAGGGCCGGAGAAAGATCGATCGTGACCAAGCTCGATTCGCTCGATTTCATCAGGGACGGCGTAGCCTCCAGAAACCTGAGCCCATCCGTGGAACGTGTTCCCTGAATACAGGCCACGACGTCCGAAATCCCCGCGTTCCTCGGCGCGCCCAAGAGCGGCAAAGCATCGAGAAGCTTCTGGCGAAACTCGCTCGCGGTCCGAGTCCGATGGGTCGGAACCGATGCCAGCGCCTCGAGTACCAACTCATCTAGGACTGGAGGAATACTGGGCCTGTAGAGCGATGGCGGAACTCTCTCTGCGCTCACGATCTGAAAGGCCGTCTCTACGAAATCACGGCCCAAGAACGGCGATTTCGACGTCAGGCAAGTGAACACCACGACGCCCAGCGCGAAGATGTCCGCTTGCGGACCCACGGGGTCACCGACCAACATTTCGGGCGCGATGAAGGGCATCGATCCCCTCACGCTTTGGTCCTCGGTTGCAGAGGTCCGCCCCACCGAGCACGCGATACCGAAGTCTCCGAGCTTCACCTCCCCCAATTTGGAAACAAAGATGTTTCCCGGCGTGACATCTCGATGCACCGTCTCCAAAGATCGACCCGCGGAGTCCCTGAGCTCATGGATGTAAGTCAGACCCTTCGAAATCTCGATCGCGAGCTCTACGATGAACCAAGCGGGCAAAGTCAGGCCCCGATCGATCGCTTTGGTCGCCAAGGTTCGGAGGTCCATTCCATCGATGAGCTCCATGACCATGTAGAGCTCCCCGTTTTGGGTTCGTCCGAGGTCCAGGACTTGGACGATGTTGGGATGCCGAACCCTCGCCGTGATCGTCGCCTCGTCGATGAACATGGCTGCGAAGTCGGGCTGCGTCGCGAGCTCGGCGAGGATTCGCTTCACCACGACGGGCCGCTCGAAGCCCTCCACGCCTCGGTACTGCGCCCGGAAGACCTCCGCCATGCCTCCCCTTCCGATCCGCTCGACGAGCTCGTACGGGCCGTACAGCCTGCCCATGTCCGCGTCCTGTTTCCGGACGAACCCGTGGCCCTCTCGAATGCCCGCTTGCATCACCACGACCGGCCTCCATGCGCATCCGTTCCTAGACGTCCGCGCCCCACACATCGACGAGACTTGGGCGATCTTGAGCACCGCCCGAGCTCAATGAATCTTGGAAATCGTCGATGACCTGGTGCCAGCCGAGGCCGAATGGGTTCGCGTGCAAACAGTTCATCATGGGGACCGTTCCCGGAATGGCGGGCCGTCGATTCCGAGCCCTGTCCAAAACCTCACCCCCCCATCGCGTTCGATCATTTCGTGCTGGGAAAATGTGCTGAGATACACTACCTCAAAGGAGTCCTGTGCCTCCCGGGTCGAAACAGCTGAGCGGGCCGGTGGCCGGACTCCCGTCGATCCTCGACGGCACGCCCGAGCTGGTGCTCGGGGTAGGGGAGGATGATCTCGTCACCTTCTCGAATTCCAGACTCGAGGTAGAGTCGCGCAACTGGCGCGAGATCCTGAGTCCAGAGCTCCACGATCCGCTCGAGACGGCCATTCGAACGATGAGGGCCACGGGTGAGTCTCAAACTCTCGAAGTCAAGGTCAGCAGCATCGGACGTCCAATGAGCCTGTCCTTTCACGTGAGCTCGCTACGGTGGGGCGCGGGCGCGTCGGGAGCGCTCTTGGTGGGTCGGGACGTCTCGGACGCGCGGCGGTCGCACGCCGAATTTCTCGGCGCTCAACGAATGGCGGCGGTGGGGACGCTCGCCGCAGGCATCGCTCACGAAATCAACACTCCGGTTCAGTTCGTGAGCGACAGTATCTATTTTCTCCGCGAGGCCACCAAGGACGCCTTCGAAGTCCTCTCCGATTTGAACAGAGTTCGTGCGGAGCTTGGCCAGGAGTCGTCTGGTGTCGAGGCCCTCGAAGCTCTCCTCGACAACATCGATCTGACCTACCTCGTGGACAACGTTCCCCGGGCCTTCGATCGCTGTATCGACGGGCTCGCGCGGGTCGGCAAGATCGTCCGATCGATGAGAGAATTTGCGCACCCTTCGAATGCGGAGATGGTCGCCGCGGATCTGAACCGGGCCATCGAGAACACCCTCGAGGTCGCCCGAAGCGAGTACAAATATATCGCCGAGGTTCGGGTCGACCTCGAAGAAATCCCGCCGGTCCTGTGTCACGTCGACCAGATCAATCAGGTGCTCCTCAATCTGATTCTCAACGCCGCACACGCCATCGCCGAAGTTGTGAAGGGGACCGACCAGAAGGGGTTGATCCGAGTGTCGACGCGACAGGAAGGCGATCAAGTGGTTTTGGCGGTCTCGGACGACGGTATCGGCATTCCTGACAGCGCCAAGCCGCGCGTCTTCGAGCCGTTCTTCACGACCAAGGAAGTGGGGCGCGGAACCGGTCAAGGACTCTCGATCGCCTGGGCAATCGTCACCGAGCGCCACGCGGGGAAGCTGACTTTCGAGTCCGAAATCGGAAAGGGTTCGACCTTTTTCGTGAGGCTACCCATTCAAGGACCCGCGAAACAGATCCGGAGTGACCCATGAAACGTATCCTCTTCGTCGACGATGACCAGAACATCCTCGATGGTCTCGAGAACGTGCTCTACCGGCAGCGGAAGCGATGGCAAATGGTTTTTGCCCTCGGAGGCCAGGCCGCGCTCGAGGAGCTTCGGAAGGGTCAGTTTCACGTGGTGGTGTCCGACATGCGCATGCCGGGGATCGACGGCGCGCGGTTGCTGGAGTACGCCAAGGAGCTCCAACCCAGCGCAGCTCGATTCATCCTCTCCGGCTACGGTGACCGGGAGGCCGTGGTACGCGCTCTTCCTGTCGCTCATCAGTTTCTCAGCAAACCTTGTGACTCCGAAATCCTGCGCATCGTGGTCGATCGAGCCTGCGAGCTCCAAACGCTGCTCGCCAGCGAGGAGATTCGCGCGATCGTGGGCTCGCTCGATCGGTTGCCTTCGGCGCCGAGCACGTATTTCGACCTAACGACCGCGATGGCCTGCGCCGACCTGGGCGCCAAGGACGTCGCCGAGATCGTGGAGCGTGACCCCGCCATGGCTGTCAAGGTCCTTCAGCTCGTGAACTCATCGTACTTCGGGGTCGCCCGCCAACTCACCTCGATACACCAAGCCGTGGCCTACCTCGGAACCGAGTTTCTGAAGGCGTTGGCGCTATCTGCCCACGTTTTTGCCACACTATCACCGAAACCGATCCGCGGTTTCGACATCGAAGAGACTCAGCAGCACTCGATCGAGACCGCGCGGGTGGCGCAGGCTATCTCACCCGACGGGAAGCGGAGCGACGCGTTCATCGCCGGCTTGGTTCATGACGTGGGTCGACTCGTCTTCGCGGTGGGTGACCCCGAGAGATGCTCGAAAATCGGGCAAACCGTCGCAAGCACGGCCCGTCGGTTCCACGAGGTCGAGCAGGAAGTGCTCGGAGTGTCTCACGCGGAGGTGGGCGCGTACTTGTTAGGTGTGTGGGGACTCCCGATCCCGGTGGTCGAGGCGGTGGCTTTCCACCACCGGCCGAGCGCCGTTTTCGAAGGTGACGTCGACCTGCTCGCGGCGGTCCATATCGCCGATGCGGTCGTTCGCAGCCTCGGACTTGGGGCAGGGCTGCCCGATCATGGCGTTGATCCTGACTTCGTGGACGGCCGGGCGCTGCGTCCCATGCTCGACGCCGCCGTTGCCAGCGCAAAGGCGATTCACTCGGGCCGCGCTTTGAGACCCTGAAATCCAGGCAGCAGGTCCGGCTCAAGATCCGCGGCGGATTTCGCGCGAAGCCGTTCCGCGGATTCCACCTCAAGTCCACTCGCATTGCGTCGATGGCGGTTCAGAACATGGACCACCCGCCTTCCAGAAAGGACACGCAATGAAATCGATCACACGCCGCGCGGCCCACGCGGTGGGACTCCTGTTGCTCGGGGCCACCTCCTGTGGAGGACCCGAACAGGACCTGCCATCGGAAGCATCCATTAGTTATCCTCCGGCCGAAGGCATACCGGAGCTCTCCCAGCCACTCACGGCTCTCACCACGGACTGCACCTTTGCGACCGACACCAAGATCATGACCGTCACCGTCGAGTCCGGCGAAACGGCCGTGATTTCCAAACGGGTCATCGACTCGGCCATGCTGGTGAACGGCTACCCCTGCGGCTCAGCGACTTCGACGCTGCTCAAGAGACTCAACGTCGTCGAGAATACTCTTGCAACAGGAGACGAGACCGTCATCATCGACTTTCTGAACGGTACTTTCGCCCCCGGCAGCTCGACTCAGGTGGGTATCGACGTAAATCTGGGCACGGGCACGGGTGACGCTCTCAAGCTCCGCGGGAGCACCTCGAGCGATCGCATGACGATAGGTGACCTCGGAATCGCGACCGGCGCGGACACTTATTTGGACATCGACTACACCAACGTGGATGAGCTCGTATTCAGCCTCAGCGCGGGCGCCGACGTGTTCTCTGGACAAGGTGGGTATGGTAGCGGCGTCGTGTACGCCACATCCCTCGAAGTCTACGGAGGGGAAGGCAACGATACCATCACCGGCGGCACCGCGGGTGACAACCTCAACGGAGGTGACGGTGACGACATCCTGATTGGTTCCGCGGGCGCAGACGTGCTCGCCGGAGACGCCGGCAACGACACCTTCGACGAGGGCTCCGCGGCCAATGGCGGCGACACCTTCAATGGTGGCGCGGGCACGGATACCGTCGACTACGGTGACCGCACCGCCAATCTGACGGTGACCATCGGCGCTGGCGCAAACGACGGCGACGGCACAGCAACGGAGAACGACGACGTCGCGGCCTCGACCGAAGGCGTGACTGGCGGCTCCGGCGCTGACAATTTCACGGGGGACTCGGGCGACAACGTACTCACGGGCGGTGCGGGCAACGATATCCTGAGTGGTGGTCTCAGCGACGACACACTGAGTGGAGGCGACGACGACGATACGCTCACGGGCGGCGCCGGTGACGACACGCTCAACGGTGGGGCCGGCGCGGACACCTTCGAAGAAGAGGCAGCCGCGAACGGCAGCGACTCCTTCGTCTGCGGCGCTGGCGTCGACACGGTCGACTACGGCTCGCGTACCTCCACCCTGACCGTGACGATGTCGTCTGGCGCAAACGACGGAGAAGACTCCGAGGGCGACGATGTCCGAAGTGACTGCGAGGGCCTCGTGGCCGGCTCGGCCGACGACTCGATCACCGGCAACTCACTCGCCAACTCGATCGACGGCGGCCCTGGCGACGACGTCGTCAGCGGCGGCGCTGGCGATGACACGTTCCTTCAGGGCGCGACCGCGGATGGCGCGGACCGACTCATCGGTGGATCCGGGACCGACACGATAAGCTACGCGTCACGCACCTCCTCGGTCGGAGTGACCATGGACGGCGCCGCAGCGGACGATGGGGCTCCAAGCGAGGGAGACGACGTCGAGGCGGATGTCGAGAACTTCATCGGCGGCACGGGCGACGACGTCGTCGTCGGCAACGCACTTGCAAACAAACTCGAAGGCGGCGCAGGCGCCGACACCATCTCCGGAGGTCTCGGCAACGACGAGCTCTTCGGAGGAGCCGACAATGACACCCTGAACGGCGACGCCGGTGACGATCTCATCGACGGAGGCCTCGGCACGAACGCAATCGACTGCGGAGCCGGTGACGGAGACATCGGCTTCAACGGTACCTCGCTCCTCTGTGAGCTGTAACCACGACCTGATGAGAAGGGAGGTTGGTGCCGACGCCCCCGAGGCCTTCGCCGGCCTCCCTTCTCCATTTCCGGAGCGAGTCATGAATACGGAACGACGATTTTGGACCCTAGGATTCGGAATGGGTACGATTCTCGCGGCCTGCTCGAGCGACCCCGGGACCACCGATGAGCCCTCCGGACCAAACACGACTCCGCCAGACCCGATAGAGAAGCCTCAGACCTGTCAGACCCCGCCCTGTGGCTCGGGTCCAGACTCGACGACTCATCCGCCTCAAAAGTCGGCCCCCTCCGTTTCGCACGCTTCGGTGCGAATCTCTGGGCGCGACGGGCATGATCTCTCGCTGCGAGCTCGCCTCTTGGACGCAGACGCGGACCTATCACTGCTCGAGCTGCGGTTCTTCGACGAGCTCGGTCAGCCTCTCGACATCTTCGACACCGATCTCGACGGATTCGCGGACTCCGGTGTCCAAACCATACTCATCCAAGGTGGGGATCAGGAGTGGGCTCACCTTTTGGCTGACTTTGTCTCGCGCTGGCCAGCCGTGGGTCGAGTGGACATCGTGGCAAAGGACGCCAGTGGCCTCGCCTCCTCCTCGGTCGTAGCTCCGGTGCTCGATCAGCCCAATCGCGATTTGGGTCAGAGTTGTGACCCGAGCTACACCGAAGACCGCTGTCTCGACGGACTGGGTTGTCGAGGAACACCATCGAAATGTGTCGAAGGCACCGCGCCGCGAATCGCCCGCTTCGCCTATTTGAGCACGCCGGTTGGACCTCGGATCCTCATCGAGGGCGAGGACCTCGACGATGATCCGGCCTACGTCGAGCTCGAGTTCATGAACGCACGAGGAGAAGCCGTGGAGGTCGATCTCGACAACGACGAATCTCCGGACAGCAGCTCCTTCCGGATCGACGCGATGAGCAGCTCGCGCCAAGGCGAGTTCTTCGTGGAGTTGCGCCCGGCGTCGACTCTGGCCGAGCAGGTGGTCAAGTTGGCGGCGACTGCGGTGGACTCGCGGGGCGCAACTGGAGCTCGAGCTGTTGCCACACTCTCCGATCCTACTCACAGAACCTGGGGACAGGCTTGCTCCACGAGAGGGTTTGACGTGTGTCCGGCCGCTGGTATCTGTAGCCCCGCAGGCTCTTCGGCAAACTTCACGTGTCAAGCCGCGGCGAGCCGGCGGACCGCCGTCTGTAATCAGTCGCCCGTGCTCGAGCTCAGCGGTGCACCATCTACCGTGTCCGGACATACTCACCTCGAAAGTCTCTGGGATGCGACGCCAGGCTGCGCTCCGCAGGACCCCGTCGGAATGCCCGAGGGAATCGTCCGGCTCCGAGTCGCTTCGGAGTCTCGCGTCCGACTCACAACCGACCTCCCGGAAACCAGCTTCGATACGATCCTCTACGTGCTTCCCGGTTGTGCCGCCGACGGCACCGAAGCAATCGCCTGCTCGGACGACGCGCCAGGCACCTCCGCGTCTTCACTCGAACTCACCCTGGCTCCCGGCGAGTACCTTGTCGTCGTCGACGCGTGGTCCGGCGCAGGCGGGGCTTTCGCCCTCGAAGCTCGGACTGAGTAACGCTCTGTCCCTCTGGCTCGATTGACAGCCCAGCTGAGCGCTGGCACTGTCGAGGCGTTGAAAGTCCTCGTCGTAGACGATGACGCACGGTTCGCGAACGCTGTTTGCGGACTTTTCGAGGACGTGGGTCACTCCGCGGAAGGGCTTACGTCAAGCAAGGAAGTGCTCGATGTCCTTTCGCTTACTCACTTCGACGTAGTCTTGCTCGATCTGCACATGCCCGAAGTGGACGGGCTCAGCGTTCTCGTGGCCATGCGCGAGCAACGGCGAAACGAGCCAGTGATCATGATCTCAGGGCAAGCTACGATCGACGCTGCGGTCGAGGCGGTGCGACTCGGAGCGGCCGATTTCATCGAGAAGCCGTTCCATCCCGATCACCTCATGCACCGCGTCGAGTTGGTCTGGCGTTACTCGAGACTCGCCCGCGAGAACGCCGAGCTCAAAGAAGACGTGCGCGGAAACGAGCTCCTTGGTGAGAGTGAAGTCATCCGCCAGCTTCGGAGGTTGATCGAGAAAACGGCGCCGACCGAAGGCCGAGTTTTGATCACGGGGGAGAATGGCACGGGCAAGGAGCTCGTGGCCGAAGCGATTCATACCGGTTCGCCGCGCCGGGACGCTCCTTTCGTTCGCGTGAACTGCGCTGCGCTCCCAGTTTCACTCGTCGAAAGTGAGCTCTTCGGCCATGAGCGGGGGGCCTTCACGGGCGCCTCTGCGCGTCACGAGGGTCGCTTCGAGCGCGCGAATCGCGGGACCATTTTCTTGGATGAGATCGGCGACCTTCCTTTGGCCGTGCAGGCGAAGCTGCTTCGCGTGCTGCAGCATGGGGAGCTTGAACGCGTGGGCGGCAAGGTCCCGGTGAGGGTCAACGTTCGGATCATCGCCGCGACGAATCGCGACTTGGAGGCGATGGTGGCGACTCGAGAGTTTCGTGAGGATTTGTTCTATCGACTCAACGTGGTGCGGATCCGGACGCCGCCCTTACGCGAGCGCCGCGAAGATATTCCTTCGCTGGCCCAAGTATTTCTAGAGCGAGCGATACGACTGCACGGGAGCGCCGCCCGGCGATTTGGGCCCGGGGCGCTCGAGGTGCTGAGCCGCCACTCTTTTCCCGGTAACGTTCGTGAGCTGCAAAATTTGGTGGAGCGCCTCGTGATTCTCTCGCACACCGACGAGGTGTCGCGGGAGCGGGTGTGCGCGGAGCTTGGGCTCGGTCACGGCACCGCATCCGCTGCGCTGGGTCCCAAGCTCTACAGAACGGACGCCTCGTTCAAAGACCTCCTGCAAGACGCCCAGCGGATGATCATCACCGAAGCGCTGAGTGTGCATGGGTCGATGAACGACACAGCTCGAGCCCTGGGCCTCGAGCGCTCGCACCTCTACAAGAAGTGTAAATTGCTCGGCATCGACCACGTGCCGCTGCTTCGGGCCAAAGTATCTTCCTGAAAGTGCACATCGCGCAGTTTTGGCGGGACGCTTCGGAGTCGGTCTCGGACCGCGCAGATTTGGCGATTCGTGAGTGTCGCTTTGGACACCGAGTGTCCCGATTCCCACGTCGAATTCCGGTTAGCAGTGTCCGTGCGGACACCGCCAACCCAGGGCCGATTGAGGAGCGAGAGAGGTCGAGCTGGTCCGCATCTTGAACACACGAGCCCCGTGCTGAGCGCTCACCCCCAACCGCGTATCTCGCTCGTGCCTCCTCCCCTCGACGACGAGCCCACCCTCGTCGAGAGTTATGAAGACGTTCGTCGGTGGCGCGATCTTCATGCTCCGGAGATCGTGGGTGAGTCGGAGGTGTTGCTCGAGGTGCTCGCGCTCGCCATGCAAGTGGCGGAGACAGACTGCTCGGTTGTGGTGACGGGAGAAACAGGAACGGGCAAAGAGCTCTTCTCCCAAGCGCTGCACCGAGCGAGTCATCGCGCGAAGGGTCCGTTCGTGCCCATCAATTGCGCCGCGATTCCGGCGGAGCTGATGGAATCGGAGATGTTTGGTCACGCCAAGGGCGCGTTCACCGGTGCGATCGAAGCCAAGCCAGGGCGTTTCGACTTGGCGCGCGGCGGTACGCTCTTCCTGGACGAGCTCGGCGAAATGAGTATTGGCCTCCAGTCCAAGCTGCTGCGTGTCATCGAGGAGCGAACGTTCTATCCGGTGGGGGGTTCGCGGAGCCTTCGAGCCGACGTTCGAATCGTGGCGGCGACCAATCAGAACCTCGAGGAGAAGGCTCGCGACGGTAGCTTTCGCCCTGACCTGTATTTTCGGCTCGATGTGGTGCCGATCGAGCTTCCGCCCCTTCGTGCTCGAAGGAGCGACATTCCGTTGCTGGTCGAGCGCTACCTCGAGATTTCCAATCAGCGGCACGACCGGCACATCACAGGTGTGTCCACCGAGCTACTCGACGCGCTGATCCGGTATGACTGGCCGGGCAACGTCCGAGAGCTCGCGAATCTGGTCGAGCGGATGGTCTTGCTGCGTCGTGGGCCGGGTTTGCTTTCAATCGCGCACCTACCGCCTCGGATGCGACCGCAGCCTGCGCCCGGGGTTGGCTCAGCCGATCGTGCCGGGGTCACGAAGATCTCAGAGCTCGTCCCACTTTCGCGCGCTGCGACGGCGCGAGAGCCGCCCCGGAATCAGTTCGCAGAGTCAGCTATGCCACCGCGGCCGCATGCAAGTGCTCTCGTCCCGGTCGAGGCCAGCTCTACCCTCACGGCTGCGCCGCCAGAGTGCTCGAGCTCCTGCCCGAGCTCCCGTGCGTTCGATCGCCACGGACTCGCCCGCTTCGGGTGTCCAGGCTTCTGTCCCGGGAGCTCCGCGTCGGCAGATTTGTCGACCGGTCCAGTAGATCTCACCTCGCTCGTGGCCGCCCTCGAGACTCGCTGGTTGTCCGAGGCCCTCGCGGTCACCAACGGCAACAAGACTCAAGCCGCCGAGCTCGTTGGGCTGAATCGAACGACGTTGGTCGAGCGACTCAAGCGGATGCCTCCGCTCCTCAAAAAGTCGGCCTGAGCGCACGACGACCCGAATGGACTTGCCGATTTCCGGACATCGAGCCAAGTAGCGCACGCAAGATGCCTGCGCTCCCAGGCGCTCGCGCCCTTGAAGGAGTGCATCAGCCCCTGAGGGCCGGCACGGAGCTCAGAGTCGAGGCGACGCCACCGATCCGCACGCGAATGGGTTCCAACACGTAGCCGCGTTGGAAGCTTCGCCCTCGGGCCACGAAGCTCTCGGTGATTTCGTAACCTCGGCGCGCGAGCAGGACTCCGGTCGTGGTCTTGAGATCGTCGGCGAGAGTCATGCCTGGTCTGAGTTGTGTGAATGGGAGCTCCCGAATTTCGAGCCCCTTGCCTCGGCTCCCCATCAAGATGGCGAAAGTCTCGAGCAACTCGGGGTCGTAGCGTTGCCTTCCGCGCATCGTGTCCAGCACCAGCTGAGTGGGTTTGGCCGCAGAGTCGAGGAGGTGATAATCACCGACGATGCGGAGAATGTTCGCCCCTCGCGATGTCCTGTCGTCGAGATCCTTCGCGCCGGGGAGGTCGTGGGCCGCGCGGATCAACGAGCGGACTCCCTCGAGGCGGGGTATCTCGGAGACCAGGCGATCGACGAACTCATGCCCCCGAGTGATCGCCAATCTGTCGGCGTCCGATTTGATCTCGTCGGCAAAATGCCGGTCGATGACCTCCGCCGGAACCGCCACCCAGGTGAGTTGCGAGAGCATTGCCGCGATCTCGATTTGCCACCGGTCTTCGATGAGTGCCGCGGAGGCGAGCTGACCGGCGAGCTTGCGAACCTGAAAAGCGTGACCGAAGGCGGTCGGATTGGCGAGCGCGAGCACGTCCATGAGCGCCTTGATCATGCCCCGGAGGGTCTGCTCGAGCAGCTCCCGCTCCGACTCGAGGAGGCGGTGTTGCTCGACGCTCGCGCGAATGGCCTTGACGAGGTCGTCTCGCGGACACGGCTTTCTCAGGAACCGGAAGACTTGGCCTTCGTTCACGGCGGCGATCGAGGCCTCGAGATCGGCCTCGCCTGTGAAGAGGACTCTGACCGTGGTCGGAGCGAGCGCTCGCATGCGATCGAGGAGCGCGGCGCCGCCCATCCCGGACATGTTGAGGTCGGCGAGAATCACGTCGAACGGGCCGTTCTTCTTTACCACGTCGAGCGCGCGCGTGGAGTCTGCGGCGGTCCAGACGTCGAACTCGCGATTGAGATTTGCCGAGAGAGCCTCCAAGACTCTAGGTTCGTCGTCGACACAAAGGACTCGTGGACTCGCGCTCATGCGACCTCCGGTAGGAGGAGCATCGACCGACTTAGGCGGAGCTTGAGGAGGCCTCGTACTAGCCGAACGGGCGGCGTGGACCTACTCGTCAGATCGTGTCGTTTCGTCGAGCAGCCGGACGATTTCCGAAGTTCGGTCGGTCGCGCCCTCCACATTGCGACGAGCTCGCGCGAGGCGGCCCAGCCGTGCGGCGCGCGAGGGATCGACCTTGGTCTCGGCATCGAGGTTCCGTTCCTCCAGCGCGATCGATCGTGCGGCGAGTGTGAGCGTCGCGATCGGGGTAGTGAGATCGTGCACGAGCTGGCGGACGAAGTCGAGGAGTGTGGTTCGGTCCGGCTCCGCCAACCCGCGCACCAGCGCGCTCAGCTGCTCCGCCAACGGGCTGGGAGCGACGGATGCCGACTCTGCCTCCACCGCTGGCTCGACCGCAGATGGCGCCGCAGCTCGCTCGACCGCAGATGGCGCCGCAGCGATGTTCGCTTCAGCGATTCCGACGGCCTGCTGGAGCTTTTCTCGAAGCTCGCGGGGATCGATGGGCTTGTTCAGCGCTCGAGGCCCGAGCGATTTCAGGAACACCTCGGACTCGACCGATACGGCTCCCCCGCTGAGTACGAAGAATCGGGGAACCAGATCGTTCCGGTGAGTCTCGATCCACGCGCCCAATTCGATACCGCTGCCGTTCGGCATGAAGAGGTCGGACAGAACCGCTCGCACGTCGCTGTTCTCGATCACGCCAATGGCCTCGGTCCCCGAGCTCGCCTCGAGAGTTTCGTAGAGGTCCGACAACACGAGCGCGAGGCTGCTCCGAACCCGCGCGTCATCGTCGACGATCAAGATACGAGGACGGACCTCCGATAGTCTGCGCCGAAGTCCCACGCAACGACTCCTAGCAGAAGCGCTCGAACGCCCTCAAGCTCTACGCGCGTTTGCCGATGGAAGGTCTGAACGGCGCAGCGCGGAGACCCGCGATGCCCAGTGAAGGAGAAGCACAATGTCCATTTCGATCATGACCAACACCTCCTCCATCCAGGCGCAACGGCACTTCGCGAAGTCCCAGGGCGCCTTGGCTTCCACGATGGAGAGGCTCTCCTCCGGCCTCCGGATCAACCGCGCCGGTGACGACGCCGCCGGGCTCGCGGTGGCCTCCCGCTTGTCCGCCCAGAAGCGCGGCTTGACCCAGGCTCAGCGCAACGCGAACGACGCCGTCTCGATGATTCAGACCGCCGAGGGAGGCCTCAACGAGATGAACAACATGCTGGCCAGGATGCGCGAGCTCGCGGTCGAGGCCAGCAACGGCGGGACGATGACCGCGGCCGACCGGCAGTCGCTCGATGACGAATACCAGGCCCTCTCCTCCGAGATCGACCGCATCAGCGACTCCACGGACTACAACGGCTCGAAGCTCCTCGACGGAAGCCTCGCCGCGGGTGTGGACTTCCAAGTGGGTGTCTTCAACAGCGCGACCGATCGCATCACCGTCACCGCGTTCTCCGACGCGGACGCCTCCGCGCTCGGACTCGGCGGCACCAGCCTGACCTCCCAGACGAACGCCCAGAGCGCCATCGACGCCCTCGACAACGCCCTCAACAACGTCTCCAACCAGCGCGGTGATCTCGGCGCGGTCCAGAATCGACTCGCCACGACCATGAGCAACCTCGGGTCGATGTACGAGAACCTCTCGGCCGCCCTCTCCCGCATCATGGACGCCGACGTCGCCGAGGAGACGGCCGCCATGACGAAGAGTCAGATCCTCGTGCAGGCCGGCGTCAGCGTGTTGTCTCAAGCCAACCAGGGCCCACAAGTCGCGCTGTCACTGCTCGGTCGCTAACTCTAGCCAAGTAAACCTGATGGGAGTTGAGTCATGACCGGTGGAGTCACGTTCAGCGGTCTCGCAAGCGGCTTGGACACTGGTAAAATCATCGAAGCGCTGGTGAAGTTGGCTCAGTCTCCCATCGACAAGGCCGAAGCCAGAAAATCCGAGCTCGGAGCCCACCGAACGGCGTACTCCAACCTCCGAGGCTTGGTCGGTGCTCTCCAGTCATTGGCCAGCGAGGCAGACTCTCCTTCGGAGCTCCTCGGCTTCTCCTCCACCTCGTCGGACCCATCGGTGACTCGCGTGAGCTCCGATGGGTCCGCGAGCCCCGGATCATACTCGGTGAGCGTCAACCACCTCGCCGCAGCTCAGCGCAGTTACTCATCTACCTTCGCGTCCAGCTCCGCCGAAGGATTACTCGGCTCCGGCACCCTGGATATCAAGGTCGGGACCGACGACGTCGTGAGTGTCGACATTGATACTCACTCGACCCTCGAGGAGCTACGGGACGCCATCAATCGAAGCGAAGCAGACGTGTCCGCGTCGATCGTCTTCGACGGCGCCGAGTACCGACTCGCCCTCTCCGGCCTCAGTCAGGGCGCCGATCGCGCGATTCTGTTCACCGAGAACGGAACCACCACCGGCCTCGGTGGCCCAGGAAGCACCGTCCAGGCCGCTCAGGACGCCGAAATCGAAGTCGATGGCATCACCATCCATCGATCCTCCAACTCGATCCGCGACGCCATAGCGGGCCTCACCCTCGACTTGGTCAGGGAGTCTCCCGGGCCCGTCACCATCGAGGTCTCGAGGAGCGCGACCGGAACGATCGACAAGGTCAAGAAGCTCGTAGATGGGTACAACGCCGTCGTCGACGCGATCTCGAAAGAAACCAAATACTCCGGAGCCGTCGATCGGAACAGGCTCGTCGGCGACCCCACCCTGGGTCAATTGCGAAACGAGCTCTCGGCGGTCCTGCGCTCGAGCGGCAGCTCAGGGACCTACTCCTCCCTATTCGAGGTCGGTCTGTCGCTCGGTCGCGATGGCAGACTCAATCTCGACGAAGCCAAGCTCGAGAAGGCCGTGCTCGCCGATGGTTCGAGCGTTGCCGCGCTTCTCACCGCCAAGCTCGATGAAGATGGATTCTCCGGCTTGATGGAACGCCTCGACGGCCTCGCCGATCGCTTCGCCGATCCGATCGAGGGTAGGCTGACTTCGCGAGTCCACGGGATCGATGGTCGGGTTGGACTCATCGACGCCGACATCGATCGACTCACCCTCCACTTGACCAAGTACGAGCAACGCCTGAGGGCCCAATTCTCCGCTCTCGAGACCGCGATGTCCAAACTGAAAGCACAGCAGAGCACGCTCACCCAGTTCTTCGCGTACTGAGGAGTCGACCATGTACGAGCTCACCGTCGGACGTTACAGAGAAACTCAGATCCTCTCGGAGAGTCCGGGACGCATTCTCCTGATGCTTTACGACGGAGCCATTCGTGCTTCGCGGGAAGCCGCCAGGGCGATCCAATCCAGAGACTATGTCGCCAAAGCCAAGGCCATCGACAGGGCCGTGGCGATCATCTCGGAGCTCTCAGCAGGATTGCGCCACGAGCTCGCGCCCGAGCTGTGTCGCAACCTCGAGCTTCTCTATCACTACATGGTCGAGCAACTCACCGCAGCGAGCCTCAAGATGGACGTCGCCCCGGTCGAGCGAGTACAACGACACCTCGTCGACCTGAGATCGAGCTGGGCTGCCGCCATCGAGGGGGAGTCTTGTGAGCCCTGAACATCGATCGCCGGCGCTCGCGGGCTACGCGCGGGGCGACCCAGAGGGGGTGTCCGGTGCTCCCAGCGGCGCGGACGCAGCTCACCCGCTGGCAGACTTCGTCGACCTCCAGGCCCTGGAGGAAGGGATCCGCCAGCGCGACGGGCTGATTGAGGCTCTGAGTCGCGGCGGAGCCACTGGCGAGCAGGCACGAGCTGCAGCGGACGTTTGTACTCAGCAGCTCGATGAGTTGGAAGCCTTGCGTGGCCAACTGATGGAGGCCCTCGAGGGGGTGGGCAGGAGCCGCGCCCTCATTGAACGGGCCGGTCGAGAGCGAGGCCAGCGGGCCCGCGGCGGCTGGCAAGGCTGAAGCCGCACGCCGAATGGGCTGGTCGAGAAAGAGACTTTTTCGGATCGGCGGCCTCGGGTCGGATCGACACGACAGATCTTAGCAGGTCGCCGAGAAGGGCGATTTTGGCGGCCCCGACGCCCCACGTGATCGGCATGGATAAGCAAAACTCCATCGCCCACCGGTGAATCGGGCACGGGCAGGGCACGGGCACGTCATGAGTTTCGGAGCCCTTTTCAGTGACCTGCTAGCCCTCAAGAGTCGGAGCAGCCTGTCGATGGACCGAGCATGCTGAGCACGAGCCGTGCGCCTACCGCGCCGGTCCAGGTCTTCTCCGATTTCCGCCAGCAGGGGAGTCATTACGAGCTGTTCGAACAGATGGGCGGCGAAGGACCTGTTCGGGTGTATCGGGCTCGGCATGTGCGACCCACGGGTCTCGACCGGCGCGTGCTGATTAGGCGTGTTCTGCCTCCCGTTGGAACCGACCCTGGGTTTCTCGAGCTCTTCAGCGAGGAGGCCCGCTGGACGACGAGAGTGCGCCATCCGAACTTGGTTCAAGTCGAGTCCGTGGGAAGGGCAGCCGGGTCCGAGCTCTACGCGGCCGCGTTTCGCTCACGGCTGTTGGATATTCTGCCTTTGGTTGCAGCGGAGCGCATGGACATTCTCGAGGTCATGGCGGCGCACGTCGGTGCTGAATCGAGTCAAGACGTGATCAGTCTCGACATCGAGTTCACGGGCGACCTCGAGGGAGGGTGCCCCAATCGACCCAGTACCGAGTTGCAGCAACGGCCGCCTAGTCCGTCGCTGAGGTCTCGATCGCTGAAGGTGGCTCGAGGCGACTTTCCGCCTTCGCCGCGGTCGCCGAGGGGAACGAACCGCTGGGCTCTCGCGCGTTCGAGCTACTGCCGACCCTCGAGGGTCAGGTCGAAGACCCGGCCGAGCCCCTGACTCGGATTCGGGACCCCAAGGGGACGATGTCGGAGATTCTCGATCGCGTCGACGGCGAAACTCAGTCCGGGGCGAACGGCCACGTGGCCCGCAGGGATGCGGAGTTGTTCGAGAGTAACGGGATACTCACCCGCGAAAATCGTCCGTACGCCCTGGAGCTCGAAGCGAACCTGCTCGAGGGGACCGACGGCCTGGGCGAAGGTCCCGAAGTCGTGGGTCGCGAGGTACAGGGTCGAGATCGCGGAGTCCGATTCGGGCGGCAAGGGAATGGAGACCGGCGCGCAGCCGCCGAGTATGCCGCAGATCGCGATCCGATACGCGATGCACACGGAGCCTCCGTGCCCTGAGCCGCGCTGCCTGGAAAGAGGCGGCTGCTGGGGACCAGCGACGACCAGAAATCAGCGTGACCGATGGCGCCTTTCCTCAAGCGCCAGGCCTCCCGAAATCGCCCACTGCGCCTTCGTTCGGCGGCGTGGTCGCACTTCGCTCGAGCTGGGTTTTTCGGCGGCGTGGGTCGAATGATTCGGATCCCCCCAAGATCGGAGTTCGCACGGGTGCTCAGGGTCGTTCTACGACGACGACACGGCCCTCGAAGAGGAGAGTGACGATCATTCGCTTTGAGGTCAAAGGATAGAGCTCGACTTGTCCAGCGCCAAGCTCCACCGAGCCGAGAGCGAACCGCGCCGTGTCGGAATCGAAGAGACTCAATCGTGCGGCGTCTCGAGCCTTTCGGCCTGATCCCACCGCGACGTCGTCACCCCAGACGGCCAACCTCGATGGGATCGCTCGGACCTCGAAGGACTTGCCCCAGACGCAGTCAGCGGTGCGAAATCCGGGAAGAACCAGGACTGCGGGAGCATTCGGATTTGCCGAAGCCATGAGGATTTTTCCCCGGAAGAACAGGAGATCGTTCAAGTCGTTGTGGAGTCTCAGGCAACTGAGCTCCGCGTTCTCGTCTGCGCCGACGAAGAAGTAATTGCTGCCGGCGAGGACGATCCAACCCTCGAGTGTCCAGAAAAGCCTGCGCAACGCCACGCGATCGATCGGCTCGCTGCGCACCACGGCCATGGTCTCCAAATCGATCTCCACGAAGCGATCGTCGAACAGAAACGCTGCCCGGCTTTGGTCCTGCGAAACTTCGAGGTCGATGAGGTCCTGGTCCTTTGGAGAGAGGGGTGCGGACCTCGCTCGGTCCGCCAATCCGCCGTCGAGAAGGACCGCCGAATAATCCACGGAGTCAAATGCGACCAGGCCGCCGCCTGCTTGCGCGAGCTCGAGCAGGCAACCGGCTCGGGTGCTGCTGGAGACCAACTCGCCCGTCTGCAGGTCGAAGCGATGGAGACGAGTTACCGCACAACGCTCGGGCGGGTGGCCGGGAATGACGAGCGCCGAACCCATGACTGCCCCGGGTCCAAGGTCGTCTTCCGGAGCGGTCAGGACCTCCCGAACCTCCCAACCCATCGGCTCCGGGGGACGATAGAAGTCGACGTCGCAAGCGTTTGACCCGAAATGACAAGCCAGGCCGGCTGCTGCGCCGGAGGGTGGCTCTCTGGATTCACAGCCACTCAGTTCCGTGCCGTAGGCGGAGCGGATCTCCCAATCGGCGAGCTCGACGTCCAACTTGCCAGCTCCGCATTCGTCGAGGTCGAGGTGGACCTCGTTGCAGTCGATACGCGGGCGCGGACCCACGCAAGCGAGGCAGCGGACGTCCACGCCTCCGAGGGAGAGACAGCGCTCGGCCCACGGGGCGGTGACTTCCGGGGCGGACGTTGGAACTGTGGATTCGGTGCCCTCGACAGATCGAATCCATGCCGGCTCGGGCAGCGGAGGATCGTGAGGAGCAGCAAAGGAGAGCGGGTCGCTCCTCGAGATTTCGTAGCCGAGCAACGACTCGTCGCTCCAACCCAAGACGAAATATGACCTACTCGGCGCGTCTGAGATCAGACTGTAGAGCGCCTCGCTACCGACACGATGGAGGGGGCTCCCGGTCGCTTCGCCAAGCGGAAGCACGGCGAATGAGTCGACACCCTCCGGCGCAGACGATACGTCCACGTCCCATAGGCGAGGTCCCGAACACGCAGCAGCCACCACCCAACACAGGCATGCCCGATCAAGCGAGAGCCGCACAAAGCCACGCTGGGTCCATATGGCGCCGGAGTCAATCTTCGCGCCGCGCAGCAAAGTTGAGAGTAGATAGCTCCCAAAGGTCGCGACTGCCGCTCGGAATCGCTCCGCTCGACGCTGATCGCGAGCGTCAACAGCTCAGGTACACCCGGGCATCCTGCCCCGGCCAACGAGTCGCCTCATGAGTGCGACAGTTCGTTTGTGCTCACCGGCTTCGAAAACCGCGCTTCGCCCGTCGATACAACGCGCCGGCCGCGCTGTTCGAGACCAATCTCCGAACACCGCGCTTTGCGAACGAGTACTTTAGCCGGGGTGCATGGTGCAGCGCGTATGTCCATCGATAGCGCTCGAGGTCCTGAACCACCGCTCTCCAGTCCTCTGAACGCGTGACCCGCGATTCGCTCGGACCGTCCAACTTCCGCGCGATGACGAAGATGGACTGCGGTTTGCGAAACTCGCGTGCGTCCCCTGTCTCCATCCAGATGACGTCGAAATCGAATTTCGTGAGGAGGCGCCTCAAGCTGGTCGGTGAAAAATAGCTCAGATGGACATAGCGAAGAAAATATCGATCGAGGCTCCGAAATGGCTGCTTGATGTTCGGGACATCGAGCACGACGAGCCCGTTCGGGGCGGTCAACTCACGAATCACGGACATTGCCAAGCGAGGGTCGTGGAAGTGCTCCAAGACCTGAAAGAAACATACGAGGTCATAGACCCGATTCACCTCCACGCGCTCGATGAACTCGCCGACCGTTTCGATTCCAGCCTTTGCAAGTCTCGCTCGGAAATCCGCCGAGGGTTCGACGGCCGAACAATGGGCGCCCCGATTTGCGATGAGTCGTAGAAATCGGCCTTCACCTGGGCCGATTTCCAGAACCGAGGAACCATCGATTGTTTTGAATCGCTCGATGGTTCGAAATCGCTCCGCCTCCGCCGGAGTCTCCTGGAGTCTCCTGGAGGTTCGATCGACGTCCGAGGAACCGTGGATTCCGCGGTAATAGGTCGAATAGGCCTCTCGATAGAACCGATCGTAGGCCTCCCGAGTCGGAGCTGGGGAGACGAAGCAGAAACCGCAATTCTTACAGACGACGGTGGTGCAATCGAGCCGAAATTGCATTCTCCGCGAGAGCACGAAACGCTCGGAGCTCTCACATAGCGGACAGCTACGATCGGAGTCGAAGACGAGATAGTCCCTTCTTTGGATCATTACGCCGAGCCGATTCGAATCACTTCTAGCTTTTGCTGCCGACTGTCGCAAGCGATCTTTCCTGGAGGTCGCAAACAGGCCCCCGCGAAATGAATTGAAAAGTTCGATATGGGCGCGCAAGCAAGTAGGGGTGAAGGGTAGCTCACAGTCGTCTCCTGCGGAGGACGAGAGGCGCTGACTCGACAGGCCTCGGGCACCGCTTCGGGCTCGGTCGGCACGCTCTCTTCCGCCGAGCTGATGACGAACGCTTCGAGCTCGTGAATGAGTTTGCTCCTAGAATGTCGCACTTTCGAAGCTACGAGGGTCAACAGCTGCTCGTGGCGGACGGCACTGTATTTGCGGGAGAAATCGAGACCGGGCGGTGGTCGGACTGGTCGGCGGAGTCCGGCTTCCCGCGGGTCGCGACCATCGAAGACGGGGCCATCGTGCACCAAGCTTCGTGGGCGGCCGGCAACACGCTCGTGGAGCGACCCTCCGGCGAACAGGAGTGGACGGTACGGGCACCGGTCTACCTGCCGCGTTATGGCCACGGAACGACCGTCTCCGAATGCGGCTTCTACGAGCTCGACATCATCGCGGCACGAATCGCCCCTTTCCCCGAGACGAAACCTACTCCCTTCGTGCTCTTGATCGACGACCAGCCCGAGGCGGTCATCTATCGCGTTCGAGACGGTTGCGCCCTGGCCATCTCGTCGCCCGACGAGTCCACGGACCTCTCGGCGGTCGCCGTGCTGGGTGCTCATGTCGCGTTCGCGGGGTTCTCGGGGCTGATGCAGCTTCGGTCGGATTGAGCCGCGGATATCAGTCAGTAGCCTTCGTGGTTCCTGCTGTACCGGGCCCACGCGAGGGTGGGTGTCCCATAGCGTGCCGCGTTGTACCGGAGCATCCCGACGGCTTCCTCGATGGGTTTGCCGATGCCGCGGCGGCCGCTCGGATAGTACTCCTCGACGTTGTCCACGAGGAGCTGTCCGAGCCCGGTGGCGGTGGATTTGGCCGTTTTGAGTCCGAGGATCAACTCGGCATGGACGATCGTCCACATCGCCGGGTGAGTCGACAACGTACCGAAGGTGTAGTTGGGTCGCCCAACGAACCCTCCTGACTCTCGCTCGAGGATTCGATGCAGATCCTCGGAGGTCGCCCAGCGATCGGGGACGCGGGCGATCGCGGCGGCCTCCCGAAAGAGGGCCACGGTCTCCGGCGCCCGCGCTCGGTACCGAGCGCAGATCGCGTTTCCTGCTGGCGTATGGGTCTGTGGGGCTGGCCGCCTCGGCTGTGCCCGCGCCAACTCGGCCCAAGTGATGGGTCCAATCCTGCCGGTCACCGGCAACTCTCGGTCGACCTGGTAGCGAGTTACGGCCGCGCGGAGTCCGCGACCAAAGTGACCGTCGAACCGCCCGACCCATATCCGAGCGCCGCGAGTCGCTCCTGGGCGCGGCGCACCACGGGCCCGCGAGCGTCGAGCTCGAGCCCAGGCTGGTCGGTCGGGCTCCAGCCTGCAGCGTCCACCAGGCGCTCGGGAACCTTCGGCGCCGCCACCGGGATTCGGGTCCGGTCCACGGGCGGCGTGTCGACTGCGGCCCGAGCGTGAGTACTCACGAACAATGGAGCGGCGAGCGCGATCATCACTCCTCCGACCGCCCACCGGTCGATGGTTCCCACAGACGCACCCAGCTCCGGCGTCGTCCGCCAGCGTCGCGGAAGATTCTCGAACCGAGCCGTCGCCCCGGGAGGTGAGCCCGGCGAGACTTCGCCCTTCGACGCCCGAGCAGGGTTGGGCGTGGCGTGCACAGCGGGCGTCAGGTCTCGAAGGCTGCGAGCCGAAGGGGCTCTCATGTTCATACTCAGCACAGTCCAAGCCGTGTGCAACGGCGATGGGCAGCGTGAGTGTGGTGACCTTGGCGATCTTCGAGAAGTTCATGCCGCCTGACTTCGCAAAGGACGTGCCGCGCTGATCGGCGAGCTGCGGGGCCGGCCGCGTGACCTCGAGGACACGGAGATTGTGCCCTCGGCCGCACGATGACCGCTCGAAGTCACCTCCAGAGCTCATCAAAGAGTTTGCTCTTGTCATTTCGGCCCCATCTGCTATCGCGCTCTGTGGCAGATGGCCCATGGCCGCCATGCACCACCGAGAGAGATCGAAAGCCGCGATGTGCGCCCTTGGGCTGCGGTCTCCTGGCGCTGGCGTGCCACGGGCCGAGCGAAGACATCGCGTTGCCGACGGCACCGGCCGGCGCACGCACACTCATCCTCGCGAGCTCCACTGAATCCGACGTCTCCGTGTTTCAGGAGATCGTCGTCTTGGATCTCTTGGCTGGACCGAAGCTCGACCGGCCACTCTTCTCGCCTGGAGAGTTGTCGCTGTCCGCATGGTACTATCGAGCTCCGCCCGCGGAGCTCCACGTGCGTCCCGGCACCCTCCAGCGGGTCGATGACGAGTGTGGCCTGCCGAGGCCCGAGGCCGGTTTCAACTTCGATTCAGGCGGGTGGGTCCCCGACGAGGAGGGTCGTCACGAGGAAGTTCGTGTTCCGAGCGATTCGCAGGGTTGCTGTCCCCTCGATTCGTCGTGCGAAGGCTGCACGGACTTCCGAGTAGAGAACGTCAGAATGGACCGGGACCGTGGCAAAGTCCGGATGATGATCCCGTTGGACGACAAACGCGTCGTAACGGCGCCTGACAATGGCCCGGCAGATGTTCTCTGCCTCGATTCCCTCTCCTTCTGTGGTCTCCCAACGACCTCCACGGGCGTTTTGTCCCACGTTCGACGTGGGGACGAGCTCTACGTTCAGACTACGGACCGACGGATTCTGGCGGGTTCCGTGAGCGCCCTTCGTTCCGCGATCGACGGCGGCCTGCCGATGTTCTCCGAGTTTGCGGACGTCACGCCGCCGGCGCTTTCGGCGTTACGGGTCGGTCTTTCGGCGACTCCCCCATCGTTGGCCATGGAGCTGGTCGTGTACGATGCTTTGCACTTTCATCGCTTCGACGGGTCCGAGTGGACCCTCCATGACTCTCCTGGTGAGGCGACGAGCTGGCGTGGGGCGCACCTGTCGCGGGGACTGGTCGGGGTCTACGACGAGCACACGCCGCGCCTCGTGGCGGTCGATCTGAACGCGGGCGTTTCGAGTGATCTCGTCGTCCCGTGGGACCACTCCACGGGTTTCGGGCGGGTCACGGGAAGCGCGGTGCTCGAGGATGGCCAAGTGCTCTTCATGGGCGACGACGATGGGCTCTCGCATGTCTTCCGCCATGATCGGAGCGGCGTCGCACGGGTTGCCGTCGACGACTTCGGTGGGAGCAGGCTGGTCGACGCAATCTCCTGGCGCGGGACGGTGTTGGTGCTGTCCCAGACGGACCTCCTCGAGCTCCACAAGGACCAGGGCGTGTTCTGCCACCGCGTCACCCTGCTTCCGCCCTACTCACTCATCAAGACGTCCATCTCGGTGGTCGGTGAGAAGGTGCTGGTCGGCGGTGGCGCGTCTGCCGTGGACGACGATCCGACGACGGTGCTGGTCCTGACGGCGCAGAACCGATACTCCCCGGTGCGAAATTTTGGGAGCAATCTTTCCGCGGATTCGCCGATCATG
>CAYXDO010000068.1:0-54850 GCA_964463485.1 uncultured Myxococcales bacterium | reverse complement strand
AGTGGCACATCTTCGTGAGCATTCCAAGACTCATGGCCAGGCGGATCTGCGCCCATTTGATTACGACTCGTCGGCCGCGCCATAGTACACTGCCGCATGCCGTCATCCTCCCCTGCCGCTCGTCTCGCTCATCTCGGTGGCGGATGGCCCCTCGCTCTTTGCGTTGCGGTCGCAGGTTGCGAGACGACGTCCCAAGCCAACGACGGAGTCGGCGGCCTGGACGCTCGGAACGCGCCGGACTCCCGATATCGCGACGCATCCACGACGGATGGCCTTGAACCTGACGGCCCCGAAGCTGACGGCGGTCCCGACGTCGGCTACGATCGCGACGTGCAGGACCCAGTCGATTCTGGCCAGTCCCCGTGTGATGAGCGCGCTCGGCGCCTAGCCCAAGAAATCTACGCTCACCCTGGGGCGGTCACGGCGGTGGCTCGCTTCGACTACTCGACGTACGAGCCGCTCGGGTTCGAGATCTTCGCCGGTCCCTACTCAGCCATCTCGGAGGCCGAGGCCCGCGTCAGGGCTCAAACCGACACAGGCTTCGGGACGGGCGGCGGCTTGGTGGGATCCGGCGACCCATTCGTATTCTATCAGTCGCCTGGGGACTTTGGAGGGGTCGGTGTCGTCAGTCAGCGAACCGGGTTGAGTGTCTTCGGAGGTGAAATCGTTTGGGATGGACGGGGAGAGATCTCGTACCCATCAAGCTGGCGACCCGCGTCGGAGCTTCGCACACGCTGCACGAGCTCGGGCGGGCTCGGCCCGTCCGTGAGCGGCTGGAATCTCGCGACGAGCTCGGCAATCCAAGAGGCCGAGTTGGCTCCCGTGCTCGACCGAATTCGCGAGACTGTGATTCCTGCGGCGATTTGGTTCGGCGGCTATGTCTTCGACACCAAAGTCATCCTCTACCCGCGATCCGTCGGAGCCTTCGATCCGAGCTCGGCGGAGTGGATCGTGTTCGTAAATGGCGGGTGGCTCGAGTGAGTGAAGGGACGATCATCGTCCATCACGGCGACAACCTCGAGATCATCCGCGCTTTCGCCAGCGGCAGCTTCGAGCTCATTTACATCGATCCTCCCTTCAACACCGGGCGAACCCAGGCGCGAGCTCGCATCCGCACTGAGCTCCATGAGGATGGGGACCGAGTCGGTTTCAAGGGACGACGCTACCGCACGACCGTGTTGGGGTCGAGCAGTTATGCCGACCGGTTCGACGACTACTTCGAGTTTCTCATGCCGCGGCTCGAAGAGGCTCATCGCCTACTCTCACCCACCGGGAGCTTTTTTCTGCACCTCGACGCTCGCGAAGTTCACTACGCCAAGGTCGCGCTGGACCAGATCTTCGGGCGGGCGAGTTTCATGAACGAGATTATCTGGGCGTACGACTATGGCGCGCGCGCCACCAAACGGTGGTCCCCGAAGCACGACAACATTCTTTGGTACGCAAAGGACCCTCAGGACTACTGCTTCAACTACGATGAGATTGATCGGATCCCTTACCTAGCGCCATCTCTGGTCGGCGACGAAAAAGCAGCGCGCGGCAAGACGCCCACGGACACCTGGTGGCACACCATCGTGAGCCCGAACGGCAAGGAGAAGACGGGCTATCCAACACAGAAGCCGATCGGCCTGCTCGCCCGCATCGTGCGTGTCCACTCACGCCCGACCGACCGGCTGCTCGATTTTTTCGCCGGGAGTGGGTCCTTTGGGGAAGCAGGCGCGAAAGCGGGCCGCGAGGTCACGCTGGTCGATCACAGCGCCGAGGCCATCCAGGTCATGAAGAAGCGATTCACGGGATACCGCGCCCGCTTCGTGCCTTAGCGCCCGTCAAAGAATTGCCGGATCAACTCGGTCTTCGATGGCTCCGAAGGATCCCTACCGCCGCCTTGGGACAGTAGATGCGGGCCCTTAGTGCATCCGTGGAAAGGATAGGAATGCTGCAAGTTATTTCCTTACGGTGCCTTGCTCGGGTCCTGGATCAGACTAGCCCTCGCCAAGTGGCGCTGCTCGCTTGTAGGGCCCCACATGCGAGCAATGACCTTGTGCATCCTCGTCCTGTCCGCGTGCGACGCCGAGCCAAACCCAACCCAGTTTCGCTGGCCGATCCAGGTCGGCGTGCGAGCCCAGAGGATCGCCCTCGACGAGCTACCTGGTGGCGCGGACACCTTACACGACGGTGGCGGCAGACTCATAGTCACGTCCGTCGATCGGGTGCTCCCGGTACCGATCGTCGCGACATCAGACCCGGCCTTCGTCGATTTGCTCGGAACCTATGACCCCTCCGGACGCGGTGAGTCCCTTCGACTCGCCTTCCTCACCGCGGCATCCCTCGCGCGCTCAGGCCGCGACCTCCACTCCGCCGAGCTCTTCCAGCTCGGTCTGCTCGATGGTACTGCGTCGCCGCTCGAGCTCATCGACGGTGCGGAGTCGGTCCTCGTGCGAGTTCTGATCGACGCCGATCCTCCTTGCGAGGTAGGCACCGCGTCCGCCCCGAGGTCGATCGCGCACGAAATTCAGGTTGGCGGTACGGGCCGGGTCATCGCCGCCGGTCCCCTCGAACCGACCGGCACGCTCTCGGTTGGACCCTTCGAAGTTTCCTACGAGATCGCCAGCGAGATGTTTTGCGCGGTCGCGCAAGGCCCCGAAGCTCAGCGCGCCGTCGAATAACACAGATTTCGGGGGCTGGCAGGTCGCTGAAAAATCGTTCCGAAACTCATGCCGTGCCCGTGCCCGTGCCCGTGCCCGTGCCCGATTCGCCGATAAACGATGGAATTTGCTCATCCATGCCGATCACGTGCGGCAAGAAATCGACTTTCTCAGCGACTCGCCAGTAGTACCCTCGACTCAAACCCCAGACGCGGACTCCCTCGTCCGAAGAAACTCGCCGAGGAAAGGAGACTCCGGACGCGCGACGAGCTCGGCCCATACTCCACGCTGAGTGACCCTGCCTCGCTCCAGCACGGCGATAGAATGCCCGAGCGCCCTGGCCTCGGTTGGATCGTGAGTGACGACGATCGTCGGCACCTCGACGGTCGCGAGATACTCTTGGAGAAAGGCTCGCACTGACTTCCTCGCATGGACGTCGAGCGCGGCCAGTGGCTCGTCGAGCAGGAGCGCGCGTGGCTTCATAGCTACCGCGCGCGCGAGGGCGACCCGCTGCTTCTCGCCCCCCGAAAGAGATCCTGGGAACGCGCTCGAGAGCGCGACGAGTCCAAGATCATCCAACGTACTCTCGACGAGTTGGTCTCGCTCGCCGTTCGTTCGCTTCGGGAACGCTGCCTTCACCGCGAAAGCCACGTTGGCGCGGACGGTCAGATGAGGAAAGAGCGCGTAGTCTTGTGGGACATAGCCGATTCTTCGCTCTTCGGTGGGGACGCTCACGCCCGCTTCGGCATCGAGGAGCACGACATCGTCGACGGAGATACGACCCCTCGAGACTCGACCCACGCCGAGGATCAGCGACAGCAACGTCGACTTTCCTGCGCCGTTGGGCCCCACGATGACGAGCGTCCCCGGCCCCGTCGCCAGGTCGACGTCGAGCTCGAGCTGACCCACTCGAGCCGTCAGCCGGACGCTCAATCCAGCCAAGGCTCGGACCCTCGCGGCGCTCTTCGATCGATGACTCGAACGAACATCAGCAAAAAGAACGCGATCGCCACCAGCAAGATGGAGAGTGCCTGGGCGGCTCGAAGATCCGCCTCGAGCGCCGTGTAGATGGCGAGCGGTAGAGTCTGGGTGACGCCCTCGAGGTTTCCTGCAAACATCAGCGTCGCACCGAACTCACCCAAAGATCGAGCCCAACTCATCGCTGCTCCGGCCAAGAGTCCGGGCGCGGCCAGCGGCAACGCGACGCGAAAGAACACGGCGAACGGCGAGGCTCCGAACGTACGGGCGACGACGAGGAGCTTCGGGTCGACACGCCGGAAGGCGTGGAGAGCCGACTGGACGAAGAACGGTGCAGACACGAACACCTCGGCCATGATCACCGCTGCGGTCGTGAAGGCGATGGAGATGCCATCCGGATACAACCAACCCGCGAGCGCCCCTCTTCGACCGAACGTCAGCAACAACGCCACGCCGGCGACCGCGGGCGGAACGACGATCGGCAGCTGCACCAAAGTCTCGACGACGCGAGCCGCACGGGATTCGGTGCGCGCGAGAGTCCAGGCTAGCGGTGTTCCGAATGAAATCACCAGGGCCAGAGTCACACCCGTGGTGAATGCGCTGACCGCCAGGGCCGGCCCCGCCAACGGGCTTCGGAGACCCATGACGAGCTCCGCCCAGGTGACTGACCCAGAGAGGGCCACGAGCGGAGCCACCAGGAACAGAGCGAGGATCGCGCCCATGACCGCGAAGGCTGACCGTTCGAGACGCCACCGAGACATGCGATTTCCTGGCGCGGCCGTGGTTGCTTTACATCGTCACTTGGCCGACGCGATCGCGTAGTCCGCGGCCTCCATGAGTTTGTCCGTGTCCAGCGTGTTGTTGTACTTGTCGAGCTTGAGCCCGAGCTCCCGCTGCCTCGCCGCCGGGAGGGTCGCGGCGACTTTCTGAATCTCGTCGACCACTCGGTCGAGCGTTGGACCCGAGGGGTCAGTCGCGAGCTTCTGGCGCAAGGACTTGAGCCTCGCGGCCGCCGAGGGCGCGGGAGGCGGTGGCGGAGGAGGTTCAGGGGGCTTTGCTTTCTGAGGTTCCGGCGCCCGTTTTTGCGGTTCCGGCTTCGGCTTCTGTTTCTTCTCGGGCTCGGGAACGGGTGGCTCTGGTTCCCGTGTGGGGGCCGGCGTCGCGCCGAGGCCCTGAGTCGCGCCCACGGGAGCGACCGGAGTCGTGGGCTTTGGGCTTCGTTCCTCGCCACTTTGTGACTCTCCCGAGCCTGTGAGTACGATTCCGATGACCAGCGCCGACGCCGCGAACGCTGAACCTACCAGCGCCACGAGGGGAACCTTCGACTTTGGCGGAGGTCGGGTGAGGTTCGTGGTGCGCGTGATGTTCGTCCGTGTGAGTACGGACTCGGGCGCCAGGGGCATGCGAGAGCCCTTCCGGCGGATCACCATCGTGCCTTCCGCGCCTACTCCCGCGATTCGCGTCGCCGGCATTTCATCCGGGCTCGCGAATTCCTCCTGCCGATCGGCCCGCTTGACCACCGTCTTGGTGTCGGGGCCTAGCACCTCCGTTGGTTCCGGCGCCGTGAGGAGGGGTCCGCGCCTAAGAATGCCGGCCTGAGTCTTCTCCTCCTGCTCCGGGAACCACTCCCTCATGAACTCGCCGATGAGATCAGGCACTGGCCGCGCAAGCGATCCGGCGTTCTCACGGATCGCGTCGGCGAACTCGGCGGCCGATTGATACCGCTGATCGCGGTCCTTGAGCAGCGCTTTGGCGATGACGGCCTCGAGGGGCTTGGGGGCGTCGGGGTTGATGGAGCTGATGAGCGGCGCGGGATCGCGGGTCGCCGCGCGAAGCACTTCTTCGAATTTCGTTTCGATGATGAGGGGGCGTCCGGTGAGGAGCTCGAAGAAGACCGCTCCGATCGTGTACAAGTCGCTGCGACGGTCGACGTCCTGTCCGGTGGCCTGTTCCGGGGAGGCATAAGTCATCGTTCCGAAGATCGACCCAGGCGCGGTTCGGAAGTCGTCGACTCTCCCGCGCGCGATGCCGAAGTCGATGACTTTGACGTCACCGTCGTAACTCAGCATGACGTTTCGAGGGGTGAGATCTCGGTGAACGATCTCGAGATGCCGACCGTCCTCCGATCGGATGTCGTGCGCATAACCCACGGCGTCGAGCACTCCGAGCACGACGTTGACGGAGAGCTCGTAGGGCGGAAGCCGGCCCGCTTCGAGGAGGGCCCTGAGCACCTCGGCGACGGTGTGCCCGGCGATGTACTCCATCTCGATGCAGAACTTCCCGTCCTCGACGCCCGATCGATTCACGCGCGCGACATTGGGGTGGTCGAGGAGCGCGGCGAGCTGGGCCTCGCGCTGAAATCGGAGCCCTGCGGTGTGGTGGAGCTCCATTTCCACGTGCAGCTTCTTGAGGACGCAGACGTTCGGGTCGCCGTCGCGTTGGGCGATGAAGACCTTGCCCATGCCGCCGCTCGCGAGCTCCCGGAGGATGCGGTAGCGGCCGATGCGCGTCGGGACGTCGGTGTTCTTGCGGAGGTCCGCCAAGGGGGGCCTATTGTAGCCGAAGCCAGGGGCGCGAAGCTGATAGGATGTCGGCGCGTGGCCGCGTTTTTGACGTCGACACTGCTGTTGCTCGCCGGAACCCCACAAGGGCAGGAGATCGTCGCCCAGCAGCGGGTGCCCATCGCGCTGCTGCTCGTGACGCCCAAGGGGAACGAGTCCGAGGTCGCGGCGAAGAACGCCGGCCTCATCGAGTGGCTCTCGGAGGCCTTCGATCGGGAGACGGATTTGCTGTTGGAGCGCCTGGATCTGGCGACGGCGGCCGCGTGTGAAGGTGACCTCACGTGTTTGGTCCTGCGAGCCCGTCCCGACTACAACCGGGTGGCCCTCGAGTCGGCCGACGGTACGGTCGATCCGTACGCCAAGCACCTGGACCGCGTGCGAAAGGAGCGGATCCGTTATCCGAGATACTTGCTGCTCCTCACGAGCCTCGTGCAGAAGGGCCAGCCCGATCGGTTGGCCGTGCGCGTCGTGGACACCGATCTCGCGCTCTCGATCTATCACTCGGCAGCGCGCACCTCCGATTGGAAGACGCGTGTCGATACTGAGGTGCTCGAACGCGCCGTGCGTATCAACGGCAAGCGAGCGGACGTGCCGACGCGCGAGGCTGCGGTGGCGCACCTCGAGGAGCTCTTCAACGGAGAGATGCGAGCGTTGCTGGATCGGGACGGTCACTGGCGGCCCTTTGGCGCGATCACGTTCACGACCAACGAAGAGAGCGTCGCGGTGCTGCTCGACGGTGTGGCGGTCGGCATCTCGAAACCAGGGACGACGCGGATCTCCAACGTGCCAGCGGGGCGGCACACGATCACGCTCGAGCACCCGCTCTTCGAGCGCTTCGTTCGCGACGTCGAGGTCGAGCGCGGCGCCACGGTGGAGGTCCCCGCCGGTTTGGTGCGCTTGCCGTCAGCAGATCACGCAACGGCGAGGACGAGCTTACTGTGGACCGGCGTCGGCGTCTCGGCGCTCGGCGCGGCCGTGCTGACCGCCGCGATCATCGGCGCCGCCAACCAAGAGCACAACTTGCTTTGTTACGAAGACGAGGAATGCCGATCACCGGGGTGGTACACGTTCGACGGGGCGCCAGACTCCGAACGTTTGGATCCGTCGCAAGGCGTGCTCATTGGCGCGCCGCTCGGCTACAGCCTCATGGGTGCGGGGGCTGTGTGGTCGTTGGGAACGTTGCTGTTCGGATCTGACGAGAGCTTTCCGTGGATCCAGATCGCCACGGGGGTGGGGGTAGGAGCGCTCTCGTTTGGCGTGTCGGCTGCGCTCAATCCGAAGTGAGCGGTTGATCGGCGCAGGCTCGCTGCGCTCGCCGCGGTTGAGCGCGGTCAGCGGTTGTGCCCGACGATGTAGACGTTCCACGACGCGTCGGCCTCGCCGCGCGCGCGGCGGCGGTACACTCCGTTGCCCTCTCCTGTGTCGCGGTCAGTGCCTTCCCAGTAGACTCCCACGTCACCGAAGCCAGCTTCGTTCATCAACTCGGTGACCTCCGGGACGGTCCAGAGCCGCCAGTCGTAGGTGAAGGCTTTGGTCATCTCGGTTCCGTCGGGGAATCGAAAGTGGATGTGGAACAAGTAATCGTGGGTGATGGGGTCGAACGAAGCCTGCTCCCAGACGTAGTTGAATCCTTCGACCGCCGTGACGTCTTCGCGTTGGTCTTCGAGGACTTCATAGCCGCCGAAGAGGTCGACGACGAAGACGCCGCCCTTGGCGAGCGCCTCGCGCGCGGCGCGGAAGTAGCGCAACAGCTCGCTGCGAGTCTTGAAGCAGCAGTATGAGAAGTTCAAGGCGGCGATGACGTCGGCGGGCGGCGTTGGGGCGTTTCGAACATCCGCTTGAACGAGGTGGACGCGACCTCGACGTTCCTCATCGAGCTCTCCTAGGTTATGGAGCTCTCCCCATTCGAGGGGCTCTAGGTCGTTGTCCACGCCGTATGCCACGAAACCATTCGAGAGCTTCACCCACTCGCAGCAGATCGCAGCGGTCCCACAAAAGTCTTCGCGAAGGATCGCCGGGGAGCGCTGGTTCAGGTTGCGGTAGACGCGCGAGAAGAAGCGAACGTCGAAATCCGGAGCTTGGACCGACGCGAGGTAGAGCGCGTATTTGTCGTGTTGGACTTTACGGTTTTTCCGCGGCTGCCGCGTTTGGGTCATCGCGAGCGCGTATCAGAGGCGGAGGGGCGCCGGAAGGTCGTTCCGCTTCGGCGAAGTAGGCTACATTTGGAGCACGGTGGTGAAGGATCCGAGCGAGAAGGACGGCCTTGGGATCGACTCCCCCAGTCAGTGGTCCACGGGTTCCACGGCCGTCGATCCGATCGATCCCAAGGCGCTCGCGGCGCTGAAGGAGCGACAGCGACGGATCCAAAACACCGGGCGTCCGCACCATGAGCTCCCTGAGGAGCTGCCGCACGCCAGGCCTGCGGCGCGGGGCGAAGCCGGGCCGACGAGCTTCGATTCGTTGCTGCTGGAGTTTGGAGCACCAACGGGTCCTGCCGGAGCGGACCGCTCCAAGGGCGAGGTGAAGCCGGGCCCATCCGAGCCCAAGCGTCCTGCCCCTTCGCGTGCCAGGCCGGTGCCTGGAGGCGCGGTCGCGCTTCGGGGCGAAGTGCCCAAGATCGCCCCGGCGGCCGCCTCGGAAGCCAGACGCCGAACGCGCAGCGATCTGCGAGACGCCGATCCCGTCGAGTCCATCCCCGGGCGCGAGCGTCCAGACGTGGCTCCGCGCCCACCCGTCGTCGTCGCCCCGCCGTCCGACCGACCCGAGCCCATGCTCTTCGGCCCCAAGTACCGAGTGCGGGCCGTCATTGGCGAGGGCGCGATGGGCGTGGTTTACGAGGCGCAGCACATCCAGCTCGATCGCACCGTCGCGATCAAGATGCTCAATCCGAAGTCGAACGACGTGCGCGTGGCAGAGCGCTTTCAGCGCGAAGCGCGAGCGCTCGCGCGGATCCGCCATCCTGGGATCATTCAGGTCGACGACTTCGAGAAGACGGCTGACGGCCGCACCTTCTTGGTCATGGAGCGCCTGGTGGGAGAGGATCTTCGCAAGCGCCTCGATCGCGAAACGAAGCTCCCGCTCGAGGACGCGCTCGACATATGCGGTCGCGCCGCCGAGGCGCTGTCGGTCACTCATGCCGCCGGCGTGATCCATCGCGACCTCAAGCCCGCCAACATCTTCCTCGTCAAACAAGGTGCGCACTTCCAGGTGAAGCTGCTCGATTTCGGCACCGCCAACTTGAAGGACGCGCCAGCGTTGACTCAGGCCGGGACGGTGATCGGCACCCCGGCGTACATGAGCCCGGAGCAGGTTTATGGCGACCCAATCACCGAGCGCACCGACATCCACGCGCTGACGCTGATCTTGTACGAGCTCCTGACGGGGACCCATCCGTTCGTCGTGAAGTCTTTCGAGGACACGCTGACCAACGTGACCAACAAGGTCCCCGATCCGCTTCCCGAAGGATCCTTTGGGGCGCTCACCTCGGACCTGTGGCGGGTGATCGAACGCGGCCTCCAGAAGGAGCCGGACAAGCGGTGGGCGTCGGCCGAGCTCTTGGCGGACGAGCTCCGCAAGATCCTCGAGCGGAGCCGCGTCTCCAACGCCGCGTTGGCCGAGGCCAGTCCGGTGGTCTCCGATGCGACGGCGGTGGCCGCGCCCCCCGACCCGGCCGGAGCGACCATCGCGCCCCTGACAGAAGTGTCCAAGAAGGCAGGCGCTCCGACGCGAAGATGGATCGAGCTCGCGGTGGTTTTGTGCGCCGGCATCCTCTCAGGTTGGCTCCTCTCGCGCTGAGCGCGCGGCCTTTCGCGGAGTCATACAGCGCCAACGCCGAGCGCACGGGTCGGCCGCGATTGACAGCCGAGAATGACCGCACTAAACCCCGGTCGATGGCGACGCGGAACTCAGCAAAGTCGGCGAAGAAGACGAAAAAAACGAGCGCGGTGAAGAAGGTCGTGAAGAAAGCCGCGACCAGCAAAGCCGCCAAGAAGGCCCCGGCCAGGAAGGCGACCAAGAAGGTCGCGAAGAAGGCTTCGGCCAAGAAGGTCGCGAAGAAGGCCCCGACCAAGAAGGTCGCGAAGAAGGCTCCGGCCAAGAAAGTCGCGGCGAAGAAGAAGGTCAAGAAGGCAGCTCCGAAACGCACGAAGGCACCCGCCGTGGAAGCCAAAGCCACCCGCTCGACGCTCCCTCCGGATCACGAGGTGCTCCCCACGAGCTACGGCCCGGGCGAGCCGGTCAATGCGGCCGTAGCGGCGCAAGCGATCCGCGAGGCATTGAAGGCTCGCGACGAGCACCCGATCGAAGGGCGCGAGTTCCTCGGCGTCCGCACGCGCGACAACCCGCCCGTAGAAGGCGATCGTGATTTCGCGATCGCTCAGGAAGCCCGACGCGCGGCCGAGCAGGTCGTCGCGCCGTTGCTCGACGCGAAGTCGCGGGTCGATTCGACGGACATGTCGATCGCAAAAGCGGATCGCGAAGCGGTCGAGCAGCTCGTCGCGGCCACGTCCAGCGAATCGACCACCGAGGTCCCTGCGCAGGCGAGCCAGAGCGATTCCGAAGCGACGCAAGTCCCCGCGCCCACGGACGGCGCCGAGGCCGCTCCCAAGGAAGGTCCCTCCGCGACTCCCTGATACTCGTTCCCCACATCCGATCCTCGACGGATCTGCCCCTTCCTCCTCTTCTCTTGGCACCGTTCCCTACTTCTGCTAACGCGCCGCGCGCGACGTTACCGCCAGATTCGCTCCGGTCAGACCGACGGAGCTGAAGGCAATTTCACGAAGTCGCGGAGGCTTGAAGATGCTCACCCCCCAACCGCACGATGGAAAGACCGGCCCCAAATGGCTCGGCCTCATCGTCTTCCTCGCGATCCTCGCGTTAGGTGGCGCGGCGTTCGCTGAGGGCGCTCACCACGGCGGAGGCGAGGCTAGCCTCATTCTGCCCGACCTCGGCTCCGTCCAGATGATGGGCATGAGCGGGCGCTCCCTGTTGATGGGCGGCTTGCTCGTCTCCGCGTTGGGCATGCTCTTCGGCTTCGTCACGCTCAATCAGATCAAGAACGAGCCCGTCCACAAATCCATGGCCGAGGTCAGCAACCTGATCTGGGAGACTTGCAAGACCTACCTGATCACTCAGGGCAAGTTCATCATGATCCTCGAGGTCTTCATTGGCGCGATCATGGTGCTGTACTTCGGAGTGCTCCAAGAGATGGGCGCCGCGAAGACGATCACCATCATCGTCTTTAGCCTCGTCGGCATCGCCGGCAGCTACGGCGTCGCGTGGTACGGCATCCGAATCAACACCTACGCCAACTCGCGGACGGCGTTCGCCAGCCTGAGAGGCAAGCCGTACCCCGTCTATGCCATCCCGCTGAAGGCGGGCATGAGCATCGGCATGCTGCTGATCAGCGTCGAGCTCGTGCTCATGCTGTTCATCTTGCTCTTCGTTCCTGGCGACTACGCGGGCCCCTGCTTCATCGGCTTCGCCATCGGCGAGTCGCTCGGAGCCTCGGCGCTCCGAATCGCCGGCGGCATCTTCACCAAGATCGCCGACATCGGGTCCGACCTCATGAAGATCGTCTTCAAGATCAAGGAAGACGATGCGCGCAACCCGGGTGTGATCGCAGACTGCACCGGCGACAACGCCGGCGACTCGGTCGGACCGAGCGCCGACGGCTTCGAGACCTACGGCGTCACGGGCGTGGCGCTGATCTCCTTCATTCTGCTCGCAGTGCGTGAGCCCACCGTTCAGGTGCAGCTGCTCGTGTGGATCTTTGCCATGCGCATCATGATGGTGCTCGCGAGTGTTGGATCCTATTTCATCAACGAGCTCATTCAGAAAGCGAAGTACGGCAACGCGGACAAGATGAACTTCGAGGCTCCGCTCACGGTGCTCGTGTGGCTCACGTCGGGGGTCTCGATCGTCCTCACCTTCGTCGTTTCGAAGGCGCTCATTCCGACGCTCGGATCGAGCACCGACGGCTCCCTCTGGTGGAAGCTCTCCGTCATCATCAGCTGTGGGACGCTCGCAGGCGCGCTCATCCCCGAGTTGATCAAGGTCTTCACTTCGACCGAATCCGCACACGTACACGAGGTCGTTACGGCGTCCAAGGAAGGCGGGGCATCTCTCAACGTCCTGGCTGGTCTGACCGCGGGCAATTTTTCTGCCTTCTGGATGGGCATCACCGTCGTGGGCTTGATGGGCGCTTCGTACCTCGTGTCGCTCCAGGGCCTGGAGGCGATCATGCTCGCCTCGCCGGTGTTCGCTTTCGGCCTCGTGGCCTTTGGCTTCCTCGGGATGGGTCCGGTGACGATCGCGGTCGATTCCTATGGGCCGGTTACGG
Organism: uncultured Myxococcales bacterium; assembly: GCA_964463485.1. GTDB lineage: Bacteria > Myxococcota > Kuafuiibacteriia > Kuafuiibacteriales > Kuafuiibacteriaceae > CAYXDO01. The sequence continues at coordinate 42,329 of CAYXDO010000068.1, read as the reverse complement.
ACAACGCGCAGTCCGTCTACGAGCTCAGCGTGATCGAGACGATCCCCAACATCAAAGAAGAGGTGAAGAAGGACTTCGCCATCGACCTGAACTTCGAACGCGCCAAGGAGCTGTTGGAGGAGAACGACGGAGCCGGAAACACGTTCAAAGCGACCGCCAAGCCCGTGTTGATCGGAACGGCGGTCGTGGGTGCCACGACGATGATCTTCTCGATCGTGATGTTATTGACCGAAGGCCTCAAGGCCGAGTTCTTGGCCAACCTTTCGCTCTTGCACCCGCCCTTCCTGCTCGGGCTGATCACCGGCGGCGCGGTGATCTACTGGTTCTCGGGCGCTTCGACGCAGGCTGTCTCCACGGGTGCCTACCGTGCGGTGGAGTTCATCAAGGCGAACATCAAGCTCGAAGGCGTCGAGAAGGCTTCCATCGCGGACTCGAAGCGCGTCGTAGAGATCTGCACGACTTACGCGCAGAAGGGCATGTTCAACATCTTCCTCACGGTCTTCTTCGGCACGCTCGCCTTCGCGCTCCTCGAGTCCTACTTCTTCATCGGCTACCTGGTCTCCATCGCGATCTTCGGCCTCTACCAAGCGGTCTTCATGGCGAACGCAGGCGGCGCCTGGGACAACGCGAAGAAGGTCGTCGAGGTCGAGCTCAAGCAGAAGGGAACCGAGCTGCACGCCGCGACGGTGGTCGGCGACACCGTCGGCGACCCGTTCAAAGACACGACCTCGGTCGCGCTCAACCCCATCATCAAGTTCACCACGCTGTTCGGCCTGCTCGCAGTGGAGATGGCCATTCAGCTCGAGCGGACCACGAGCTTGGTTCTTTCCGGGGGCTGCTTCTTGGTGATGCTCGTCTTCGTCTACCGGTCCTTCTACGGCATGCGGATCAAGTCCGAAGGCTGATCCGGTCCTTTCGTCATCCTTTCATCGTCAACTTCTCGCTCGCATAGCCCCTCCCTTTCGGCGATCTTGGCGGCGTGATCGGCGTCGGCCCGAAGCTCCACCTCGACTCGCTCCAAAAGCTCGGGCTCGATCGGGCGGCTCGAGATCAGATCGCGAAGTCGATCGAAAAGTCCTCCGACGGGGCCAAGGTCGACCCCTTCAACTACGTCCCGCTCTCCGTGCTCGCGAGACACGCCGAGAAGCTCGGTCACGGAGACTTTGCGACTCGGATCCGGAGCGCGCTCACCGTCAAACCGGCGAACGCAGCCAAGACCAAGACTGAGCTCACGTCGTTCCCCACGCCGAAGACGTCGCTGGGTGTAGGCGTAACGCGAGCCGCGGGTTCTGGATCCATCGCGCCTGCCGAGCTGGCGAGCTACTCCGGGCCTCTCGGCGCGCTCCTCACGTCGTTGGCCAAGCAAGGCGTGGCCGTTCCCGATCTCTCGGGGTCCGTGAACGCGACGGACCTGGCCAAAGTGTTGAGCGAGCACAAGCACCGCCTCACTCACCTTCCGAGCTCAGACAAAGGGCTGACGCGCGCTCAAGTCGACACGCTGACGACCTTGGTGGCCAGTCGGTTGGCGCCACCTCACGAGGAGCGAAGCGTCTCCGTCACCCTCGACTCGACCTATCGGAAGATGGCCGAAGGGACCGGCGCGGCGAGCGGGATCGGCGTCTATCAGAAGAACCAATACGAAGGCTTCTTCGTGCGACGCACGGAAGGCGCCAACGGCAAGCCGGGCTTTGTGCTCTCGGGCTTCAAGTCCGATCGCATCGCCGTCGCGCTCCCCAAAGACTGCTCCCTCCTGGTGGTCGACTCCCAAGGCAACGAACGCGCCGCGAAGCTCCCTCGCACCGACGCCACCATCGACGGGAAAAAGCTGAGCACCGTGGAAATTTCGCGCACGCTCGTGGAGCCGGATTCGAAGAACCGCGTCTTCGATCCCGCCTTCTCGATCAAGGTCCTCGATCCAAAGGGCGCGATCCTCTTCGAGCAGGCGCTCGCGTTCGACAAGGTAGCTACTTGGACCTCCAACGAGCTCGTGCGCGGAACGTTTGACTACAAACGAAGTGCGAAAGACGAGCTCGATCGGTTCGTGCTCGACAACGCCGTGCCCCCCGGCAGCAAGAGCGCCACGCCGATCGCTCGGCGCCCGTCGTTTTCGATCGACGGAGTCGAAGGCCAAGGCGACCGACTCTCGATCCAGCGGGACGGGCAGTCGTTCGCTCTCGACGATCTGGCGATGCTCCTGGCCCCACCCAAACGAGCGACTCAAGCCTTCGCTCCGGAGCCCAAGTTCGGCCCGAAGCTCACGTATGAGCTCAGAGACGATCCGCGCACTTCTCCGCACCTGGACGACCACAACGGGGGCCTGGGCGTAGCGATCACGAACAGCCAGGGAAAAAAGGCAGCCTTTGATTCCAGTCTTTTCCAGAGCTTGCAGGCGCGAGTGGGAGTCGGCGGGGTGACCATCACGTCCCCCGAAGGCACGGAGCTCGCGCGCTTCGACCCCTTCGATCCGAGCCAGGACAAGAACCGACGGACCAAAGCGAGCTGACACACAGCCAAGCCGGTTTCCTTGGCCGCGTATCGGGCGTTATCATCGGCGAGTGAGCGACTCCGAGGTTGATCCGGTCGTCTCGACGCTCCAAGTCGAAGAAGAGCGTCAACGGGCGCAGGCGGAGCGTATCGGAGCCTTACTCTCGGATCTGCCGGAGCCCCGTCCGCCGCGGCGGCGGAGCTTTTTCTTGCCGGTCATTCTGTTCGCCGTGACCGCGTTCTTCGGGGTGCTGCTCGCGGAGTACAACCACGTGGGGAGCAGGCAGCCGCCTGCGCACAGCCGGCTCCAGGGTTGTCGCCGCTGACGCTCATGCGTGGATCTTTGAAGTTGAAGACCCTAGCCAGCCAGCTAGCCTTCGTCTGAATCTTTCATCGAAAGAAATCCATCAGCCGCGAGGCTTAGTTGCCCTTCTCTCTGCTCGGGGTCGACGACCGAGAGCGCCCCGAGCTCTCCGCGCAGGCGAGAGCGCGTCTTCTGCAGCGCCAGTTGCGCAGCGCCTCGTCGCTCGGGTCCGCCTTGCTCCCAGCTCATGATGTTCGCGGCCTGTTGGAGAGGAGCGACGGCGGTCGCGGTCCCCACGCGCCCGAGCAAGGTGGCCGCGCTGACTCCGATCTTCCACGACGGATGGCTGAGCAGCTTGATAGCGACGGTTTCGGTGAGTGCCGGATCGATCGCGGGCTCAGAGGATCGGTGCTCCGCCACGAGGGCGCTCGCCTCGAGGGCGCTCAGCAGCGACCGGTAGAAGCGCTCGGTGGGTGGCCCGGAGAACATCGCTGGCGATACGAGCGGAAAGAGCTCTGGGAGGAGGTCCACCTGTTCGACGCGTTCGATGGCGTCGAGCGCGGCCTCGATCACCTGGAGCGGTCCGACTTTCATCACGCTCACAGCGAGCTCCCGGGAGGCTTGTCGCGGGTATCGCGACACGACGAGGCGGGCCGCGTACCCTCGAAGGTCGACGTCGAGCGCTGAGTCGCGCGCGGCGAGCGCTACTCGCGCAAGGCCCTCGGCGCCGTTGGCGAGCTCGGAGGCGAGGCGCGTGTACGGATCGAGATGTTCACGCGCCTCGGCGAGCGCGAAGTGGGCTTCCTTCGAAGCCGCGCATCGCTCGAACAGGAGTCGCAGCGCCGCGCTCCGTAGCTCGGGCGACGGATCGAATCGGGACTGCGCGAGCAGCCTCGCAGGAAGCTCGTCGTCTCCAAGCGTCAGCTCTCGCGCGAGGCCCACGACGAGGCGAACGAGCTTCGAGAGTCGATCGACGTCGACCTTCTGGGCCGACTCGACCAGCCAGACTTCTCCACGCGAGACCGAGGCGCCGAACCGACCGACGGAGGCCAGCACGAGCTGACGGACATCCTTCGACAACAGCGCCGCTGCGTGGGCCGGATCGCCGGCGATCACGACCGCTCGATCGAGCTCCGGATCGCCGGTGGCGAAAGTTCGCCTCAACGTGCGCTCCCCTTCTTGTCGACGAAGGATCTTCAGCCTGGATGGGATGGAGCCTGCGGCGTTGACGCGAACTTTGACGTCGCGCAAAGCGATATCTCCGTCGAAGAAGACGTGAACCGGAAAGCCCCCGATCATCGCGAAGAGCGTCGGCCGCGAGCGAAGCCCCCGCTGTGCCGGAACGCCCAGGGAGCTCGCCAGGCTCGCGAGCAAGGACGCCTCTCGACGCGCACCCACTGCTCCAGATTACCCGCTTTCGATTCGAGCGCGCTCGCGCTTGAGCGCCAAACAGGCGCGCGGTACGTTCGAGCCTTGAGCGACGAACACAAGAAAGCGGTCGTGAAGACGTTGCTCGGGGCTCTCCAGGCGAGCCCGGTCGCCAAAGCGGTGGATTCGAAGGCGTTCATCATGGCCGTGCACAACAGCTTTGACGCCATGTACGCGAACGGGACGATCGATCTCGATCCGCTCTGGGCGCAGCTCTCTCCGCAAGGCATCGATCCCGATGTCGCTGCGCTGTTCTTCAAGTTCGAAGCCGACCTCTCCAAGATTCCGCTCAAAGTGAAGGCGCCTCGCGCCCTCGCGAACCTCCCGCCCGACCAACGTCGCAAGCTCGCGGGCGGGCGCCCCGCTTCGGTCGCCGCCCCGGCAGCAGCCACACCTGCGCTCAGCGACGTCGAGAGCCAGATCCTGGTGATGCTCTCCACGGCCCTTCGAGCTTGTCCCGCCGGAGCCCGCATCAGCACCGGACAGCTCCAGGCCGTAGTCTCCAGCAACTACAAGAGCCTCTTCGACGGGCAGACCTTCAAGTTCGATCCGGTGCTCGAGTGGTTGCTGGCTCAACCCAACGTCAACGAGTTCGACGTCTATCCTGGGATCGTCAAATTCAACCACCTGCTCCAGGAGCGCGGCCTGCGCATGATCGAGCCGCGCCTCAAGCTCAGCTCTGCCGAGCGTGCCAAATCGCTCGCCCAAGCCGAGCCCGAACATGCGAAGCGGCCGGCCTCCACCACGACCGCGCCGTCCCAACCCAACCAAGTCGCCGCCCCGACCAAACCCGATGCGAAGAAGGACCGGAAGATCGCGCTGCTCATCTCCTTCATCGCCATCTCGCTCGTATGCGGCGCCCTGGCGTTCGTGATGCGACCCGCGCGACCCTTCGACATCGTCCCCTTGAAGGGCGTCTTCCCTATCGCGAGCGGCGAGCTCGTCAACGGGAAGCTCTTCGGCGTCCTCGACGAGCCCGCTTGGAAGGCCCTTCCGCCCGAGAAAAAAGCGGAGGCCGTCAAAGCGCTCGAGGCCTTGCTGCGCCAGTCCGGGCAGCTCAAGGCCGGAGTCACGATTCGCAACGGCGCGCGCAAGTGGGTTGTCTTCGACGTGAAAGGGGAAAAACTGAGCGTCGAGGAATGACCAAGATCTTCCGCCACGGCCCCCTCGAAAACGTCGCCGACGACCTCTGGATGGTCACGGGGAGCTCCGCCTTCCCCCTCCCTCGCAACATGATCATCCACCGCCTCCGGTCCGGCGGGCTCTTCTTGCACAGCGTCGTGGCGATGCACGACGAAGGTATGGACGCGCTCTCCGCCCTCGGGCGCCCTGAGGTGATCGTGGTGCCGAGCCCGTTCCACCGCCTCGACGCGCCGTTCTTTCGTCGTCGCTATCCAGACGCGCTGATGCTGTGCCCGGCCGCCGTTCGCTCCAGAGTCGAAGAGCGAGTGCCGATACAAGGCACGTGTGAGGATCGTCTCGAAGCCTACGGCATCAAGGCTCACCGGCCGACGGGCCTCAAGCCCTTGGAGCTCGTTTACGAGCTCGACGTGGGATCGGACAAAGCGCTCGTGTTCAACGACGCGCTCTTTCACCTCGAACACCAACCCGGCCTGGCCGGTGTGGTGCTCCGGGGCCTCGGCAGCACCGGCTTCTTCGGCATGAGCCGCCTGTCGCGGTTCACGATGCTCGAATCGCCCAGCGACTACGCGGAGTGGCTCCAGCGCATGGCCGAGCTGCCCCGCCTCGTCGCGCTCACCGTTTCCCACGGCGCTGCCGTGACCCGCGAGGTCCCAGAGCGCCTGCGGGAGGCCGCGGCGCGCCTCACCTAGAGGTCCGACTTGACTCCCCAGACCACACCCCGCTTGCTCGTCTCGGGGTATGGCCGTCCATCGGAACGGGACCCTCCCAAAGGGGACGGTCGACGAAGTCGCCAGCTTCGGTGAAGACGGCGACACCGCGGAAACCGCCGCCCTCGACCCGACTCCCGCCATCCAGCCAGAGGGCGAACGGCCCGACTTCGCCGCGCCCACCCTGGCTGACCCAGAGCTCCTCGCTCTCGTGAAGCTCGGCCTTGCCCACGGACCGACCACCGAGGCCGACGACACCGACACCTCCCTGCGACCCCCTCGCGACACCGACGAGCATCCCGCCTCCAGCGACCCGACCATCACCACACCCGCCATCCGCACCGACTCCAACGAGGCGCCCGTCTTCGGCGACCCGACCATCGCGACGCCCGCCATCCACGCGCAGATGGCCGCGCACCTCAAAGCACCCACGCTGCGCAAGCCGGCTCCCACACCCGCCCCGCGCCCATCCTTCGACGACCCGACGTATCTAGACCCTCACCTCCCGGAGCTCCATCGGCCCGACTTCGCCGGGCCGACGATCGCCGGTGCGGTCACGTTCCATTCGCCCGCCAAGACCGACGAGGACCTCCCAGCCCAGCCCGAACCCGCGGCCAAGAAGGACCCGAGCCTGAAGCTCACCGCGATCCGTCGATCCGCGATCCCCGTCGCCGAAGCGCCAACGGCACCTCCGACCCCTGCGCCGGAAGGCTCGCGCGGCTACAAGATGCACGTCTTGCGGGAGGACGCTCCGACCCGAAGGAGTGTTCCGCCGCCCGGCCCCCAGAGCCGACCCCGCGCCTCGGTCGCCCAGAAACCTCCTTCATCCAGGACCTCGATGCTGATCGCGATCATGGTCTCGATCATCGCGATCCTCGTGCTCGGCATCGCGCTCTCGGTCGCGCTGCGCTGACCGGCCGGCTCGGCCTGAGTCGTGTTATGAGTTTCGACATGCGAGCACTCATCTTGGTCGACCTCCAGAACGACTTCCTCCCGGGCGGAGCGCTCGCGGTCGCTCGTGGAGACGAGACGATTGCGATCGCCAACCTGCTGATCCCACGCTTCGAGCTCGTGGTCGCAACTCAGGACTGCCACCCGCCGAATCACCAAAGCTTCGCCTCCCAACATCCCGGGAAGCGCCCCGGAGACCTCATCGATTTGCACGGGCTCCCTCAGGTGCTCTGGCCGGACCACTGCGTGGTCGGAACGCGAGGCGCGGACCTGGCCGACGCCCTCGAAAAAGGAGGAATCGCGATGATTTTTCAGAAGGGTACGGACCCCGCGATCGATAGCTACAGCGGCTTTTTCGACAACGGGCATCGGAGGTCGACGGGCCTCGAAGGCTGGCTTCGATCGCACTCGGTCGACGAGGTCGTCGTGCTCGGCCTCGCCACCGACTACTGCGTCAAGGCGACCGCGCTGGACGCACGCCAGCTTGGTTTTGCGACCACACTCGTCGCCGACGGTTGTCGCGCGGTAAACCTCGATCCGACCGACGGAGACCGCGCCATCGCCGAGCTCCGCGCCTCGGGCGTAATCATCACGGAATCAGAGAGAGCTCGACGATGATGAGTCGATGGATCGCGCGCGGATCGGGAAGAGTCGCGTTCTTCGTGGCCAGCGCGTTGGTTGCCTGCAGCGACGAGGGATCCGGCCTGCGCAAGGTCGACCCGCGGTTGGTGATCGCGTCGACCACGATCGACTTCGGAGACGTTCCGACCGGAGCGACCAAACGTTTGGTGTGGACGGTGTCGAACCAGGGCGAGGCAGAGCTCCACCTGACCGCCTCCGAGTTGACCGCACCCTTCCTCGGATCGGCGACCGCCACCGTGCCGCCGGGTCGAGAAGTACCCATCGACTTGGGTTTCAGACCGACGCAGGTGGGTCCGGCGTCGACCACACTTCGTTTGACCTCGAACGATCCCACGCAGCCCGAAGCCTCGGTGCAACTCATCGGCAAGGGAGTGGTGGGTTTGGTCAGCGCGTTTCCTTCTCGGATCGACTTTTCAGGCACACCTCTGTTCGGCGCGCAGCTCGCGCAGGTGGCGTACTTCAACGCCGGCATGGCCGAGTCCGCCGGTCGTTTGGTGGCCGAATTTCCGCGCGAATTCGTGACCATCGATGGCATGCCTCGGATTCACGAGCAATCAGAAGACTTGCACCTCCAGCCTTTGCGCGGCGCGACTGTCGTCATGCGATATCGCCCCATCGAGGTCGGCCTCGATGATGGGATCCTGCGATACGAGCTCTGCGGGGATCGGTGCGGCCTGGAGGTCGAGGTGCTCGCCTCCGCGGTAGCTCCGGCGCTCGAGATCGATCCCCCGTTCCTCGATTTCGGAAAACAAGGGATAGGTGACTCGGTCACCCGTCAGGTCGAGATCGTGAACCCGGGTACCAACTCGCTTCGCGTGGAGACCGTGTCGCTGACGAACGCGGAGCTGAGTTACGCGCTCGGACCGACTCTCCCGACGGCGATCGACCCGGAGGGCCGCCTTGCCCTGCAGATAACTTGGCGCCCCACCTCGCGCGTGCGGCTCGACGCGGAGCTCGTCGTGGCGAGCGACGCGCCCGGACTCACTCGGGAGGCGCATGTACGGATCGTCGGAGAGTCCGAGGGCCCGCTCTTGGTGGTCCAACCGAGCTCCCTGGACTTTGGAGCGCAGCGGGACGAAGGGCCGCACCGCCGCGTCCTCACGATCCTCAACGCGGGGTCGGGTGACATGGAAATCAGGGGCATCAACATCAGCGGAGACCGTGAGTTCACGACCGGGCAAGTGGGTCTGCCGGCCTTCGTTCGCGGGGGTGAGTCGATGTTCGTGGATCTATTCTACTCGCCCTCGGTCGTCGGAACTCACACCGCCACGGTGACGGTAGAGACCTCGGCCGGGGTGGGTTCGGTCGTGCTGCTCGGAGGCCGCGCCGAGGCCGTCTGCGAGCTTCGGTTCAGCCCGAGCACGCTTCAATTCGGCGCGGTCGAGCTGACCACGACCAAGGAGATGGCCGTAGAAATTCACAACGACGGATCCGACCTGTGCCGAATCGTCTCGGGCCGATTCAGCGCACCCGTCGAGCCTGCCATCACGCTCACATCTTCGAGCTCGTTCCCCATCGAGCTCCCGGCGAACGGCGACGCGACGCTGAGCTTCTCGTTCCTACCGACCCGAGAGCGCGACTACAAGAGCCAGTACATCTTCACGACGGACGACGTCGTGCTGCCGAACCACGTCCTGCCGCTCTTCGGCAGCGGCGCAGTCCCTCGCGTCTGCGGGAACGGAAATCTCGACCCCGGCGAGGAGTGCGACGACGGCAACATCATCGACAACGACGGTTGCCAGGGTGACTGTTCGCGCCTCGGACGCTGCGGCAACGCCGCCGTCGATGCCGGCGAGGACTGCGATGACGGAAACCTCGTATCACGCGATGGATGCTCCGCCTTGTGCCGACTGGAGACCTGCGGCGACGGCAGAAGAGACCCCGACGAAGAGTGTGATGACGGGAATCTATCGAACGGCGACGGCTGCAGCAGCGCTTGCCTGAAAGACCAATTCCGCGGGGACATCGTGACGGTCGGCTTGGGTGGGATTCGAACCGTCGGCTCGGGGTCCCTGAGTCTAAGAGGAGTCTCCGGCAGCGTGCGATCGGCCCTGCTCTACTGGAACGGACCCACCAGCGTCGCCGACGCCCAGGCCAACGCCACCATCGAGTTCGCGGGAGTCTCCGTCGAAGGCAAAAACGTCGGCTTCGCGAGCTCCAACTGCTGGCCGTTTTCGAACGGTCAGTCCTACCGCGCCGACGTAACTCAGCTCGTGACGGGCGATGGCGATTACACCGTCGACAATCTCATCAAGGGTCCCTTCATCGAAATCAACGGAGTCTCTCTGATCGTCGTGTACGATGACGGCAACTCATCCAACGACGTCGGCATCTGGATGATCGACGCCAACGACTCGAACATCGCGAGCGCGTTCGAACCGGCCGGCTGGCTTCAGTCGGTCGGACCGGTCTCGAGACCCACCGCCGCGGACCGGGTGTGGCTCGAGATTCATGCGAGCGACGGCCAGAGTTACATGGACGGAGACTTGGCCGCGAACCAAACCGTCATCGCGCCGATGGGGGCCATCTTCGACGGCAACACCACCCCGGTCGCCTCCGTCAACGCCGCGAGCGCCACGTGGGGCGCGCTCTGGGACATCCGTCGCTTCGAGATCTCCTCCGCGGTCCCGGTCGGTTCGTCGACCGTCGAAATCACCGCCTCCACGCTCACGAACGACTGCGTATCGTTGGTCGTGGGGATCGTCTTGGTCGACTGACCGAGCCGTCACGTACTTTGATCAGGCGCGTTGCCGACCCAATCAATCAGTCGGCATCCCGGACCCCTGAATCATCGACATGACGGCGTCGCGCTCGGAGGACACGGCCGCCGCCAGCCAAGTTATGAGTTGGTTCGTATCCGGCGTCGACTTGATGACGGCCTGGACCTTTCGCGGAACGGAACCGAACCGGGCTCGCAAGGCCGTCACGAGCGCCTTCCTCAGTCCTTCCGTGCGTCCTTTCTCGAGTCCCTTCTCGAGTCCTTTCTCGAGTCCTCTCGCGAGTCCTTGCTCGAGTCCTTGTTCGAGTCCCTTGGCGAGCCCTCTCTTCATCCCCTCAGAGACGCCGCGGTTCATCATGTCGACATACTTCTTCGCCGCCTGCATGGTCAGATCCTTTCCTTCCTTGGATGATAACTCGAGCCGAGCTGGATTGGTCAATGCAACCTGGGTGATCAGGCCGACCGCCCCGGCCGCCGCTTGGTGTTCATTGGCTTCGAGCGGAAGCGCCTCGAGGTCCGAAACGGCGTCCCGAAGGACGCGTCCGCGACCCAGCAGGCGCAACAGGATCGTCGAACGGCGCCTTGGAAGCTCGGGGACGACGATCAGCGACAAGCCCAGCCACCCTGGCGACTCGTGGGCCCCACGAGGCCAACCCCGCTTAGACCGCAGCCCGCCCGTACGGAGCAGACCCGCAGGGTTTCCTGCCGCGACGATCCACAGCGGTGTCGGTCGGGTCGACTTCATCCCGTGGTCGTAGTTGAGTTGCTTCCGCAAACACGTCCGCACGTCGGATTCGCTCGGAGCTGACGAGTACAGCTCGATCATCGCGGGTTGACGCCCCATCTGACCGACGAGTCCGATGCGTTCGAGTAGGCGCGAAGGCGTTGTCCCGGGCACGTAGAGGATGTCGACGTGCTGAGGGTCAGTGAGTGATATCTCGGCGTCCGCACGCACCTCGCCACTTGGGCCCAAAGCGCGCGAGAACAACTCTTTCCCGATTCGATCGAAGATGGCTCGCATAGATGCAGCCATAAAATCGACGATCGCCGAAAATCAAGACTAATAATGTCCGGAATGAATTTCGGAAGACCTCCGGAAATCGGACGAACCGATCGTCCGAAAATCGAACGAATTCTCGACGCACGACTACACGGTCGGCGAACGAAGCGATCTGTTGGCTCGAAGACCGCAGCAAGACGTGGCCCGACGGGGACGGCCCGACGGGACGGCGCGTTGATATCAAGCAAGGGCGGCACCCGCCATCAACCGGTCGCTGAGCATGTCCTGCGGCTCGATCGAGCGGCGCTTCTACTCGGCGAACTCATAGTCCGTGCAAGCTACCGGCAATTCCTTCGACGCGCGCCTGGAGGTAATCACGAGCCCGGATCGGCCGACGAAGATCAATCCGCCGTTGTGAAGACCGACGTCGCGAATATGTCCGTTGGTGAGATCGATCGGACCACAGACTCCAAACCCAGGCTCGTCGTAAGCGACGGCGCCGTTGTATCCACCAAAAAGAAACCCACTTCCGATGGGCCAGAGCTTGTGGACGCTCATCACCGGCTCGACCGTAGTCAGGATGTTCTCCCATCGGTCCTCGACTCTCCGCTTGAACTGAGTCGGAAACCAAGTGACCACTACGAGTCCCAACTTCGGAATCATGGCAACCGAATGGGGACTAGAAATCGACCGGTCCGTCTTCACCGTCTCTGCGGCATCGACGACGAGCCCAGCTTGCTCCATGACGGCCACCGCATGTCCCGGCGCGACTACGGCGACGTCCGTATCCTGCGATTCAGCTGGGCGTGCATCATAAACGAGACTCACGATCGAACCGTCGAAGTGCTCTACGACTCCGGATCGTCCGGTCATCCACAGGGAGTTGCCGTCTGCCGCCATCCGCGCGTCCGATCTCACGGTGGCTCGTCTCGTCCACTTCCAGGGACGTTCGAGCTCGAGGAGCGCCTGATCGGCGAGCGCCCAAATGCGACCGTCATCGGTGACCGCGAGGTCCGAGAGCGCAGCGGAGGTGGAGAGCTCTGTCCAAGCGATCAGGCGGTCCTCTTCCACTCGAATCACCGCGCCCGGTCCGACAGCGATGGACGTGTGCTCGTCGACCGGCGCGACTGCCTCCAGCAGAGGCGACCCGTCGGCGTGGCCGGCGAGCGTCCAGTCCTTGACCGGCATGAGCTCGCAGGCGTTCGCCGGGCAAGTCGGGAGCCAGTCGACCGTCCATCGAACATGATCGGCGTTCTTCAGATCGAGGGCGCTGCCCGGCCCGGTCCAGGCCGCCCGCCCTTCGTAGGACGCGGGTGGAAGTGCCGCCTCGCCCTCCTTCGCCAGGCGAATGGGATCGGAGAGCCTTCGCGAATCGAGGAATCCAGCCTTGTCGAGTTGCACCGTCGTGAATCCCAGGATCGCGATCGAATCCGCTGACCCCACCTCGTCTCGGTCGATCGGTATTCGGAGATCGCGTTCCGCGTTCAACAAGCCGGTCGCCAGCACGACGTGATCGACCTCGAACCAAGCGGCCGCAAGGTAGTCGACCCCTTCGGGTGGCAAGATCGAGACGGGCCCGGCCGGAGCACAGCTCGCGGCCAGTCCCCAGGCCCACGCGCAAAGCGCTCGCGGCTTGGTCACATTCAGGATATTCAGGTTCGGCATCCCGTGCTGGATCGAATTCGTGGGTCAACCACGGGAAGAAGGCAAGATGGGCCCCAGGAATCTCCTTTTTGCCGGCCCGCGTGAGTTCATCCGCCCTGGGTGCGAGGCATCGTGCCTGCGCGTAAGCTTCGCGGACTCGACTTTCCCTCCTGGGCCCGGCCCCGGCGTCCAGCCCTGGGAGCGCAGGCATCTTGCCGGCGTCCAGCCCTGGGAGCGCAGGCATCTTGCCGGCGTCCAGCCCTGGGGGCGCAGGCATCTTGCCTGCGCGTAAGCTTCGCGGACTCGACTTTTGCACCTTTGCACCTGCAGCACCTTTTCGGGCAGTGCCCGGCACCGGCACCGCTCGAAACTGGAGCACTGCTCGAAACTCGGAGCATCGCTCGAAACTAGGAGGCACCGCTCGAAACTCAGAGGCACCGCTCGAAACTCGGAGGGAGACTTCAAGGCCAGCTAGCTCGCTCCAGCGCAGGACATCGCTTCATCAAGGTCTGCGCGCCCTTCGTCGGGCGCCTCGAACTACGCGACCGAAGCGCTGAGGAAGCTCGGCCCCCGGGCAGAAACGGGGCATGATGGGCCGCTTGGTCTCGAGCCTCCTCATCGCTTTGGTCATCGGCCAACCCATCGTGATCTTCGTTCCGCCGAGCAGTCGCACCGCGTCAGTCGCGGCGACCCATCTCGTGGACGAAATCGAAGGCGAGACGAGAGTCGCTCCTGCGCCTGCTCTCGATCCGTCTGTTCTCATGGTTGAGGTCGAGAGACTCTGGCCTGGCTCCATCGGTCTCGTCCTCGACCCTGTTTTGAACGAAGCCTGGGTCGTGCGCTCCGATGATCGGCCAAGGCTGATTCGGAGACTTCCTTCGAGGGAGGTGTCACCGTACGCCCTCGCCGTGGCGGCCGCGGAGCTCGTTCGAATCGCGGTGGCCGAGCGAGCCGAGTCACCCCGAGCGCCGCCCGCCAACCTCGAGCTCGCCGCATCGCTCGCCTTTGGTGTCGAGGTCGCTCCGGGGTTTGAGCCCATTGTCGGCGGACCCGTGCTCGCGGTCGATCTGAGACGTCGCTCAGCTCGGAATCTGGCCTTGCTTGGCGTACGGGCGCGCGGTCCTTCGGCGAGCGGCGTCGCCGTGGAAGCTGCCCAGATTGAGTACCGGCGATTCGACCTTTCGGGACGCGTGGGCTTGGGACGCGCTTTCGAAGGGTGGGAGTTTTTGGGGTTCCTGGACGGCGGCGTGAGCTTCGTAGGTGTGCGAGGCCTTCGCGACAAAGTTCTGCTGGGCGAGGTGAATCGAGCGCAGGCGTTCATCGGATTTGGGTTGGAGGCGGATATCGAGCTGTGGCGAGCGCTGCGCGCGACCGTGTGCCTCGAGGGCGCAGAAGCCTCGAGCCCCGCCGATTTCGTGGGCGGGCAGGCGGTCTTGCTCGCGGAGAGTCCAGCCAGAGCGCGGGTGTCCCTCGGCCTCTCCTGGATCTTTCCTTGAGACGCCTTCTCAAGTTCAGGCCTTGCGGCGACTCACTCCTCGTGCGAGCAGCCAAGCTCGAGCGCCGTGCCCGACGATTCGGAACTTCCCGACACGCTCTCCAAGGGCGTACGCTCCGCAGACCCGGAAGCGCTGCGCAGCCTCGTCCGCAAGGAGGCTCCGAAGGTCGCCGGCCTTCTCGTCCGGCTCCTCGGACCCCGTCAGGATCTCGAAGACTTGGTGCAGACGGTCTTTCTCGAGGTTTGTCGGGCGTTGCCGCGCTTTCGCGGCGACAGCGCCGCGTCGACCTTCGTGGGTGGAATCACGGTGCAAGTCGCCCGTCGAGCCATGAAGGGAACGGCCTGGACGCGTCGGCGCGGTACGTTGCCCGAGGTCGAACCGCCATCGACCGAACCCGGGGCCGATCGGGTGCTCGACGCGCGAGCGCAACTCACTCGCCTGCAGGCGTTCCTCGCGGATGTGCCGCCGAAAAAGCGAGTCGCCTTCTTGTTGTGGGCCGTCGAAGGACACAGCGCCGAGGAAGTTGCGCAACTCACCGAAAGCTCACTCGCGACCGCTCGGAAACGAATCTACGACGTCCGCCGAGACCTTCGAGATCGGGCGCGAGCCGATCCGATGTTGGAAGTCTGGGTTCGCGATGAGTGACCGTCCTGATCCCGAGTTGTCAAAGCTCGGCGATGACTTCCTCGATGACTCTGCCATCGAGCGAATCGCCTCGAACGTGGCAGAGACCGGCCCGCGTGTGTTCTCGCGCGCGCGTACGGTCCTACGCGTCCAACGGGTTGGAGGTGTGGCCGCGGTCGTTTTGTTCGTCGGTGTCCTGGTTCGAGCGGCGATGACCTCGCGAGGCGAGCCAGCCGCGAGCATACAAGAACCCGTCGCCTCGCTCAGCCGCGATCGTGCGTGCGAACATTGGAGCGCTCCCATCGCGACCCCAGCTCAGAACCTCCTCGATCTCTCGGGTCGCGCGCTCGTGCAACTCAGCGACGGAGCCGTGTTTCGAGCCAAGCGACTCGAGCCCTGCAGCATCGCTTTCGAGGTCGATTCGGGCCGGATCCTCGTTCACGCAAAGGATCTCGGCGGAGGCGAGCTGTTGGTTTCGACCCCCACTGGATCCGTGCGCGTCGTTGGGACGATTTTCTCCGTGGAACACTCGGCGTCGAAGCTCGTGGTCGAGGTCGGAGACGGCACCGTCGAGGTCAGCGTCGGTGAAGAGCGTGCGGCGCTGCATCGCGGTGAACGGGCGATCGCAAGAAAATCCGTGCTCGTTCGAGATCTGCTCGCGGATCGAGGTGAAGCGCTTCGACGAGCGATCGATGCGCTCGACCGCCCCGGTCCTCCGCCGAGCTCCAGTGCCCCTTTAGCAGAGCCTAGAAACGCAGGTCCGAGGATAGGGAACGCCGAGCCGGG
Organism: uncultured Myxococcales bacterium; assembly: GCA_964463485.1. Taxonomy (GTDB): domain Bacteria; phylum Myxococcota; class Kuafuiibacteriia; order Kuafuiibacteriales; family Kuafuiibacteriaceae; genus CAYXDO01. The sequence continues at coordinate 26,401 of CAYXDO010000068.1, read as the reverse complement.
CGCGAAGCTCGTGAGGAAGTCGCACTCACCCAAATCAATCGACCCCTCAGCCGAGGCGCGGGGACACTCCGTAGCTGAGCTCTCGGCGGATGAGCTCGTCTCGAGAGCAGCCAAACGACGCCAAGCCGGTGATCTCGACGGCGCACGCAGCTCATATCGATCGGCCGGTTCGATGAGCGGCCCGACCGCAGAGGCTGCCTGGATCGCGCTGGCCCGGCTCGAGCTCTCGGCGCTTCGATTCGATGAAGCGCTCGTCGCGCTGGACGAACGCGAACGCCGCTTTCCGAGCGGAGACTTCGCGGTCGAAGCGGCTTGGATCGGTATTCAGGTCGACACGGCGGCCCATCATGAGGATCGAGCTCGGCAGCGAGCCATCGAGCTCCAACGGCGTTGGCCCGCATCTGTGCAAAGCGACGCCGCCAAGCGGTGGATTCAGGAGCATTCGAAATGACTGCGCTCGGGAAGATTCGCTCCGCACGGCTCCGACTTCGCGAATTGGAAAACTCATCGCTGCTGCTGACCTTTCTCGCAGTGTGCTCGAGCGCCTGCGAACGAGCCCAAGTCATACTCTTCGATTCCAGAGACGCAGGGGCCGCGAGCTCCGATGGGTCAACCATCGATTCTTCGAGCGCCGATGGCTCTCCGGATGCCTCGAGCGATGGCGAAGTGGCTGACGGGTCGGTGCAGGCGCTGATTCAGGTCGAATTGATGGGACCGGGCGCACCGGCGGATGCGAGAGACCGCTTCGCTCGAGACCCGAGGCTCGATTTGGAGCCAGGACCGCTCATCATCTATCCAAGCGACGAAACGACTTTTCCCATGAACATCGTGCGAACGCTCTTTCAGTGGCGCGCCGATGCTCGACAGGATCTCTTCGAGCTGCGTTTGGAAAGCGGCGCAGTTTCGTTTCGCTACTACACCCGCGATCGCTTTTTTCAGATGGACGAAGCCACGCGAGAGATCGTCGCTCGATCGAACCGCGGCCGGGTCGTCTCCGTCGTGGTTCGAAGTTTGTCCATGACATCGACGAGCAGCGAGATCTACCGGTCACGATCGATCGAGGTGCAGTACTCCGAGCAAGCCGTTCCCGGCAGCATCTATTACTGGTCCACCGGCGCTGCCGCGATCATGCGAGCTTCGCTCGAGTCGCGCGTCGCTGAACGATTCTACCCCGCGGAAGGGGACTCCACCTGCGGATCCTGCCACACGGTCTCGCGGGACGGGCGGCGCATCGCGCTTGGATATGGAGGGGAGCGTCTTCGTGTCGCCTCGATTCCCGATCGCGCTGTTCAATACCCAACCGGGAGCGCTCAGTCGCCCGAGTTTGGATGGGGCACCTTTGGACCTCTCGCTCGCGAGCTCCTATACGCGAGTAAAGGAGTCCTCGAACGTATCGACCTCGAAACAGGGACGCGCTCGGTCGTTGCGCTGCCTGCGAGCACTTTCGCGACGCACCCCGACTGGTCACCGGATGGCCGCCAGATCGCAGTGAGTGTCGGCAGCGCGCGACTCTCCAACAAGGAGGTCAAGGGGACGAGCCTGGCGCGAATCCAGGTCGCCGCCGACGGATCGCTTGGTGCTCCAGAGGTCCTTGTCGCTTCTACGGGCCCAGAGGATACGATCGCGTTCCCAAGCCACTCACCGGACGGCCGATGGATCGCGTTCGTTCGAACGGTCGGCAAGTCGAAGGACAGCACGCCTGCTCAGTTGTATCTCGTTCCATCGGACGGAAGCGCTCCGCCCATTCAACTCGAACGTCTCAACCACCGCGTCCGCCACGAAGACGGGATTCGCTCGACGGGCAATTCGATGCCGACTTGGGCGCCCGCCACACGAGGCGCGTGGATCGCGTTCTCGTCGATCCGAGCCTACGGCGACGTGGTGTCGGAGACGAACCGAGATCAGCTCTGGGCATCCGCGATCGACCTCGATCGAGCGGCCGCGGGCTTGGACCCGAGCGCAGCGGCTTTCTGGTTGCCGTTTCAGGAGACTGCGGAAGGCAACCATCGCGCGTTCTGGAGCCTCAATCCGGAAGACACTTGTCCCTCGACGATCGAGCTCTGCGATGGGTTCGACGACGATTGCGACGGTGTCCCGGACGATGCCTGTTGCACTCCCTCGGCCGAGACTTGCGGAAATCAGGCCGATGACGACTGTGACGGCGCGATCGATGAGGCGTGTTGTGGTGCCGAAGAGATCTGCTCGAACGGTCCCGACGACGATTGCGACGGGCTCGCTGACATCTTGGACGAGGACTGCGCGCCTTGATCAAAAAGTTTCGGCCTCGGTTTCTCAACTTCCCGAGGACCGGCGACTCAATCGGCACAGTTCGGCGGCCACAGCCGAGTGGAGGAGCTCAAAATGAGGATCAGCCCGAAATCGTACGTGTCTCGACTTCTGCTCGTCGCGGGGCTCGGCTGCGGGGCCGAGGCGTCCTTGCCCGAGGGTCAGGCTCCTGACCCCAGTCAAGTCGCCAAAACCCAACGCGAGCTTTCGGCACAGTGTTTTTGGGGCAAAACGGCCGGCGGGCAGACCGTCCCGCTCAGCCGCATCGTTCGTGAGATCGTGGCCACTGACCTTGGGACGGTCGTTCGAGTTTCGGTCGTGTTCAACCGCGAGTTCGTGGACAACACTTACGGAGCCAACGCGATCGGGTGGACCAACCGGCGACACGCGTTCAAAGACCTCGTCGGGAGTGACCATGTCGAGCTGAGCTTGAGCGACGCTCGCGGCGACGAGAAATTTCGATCCAAGCTCGACTACATCAGCACGAGCCGAGACTGGAATTCGGGCTACGGCAACCTCGGAGTCACCGGAGGTGACGGAAAGCTCCTCCTCGGAGACGCCGGCGACGTCGTATCGACGGGGAGCTCCCTCGCAGACAACATCAACGTGCATGGCTACGCACTCACCACGGACTCTCCGGCGACCGACGCACAGTACACGCCGAACCCCGAGTACCCCGAGTGGAATTTCTGGGTCGAGTATCGCGTGAGCGTCAAGACCTCGGCGTTTGGATCGGCTGGGTTTGGGCGGGCCAGCATGCAATTCGTTCACGCATCACCGAGTAAGTTCGAGAAAGCGAACACCGTCGAGGTCTTTCCAGGTGACTGCCCCACGCCGACATCTGGATCCGGACCGACACCCTTTCCCGCCTGCGTGCGGGCCGATCTGGACACCGAATGTGGCGAGTGCGATGCCGACGGATGCAGCAGAGAGGAAGGCGAGCCCGATCCAGGAGCAGACAGCCCGAACCCACTCGACGATCCCGATCCGTCCGGATCCGAAGAGTGTACGCGAAGTGGTGACTGCGGCCCGAGCGCGTTCTGCGACGAAGGCGGACGCTGCGCCGAGTTCTGATCCTTGCCAAGGGGTCCCGAAACCGGGCTAAACCAGACCGCGTCCGTCAGCAGTAACACCTCACGACCGCGTCGCGAGCGCCGTGCTCAGTATCAACTCACCCAGGTGCCACGTCGCACTCACTTTCATCGGCGACAGCCTCTCGTCCAGCTGCACCTGCGCCTCCGCAAACTCTCCGTACTCATGCAGCAGACCCTCGCTCAGCCCCCCGAGCGCCACCTCTGCCTCCTGAAACTCCACGTACCTCCTGACGAAAGGGTGAATGGCTTTGTACACACTCTCCTTGATCGAGAACCGAACGACGATCTCCAGCCACCTCCGAGTCGGCTCCTCGGAGAGCTTACTCATCTCCATTGGCCTCAGTACCTTCTCGGCGATCCTCGATCGCATCGGGAGTCGGTGTTCGATGTCGATCCCCACCTTGGCCTCGCCGGCCCTCGCGATCGCCACGACGTCCTTCAATTTGTGAGAGATCGACCCCGAAAAACCTCTTGGCACCACGGGCTCGCCGCGCTCGTCGAACAAGACAGGCTCGCAGGGGGCGCCTACCGCCTCGAGCGCGCGGTGCAGCGCGACGCGGCCAGCCACGAAGCTCGCTCTTCTTCGGGGCAACATGCCCTCCGCAACCCGCCGCTCTTCGGGCAGCAGTGGATCGAGCGTGACCTCGGTTTCGCTCTCGAGCGTGACACCCCGAATCGCGCCGTGGACGTGATCGAGCTCGATGCCGGCGAGGACTCTCACGACTTCTCGATCAAGAGCGTGTGCACCATTCGCGGGTCGATGGGTCGCGGACGGAGCTCCTCCATGAGCTCTTCGATCGCGCTCGTCACGACCTTCCTCGTGGCGTCGTCGTTCGCCTCGAGCGCGGCCATCGCACGCTCGAGCGCGTCCTTCCCGGACAGCGCTTCGGCGAGCTCCTCGAGCTCCGCGGCCGCGATCGGCGTCGCGCTCACGGCCTGACCGAGCGCCGCGTTTGCGGCGATCGTGGCGACCAGCACGCGGGAGGTCCACTCGATCTCCGGCAGATAGGTCTTCGTTTTTGGCGCAGAGTGCCTCGCCAAGATCTTCGCCTGCGCCTCGACTTGATCGAGCGCTCGCTGCGCCTCGTCGAGCTCCTCGCTCGACTGGAACGGGCGCGACAGCCCGGGCTTTCCGAACAGCTCGGGCGACGCCGCGGGTCGCTGGAGCAGGAGCGCCTCGACGATCGAACGTTCCTTTGTGCTCAAAAGAGCCAACCGGTCCCGTCCGCGTGCAAACACACTGGTGGCCACCAGCTTCCTTGCGCGGTCCGCGACTCGGATCGTCAGCGTGTGACCCACGCGAAAGAGAGATCGCAGCGGCTTGTGTTCGAGGCGCTCTCGCGCGAGCTCGACCTTCCGACCTTCGGGGGCTTCGTGGCCGATCGCGATCGTGAGGTTGCCGACGAGGCGCTCGAGCGATCTGGAGAGCCCTTCGAGATCTCCAGGGGCGACTCGGTCGGCCATCATGATCGCGTTGGCGAGCGGCACGAGCTCGCCTTCGATCCGCTCGACGGTATAGCCATCCGAGATGGTCGCGAGCGCGTCGTGCAGCAGGCCTCGCTTCGAGAATTGCTCGGCGTAGAGCGCGGGAAGTCTGAGATCGGTCGTGGCGACGTCGGCCTCGATCGACTGAAGCTCAGCGGGGTCGAGCGGACCGTAGACTTCGATGGCTCGCTCGCGCGGCGGGAAGCCGAGATCTTCGATCCTCGCGTTTCGGAAGCGCAGCGCGTCTTCCTCGAGGTTCGGGCTCGAATCCGTCTCGGCGAGCCGAAGCGCTCGCGCGATGAACTCCCAATCCTCCGTCTTGTAGAGCTTCTCGACGATCTGGAGCACCGCCTTGCGCTCGTCTTCGTCGAGCGAGGGTCCTTCGAGCTCGTCTTCGGCTTCGACGTCCTCCTCGTCGATCGGCCTCGAGCCCAGGAAGAAGCGGCCGTCGGGCGTCTCGATGACGTCGTCGCTGACTTTCACCCAGAGGGGGTGTTCCTCTTCGGGGAGCTTCGCGGAGCATACGAGCAACCGCCGCCGCAGGATCAGGCCGAGGAGCTCGAAGTCGATCGAGTTGGCCGCCTCGTACAGCTTCTCGGAAGACACGTCGGCAAACGCCGAGAGCCACGTGAGGGCGTCGGCGATTTGAAGGCGATCCTTGTGCCACGTGTCGAGATCCACGAGCGCTCGGATCTGCTCCGCCGTCATCACGGCGAGGATCGGGTGGGCATCGTCGATCCCGAGCTCCTTGACGAGGTAGTAGCACTCGCCTTCGGAGAGGGCCGCGATCGCTTGGTCTGCGTCCGGCCGATCGAGGAGCTCGGTGAGGCGTCGCTTCGACGACGCAAGTTCTAGGCGCGAGTCCCAGGGCGTCAGCGCGACCTTCTCCTCCTGTTGTCGATCCGGCATGGACGCCTTCGCTAGCAGACTTGACTCGGTCTGCAACCTCTCGGGTTCATTCCTCGCTCCGATTCGAGTATGGAGCGCGCTCCACCCATGGAGAAAGTGATCCCCGAGGTTCGGCTGAGTGACGAAGCCGAGCGCTTGTACCTGAGCTACGCGCTCTCCGTGATTACGAGCCGGGCGCTCCCGGACGTACGCGACGGCCTGAAGCCGGTGCAACGCCGAATCCTCTACGCGATGCAAACCGAGCTGAAGCTCGGGGCGGATCAAAAGCCAAAGAAGTGCGCGGCGATCGTCGGCGACGTCATGGGGAAGCTGCATCCCCACGGAGACTCGGCGATCTACGAGGCGCTCGTCCGCATGGCTCAGGACTGGGTCCTGCGGGCTCCGTTGGTCTACGGGCATGGAAACTTCGGATCCATCGACGGGGACGCGCCCGCGGCCATGCGCTACACGGAAGCGCGGCTCATGCCGATCGCCGACGAGCTCCTCGCGGAGATCGGTCAGGGCACGGTCTCGTGGCGACCCAACTACGACGGGACGCGGTCCGAGCCCACGGTCCTGCCCGCTCGCTTCCCGAACCTGCTCGTCAACGGTTCCCAAGGCATCGCGGTGGGTATGGCCACCAGCATTCCGCCGCACAACCTCGGCGAGGTGCTCGACGCGTGCCTCCTGATGATCTCGGACCCGAGCGCGACGAACGCGGCGCTCCTGAAAAAGATCAAAGGCCCGGACTTCCCGACTGGGGGCGAGTTGATCGCGACGTCCAAAGAGATCGCCGAGGTCTACGAGTCAGGACAAGGCAGCTTGAAGCTGCGCGCGAACTTCTCGATCGAGACCGGCGACAAAGCCGATCTCGTGGTGATCTCCGCCATTCCCTACGGCCACGAGAAGAAATCGATCATCGAGAAGATCGCCGACGTCATCATCGAGAAGAAAGTGCCCGGCCTGGTCGACGTGCGCGACGAGTCGACAGCCGAGGTCCGCGTGATCTTGGAGCTCAAGAAGGGCACGAACCCCGAGCTCGTGATGGCCTACCTGTTCAAGCACACGCCGCTGCAGTCGAACGTGCAGGTCAACCTCACGTGTCTGGTGCCTTCGGCCACGCCCGACCTCCCGACGCCCGAGAAGCTCGATCTTCGGAAGATGATTCGTCACTTCCTCGACTTCCGCTTCGAGGTCGTGACCAAGCGACTCGCACACGAGCTCGCGGCGCTCAAGAAGCGGCTTCACATCCTCGAAGGGTTCGAGAAGATCTTCGACGCGCTCGACGAGATCATTCGCATCATTCGCAGGAGCGAAGGCCGCGCGGACGCACACGAGAAGATCAAGAAGCGCTTCGGGCTCGACGACGAGCAGACCGAAGCCATCTTGGAGCTGCGTCTGTATCGGTTGGCCAAGCTCGAGATCCTCGTCATTCAAAAGGAGGCGACCGAGAAGCGAAAGGAGGCCAAGCGGCTCGAAGGGTTGATCTCGAGCGCCGCGGGTCGATGGCGTCTGATCGAGAAGGAGCTCGAGGAGCTTCGAAAGTACGCGGACAAACGAAAGACGAAGATCCCGCGTGGAGGCGGCCAGGAGCTCGAGTATTCGGTCGAGGATCTGATCGTCGATCAGGACGCGTTCGTGATCGTGACGCAGCAGGGCTGGGTGAAGCGTCAGCAGACGGTGAAGGATCTCTCGACGACGAGGATTCGCGAAGGAGACGCCGTGCTGGCGTGCGAGGTGGGCTCGATGCGAGCGCCCATCGCGTTCTTCACGACGCGCGGCGTGGCCTACGTCGCGCGCATCGCCGACATTCCCGCGTCGACGGGCCATGGAGATCCGATTCAGAAGCTGATGAAGCTCGACGACGGAGAGAAGCTCGTGTCGGTGCTCTCGCTGGACGGTCGCCTGCGCACGGTGCCGGAGCCGCCCGAAGATGGGACCGCGCTCGAGCCCTTCATGGTGGCGGTCACCAGGAAGGGCCTCACGTTCAGGTTCTCTTTGAGGGGCCATCGAGATCCATCCACGCGGGCGGGTCGCAAGTACGGTAAGCTCAACGAGGGCGACGAGATCCTCGCGGCCTTCCCTACGGAAGGCGCGTCTTATGTGATCGCCGCAGCCGACGACGGTCACGGGCTCGCCGTGGCGATCGACGAGATCCCTGTGCTGTCGGGGCCCGGCAAGGGTGTGATGTTGATGAAGCTCGAAGGCGACGCTTCGTTGGTCGCCGCGGTGGGGGCTCCGTCGCCGGGAGTAGGCAGCTTGGTGGTCGTGACGGACGCTGGGAAGCGGCTCGAAGTGCTCGCGGAGCAAGTGCTCGGGGCGCGAGGAGGCCGAGGCCAGCCAGTCGCCAAGCGCGCGCGGCTCGTCAAGGCCGAGCCCACGCTGCCGCCGGTGCCCGTGATCGAGAAGCCCGAGGAGAAGGCGAAGTGAGCACGGCTTTGGCCGTGGGTGAGCGCGCATGAGCACGAAGAAGAAGACCTACGACGAGACCGACATCAAAGTCCTCGAAGGGCTCGAGCCGGTCCGAGTGCGACCGGGCATGTACATCGGCGGCACGGACACTCACGGCTACCACCATCTCCTGCGAGAGATCCTCGACAACTCGATCGACGAGGTCATGAACGGGCACGCGTCGAACATCGACGTGATCCTCGAAGACGACTACCGCGGAGTGACCATCGCCGATGACGGACGCGGAATTCCCGTCGGTATCATGGAGAAGTTCAAGAAGCCCGCGGTCGAGGTGATTCTCACGACGCTTCACTCCGGCGGTAAGTTCGACGCGGAGAGTTACGAAGTCTCCGGAGGTCTCCACGGAGTGGGGAGCTCCGTGGTGAATGCGCTCTCCGAGGAGATGACCGTCTGGATCGACCGAGATGGGTACGAGCACAACCAGACTTACTCGCGTGGGAAGCCTCAGCGTGCGCTCGAGCGCGGTTCGAAGACCAAACGCACCGGAACGACCGTTCATTTTCGCCCGGACCTGCAGATTTTCGGCGACCGAGTCCACTTCGACCCGGAGCGCGTGAAGGAGCTGCTCGACGCGAAGGCGTGCCTGAATTCGAAGCTCACGATTCGTTACGAAGACGCAAAGACCAAGGAACAGATCGTCTTCCACCATCCCGAAGGCATCAAGGAGTTCCTTCCCAAGCTGATCGAAGGCAAGGGCCGAGCGGCCTCGCACCGCGGCCATTTTCTCCTGGAGCGAGAAGACTATCCGCGAATTCAAGTGATCCTGGCATGGACCGACGCGACCGACGAGGTGATCGAGAGTTACGCGAACGGGGTACGGACGCGCGACGGCGGGTCGCACGAAGCCGGCTTCAAGCAGGCCGTAGTGAAGGCCGTCCGCAGTTACATGTCCGCCAAAAAGTTCGCGCCCAAGGGTGTGACGATCGCGGCAGAAGACATTCGCGAGGGGCTGTGCGCGGTGTTGTCGGTCTACATTCGCGAGCCTCAATTCCAGGGGCAGACCAAGGGTCGGCTGAACAACCCAGAAGCCCAGGCGTTGGTCGAGAACGCCATTCGGCCGGGCCTCGAGGATTGGTTGCTGCACAACGCATCGATCTCGGACGCGATCTGCGGCCGAATCGAGATGGCCTCGAGAGCTCGCGAGGCTTCTCGAGTCGCCGCGCAGCAGGTGCAGCGCAAGGGCGCGGTCTCGCATCGCCTGAACCTCCCCGGAAAGCTCTCCGATTGCACGAGCACCGACCCCGCGCGATCCGAGTTGTTCATCGTGGAAGGTGACTCCGCCGGCGGGTCGGCCAAGCAGGGGCGTGATCGCAAGACTCAGGCGGTCCTTCCGCTGCGCGGCAAGGTGCTGAACGTGGAACAAGCCAGCCTGGCGAAGGTGATGGAGAACAAAGAGATCGGCAACATCATCTCGGCGCTCGGTTGCGGGATCGGGCCTGACTTCGACGTCACCAAGCTGCGGTACGACCGTATTTTTCTGCTGATGGACGCAGACTCCGACGGCCACCACATCTCGACGTTGCTCCTGACTTTCTTCGCCAAGCACATGCCGCAGCTCGTGCAGCTCGGGCACATTTATTTGTCGCAGCCTCCGCTCTTTCGAATCGACACTTCGAAGGATACTCATTGGGCGAAGGACGAGGACGAGAGGGACAAGATTCTCTCGGGGCTACCGAAGAACGCGAAGTTTGAAATCAGCCGATTCAAAGGTCTCGGAGAGATGCCCGCGGAAGATCTCAAGCGCACGACGCTCGACCCAAAGCTGCGGCGAGCGCTGAAGGTCGTGCTCGACGAAGGCACCGACGAGACTCTCAAGGCGCTCATGGGCAAGGACGCCTCGATGCGATTCAAGTTTGTGATGGAGCGCGCACCCGAGACTCGTGCAGAGGACTTGGACGTCTGATAAGCTCCGCTTCGTGACTCGTCCTTCTCCTCGGCTGGCCTAAAGACATGGAGTGGGAGTTCGATGACTCGGGGCGAAGGAGGGTCACGGACTCGGCGCTCGGTCAGGTTCGCTTCAGGCTCGGGAAGGGAGACATCGACGGCGCCCTAGAGTTCTTGCGCGAGAGCGCGGAGGGCATGACGACGGCGCTCTTGTCGACGCTCGAGCAGGACTCCCGGCCGATGCGGGTCAACCTCGCGCGACTCCTGCTGCGAGCGAACGACGCCGTGAACGCGGCCAAGTGCGCGGAGAGCGGTGAGGACTACGTGCTGGCCGCGCGAGCTTACGAGCGGGCCGGCCAGATGGACGACGCCGCGCGCTGCCGAGTGATCGCGGCTTCGGATCCGCGAGCGGTCGACCTGCCTTCGCGCTCTCAAGACGTCCCGACGATCTCCGACGAGCGCTCGTATTTGAAGGACGCAGTCCGTGCCTGGCGTCGAAACCGACCCGACGAGGCGAGGCAGGTGTTGGAGACCGTGCCTGAGTCTCACTCGGAGCACGTAGCGTCGCTGATGCTGCTCGCAGAGCTCGACGTGGGCGACGGGCGAATGCGCGAGGCGATCTCGCGCCTTACCCGGGCCGTCGCTCGTCGAGCGCACGGAGAGTCTCCCATCGAAGCGGAGGCCGCCTATAAGCTCGGTGTCTTGCTCTTGGAGTCGGGGCTGGGCGCGCAGGCCGTCAAGGCGTTCGAGTTCGTGCTCGGCTTCGACCCCGCCTATAAAGATGCGTTCCAAAGGCTGCTGGCCGCCTCGGGGGGCGACGTCCGCCGAGAGCCCGAGCCGATTCCGCTCGGACCGGAGGCGCTCACGCCGATCGAGGCGCCCCTCGCTCCCGCTCGCGGAAAGCTGCCCTGGGAGCTCGCGCAGGAGGCCGCCAACCTCGCGCCCTCTCTGCTCCCGCTCCCTCCTGGTGCCCTTCGAGCGCCCGAGGCTCGGCCTCGCCCTCGCGCAGGATCTTCGCCGCGGCCGACTCCCGTCGAGGCGTCTCGCACCGCCTCGGAGGCGCCCGCGATCGGTCGGCTCGCGCTGAGCACTCGACCCGTCGCCGCAGACCCGCTGGCTCAGCTATCTCAAACGTCGGGGGCCTCGAGCACGCCGAAGCCTTGGATCCCGCCCGCGTTCCCGGCTTCTGCGCTCCCCGTGGCCAAACTCAGCGCGCCTGTCCCCGCGACTCTCCCTGCGCCGCGAGCTCCCGTCCCTGCCATTCTGGGGACGCCGATCGTGGGCAAGCCGATCGAGCCAGCCCGATCGCCTCCTGCACCCGCAGACCTCGCCCCGGTCGACGACCTCGAGCTCGAGCTCGGCGAGTCAGAAGGGAGCTTCGCGCCCGGCATCGACGTTCCCGCCTTCGCTTCGCTCGATCTGACCGATTCGGACGAGACGCCTATGACGTTCGAGCCGATCGAGCTCGATGCGCCGACCAGAGTCCGGGTCGAAACCGACCTCGAGTCGATCGCGCTCGAAGAGCTCGATTTCGACGTCCCCGAAGAATCGTTGGAGCTTCAACCGATCGAGGTCGCCCACGCGATCACGCCGAGCCAAGAGCAGGCGATCGACGAGCCCGGGGCGCGAGTCGCGCCTTCCGCGATGCCCCCGCACGTCTCATCCGCGCCGGCGCCCGCACGATCGGAGCCGGCATCCCCGCTCGCTCCGCCACAACTCGCTCCGGGGGCTCCGCTCGCTCCGCCTCAACTCTCTCCGGCTCCGCTCGCTCCGCCTCAACTGGCTCCCGTCGCTCCGGTCGAATCGAGCCCGCCGAGCGCCGTGCGCAACGAGGCGCCTGGCTTCTCGTCGATCCTCGGGAAGCTCTCGTCGAGCCTCGGCCGCCTCGACTCGTTGTCGCGCGCGTTGGAGTCGTCTGCAGGCATCGACACCGAGGAGCTGAAGGCGGCGTTGTCGCGTTCGGTGGCCTTCGTGGGTCTTGATGGCGACGAGCTCCTCGAAGTGGCGCGGGCAGCCAAGCTTCTCGAGCTTGCCGCTGGTGCTCCAGCACCGCCCTTGGCGCGGGCCGGAGAACCGATGGGCGGGCATTGCGTAGCGCTGAGCGGTGCGCCCTTCGAGACAGCGACGGGCGTTTGCTGTGAGCTCGGGGAGCTCGCGCTGATCGAGCCCGTGACCGCTCGAAGCGTCACGATCACGGCGACGACCAAAGTTGTGTTCCTCGATCGAGACGCGTTTCTCCGAGTCGCCGATCGTCGGCCTCGCATCGGGTTTGCGGTAGCGAAGGCGTTGCTGGCGCACCTGCTCGCGCGGGGTTTGCCGGGAAACGACTGAGCCATCGACGTGTCCACGCGCTCACGCCCGGACGCAGCAACGGCTGTGTTAGGATCCGACCCAAAGTGGGCGGCAAACGAAGAATTGGCATCCTCACGGGCGGCGGAGACTGCCCTGGCCTGAACCCCGTGATCCGCGCCGTCGTGAAGCGCGGCGTGACGCAGCTCGGCTACGAAGTGATCGGCGTTCGCGACTCCTTCAACGGGCTGCTCTCGAGCCCTTATCGCATCGTCTCCCTCGAGCGCGACGCCGTGCGCGGCATCTTGACCAAAGGCGGAACGATCCTCGGCACCACCAACCGAGGCGATCCTTTTGCGTTCCCGGTGAAGAACGCGGACGGATCCACAGCTTCGGTCGATCGATCAGACGAGGTCGTCGAGGCGCTGCGCATCCTCGAGGTCGAGGGCCTGATCGTGATCGGCGGTGACGGAACGATTCAGATCGCCCATCGCTTCATGGAAAAAGGCGTGAACGTCGTCGCCGTGCCGAAGACCATCGACAACGACATCGCCGGTACCGACCTCTCTTTCGGTTTCAACACCGCGGTGGAGGTCGCCACCGAGGCCATCGACCGCCTGCACTCCACCGCAGAATCCCACGACCGCGTCATGGTCATCGAAGTCATGGGTCGGGATTGCGGCTGGATCGCGCTCCAGTCCGGCATCGCGGGCGGTGCGGACGTCGTCTTGATTCCGGAGATCCCGTACGACCTCGGCCGTATCTGTGACAAGGTCAGGCGCCGCCAGGCGGCCGGTCGATTCTTCTCGATCATCGTAGTCGCCGAAGGCGCCGTCGAAGCGGGCGGAGATCAAGTCTACATGGAGGCCTCGGCCAGACCCGGCGCCAAGCGCCGCCTCGGAGGCGCGGGCGCTTATGTGGCGCAAGAGATCGAGCGCCGAACTCGGATCGAGTCGAGGGTCACCGTGTTGGGTCACCTCCAGCGCGGCGGCACGCCGAACGGGTACGACCGGCTCCTCGCGACTCGCTTCGGCGTGGGCGCGATGAGTTTGATCGAGGAAGGCAAATGGGGCCACATGACCGCGTTGCGAGGCACGGAGGTCGTGGGTGTGCCCATCGAAGAGATCGTCGGTAAGATGCGGAACGTCGATGTGCAGGGTCAGACGGTGCGGACCGCAAAGGCCCTCGGCATCGAGCTCGGGGGCTGATCGCCCGGGGGGGACCGGTGAGGCCGCAGATCGAGCGCTATGAGATCCTCGAGGAGCTCGGCCAGGGCGGCATGAGTGTCGTCTACCGGGCCTTCGATACTCAGCTCAAGCGGCCCGTCGCGCTCAAGGTCCTGCACGATTTTCTTGCCCGAAAGCCGGACGCTCGCGAGCGCCTTCAGCGCGAGGCCATGGCCGTCGCCAAGCTCCACCACCCCGGGATCGTAGAGATCTACGACGCCTCCAAGCCCGATGCGTCGCCGGCTTATCTCGTCACCGAGTTGGTCGAAGGTTCGACGCTGCGAGCGTTCGCCGAGCGGCTCGGCGGGCTGAGACACCCGGAGCTCGCGATGTTGGTGGGTCGTGAGCTCGCGCTCGCCTTGGCGCACGCGCACGAGAACGGGGTCGTGCATCGGGATTTGAAGCCTGAGAACGTGATGGTGACCAAAGGCGGATCGTTGAAGCTCATGGATTTCGGGATCGCCCAAGTCTCGGACATCGCGCGGGTGACTGCGACCGGGACGCTCCTCGGATCGCCCGCGCACATGGCACCGGAGGTCATCGACGGCAAGCGTCCCACGACTCGCTCGGATCTATTTTCGCTAGGTACGATTCTGTATTGGCTGGCCGTGGGCAGGTTGCCGTTCGAGGCCGAGAACCCATCTGCGTTGTTTCGGCGAATCTTGGACGGTTCTTACGACGACCCGCAGATGGCCGAGCCGAAGATCGGCAATGGGTTGGCCAGGCTCGTCAAGGGGCTGTTGGAGACCGCGCCGGACGCCCGACCGGAGACCGCCCGCAGCGTAGCCGAGGCGCTCGAGCGGGAGCTCACGCTGATCGGGCTCGTGCCGCCGGAGCTCGAGTGTAGGTTGTTCTTGAGCAACAGTGACCGGTACACACTCGACTTGAGGGACCGACTCATCCCGAAGTTGGTTTCGCTCGGAAAAGAGGCTGCGGCTGAGCGTGCGTTCGCGCGGGCAACAGACTACTTCAACCGGGTGTTGGCTCTGGACTCGGAGCACGCCGAGGTGAAGGCCCTGGCGCGGAGCGTTGGGCGAGGGAGTCTCTCTCGGCGGGCGGGGCGAATCGCGGCGATCGCGGTTTCGGTCGTCACGGTGGCGGGAACGATTCTGGTGCAAGCCTTTGGCTCCTTCGAGTCTTCGGTCGAGAAGGAGTTGCCTCCGCGGGAGCCACCCAGGCTCGCGGCTTTGGACCCGCCGAGGAACGCGGGGGGGCCCGAGCGCCCGAGTCTCGAGCCGATGCCGAGCCCCGAGTCGGGCCCCCTACCCTCGCGCGTTGCGCCGGTCGTACTCTCGAGTGTGAAGTCGGCCACCGAGCCCGTGGAGGCTTCGTCGTTGGCGTTTCGCCAACAAGCTCCTGCGAAGCTTCCCCGCGCCGAGAGTCGGGCGCTGCGACCGGCTGCGACCCGAGGCGCGCTCGTGCCGGCCAAAGCGGAGGAGCTGCAAGCGACCGAGCCGCCGCCGCCAGCCGAGCCCGAGCCGCCGGTGGCTCGGCGGGCAAATCTGGTCATTCGGGTCGGGGGGTCCTTCGCGGACATCTGGGTCGACGGGAAGCTCGTGTTGAGCAACGCCTACCGAGAGACCGTGGAGCTCGAGCCTGGGACTCACGAAGTCTTCGTCAAGAAGCCCGGCGTCGGTGAGTATGCTCCGCGCACCCTAGTGGTCGAAGCCTCCGGGAGGCTCAACGAAATCGTGGACGGGAAGTCGGTTCCGGTCGCGGAGCTCTCGTTTCAGATCCCGCGGCCCGGAGAGGATACTCCGGTGGGTTTCAGGTTCGAGAGTCCTTGAGAGTTGGGCCAGCCTTCCTGTTGTTCCTGGCATTTTCGCCGGTGAACGTGTCCGCGGCGCCCAGCGACGACGACCGGACGCTTCGATCGGCTCAGAACGCCTTCGAGTACCGAGATTTCGCCAAAGTCCGGGAGATCCTCTGGCCGTGGGTGCACCCACCCCGCATCGTCGACCCGTCGCACATGGCGACCGCCCGTGAGTTGCTCGGAATCAGCCTCCACATCGAGGGCAAAGTGTCGGAGGCCAAGGAAGAGTTCGCGCGCGTGCTGGAGGCCGACCCGAATAGGCGCTTGGACCCCTTCCGCGTCCCACCCCAAGTCATCGAAGCCTTCGAAGAGGTGCGGGTGAGTATGAAGGACGTGCTCGACCAGATCCGGTCGCAGCGAGGAGAGGATCCGCCGAGCACACCCACCGGGCCCGTCGAGCCCGCCGCCTGGATGCCCTGGCTGATTCCGTTCGGGCTCACTCAGTTCCTCGTCCTGGACGAGCCCGTGTGGGGAACCGTCTTTCTCTCGGTTCAGATCGGAGGCATCGCGGCCAACGTGGCAGGCTTCTGGGCGGCGTCCGCGCTGGTCGACGATCGAGGTTACGTGGCAGCGCCCGATCTCGATCGCTTCGAGGGTCTTCGAACCTTGAGGGTCGCGGGTCTCGTCGCGTTCGGCGTGGGGGTGGTGGCGGCAGGACTGGAAGGACACCTCTCGATCCTGGCGCGACGCGATCGAGCTCAGCCTTTGCTTGGTCCGAGCGGGAACGGTCGGAGCGGGAACGGACTGTCGTTTCGATTCTAGTCATCGATGCCGCCGGATTTGGTCCCGTCCCCGGTGCTCCCGGTCCGGAGCCGGTGGTCTGGGTCCCGCTCCCGAGACGATTGAACGCGAACGGGGGCTCGACCGGGGGCTCGACCAAGTTGCGCGATATGTCGACGATCAGCGCTCGGCGCCGGGCAAACCACAGAGGACACAGAGCAGGAACGCAGAGAACACAGAGGATTTTGGAGAAAAGTCCTGCGTGCCCTCCGTGTTCCTTCTCCGTGCTCTCCGTGGTTCATGCGGAGGTTGAACTGAATCGCCGCGGTCGGTCGTGCACCCAACGCGAACGGGACCTCCATTCTTCACGGGCGCGCGCTCGCTCTTCGCGCTAGGACCAGTCATGCCCACCGTCTTGCTCGTGGGTCCGGACAAAGCGAAGAAGCTCGTTCGGATTTTTCGACCGCTCACCACGATCGGATCCTCCCCCGACAACGACATCCGCATGGAACGCTCCGGGCTGGAGGCGACCCACGCGCAGATCGTGAAGGACGCGTCGGGCTATCTGATCCGCGGGCTGACCCGCGACATGAGCGTGAACGGCCGTCGGCAGAAGGAGAAGAAGCTCGAAGACCGCGACCTCGTTCGCATCGGGGACGTCGAGATCACCTTCTACGCCAACGACGAGGACGCGCCGAAGCCCGAGGTGGACAAGACGCCGAGCCCTGGGGCTCCCGTGTTGATGACCACGGAGCTCGCTTCGGCGATGAAGCGAATTCACGAATTCTCCGTGAAGCTCTTGGCCGGTGAGTCTACGAGCGCGTTGGTCGAGGTGTTGCTCGACGGGATCATAGGGCTGACGCGTGCAGACAAAGGCTTCCTTGCGATGCTCGGCGACGACGGAGCGCCCGAGGTGCGAGCCGCGCGCAACTGCGATCGAGCCAACCTCGGCGAGAGCGTAGCCCGCATGTCCGACTCCATCGTGAAGAAGGTGATCGAGTCGAAGAAGCCGCTCGTCGTGTCCGACGCTGTCGCCGATCAGGAGTTCAGCGCGTCCGCGTCGGTGATGAGCTTGAGGTTGCAGAGTGTGATGTGCTGCCCGCTGTTCGATCGCGAGCGGCTGATCGGCGTGTTGTACGTCGGCGACGATCGGCGGCGGGGCGCGTTCGACGCGGCTGCCCTCGACGTCATGGCCGTGTTTGCCGCGCAGGCGAGTCTGTTGTTCTCGCAATCGCGCCGCCTCGAGGACCTTTCGCGCCGGACGACTCAGCTCGAAGACGAGCTCCGCGACCTGCGGCTCGGCACGATCATCGGCGCCTCCGATTCCATGCGGGAGGTCTTTCGGCGCGTGAAGAAGGTGGCGACCACCGACGTCGCTGTGCTCGTCACGGGCGAGACGGGCACCGGCAAGGAGCTGATCGCGCACGAGATCCACCACGCGTCCCGGCGGGCCAAGGGGCCCTTCGTGGTCGTCAACTGCGGAGCGATTCCGGAGAACCTGTTGGAGTCCGAGCTCTTCGGACACGTGCGCGGAGCGTTCACCGGCGCGGTCGTGAACAAGTTGGGGCGATTCGCGGCAGCGGACGGCGGAACCTTGTTCTTGGACGAGATCGGCGAGATGCCGTTGCAGCTCCAAGTGAAGCTCCTGCGCGTGCTTCAAGAGCACACGATCGTGCGCGTGGGCGCCACGAAGCCCGAGAAGGTCGACATCCGCGTGGTCGCGGCGACGAACCGCGTGCTCGAGGACGAGATCGCCGCAGGTCGCTTCCGCGAAGATCTCTACTACCGGCTCAACGTGGTCAGCATCGAGCTTCCGCCGCTGCGCGATCGTGGCGACGATCTGGTGTTGGTGGCCAAGCATCTGCTCGCGAGAGCTGTGAAGGAGAGCGGGTCCGGCGTGAAGGGCTTCTCGAAGGCGTGCCTGCTCGCCATGCGCAAATACAAGTGGCCGGGCAACGTCCGGCAGCTCGAGAACCGAATCAAGAAGGCCGTCGTGCTCGCTGAAGGTTCGCTCCTGACCGCCGAGGACATCGACCTCATGCCCGAGGAGCTCGAGGAGATCTTACCGCTCGCCGAAGCCCGAGCCCGCTTCGAGACCCGCTACGTCCTCGAGGCCCTCGAGCGCAACGGAGGCAACCGAACGAAGACCGCCAAGGAGCTCGGTGTGGATCCGCGAACCATCTTCCGTTACCTCGCCAAAACGAGCCCCAAATCGCCTCCTCTCCCGCCCGAGGATGGCGAGCCCGGCGCGGTCCTCGCGCCCGAAGACGAGCTGGCAACGAGCCCGGACGAATTCATCGACTGATGGGCCCGATGACTTCTTCGCCTCATGCTGGCGCCGCGTCGAAGGGACCGCGGCCACGTCGATACGACTCCAGCGGCCGGGGAAGCAGAGTGACGTCCGTGTCCGAGCCGGGCTTCCACCAGCCGCGAGAGCTCTTTGGAATCCCACGACTTCTCGGAATATTACACATCGGCACGATATCTGCTCTGAGTATGAGCGCCATGGGATGTTTGTTCGGCCCGGAAGGTCGGTTGGAGCCTGAGCTCTTCAACTATCCGCCGGTGATCGATCCTACCGACGTGGGACCCGCCACGAGTGTGATCGAAGCTCGGCCTACGCCGAGCGCGGAGTGTTCCTCGATCGACGTCGCCGTGTGCGTGACCGATCTCGACGATGACGAGCTCGTGTTTCGTTGCGTCGCCGACGCGGACACGCTCTTCGAGCGCGCGGTCGGACCTACTCAGCCTCTCGGACGCGGGGGCTCTCCTCGAAAGGCCTTTTGTCGAATCAACATATCGGACTTCGTCTCGCGTGACGAGACGACCGGACACTCACTGTCGCTGTTGGTCACCGACGCACCGCGATTTCTTCGAGCGGACACGGCGACGCGCGGGCTCTCGCTGATCGACGACGACCCCGACGACGATGGCGTGGCCGATCACGCGGTCGTGGAGACTCGTTGGACGGTGCATTTCCATCCGAGCCATGTGTGTGCGCGGCCCGAGCTCCCGGAGTGTCGCAATGAGTAGCATACTCAGCTCGGCGACCCGTGATGTTCGCCTCCGCCAATTTCTCGCGCTTGGCGCATCGATCGGACTCATCTCAGGTTGTTCGGATGAAGAAGTGGCGCTTTCAGACTTCTCGCCCAGACTCGCTTGCTCGACCGACGCCGATTGTCCCCTCGGATTCGAGTGTGGATTCAACTCGTGCGGTGAGAAGGCGCGACCCGAGAATCTCACGAGCGCGTATGTCGAGATCATTCCGCCCGCAGGGGTCCCTTATGCGCGATCGCAGCTGATTTCGGCGATCGGGGCGGCGTCGACGATCGTGCTTCCCGAGGCTCAGGTCTTCGAACGTGTGATCGTGCTGAATGCGGTCGGGGAGTCGATCGCGGCGAGAGTCACGGTGGCCGGCGATGGTCGGTTGCCCGGCCTCGAGATCGAGCCGTCCGTGTTGGTGTTGCCCGAGCTTCCAGGCCGGTTGACACTCTCTCCCGGGCGCTATCGAGCTCACGTGGTTCCGCTCGATCCGAGCACACCCGGGATGTTGGTGCGACAGTGGGACGTGAGCTCGTCGGGACCTAGGTTGGAGAAGCAATTCATCTTGCCGGGAGAGTTCCCTCGGCTCGAAGGCGAGGTCACTTCGCGAGCGAGTCGAGAGCAAAAGCGGGCGGGCGTGCGCGTGAGGGCGTATGCCGTCGAGTCCGGGTTGGCTTCGACCGAAGCCGTCTCGGACGAGCTGGGTCGCTTCGAGATCGTACTCCCGAAGACCGACGAGACGACGTTTTTGGTGAAGGCCGCACCCCGCGACGCGGCGGGTCCCACGTGGGGCTACGAGCAGGTCGTCGTGCTCGCAGAAGGCGACGAGCGACGGCTCGACATTCCGCTCGACGACAGCCTGCCCGAGACCCGTGGAGCGGTGCGCCTACGGGTCCTAGGACTTGGGGCGAACGGCCCGGAGCCCGTGCTGGGCGCTCGCGTCACGCTCACCGCCTCGATCGCGCCCGAGTTCAAGGTTCTGAGAGTGGAGGGAACGACCTCGAACGACGGGACCGTAGTCTCACCCGAGACGGACGAGCTCGTCGAGGTCCTCGCTGCGCGATATCTGATTGAGGTTCGGACGTCGTTGCGGAGCGAGTTCAGGTCGGCGAACGAGCTCGTGAATCTCTCGTCCGTCCATTCGGACATGATCGCCGACGCGCAAGTGCTGCTCGCAAAGCGAGTGCTGGTCGAGTCCCGTGTGCTTCGCGGAGGGCAGGCGATCGCAGACGCGCAGGTCGAGCTCGAATCGGAAGCCGGAGACGTCCTGAGTGACCACACCGCGGCCGACGGAGGCCTCCGGCTCGCGTTGGATCCAGGTCGTTGGAGGATGAAGATCTTCGGCGATGGCCTGCCTATCGAGCTGCGCGTAGTCGAGGTTCCTGATGTCGAGAGCACGGTGCTCGATCCCGTGGAGCTCGCCCGTCCAATCGAGTTCGGCGGCGTAATCGTGGGGGGCCGTGGAGAGCCCATCTCGGGCGCGACGATCGGCGTGTACGCGGTGGTCGAGGGTCGGACCGCCATCCTCGGACAGGCGAGGTCAGCGGATGGCGGCGCATTTCGGATGTTGCTCGCAGACCGAGCGCCTTGACGACGGCCGTGATACACCGTGCCTGTCGTGTCGGAGACCTCGCCGAGGACTGAGCACGAGCAAAACCGACCCTATCGCCGCGCGGTCGCCTTGCTGTTCACCGCGTCGTTGGTGGGGATCTGCGGTCTGGTGTTGCGCGGCATCATCGCTCAGCTCGATCGAATGCCCGCGATCGAGCGGCCGGGTACGGTCGACACACGAGCGCTCCGGGCCTGCGCCGACGATCTGCTGCGCCTCGAGGAGAGCGCGCGCAAGCTCGCCGGACGTACCTATTCCGAGGCGGGTGACATGGCTGAGGCCGCAGACTCATGGGTCAACAAGATCTCGGCCCTCGAGACCGAGAGAGCCAGCATCGTCGGCCGATGCGCGCTCGATCGTGCCACCGACGACGTCGCGGTGAGAGAGTTGGAGCGAGCGGCCGGACACGTCGAGGACTTGATGAGATCGTACCGACTCACGCTGAGTCGTCACTTCGAAGATGGCAGGGGCTCGAGCCGCGAGGCCAGAAAAGCGGTCGAGCGAGCGCGGGCGTCGTTGTCGGCGCGCTGATCCATCGAATCCGACCTGGGAGCGCAGGCATCTTGCCTGCGCGTAAGCTTCGCGGGCGCACCGGGATTGATCGGATCGAACCGACTCACTTCCGGAAAATCGGGCGGTGTTGGCCCAAGCGACCCGAATCGATGGGTGTGTCAGACGTCCCTTCGCTTGCGCTTGGCCTTGTTCGATTTCGCAGCGATCTTCGAATCGACTCGTGGGTCCGGCGCCCCTTGGAGATGAGTTGCAGGCACGAAGCCGATCTCTTTTCCAGGAAGCCTCGCGACCTTCCAACCGTCGGGCGCGGGAAGCTCGGGATAGACGATGATTCGAGCTCCCACCGGGATCACGGCAGCGATCTTGGCCTTTGGGCTCGGTCGCGTGAACAGCGCCGACGTCATGGTCAGAACCCGAGGCTCGCGGAAGGGATCGACGGCCGCTGTCGCTGGGGGCGGCGGGTCATCTGCTTTGGTGGGCATCGGGATGGCTGCCGCGGGCGCAGGCGCCTGAGATGCGAGCGACTCAGCCGGGGGCGCTTCGACCCGCGCGTTGGGGTCAGCTTGGTGGGCGTAGACCGCGCTGGTTCTGGGAACCTGCGCCACGTCGGATTCCGAGTCCCGCCCCAGGTACAGCCACGCGAGCGCCACGGCCGCGACATAGGGCAGCGACACGATCGCGATCTTTCTCGGCGTCGTCAGCCCCTCGAGCCGGGTGATGGTGCGGCCCATGACCGTCCCATTCGAGGGCGTGGGTCCGCCGCTGAGCACCGACCACGCGTCCTTGGCCTTCATTCGCCAAGGAGACTCCGCCTTCGGATCTTCGGTGGCGGCGCGTCGAGCGGCCGCCAGCGACTCGTCGCTTCGCAGCTCGATCGGCGCCCCGCGATGCGCGGGGTCGCTTGGCTCCGAGGCCCCGAGCAGCTCGGTGGACTCGGGCCCGCGCCACAGCGAGACCACGGAATCGGCCGGGGTGGCCGACGGCATCGAGCGCGAAGAGCGCACCCGTGCGGTCGGCTCGTGGGCTGCGGCTGTACCGAACTCGAGGCTGTGACCGCGCCGGAGATTATCCACGCTCTATCCGGTAGCAAAGGCCGATCCGCCTCAGGCCGTCGAACGAATCATCGAAATAACGGGGAGTCCTGACCTCACCCGTGGACGACACTCCACCCCACCCTGCCCTTGCGCCGCGGTTGCGGTTGGGATCCTTTGCGGTCGATGGTCTTCCGTCGCCCGAAAAACTTGCACGCAGACGAAGCTCCAAGCGTCCACTCCTCCGCCAATGCCCCTGAGCCGTTTGTCGTGCGGCAAGCCACGCCCAAGGACCTCAACGCCCTGCACGAGCTCTCTCGCCATCTCAACAGTGTCAACCTCCCGAATGACAAAGCCGCCCTGCGCAAGATCCTGGAGACTTCCAGAGCCAGCTTCAGCGGCAAGATCGACGACCCCTTTCGACGCCAATATCTGTTTGCCCTCCAAGGAGTCACGAGCGGCCAAATCGCCGGCACTTCGATGCTCTTCTCGCAACACGGACACCCAGACGCGCCTCACGTCTTCTTCGACGTACTCACCGACGAGCGATACTCCATCACCCTCGATCGCCACTTTCACCACCTTTGCCTCCGCCTCGGATTCAATTTTCGCGGCCCTACCGAGATCGGTGGCCTCGTGCTCGATCCAGCGATGAGATCTCGCGGTTTGGGTAAGTTGCTGTCGTTCAGCCGATTCTTGTTCATCGCGATGTATCGCGAGCTCTTCCGGCCCACGGTGATCGCGGAGCTCATGCCCCCGCTGACCCCCGACGGAAAGTCCGAGCTATGGGAATGCTTCGGCCGCCACTTCACCGGATTGAGCTACCAGGACGCCGACAAGCTCTCGAGAAGCAACAAGGAGTTCATCCTGAGCCTGTTTCCACAGACTCCCATTTACGCCTCGCTCTTCCCCCAGCACGTCCAGAAGCTCATCGGCGCGGTCGGCGACAGCTCGTTGGGCGTCAAACGGATGCTCGAGGCCATTGGATTCACGTATTCGGAGCGGATCGATCCGTTCGACGGCGGGCCTCACTTCGAAGCCATGACGGACTCGATTCGCCTCGTCTCCGGAGCCCAACGACTCATCGTCGGCCGGCACAGTTCGACCGCGGACGTGCGCGTGATCGCCGCCAGCGGGGGTCCCAAGGGTCCGTCCGGTTTCTTGGCAGGGATGGGTCTGGCCGAGCTTCATGGTGACCGAGTTGCGTTGGAACCGAGTCTCGCGGGAGCCATCGGGGCCCGCCCTGGTCAGGCCGTGTGGGTGACTCCGATCGACGAAACGTAAGACGTCGGGTGCGAAAATGCAGGTTGTTTCTTCGCGGTGCCTAAGCCTCCCCGCGCTCGCGCGGACCGCCGTCGCGTGGACCACTGTCGCTTGCGGCAGCGACCTTTCGATTCGCCTCGAGGAGTCCGCCGCCGGCGCCGTAGTCGTGACGTTCGGGGCGGAGACTCACATTTCGCACGCGGAGCTCCTCTCTGCCGAGGAGCTTCACAAAGTCGGCGTCGATCCTTCCGACCGGATCGTCGTGTTTTCGTTCGAGGCCGGGGGACTCACTGACCAAAATGGCGCGGAGTTGACGAGCTTCGACGGAATTTCGACCGCCGAAGGCCCGTCGAGCTGCGGGGCACGCGCGCTGGACTGGCCGCTGTTGTTGGGCCCGGGCGACCGCTGTCCACTCCCGGCGGCATCCCGGGGAGCGGCGTACCGACTCTCGGACTCACTGGTCTTGGCGGACGAGGCGGGAGAGAGTCTGATTCAGCTCGCCAAGAGCTCGATTCGCCTGGTTCGTGAAGGGGAGCGCGAGCTGTTTCCAGCGCCCGAAATCACCTTGGACGGGCTCAGGAGCTGTCCTTTGGCACCGAGGGACGCCTTCCACATCGACGGAATTTCGATAGCTTCGAACGGGTACGCAGCCGCCGTCGCTCCTGGACACCTCATACTCATTCCACCTCACCACCCGAGCGTACTCTCTTCAGCAGGGCCTTCGGATTCCGGACCGATCCTCGCGCTCTCGGACGGCGTCGTGTTCTCGGACCAAGGTCAACTTGGAACGATTGGATTTGCCGACGCTCGCGGCTCCGAAACTCTCCGCATCTCTGCGATTCCGGAGCTTCTTCCCTCGGCGCTCGGGTTCGACGAGTCGGAGGACCGCGTATATGTGGCGGGCGGCGTTCCGACGCCGGCTTCGGGTGCGCGGCGGCCGGCGATGGCGTCCTGCACGCGGCCGAGGCTCGGGGGTCGAGTCGAATGTCGCGAAGAGCCGCTGCTCAGGCGCCACTGCGCCGCTCGACGGTTGGTAGACGTCGCTCTCTTGCCTGGCGGACGGGGCGTTGCGCTCGGGGAGGGTTCTGAGCCCTACGTACGGAGCAGCTCGGACGGGTCTTGGACATGTCGAAGCGGTCCGGTTCCAACTCAGTATCAGGGTGCTCCGTTGGACCTCGACGACGCCTTCGAAGCCTCCATCGCGGTGGTGGATGATGTCGCATTCTTTTGCTCGCGAGCGCGCACGGATCGGCCAGGAGCGGCCGTTTTCAGGGCTCCGCTGAGTTTCGACGACCAACCCATCCCCGTCGAGCTCGTTCACTTCGAGCCTGGTGCGAGCTGCACGGCCGCTGGTGAGGTCGATGGACTCGCACGCTTGACCCTGCGTGAAGGCCTCGTGGTCGACTTCTCGGCCGCCGGAGAGCTCCTCGCGCGCCATGAACGAGCGGGTTCAGAGTCTCTCTACCCGGAGCTCGGGGCTTCGATCAGAAGATTGGCCGTGTCCGGTGCACACTCCATCGCGGAGCTTGCGACCACCGCGCTGTCGACTCGAGCGGCCGACGCCCCTTTCCGTCCCGTCTTCGGCCCACCTTCGCTCGACGGTGTGTATCGATTGGCGGCGGGCGAGTCCGACGTGGTGGCCTTCGGCGCAGACATCGTGCGCCTCTCTCCTCGAGGGTGCGAGAGTATGGTGACGCCGCTCGGTTCGTTCCTTCCAGGAGCTCAGCCTCTCGCTGCAACTGCGGTTTCGACCGGTTTTCTCGTGTCGGGGAGCGTGGACGGCGAGGGTTTCGTGGTCAGTATCGAAGAGAACGGCGCTGCGGGCGCCATCCAACCCACCGAACGTCCGATCACCAAGCTCGCGACACTGAGCTCCGGCTGGGTCGTCGGCCTGGATGACTCCGGCCAAATTCTGGCGTCGAATGGGGGCGCGTTCGATCCCATTCCTCTGATTTTCGACGACCCGCTGACTGAGGCGACGGAACCCATGACGGAGGCTGCTTACGTAGACTTGGATGCCGGGCGTGGAGTGGCCTGGGCCGTCGGCGGCCGCGCCGTCGCGCGCATTCTGCCGACGGCCCGCGGGCCGCGCGCGGAGACCTTCTGGCTCCCCTATGTCGTTCCGTCGAACGTGCGGGCAGAGTTTCCGAAGGACCCACCAAACTTCGCGGCGGTTCGGGTGGTTGCAGGGGACAGACTCCAGCTCGGCCTGCGCGGCGTTTGGATCGCTCCTGGGACCAACGCGGAGACCACCCGCTCGATGGGTGCGAGCGTGAGTGGAGACGACAGCGCGGACGGACTCGCTTCCGTGGAGCTGAACGAGACGAACCTCGGCGAAGATCCGATCGCGCTCGGGGGACCCGCGGGGGAGCTCACGATCCTCACCGACGGTCGCTTCCTGCTCGAAGGAGGGTATCGATTCTCGTCGGTAGGCCGGGGAGTCCTTGGGGCACAGACGGTCGGGGGTATGACTTTCTTGGCCGACGCGCGGGGCGTGGTGGGTGTGGTCTTCGAAGAGGCGGAGTAGCATAGGTGATCACTCTAGAGGCAGGATTAGGATCGCGAGGCAGGATTAGGATCGGGCACGGGCACGGGCACGGGCACGGGCACGAAGTCCTCGCAGAGCCGCGCCGAATTTCGACGCTACCGGCTGGCTAGCGAGCCAGGGTCTCACTCATCGAGCGACGGCTTGGGTTCCCGAAGTGGTTCGCGCGTGGCGCGGACCGTCGTCGATCTCCTCGACAGCCGCCGAGGTCCCGAAAATGCCGTGCCCGTGCCCGTGCCCG
>CAYXDO010000067.1:52800-55836 GCA_964463485.1 uncultured Myxococcales bacterium | reverse complement strand
ATCCGACGCAGACGATCCGACGCAGACGATCCGACGCAGACGATCCGACGCAGACTGTCTGCGTCGGAGGTCTTGCGGAGGCGTCAGCGGGTGACGAGAACTTTCGCGGCGGCGGGTCTTGCTTTCAGGTGCCGTCGCCGATCTGCTTCTTGAGGATCATTTGGACGGCTCGGTCTGCCATGATGCGCGTCGTGCCGACGGGCGCTCGCGCTGCGCAGGCCTTCAGTGTTGGAATGGCGCGAACGTCGCCGAGGTCGGCCAGCGCTCGTATCAAGGCGTCGATCAGGTCGGTCTGCGTCGTCGTGCCAAGGAGGGTTACGAGCGGATCGACGGCCTCGGCGTCTCCGAGCTTTCCAAGCTCCCGCACCGCTCGAATCACGGCTTCCGAGTCGGAGTCGTCAAGGCGAGTGATCAGTTCCTGCACCTTACTCAGCGATTCCGGATGCGTTTTCCCGGAGCGATCTCCGGCCTGAATCTTTTTCCCGAGGCTCGACAACGCAGCAAACGCTTTGCCGGAGAGGCTCCTCTCCGAGAGGAGCTCGGCGGTGGAGGCACCTCGACGGCTGATCATGTTGAGCTCGGTCTTCGCGTCCGCGTGTTTGGGATCGAGATTGAGCGCGGCCTGAAACGCCTCGAGGGCGCCGGTCGTGTCTCGGGAGCGTTTGGCGAGGCGACCGATCGCCACGTAGCCATCTGGGAACGGTCGGCTACTCATGATTTCGCGAATTTGCGCTATCGCTTTCTTCGCGAAGTCCATTCGATCGTTCGTGGAGGCGGTGAGCGCCACGGCATAAGCTCGCGCGGCCTGAGCTCGTGACTTGCCGTCGCCGGACAGACCAAGCCAAAGGGCACGGTCGATCATGTAAATCGCATCGGAGTGGCGGCCCAGCTTCAGGGCCTGATCGAATTCTCCCAACAACCCGCTCGCGTCCGTCCGGCGCCGAATGGCCTCCTCGTTGACGGGCGGCGCAAATGCCGGGTCGGGGTCTGGCCCCTCGGCGGCGCGCACGGGCGTGACCGAGCTCGAGCTGACCGGCTTCTTTGGAAGCGCCACGGCCGCAGCTCCTTCGGCTTGGCGTTGATAACTGTGAGTGATCGACTGAATTGCACGCTCATAGAGGCGGAAGAGCTCGATCCTGGCTTCGGTGAGCTCGTCGGGCTCACCGTCCGGATCGACCCGCCATTCCTCTTTGAGTTGTTGAATTCGGTCTCGGATCGCCGCGCGGGGTGTAGCTTCCGGGAGGCCAAGCACGGCGTACGGGTTGGCCGCCTGAAGGCGCGCGACCTCTTGCCGCGCTGCTGCGGCCCGCCGAAGTTGGTCACGCTCGCGCTGGGTCACCCGTCGAACGAGTTGGCTGTCCAGCCCGAGCAGCATCATGCGAGCCAGCGCAGGACGCACGTCGTCGTCGGCCGCGGCCAAGGTGAGTCCGAGCTCCTGCACGGTCCTCGACAATGTCGCTACGGCCGCAAACTCCTCGGACGTGAGCGCGAAGTCTTCGAAGCGCAACCCTGCGGCCTCTGCCGGTACCAGAAACTCCCCAGAGTAAAGCTCGAGCTTCCCGAGCAAGCTCGACACGGGCAGCTCCCTCAACGCCTCGAGCGGCGCATTCAAGCGATCGAAACCGTCGAGGAGAGGAAAGGCTACCGCATCTCCTGGCATGAACTGACAAACGCCGGACTCCCAGGGGATCACGCTCGCGATCACACTCTCTGCCCACTCCTCCACCGCGCTTCGAAGCACCGAGGGCATGACGAGGCCGCGCTTCTGCATCGCCAGCGCGAGATCGCAGGGCGCTTCCCGCACGCGCTGAGGCAGCGCCACGATCGCGCGCCGATCGCCTATCCCCCGGTCGGCGACGAAACTCTCGAACGACTGCTGCGCGCCCCGGTTGTCCACCGCGACGATCGATCCCTCGCGAAAATGCAGCTTGATCGCAACTCGCTCCAAACGAAACCGCAACACTCCAGTGGCGCGGGCCTTGGCACACCCCAAAATGACTCGAAGCGGCGTCAGCTCGCTCGAAATCTGCACGAGCTTGGGTTCGCTCGGGCCAAGCTCGACCGGAACGTCGAGCCCCTGCCAGGCGGGCCACGCGGCTCCCCCGTCTTCCGGTTCGGTAACTGCCGCCGCACTCACACTCGACGGTTCGACCCCCAAGGGCGCCGTCTCGACCTTCTCGATATCTGCCGAGGCGCCGGCCGACGCCCCAAGATCAATCGACACGCCCGAGCCTTCCGACGCAGCAGACTCGTCGAAGAAAGCGAAGGCGGCCAAAGCTTCGTTCGACGCCTCGGTGCTGGACCCGGGGGGGCGGTCGAGCAAATCGTCCGGCGGTTCGAGAAGATCGTCGGACTCGTCAGCCCCCTGATCTTCCAGCACCGCCAAGTCATCTTCGAGCTCGCCCAAATCGTCGTCCACGAGGGCCAAGTCATCGTCGAGCTCCTCGTCGTCCTCTGACTCGTCGTCCGTAATCCCCAGCTCATCCTCGAGATCACCGAGCGCGCTCGACTCGTTGAGCTCGCTGAAATCATCGCCGAGGACCGCCAAATCGAGGTCCCGCGAGTGGGGCTTCACGCCCTCTTCGGGCACTTGGGTCGCGGCAGGCGAGTTGAGAATCGACAGCAACTCGTCGGCCTTGGTCGAATGACCTTCCGAGAGGTCCGGCGTCGGAGTCAGTTCAGGGGCTGCATGAGTAGGTACCCCTGACGCTGGCTCCAGCCGAGTCGGCGTCGGATATGATACCATGGGAGGCGGTGCCGTAGGGGTCGGCAGCCTCGGCGGTGTCCGAGGGGGCGGCACGGCAGGAGGGGGCGCTGCCGTTGGCTGTGCAGGATCGGGTGGGATCGGATGCGGCGAAGGAGAGATCGCTGCCGTCCAGGTCTGCGCTGGAGGTGTCAGCCGACTCGGTGCGATGGGCACCGCAGGAGTTGGCGCCGCCGGAAAGGGTGGTGCGTTCGATACGGTACGTATAGGTGCAGCTCGAGTAGGGGCCGACAGAGTAGGGGCCGACAGAGTAGGGGCCGACAGAGTAGGGG
>CAYXDO010000067.1:24998-52700 GCA_964463485.1 uncultured Myxococcales bacterium | reverse complement strand
GGGGCCGACAGAGTAGGGGCCGACAGAGTAGGGGCCGACAGAGTAGGGGCCGACACAGCAGGGGCCGACACAGCAGGGGCCGACAGAGTAGGGGCCGAACGAGTAGGGGCCGACAGAGTAGGGGCCGACAGAGTAGGGGCCGACAGAGTAGGGGCCGATAAAGTGGGGGCCGAAAGCGTAGGGGCCGATGGCGTCGACAAAGTCGGTGCCGATGGAGTCGATGAGGTCAGTGCCGATGGAGTCGCGAAGGTCGGCGCCAAAGAAGTCGCAAAGGTCGGTGCCGGCGGCGTCGCCAAGGTCGGCGCCGATGGCGTCGCCAAGGTTGGCGGCGATGGAGTCGGCCACGTCGGCGCCGATGGAGTCGGTGCCGATCGACTTGGCGCTGGCGCCGCCGGGGTCGGAGTCAGCGCCGGCTTGGAAGTGATGGCGACGGGAGGCGGAGCGGGCGCGGCAAGTCCACCCACCGCGGCCACCTCGGGTTGTCTCACAGGCGCAGGTCCGCTGGAATTGGCGAGGGACTCTGCCTCCAACAGCCGAACGAGGTGCTCGTAGGCGCGGCTACACTTCTCGGCACCCGCCGACCGCGCCGCGAGCGCGGCCTGGCGCAGCGCTTCGATGTGGTCAGGTTCCTGCTCCAGCGCCAGTCGGCAGTGTCGCAGCGCCTCGCCGTGGTCACCGCTCGCATTCAAGAGCCCGACGAGATGAAGCCGCAACGTGACGCTCTCAGGGCTCGCCTCGAGAGCCACCGCAATGGCTGAGATGACTACTCCTTGGTCCACTTGTTCCGCATATACAAGAAAGCACGATTCGGGTCGATGTGGGCGACGGGTCGATTTCTGTCCAGACCTCGGCGGTCGGGTCGACATCGAAGTGAGCGGCGGCTCACCCTTATCGCCCCGAGGATGGGATCGCTGCGTGAGTCACAGGCCTCTCTTGCGGGCCCTTCGAACGAGGCTGAGTTCGGCCTCCCAACATCATGGGCCGAGCAATGTCGCATTCAGAACGAACGAACCCGTCCGGAGGTGTACCGACCGTCCACCACCAGCGTGATGAGTTGGTCCAGGCGGACCCAAACGTCCACGACACCCCAAGGAGCGCAAGCGAGCTCCGGCCCTCGTGCGCCGCTGAGCTTCCTATGAGCCGCTGAGCTCGTTCCGAATCCAACCCAGTGCGGTCCAAAGTCTCTGGCCTACGCGGCCGGCAGCGAGCTGCTGCCATTTGGCCATGCGGCCGTCGGCTGCGCTGTGGGCGAGAGCTCGCATCGCATCCCTCGTGCCACGCGCCAGCACTCTGCTCAGCCATGATCGTGCGCAGATCGTGCGGTCGCGCGTCTTCGGCTGGCGAGCCCTCGCTCAGTCCGCTAGACTGGGCCCGCCATGCCTGACATCGACGACGGTGACTCCGTCGAAATCCAAGGGTCTGCAGCGCTGCCCTACGTACTCAAAAACACCGGAGGCGTGTACTCGTGCACCTGTCCGGCTTGGCGCAATCAGTCCGCTCCCATCGAGAGGCGAACCTGTAAACACCTTCGCGGCTATCGTGGCGAGGCCGAGGAGACTCTGCGCGTGGGCTCTGCGGCTCCACCCCCGCGGGCCGTTCGCAAAGTCACCCACCCCGACGGGTCCGTCTCGGAGAGCGCCGACGCCAAACCCCCGCCCCTCTTGCTGGCCCACTCCTGGGAGGCCCACATCGATCTCAAAGGCTGGTGGATGAGTGAGAAGCTCGACGGTGTTCGGGCCTACTGGGACGGCGAAGGTTTCGTCTCGCGTCTTGGCAACGCCTACCGCGCGCCGAAGTGGTTCACGCAAGGCCTGCCGAAGACTCCGCTCGACGGGGAGCTTTGGTGCGGGCGAAAGCTGTTTCAGCGTACCCTGAGTATCGTTCGACGCTACGACGAGTCCGATGATTGGCAACAGGTTCGGTACCTCGTCTTCGACGCGCCGAGCCTCGACACCCCATTCGAAGCGCGCCTGGCCGAGGTTCGAAGAGCCCTCGAGGCGGCCCAGAATCCCCACGCTGAGCACCATCCCCACGAGTTGTGTGAAGGTATCGATCACGTCAAAGCAGAGCTCGATCGCGTCGAGTCGCTCGGGGGTGAGGGCCTCATGATGCGCAAGCCCGGTTCGCGTTATCAGGTCGGTCGCTCCAGCACCCTATTGAAGGTCAAACGATTTCGCGACGCCGAGGCGCGGATCCTAGACCACCTACCTGGGACCGGAAAACACAAAGGCCGACTGGGTGCGCTGCTCGTCGAGATGCCCGACGGAACGAAGTTTTCGGTGGGTACCGGATTCTCCGACGCTGAGCGCGAGCAGCCGCCCAAGCGCGGAGAGGTCATCACTTACCGCTATCAGGAGCTCTCGGACGGCGGCGTTCCGCGCTTTCCGACCTACGTCGGCGTTCGGCATGACTTCGACTTCGACGCCGCCAGAAGTCAATCTACCTCCGAGAGTCGCCCCGCGGCGGTGGGCAAGCCCAGCGCGCGTCCCGCGGAAGCTCCGCGAGCGGTCGGTCCGGACCAGCTCGCCGACTTCGAGTCGGGCCCCGACCTGCCAACGCCAACTCAGGCTCGGCTGAGTCGCACCGGGACCGAGGTCCGGTCCCAGGTCATCGAGCGCTACGAGTCTAATGTCGCCGCCCGAGCTGCCTTCGAGGACGCCAAGCGCGCGATCGCCGCGGGCGGCTACCGGCTGCGTTGATGCGCATCGCGTTCGAAGGGTCGGCCGAACTGCGACGCGAAGGAGCGCGGCGCCTCCAAGAACCCACGCCCGAAACGGGAGTCATGTTTGTGCCGAGCTCGATCGAATGGCTGTTCCCGCTCCGACTCGAACACGTCGTCGCGATCGTAGATGGCTCGTGAGCGGTGGCACAAGTGCGGGCCGCTCCGAGAGCCCCAGCGTCGCTCCGAGGACCCTCGAACGCGCATGACCCCGCGCGATCGGCTCCTCCGACCAGTCTACGCACTTCTTGCTGCGATTCCCCGCGCCCGCACGACGTTTCCACGCATCACCCGGGCCTAGTTGACTGCCATCCGGTCCGCTGATACTCCCCCGCTGCTCGTTCCCCCGAGGCACTTATGGCTGAACTCGATATTCGTCTCGTCGATCTCGAACGCGCTGCCGAACGCCGCGATCCAAAACTCGGAGAGCTCATCGTCGAGTTTCTCGAGCAAGACGGCCTCGACGGCGACGACTCCTCGTCCCTCGAGGATGAGTACGATGATGATGATGACGACGACGACGACGACGACGATGACGATGATGATTCGCCCGAGTTTGGCGGATCGGCCCCCGTCGTGGTTGCTCCGGCGGACGAAGACCTGTTCGCGTTGGACGCGCCGCAACCGAAGAAGAGCGGGGACGACTGGACGCTCGCGCGCCTGAAGAAGGCGGTCGCGCCTGCGGCCTTGGCCGCCAAGACCCCGACCGAACGAAAGCTGACGCGCCGCGAAGCCTGGGACTCTCTGCTGGCCTCGGAGAACCCGCCCGAGCGCTTGCTGATGGCGCGGTTCCTGTATGAGTTGTGGGCTCGCGGTGAGGCCTACGACCGCAGCGTGCTGATGCACGTCTTCGCGAACGCTCCGGTTCGCTATGGCATGTGGCAGGCGATGAAGCGCGTCTACAAGGCGTGTGAGCAAACTCATGACGCCGCGATGTTTGGGGTTCTGGCCTGTCGATTCGACGAGTGCATCAGCAACCACGAGGGCGGCGGAGAGATCGTGGTCGGCACGTTCGTATACCTCGCTCGTCGGGCCTGGCGGTGGCTCATGAAGTTGGGGCGAGCGTTGCCGGAGCTCTACCCTGTGTATGCGGGTCAAGTTCTCGCCGGCTATCCCGCTCACTTCCGTTTCCAGAAATCTCACGTGGGTTCCCACATTTTCGGTCACGGAGTCCTCGTGGCGAATCGCCGTGCGCGCGTGGACCGAACGCCGACGAGCTTGGACAAACGGGCGTTCGCCGAAACCTGGAAGATCTCCGCGGACCCGCTCCTCCGCCTCCTGGAAGACGCTCGAAACGACGCCGTGGCTGAGTTTGCCATTCGAGGCCTGACCGCCGATTTTCCGGCGACCTTGGCCAACCCCGATCCGAAATGGCTCGCCCGCTTGGCCCGTCGATCTCTCGAGTCGATTCATGATCTCTTGGCCAAGATCCTGTCCGAGAGCCCGGAGCTTCACGGGAGCCGACTCAAAGAGTTGGGGCTCCATGAGCCGGTGTTGTCGCTCTTGACCAGCCCGAGCGAGGCGGCCCGGAAGTACGCCATCGAATATGCCTCGGCCTACGCGCCGGATCTCTCCGTCGAGCGACTCATCGAGCTCGCGAGCGACGGTGAAGACGAAGTCCAAAAGCTCGCCGTGGGTCGCCTCTCCGCCATGAGCGCCAACCAGTTGGGCTTGGACGCTCTGATCTCGATGCTGGAGATCGACGCGCTCAACGAGTTCGCGGAAAAGAAGATTCGATCCGGTTTCAAGCCGGACGACATCACGGTCGCGCGCTTCGTGACGCTCCAGCTCGGCTCCTGGGAGCAGAAGGAGTTCGTGCAGAAGTTCTACGAAGAGAAGAACGCGAAGGCGCCGCTCGCTCACTGGATCGCCGCGTTGGAAGACTCGCGATCGCGTTGGGAGTGGAGCTTCCGGCGGCAAGCTCAGGATTTGATCCCGAACGTATACTCGCCCGCGGATCTCGACCCCGTCTTCGTTCGCAAGGCGGTGACCGACGAGTCCCTCGGAGACCTCGTGCGCACCTGGTTCGAGCGCTCATTGAGCGCAGGCGCGCTCAAGGCGGGCATGATCGACGTGGCGCTTTGGAAGGGCCTCGTGTTCCGGCCGGCGGCTCGTCCGCTCGCCCTGTCGATCTTGGGGAACGCTTCGGTGGTCGCTCCCAAAGCTTTGGAGTTGGGCTGGCTGCTCGGCCTCGCACGAAATTCCGACGAGACCCTCCATGGGTTCGCCGAGCGCCACTTGCTCGAGCACTTTGGACCCGAAGACTTCTCGCCGAGCGGTTCGATCGACGCGGGTGTCGACAAGCTCTTTGCCCTGGCGAGCGGAGAGAAGGAGCCGGAGCCGGTGCGGCTCTTCGCTTCGCTCTATCTTCGCTGCCACCACCCCGTCTTGGGTCCGACGCTCGCAGAGGCCCGTTCAGCCGGCCTGAAACCGAAGCTCGAGCGAGAGAGCTTCACGCGAGCCCGACTGTTGCCGCTCGTGAACGACAGCCGCTCAGACGTCCGCAAGCTCGGAGCGACTCTGCTCTCACATGAGCTCTCGCGCGTGGGGGACGCCAAGCTCGTATACGAGCTTGCCGAGTCCTCGCACAGAGAGACTCGATCGATGGTCGCCTCCGCGCTCCTGTCGATCGGGGAGGCCGAGGCCGATCCGGCCAAGACGGTGCCCGCGGAGTGGCTCGAGTCTGCACCCATTTTTCGCCTCGCGGAGAGTCGCGAAAAAGCCTCGCGCGAGCTCGCGCTCACACTCATTCGCCGACACTACTCGCGGCTCGGGGGCCCGGAGCCTCTGGGTTGGCTGATGGAGAGCGGCGACCGCGAGGTGCGGTTGTTCGCCGCGCGGCTGTTGTTCGAGAAGCACCGTCCGAGGGATGCGGCGGCGGGCTTCGAGAATCGAATCACCAAGAAGAAGAAGGCTGCGAAGGGCGCGGCTCCGCAACTCGTCGCGCCACGACCGGCCACGTACGCGGGAGACGAAGCGCTTCGAGGATTCTTGCGGTCGACACTCTTCGGGCTGCCGCCGGGGAGAATGGAGCGCCGCGACGGCGGCGACGCGGAGCTCGATCGCTCGGTGCCCGCGAGCGTCGCCAAGCGCCGACTCGTGGAAGTCGTCCGTGATTTGGCGATCGAGCAGAGAGCTTTCGCGGAGCTCGCAGCGCCGGTGCTCGAGGAGTTCACGAGGTCGGAGGCCAAAGGGGAGTGGCAGAGCTGCCTGGCCGCCATCGCCCGCATCAAGACCGCCCACCCTGACGTGGCCGTCGGCTTGGCCGCGCCAGACACCCTTCCAACCCGAGCTCCAAAATCCCGCCGCCTGTCGGCGCTTTGAGAAAGTCCGAGGAGAGTACAGTGGCGAAGCACGGAACGTTCGTCGAGCGGCTGTCTGCGGTTTGCTCGAGTGAGTCTGGGCGATGGGTTTCTGTCGGAGGGCAGCGAGAGGGGCTCCCGGGATCTGCGGTTCACGTCCTCTCACTCCCGAAGCTCACTTCGATCGCCGTCTTGCCGGTCTCTGGTCCCGTCCGAGGCCTCGCTCGCCTTTCGGGAGACACACTCGTCGCACTCACTGCCAATCGAATCGTCGCTTGGGAGATGGGTGAGCAAGTCAGCGCGCTCTTCGAGGTCCCGTCGGGGCCCTCGGAGCTCACCGCCGTCGCCTCTGACGTGCTTGGAGCCCATGTCGCGGTTGGTTCCGCGGACGGATCCGCGCGGGTCTATCGCTTCGTGCGTGAGACGAAGCCTCGACTCGACCTCGTCTTCGAGGGTCGAATGTTCGACGGGGCCATCGTCTGCCTGGCGCTCGAAAACGACACCCTCGTCGCAGGCTCGGACACCGGCCGGGGCGCGTCGGTGGGGTTCTCCAAGAAGTCGGAGCTTCGGACCTACGAGGTCGGCGAGGACGCCGTCACTGCGGTGGCCTTCACCGGCGACGGCCGCGTCGCGTTCGGGCGAGCGGACGGAGCGATCTTCGTCGCCTACCTAGAAGGGGAGGTCGATCTCGAGAATCGAACGGGTGAGTTGCCGCACGCCGGAGCCGTCCGCGGTTTGACACTCGGACCGGAGCTCGAGGACGACGCGGGTCGCTCCATCCAAAGAAAGTTGTTCTCGGCGGCGGAGGACGGGCTCATTCGAGCGTGGAGTCTCTCGGACAGGAAGCGACCGAAGACGCTCGAAGTCGGTTCGAGCGCCGGCGTGATCGCCGCGCTGAGTTGGATCGCAGCCGCCCCGAGGGCGAAAAAGAAGCAGGGTCAGCTCGCCGTCGTCACCAAAGGTCGTCGCCTTGGGCTGATCGCGATCGGAGACTCTGGGGAGCTCGGGGACGAGCTCGAGCTGATCGAGTCCGAGCTCGAGAGAGTAGGGCAGGATCTTTCGGCAAACGCGCCGGGCGTTCGCGAAGCCGCCTTGAATGCGCTCGGCGAGATGCCCGAAGACGACGCTCGCAAGCTCATCGAGCGCGCGCTATTGGGGGACAAGAAGCCCGAGCTTCGAGCGATCGCGGCGAAGCTCCTTTCGAGCCGGAGGCGTTCGCGGGACACGCTCGTCAAAGCGCTCGGAGACGGGTCGGAGGACGTCCGCAAGAAGTCACTCGAATCGCTCTTCGTGATCGACGCGGACGCACCGATGGACGCAGTGCGTTCCGGTCTGTCGGCGAGCGCCGAAGGTGTCAGGTTAGAGTCGGTTGGGCGTCTGCCGGGTCTTCGGGCTCGATCGCCGCTCGTACCTGGTTTGTTGGCGGGCGCGCTCGGGGACGCCGCCCAGTCCGTGCGTATGGCCGCGCTCGATGGTCTTTCGGCGATCGATTCGGACCCGGTCGCTCCGCTTCAGGTCGCGATCGACCGCGGAGCTCCAGACGTTCGTTCCGAGGCCTTGGTGAGGCTGTGGCTCTCAGGCCGCGCGGCTGACTCGCTCGGCCGCTCGATCCTCGGCAAGGTGCTGGACGACGGGGACTCGGGCGTGCGGGAGCGAGCGTTTCATGTCGCTCTCTTGGCGTCTCCGCCCTTGGCCCAGAAGCTGAGTGAGGCCGACAAGTCGTTGGCCCCGAAGCTAGAGGAGCTGTCGAAGCGGGCGACCGCGACGACTCCTGGCCCATACTCCGAGGCCGACTCGTGGCCTCTTTCTCTCGCGCTCTCTTGTCGCGCAGCAGATTCCGCGCTGCGGGCGGCCAAGGCGCTCTCGCAGCTCGGCGACGCCCGTGCGGTCGGAGCCCTCCTACAACTCAGCCGCGAGGCGGAGCCGGGAATGAGGCTGTTCGTCGTCATGGCCCTCGAGGCCGCGGCGGTTGCGATGCCCTCCGACGAGCGCCTGCGGGTGCGGTTGTTGTGGCTGCTCGACGACAGCGAGTCCGGCGTCCGTTCGAACGCGTATCAAGCGCTCTCTCGCTTGGCCGCCGCGGAGGGTCCCGAAGCTTCGCTCGAGCTCGCCGAGTCGGCGCTCCGAGCGGCCCAGCCGGATGTGCGGGCACGCGCCGTCGAGTCGCTCGCGGCACTAGGCAAGCCTGGCGCAGCCGAAGCTATCCGAACGCGCTCGGATGAGTTGCTCTCCGACGCCCTCGATGACGAGACGCCCAAAGTCAGGAGCGAGGCCTTCCGAACGCTCTGGTCGTGGCACTCGCGCGCGCCCGAAGCACCGCTCCGAAGGGGCGCCGCCTGCCGTCACCCCGACATCAAGAAGCGAGTGGTCGAGACGCTCGAGCAGCAAAAAGGTTCGTGGGTGCGACCGCTCCTGTTGACGCTCGTCTCCGACCCATCCGCCGACGTGGGCCGCACCGCCTACGGCGTGTTGACCAAGAGCGACGCGGACAAGAAAGCGCCCGACGTCCACCTCGCCGCGATGAGCTCTCCGCGACCCGAGGTTCGAGCGGCGGGAGCCAAAGGTGCCGCGCACAGCGATCCGAACGCGCTCAAGAAGAGAGTCGTCGAGCTCGTCGAGGATCCGAGCTCGGCCGTTCACCTCGCTGCCATAGAATCGCTCGACAAGCTCGCTCCGACCGATGAGTACGGTTTTAGGGTCGCGCTCGGGAGTGTCTTCTACGAGCTCCGCGTTCGCGCTGGCGAGCTCTTGGGCAAGCGCCGCGACGGCAGATGCACCGCTGCGATGACCGAGCTCCTCTCGATTCCCAAGGGACGTATCGACCGTCCAAGCGACGGGCTCCGGCAGCGCGCTGCACGCGCTCTCGCAGACGTAGGCGATCCTGCGAACATTCCGTTCTTGAGAGCGTTGCTCGACGACGAAGACCCATTGGTGAGGGAGATGGGGGCTCGCGGGCTAGCGACGGCCTCGCGTCCAGGTAATGACGCCGCGCTCGCCGACGCACTCGGCCATGAAGACCTCGCCGTGCGAAGCTGGGCCGCCGAGGGACTTTCCAGGCTAGGGGACGTACGTGCGTTGCCGGTGCTTGCCGGAACTCAAGCGCATACTCACCGACCCATTCGGGTCGGCGCGATCCTCGGATTTGTCGCACTCGGCTCGGACGGCGTGCGAGGAATCCTGAAGGGTCTGGAGGATCCGGACCGCGAGGTTCAGGATCTCGTGCTGGCGGTGATCGTGGCGCGGGACCTCGCTCTTTTGCGCGCGGGACTCGCGCCTGATTTGTTGTACTCAGCGCTCGCTGCGGCGCACCCCGAAGTGCGTTTCGCGGCCGCCCGCGCGCTCGAGGCGCGACTCGGCGGACAGGAGTGGGAGGCTTGGGCCCGAGAGCTCGTAGGGCCGAGGAAGCCCGAAAAGGCCGCCGACGCAAAGGGATGGCCGGACGAATCCAAGCAGACCTCCCTGTTGAACGGTGTCGTTCGGGCGCTAGCCTCAGCGGAGCCGGGACAACGGTACGCTGCGGCCCAAGTGCTCGCTTTGCGACCGCAGCCCGAGTCGTTTTGGCGAGAGGCCGAGCGACTCTCGACGCCCGCCCCAGCATCGCGTCCGTGGATCCCGAGCACCAACTTCTCCGACGAGAAGCGCCAGGCTCGCAAGAAGGACTGGGTTCGGCGGCTCTTCGCTCGAGGCCCTGCCGTCAAGCGGCCGGCATCGAGCGCACCCAAGGGCGCCTTGGACGTGCTCGCGATCGTGACTCGGCGGGGCGCGAAGAGCGTCGACGCGGGGCTCGATCCGGAGACCACTCGGATCCTCTTTGGCACGTATGCGGGTCTGGTTCGGCAAACTCCTGCGGCCGGTGAGACCGACGAGGGTCATCGGGTTCGCCGCGATTCGATCGGTCGGATCTCGGCCATGGCTTCGGCTGTCGGCTTCGAGACGGTGGAGCCGATCCTTCTGCATGCCATCAGCGACCCGCACCACCTCGTGCGGCGCGCGGCGGTGGCCGCGCTGACTTCGCACTACCCGCCGGGCTCGCTCGACCCGCTCCGCCTCGCGCTCGCGTCGAGCGCGGCTGACGTGGGTCGGCCGGCGTTCGACGAGGCGCTCGCTCGCGCGCTTCAGGGAGAAGAGGCTGCGCGCGCTCTGGCGATCTCGGCGATCGATGCTCCGAGCTTCGACGTACGCGCCCATGCCGCTCCGCGCCTCGAACGGTTGTGGCCCAAGGGGAGCCTCGATCCGTGGCTCACTGCGCTTTCGAGCCGCTACGCCGACGTGCGCTTGAACGTCGTCGATCGATTGCTCGACGTGTCCGATGCTCGCGTGAGCGACGCCCTCGTCAAGGCGCTGGAGAGTGATCACGAAGATCTGCGCCAGAAGGCCGCGGTGGGCCTGGCCCGTCGGGGCGACTTGCGAACGATCGACGTGCTCTCCGGGCTGCTGCGCTCGCGAGACGCGAAGATCTCCGAAGAAGCGACCGAGGCTTTGGTGACTTTGGCCCGTGCGAGCTCGTCGGGGCCGCAGGTCGCCCGAGTGTTCGATGAGCGCCTGTCGAACGATCCAGACAAGACCGCAGATCGACCCGTACTCATTCGAGCCCTTGGAAGAGTAGGTGATCCTTCGGGGCGAGGCCCGCTCCTGTCAGTGCTCCTGTCCACCGACCCCGACAACGAGCCCCTTCGCGGACCTGCCGCCGACGCGCTGCTCTCCCTCGTGGAAGACAAGAAGGCCGCGCGCCGAAGACTCTCCGACGGTCGCGAGCGTCCCGTGCTCAAAGACTCTCTCGCCCTCGAGCTCTTCTCCGAGGCCATGCGCTCGTCCGACGCGGTCGTGCGGGCGCGGATCGCCGGGGCCCTCGAGGACGTAGAATCCAATGACGCCGAGGCGCAACTCGCCAAACTCACCCGAGACCGCGATCCTTCCGTCCGCATCCGTGCAGTCGAAGCGATCGCGTTTCGGGCCGAGCACATGGGCGGCTCGATCGGTCCGCTCGAGTCGGCGTTGCTGGAAGGGCGTCGTGAGCTCGTGCTGCCGGCAGCCTCGGGACTCGCATCCAAGGGTAAGAAGGAAGCGTTCCAAGCCCTCATGCTCGTACTCAAGGCCGGCCAAGGCCCCGAGCCCGGTCAGGCCGGCGTGATCTCCGAACGCGAACGAGCGATCTTGGCGCTCGGGACGCTCGCCGATCCGCGAGCGCTCCCCGAGTTGTCTACGCTCGTTGCGCCCACCGAGGACGCGACCGACGACGTGAAGGCGCTGGCCCCGTCGGCAGCCGAGGCTATGGCTCGAATGCTCTCGAAGCTGCCTCGAGATCGCTCGAACGAGATCCGAGAGACGGTTGAGTCTTTACTCGCCGAAGGACGCCATGAGGTTCAGCGCGCCGTGCTGTCCGGCTTGGCTTTCTCGGGAGACGACAAGAGTCGGGCGAAGATCGAGCAAGTCGCCTCGGATCCGGAGAGCTCGGAGCTCCGTCGCCACGCGTTGACCGAGCTCGGCAAGCTTGCAAATGCCGCGTCGGAACCCGTTCTGGCACATGCCATTGCGGACGATGACTCACAGACCGCGGAGGTCGCAGTCAGGGCGCTCGGCAGGGTGCTACGCGGCGACAAGACGAAGCTCGCGCTCGCTGCGCTCGACTGCCCGCACGAAGAGATCGCCGGACCTGCCGCGCGCTTCCTCGCGGAGCGCGGGGAGCCTGAGACCCTCGCGCGGAGGCTTCCGGACGTGAAGATGGAAGCTGTCCGAAGGCGACTGACCTTCGGGCTCTTGAGGCGCGGAGGCGCCCCGACGTCGGCCATCGAGGCCGTGCTCGGTCGTGATGATGCGTCCTCCCGCGCCTCGGGCGCATGGATCGCCGGCGCAACGGGCGACAAGGCCCTCGCCAAACGCGTCGTCGACAGCGGCGTGGCTTCGGCCAAGGCCTTTCGGGCCGAGGCCAAAAAGCCCAAGAACGCTCGAGACGAGAATCTGCCGCAACACGAGAGTGCTTGGCGGAACGCGTTGTGGGCGGCCGCGCGGTTGGACGCGGACGCACAGAAGCTCGCCAAGGACGCGGCCGAGGACGCCGAGGCACCTGCTTCCGTGCGAATCGAAGCGACTCGAGTGCTCGCCCGGAATGCGAGTTCGAACGAAGCCCTACTCACCTCGCTCCTGAGCGACTCGAGCCCGCAGGTGCGCGAAGCCGCAGCCTTCGGGCTCGGCACTCTCGGGAAGGTCCTGGAGAAGGTGCCGGCCGGCGATGCGTCCCGACTTGGCCAAGTCGCGACACGAGCGAACCGCACGGCATGGCTCGCGTCCGTCGACGGACGCCGCGCCCTGCTCCCTGCGCTCGTGAGCGGCGGCAAAGTCGAAGAGTTGATCGCGGCCGCGCTCGCGACAGGCGAGAGTGAAGGTCGAATCGCGGCAATTCGAGCCTTGGGACGACTCGGGGGAGACGCCGTGAAGACCGCGCTCGAAAAGATCCTCGCGAATCCCAAGGACCCCGAAGCCGTACGAAAGGCGGCCTTTTCGGCCCTCCGCAAGGTTCAAAGGGCGGCCGCCAAAGTGTACTCGCCCGATCAAGATCAAGACCGCGGTCCCAAGGTTCGGTCCTCAGGCGGCGGGAGTCGCGGCGGCGGTGACGATGACGACGAGGGCTCGGACGACGATGACTCGGGCGACGATGATGATGACTCGGGCGACGACGACGACGACTCGGGCGACGATGACGATGACTCGGGCGACGATGACGATGACTCGGGCGACGATGACGATGACTCGGACGACGATGACGATGACTCGGACGACGATGACGACGACTCGGACGACGATGATGATGACTCGGACGGCGATGACGATGACTCGGACGACGACGAGTAGAGGAGCCGAGGGATGGTAGCGAAGGAAACCGCGGCGCTCGTCCGCGTTCGATACGAGGAGCCGGAGGCGCGAGAGGGTTCACTCGTCCTGCCTACCGACGGCTTTCGAGCCGAGGGTCGACTTCGGGCCCGGGTCGTTTCACCGTCGCTGTTGCGCGATGGGTTGTTGTCGGTATCGGACGCGGTCGCGAGCGATTTGCGGCGCAAGGCGTCCGATCGCTCGGACTACCTAGCGTACGTATTGGGCAAGGGCGGCAAAGTCACCCAGCAGCTGTGGGATGCACAGAAGGAGTTCCTCGCGCGTGCGTACGGTGAGGCGCGGGCGGACGAGGCGCCGCTCGACCCGATCGTAACAGTCGCGAAGGATCGAGTGTCGATCGAGGCCTTCTCGAAGGACGAGTCCGCGTACGCGCGGTTGGATCTGTCGATCCCCTCCAGCCTGGAGGCGAGTGAGCTCTCCGAAGGGACCGCGAGCTTGAATTTGTCGAGTGCGCTCGCGAATCGATTTCAGCGGCTCCGCGCTTACCGGCCGACCGAGCTCGAGGTGACGCCCGCGCAGAAGGGTTCCGAAAAGGAGCTTCGCGTGCCTTATCGATGGCTCCGCGCTTTTTCGGAGGTTCAAGCGGCGGCGACCTTGCCGGCGACCACCTTCGAGCTCGCGCCCATCGACCTGTACAACGTGCTGCTGGTCTTGCGTCGCAAGAAGGCCAAAAAGCCGCCGCGCGCCCTTCGATACGAGTTGGTGCCCGGGGAGCGACCGCGCTTGGTGCTCGAGCCTTGGGACAAAGTGATCGAAGCCAGCGGGCCCGCGTTCAAAGGATCCAAGCCCGAGGTGGTCCGCACGTTCGGCCGAAATCGCCTCGCGCTCCTCGCGCGGCTGCTGCCCCACGCCAAAGGGCTTCGCGTGTTCACCTCGGGCCCCGGATTGCCGGTGAGTTATGTGGTCGATGCCGGCGCGATGACGTTCACTTTGTCGCTGTCAGGATGGACCGACAGCGGCTGGGCGGGGATCGCGACCTTCGATCTCCTCGCGGCCGGCGCGGTCGACGAGTTGCTCGCGGAGCGAGTTGCCCGGTCGATCTCGACGAGCCCAGGCAAGTCACTCGAAGAGTTGGTGGCCGAGCTTCTACGGCCCGCGTCCGACGTGCGGGCCGCGGTGCTGAGTGAGATTCAGCGAGGAGGCGCGTACTTCGATCTGTCGAGCCGTCGCTTCCGAGGGCGGAGGCTCGTCTCCGCACCGCTCCCGGCAGAGCGGCTCAAATTCAGGGACGCCACCGAGGAGAAAGCTCACCGGTTGCTCGAGGTCGAGGGTCAGGTGCAACTCACCAAGATCCACGACAAGGGGTTGGAGGGGACCGCGATCGAAGGTCACGTCGAGGATCGGGTGGCCCATCGCGCGTTCGACACGAGCTTTGTCGTGGACCGCGAGGGCCGAACGTCTTCGGCGACCTGTGGCTGTCCGAAGTTTCGCAAGGCTGCGCTCCGCGAAGGTCCCTGTGAGCACATGATCGCGCTGAGAATCAAACACGGCCGCGAGCTCGCGGAGCGTGAGCGAATGAGAGCGACGCCCGAAGGTCGCAAGTTGATTCGCGCAGAGACGAGGACGTTCACCAAACGCGTCGCCGGCCGCGAGGAGACGAGAAGGGTCTCTCTCGAGGATCGAACCGTGGTGCTCCGCGAGGAGCGCCCCGCTCAGTCCGCGAAAGTCGTCCGACTCTTCTTTCGCAAGGCCGATGACGCACGGCAGGAATACTTTTCGCGGTTGGACACGCTCGGCGATCAAGGGTTCGTCGATGCGAGCTCCGCCGAGGCTAGCTGAGTTGACGAAGTTTGAGTTTGAACCCTTGACAGAGAGGAGGATGGGCCCTAGCGTGTCGAGTGATTGAGGAGAGAGAGCGGGCCGCTAGCTTGTGCTTCGGCACGCGGGTGGTGTTGCGCCACCCGTGCGTGATGGCCTGACATGCTCCACAAGGTAGGCTGTTCGTGGTTGCCTCGCCAGGAGAGGGTCCCCTCTACGGGCGTAGCTGGACCAACCACGCAACCGCGGTTTACGCCCGTTAGAGGGGACCCTCTCCTGGCGGTCAACCGGTGAGCCTACCATGTCCCTCGTGAGGAAGTAGCGAACCCGCTCCCTCTCCCCTTCACTCGACTCGGCCCTGCCGAGATGACCGAGCCAAATCAGAGCACTCAAAATCCTACCGGATCGGTAGGCGGGGGCTCCTCCGAGCTCTCCGTTCGCGTTCCAGACTGGGCTGCCGTCGTCGAGGCCGGAGGCCGCGACGCCTTCATCGAACGGGAGTTGTT
Source organism: uncultured Myxococcales bacterium (assembly GCA_964463485.1). Classification (GTDB taxonomy): domain Bacteria; phylum Myxococcota; class Kuafuiibacteriia; order Kuafuiibacteriales; family Kuafuiibacteriaceae; genus CAYXDO01. The sequence goes on along the minus strand of CAYXDO010000067.1, from coordinate 37,527 downwards.
GCGCCTCGGCCTCGTCGATGAGTCGACCGAGCCAGGAAAGCTCAGCGACTCGGAAAAGAAGGCCTTCAAAGCGCGTCGCGAGGAGGAGCGCCGGGTACGCCGTGAGCTCGACAAAGCGACCTGGGCCTCGTACCGAGCCGCCCACATCCTCCATCTGGGAGCGGGTGTCTTTTACAGCGAAGGGATCGACATCGATCGCTTCGACCTCGACGACCCCAAGGCGCGCCGCGACGCCAACGGGCTCCCAGATATCGCCAATGCCCAAGCGCTCGCCAAATTGCTCGGCATCTCGATGTTTCGCCTTCGGCAACTCACGTATCACCGCGACGTGGACTCGGGCTCGAACTACATCCGGTGGATGATTCCGAAGCGGAGCGGCGGGCTGCGCCTGATCAGCGCGCCAAAGAAGGAACTCAAGCGAATTCAGCGGTTCGTCGCGAAGGAGATCGTGGAGCACCTTCCCATGCACGGGTCGTCGCACGGGTTCGTGCGCGGCCGCAGCACTCGCTCCAACGCCATCAAACACGCCAAGGCCGAGGTCATCATCAAGCTCGACCTCTCGAGCTTCTATCCCACGATCACGTTCCCGAGGGTGAAAGGGCTGTTTCGGAAGGCTGGGTACCAGGAGAAGATCGCCACGTTGTTGGCGCTCCTCGTCACCGAGAGTCCCCGTGAGGAGCGGCACGTCGAAAATCGGACGTATTATGTCGCGAACGGGCCGAGGTCGCTGCCACAGGGCGCGCCGACCAGCCCCGCCATCACGAACACACTCTGCCTGCGCCTCGACAGTCGCCTCGACGGACTGTGCGCCAAGTGGGGCCTGGTCTACACACGCTACGCCGACGATCTGACTTTCTCCGCCAAGAAGGGATCGAAGGTGCACGTGGGGAAGGCGATCGGGGCTGTCAAACGGATCGTCTCCGAGGAAGGGTTCGTCGTGCATCCTGCGAAGACGCGGATCATGCGCGGCGGTCGGCGGCAGAAGGTGACGGGACTCGTCGTCAACGCCGCCCCAGGAGCTCCGCTCGCGAGAGTGCCCCGGAAGCTCGTGCGACGACTCCGCGCGGCGATCACCAATCGCGAGCGAAACAAGCCGCTGCGCGAAGGAGCGGAGACCATCGAGCAGCTCCGAGGGTACGCGGCGTATGTGGCAATGACCGATCCGCCCAAGGGAAAAGCGTTTCTCGACCGAATCAACCGGCTCGCCGAGCGCGAGCCAACTGCCGGCTGAGCCGGCGCACGGAAGGAGTCCAAACTCATGGCCGACTGGCAAGTCTCTTTGGAGTTCGAAGAAGGCAGCTCGAGCAAGTTCTGGCGAGCTCGCACCGAAGGTTCGACACTCTACGTCAACTACGGGCGGATCGGGACGGACGGACAGACTCAGGTGAAGAGCTTCCCGAACGAGGCGGGAGCGAAGAAGGAGATCGAGAAGCTCGAGAAGGAAAAGCGCAAGAAGGGCTACTCGGACGCGGGCGGCGGCGGAGGCGGCGACGACGAGGACGAGGAGGTCGAAGAGGAAGAAGAAGAGGAAGAAGAGGAGGAGGAGGCGCCCAAGAAGCCCGCAAAGAAAGCGGCAGCGCCTGCGGCGGCAGCGTTCGCAGCAGCAGCGGCCAAGCGCGCTCCCGAACACGCCGACTTCGCCATGGACGCCGACGGCAAAAAGATCGAAGTCCGAGTCACCCTCGACGGATCGACCGTTCGAACCACCGTCGTCGAGAAGTACTCGGCCGCCTCCGACGCCAAAGAAGGCTTCGACGCCGCCAAGTCAGGAATGATCGACGGCGGCTACAAGAAGGTCCCGACCCGCGAAAGCTTCCCATGAGACTCCCAAGTCTCCGGCCCTGGGGGCGCAGGCATCTTGCCTGCGCCTAAGTTTCGCGGACCCACCTCATCCGGCCCTGGGGGCGCAGGCATCTTGCCTGCGCCTAAGTTTCGCGGACCTGCCTGCGCCTAAGTTTCGCGAACCCACCTCATCCGGCCCTGGGAGCGCAGGCATCTTGCCTGCGCCTAAGTTTCGCGGACCCACCTCATCCGGTGCCTGCGCCTAAGTTTCGCGGACCCACCTCATCCGGCCCCGGAAGCGCAGGCATCGTGCGCCCAACTTTCGCGGACCACCTTCTCGAGCGCAATACTGATCCGCCGACCCTCGTTCACCTCCACCCCTCGGCCTCCCATCCACCAGATGAGCTCGAATCGACGAACGAATTCCGTGCGGAGCCGTCAACTTCCAAAATCGACCGCCGCATCTCAGAACTTGACCTACGACAAAGAATTGATTGCCCGCTTTGCTAGCGTGTCCCCATGATGCAGAACGGAAACTGCCAGGAAATCGGATGTGCGAAGCCGGAAACGTGCGCCGTGCGGGGGAACGGAATCGAGCCGCGAGATGCGTGTGCGTCCTGTTACGGCCGGCCCCCTTCGGGTCAGCGAAGCTTGCGCAAAGGTCAGTTTCTCTATGTCGAAGAAGATCCAGGAACACACGTCTTCCCCGTGATCGAGGGCTTCCTGAAGGAGGAAGTCGACCTCGCGGACGGTCGATCGCAAGGCATTCGGATCCTCAAGCCAGGCGATGTCGCCGGCCTCGAGGCGCTCGGCGCTCCCAACTACCGGGCGACGACCCAGGCCATCACGGCCGCGAGAGTGTGTTTCGTTCCGGTCGCTGAGTACCGTGCGACTTTGGGCAAGCGGGCCGATCAGGGCCTCGCCCTCTCCTCGCTCCTCACCCAACACGTGGGTTCACTCCGACAGTCGGTGCTCCGACTCGGCGCCATGTCGGCCGAGGAGCGCATCAAGTCCGTGCTCGGAGAGCTGGTCCCCACCGCCGAGCTCGGCACCTGGGTCAAGCTCCCGGTGAGTCGCAAAGAGCTCGCCGAGATCGCGGGGCTGTCGCTGGGCACCGTGTCCCGGCAGGTCCATCGCATGGCGCGGGATGGGCTCCTCGAAATCAGCGGAAGGCGAGTCAGACTCCTGCAACCCATCGCCTCCTGACGAATCGAGCTTTGCTTCCCGAACCGCAGCCCGTCCAAACGGCGGAATTCCAACCTCCACCCTAGTCCTAGTCCTAGTACAACACGCCCTTTCTCATCGGCGGGCGCGGCGGCGGCGCGGTTCGACCGCCAGACTCATGGAGGCCACGGCTCGCTCACCTGCGACGCTGGCTGCCGCGGCAAAATCGCGCTACACGACCCTTCGTGAGGCTACTCAAGGACTGCTTCGAAGCAAACGAAAAATGGGTTCGAGAAAAGACCGAAGAGAACCCCGAATTCTTCGCCTTGTTGTCCCGCGGGCAACAGCCCAAGATCCTCTGGATAGGCTGCTCCGACAGCCGAATCCACCCAAGCGAGGTGATTGGCAGGCCCCCAGGCGAGCTCTTCGTGCACCGCAACGTCGCCAACGTCGTCGTGCACACCGACATGAACTGCCTGAGCGTCCTACAGTACGCCGTCGAAGTCCTCCACATCGAGCACGTCGTCGTTTGTGGCCACCACGGTTGCGGCGGAATCCAAGCGGCAATGGAAGGAGCCCCACTGGGGCTGATCGACAATTGGCTGCGACATATCAAGGACACCTACATGCTCCGGCGGGCGGAGCTCGACGCGATCCTCGATCCGGTCCTGCGCGCGAACGCTCTCGCCGAATTCAACGTGGCAACTCAGGTCGCCAACCTCTGCCACACGACGATCGTGCAGGACGCGTGGCGAGACGGGCGACGCCTAGCCGTCCACGGCTGGATTCTCTCGCTCGAGACCGGACGCCTGCGCGATCTCGGCCTCACCATCGAACAGCCCGAGCAGATCCCGGACCCGTACCGAATGCGCAAGTGAGTCCCGCCAAGAGCGGACCCCTCGGACCGCAGGTAACTTGCCTGCAGCTACTTTCTGCTGGGCTCTGGCTCCGTTCTGCCCCGTTCGAAAGACCGTTCGCTCAGAAGATCGTTGGTGAGCAAAGCATGTGTCAGCTCCACGTCGCGAGCCGCCGTCCAACGTCACGCGCGGCATCGCGTCGACTTCGCTTCCCAAACCCGCCGTTCGCAGATCGTCAACCGAATGATGCTATGTCGCGACCCCCGCGCCCGAGGCCCCGAAGGCCGCCCGCTTTGCAGGTCCCCGGCTGATCACATAGCTGAGTCCCGCGATCAAAGCCAAGCCGCCAAATCCGCTCATTCCCCAAACCACGCGGGTCGGCGGCCAGTCCACGTAGAGGGTCGAAATGGCGAGCCCAGCAACCCCAACGAGCGCAACGACGAGCACTCTGGCAATGAGCTCGAGACGCCTACGGAGCAACGGGGCCTCGAGCTCTAGACGCTCGAAGAGGAGCTCCTCGTACCGCCAGTACGTGTAGACCACGGGGATGATCTCCAAAGTCAAAAAGGCTGAAGTCAAGAGTCCGCCGACCATGGGTGCGGCGATCCGCTTCATCACGTCGGCCCCGGACCCCGTCGCCCAGAGCAGCGGTGTCAAACCCACTAACATGGTCGACACGGTCATGAGCTTGGGTCGCACTCGCAGGACCGTACCCTCCATGTGCGCCCAGATGATGTCGTCGAGGTTTCTGATCTTGCCCGCCTTCTTCCTCCGCTCGAAAGCGTGGTCGATATACACGATCATCACGACTCCGGTTTGAGCAGCCAAGCCCACGAGCGCGAGCACGCCAACCCATACCGCCGTCGAAATTCGATAATTCAAAAACCACATCAACCAGACGCTCCCCACCAACGCGAAGGGGATGGAGAGCAACACGATCAGCACCTCGATGACGCTGCGAAACTGGAAGTAGAGCAACAGCGCCACGAGAAACAGCACACCGGGCACCAGAATCTTCATTCGCTCGCGCATGCGCTCGAGCAGCTCGTACTGACCCGTCCATTCGAGATGGGTTCCCTCGGGGATCGAGAGTCTCTTGGCCGAAACGGCATCACGGAGCTTCTGCTTGGCCTCGTCTACATACCCACCGACGTCGCGGGAACCGTCGACGTCGATGAACACGTAGCCCACGAGCTGTCCGTTCTCGTCGCGAATCATCGGCGGGCCGTCGCGGAGCTCGATTTGAGCGAGCGCGCCTAGCGGCACGAAGCCTCTACGGGTCGGGGTCGGGGCAGCTTCGGCCGCTGGGACCCTGGCCGCTCCCATCCCGCCACCCATGCCGCTCGAGCCGCCGGTGGGCAACTCATCGCCGGTCGCTCGACCCGAGCTCACCGGGACCTCTATTCGCGCGATGGCGTTCGGGTCCGCTCTAAAGGCAGGCGGGTATCGAACGAGGATCGAATACCTCGCTCGTCCGTCCACGGTCTCTCCGGCCGGAGCACCGCCGACGGTCGTCTCGACGAGCTCCAGCAACTCCGAGACGCCGACGCCGGCCTCGGCGAGGGACGCGCGATCGGGCGTGATATCCAAGTACGTCGCACCCTCGTTTCGCTCGTACAACACGCTCCGAGTGCCGGGGATCTCTCGGAGGATGGGTTCGAGCGCCCGGCCCACTTCCTCGACCCTCGCCAAGTCCCCGCTCAGGATCTTGATACCCACGGGTGTTCGAACGCCGGTCGTGAGCATGTCCATACGCGTCTTGATCGGCATGGTCCAAGCACCCGTCCAGCCCGGGAAGCGCATCGCGTCGTGCATCTCGGCCGAGAGCTCCGAGAAGGACAGCGGACGTTCTTCCGGCCAAAGCTCCCCGAACGCGGGCTTGAGCCACTCCGGCGCAAAATCCGAGTACCACCGAGCCGTTCGGATCTTTCGCCATTCCTCCTTGGGTTTGAGTTGCACAGTCGTCTCGACCATCGTCAGCGGGGCCGGATCGGTCGCGCTCTCGGCGCGCCCGACCTTGCCAAAGACGGTGAGCACCTCGGGAAAGCTGCGCAGCACCTTGTCCTGCACGGCGAGCTGCCGCTTCGCTTCCTCCATCGATATCCCGGGGAGCGTGATAGGCATGTACAACATGTCACCTTCGTCGAGCTCAGGCATGAACTCGTGACCTAGGCGGTTGGCCAGCGGCACCGCAGAGATGACCGCGAACAATCCGATCGCGATCGTCGATTTCGGTTTCCTGAGTGCGACATAGACGAAGGGCTCGTAGACTCTATGAATGAGCCTCGAAATAGGGTGCTCCTTCTCCGAACGAATTCGACCGCGAATGAGAATATCCCGGAGAGCCGGAGCGAAGGTGATCGATAAGATCGCAGAGGAGAGCATCACGAAGGTCTTGGTGTACGCGAGCGGCTTCATGAGCCTGCCGGCCTGACCGTCGAGGGCGAAGACGGGAAGGAACGACAGCGCGATGATGAGAAGTGAGAAGAAGATCGCGGGCGTGACCTCCTGGGCGGCTTCGGAGAGGAGTTGCTTCCTGTCCGCGTTCGGGGGCGCGTGCTCGAGCTTCTTGTGCGCCGCCTCGATCATGACGATCTCTGCGTCCACCGTCGCTCCGATCGCGATCGCGATACCTCCCAAACTCATGATCGTGGATGGGATTCCGAAGAACGCCATGGGAATGAATGCCAGACTGACGGCGAGCGGGATGGAGAGGATCGGGAGGAGCGAGCTCCTGAAGTGCAGCAAGAAGAGGAGAATGACCAGACTCACGACGATCCCCTCCTCTATGAGGGCTCGTTCGAGGGTCGCGATGGAACGACGAATGAGGCTAGAGCGGTCGTAGGCGGTTCGAATTTCGACTCCGTCCGGGAGCGAAACCGAAATCTCCTCGATCTTGGCTTTGACCGCCTCGATCACGGCGAGTGCGTTGCCCCCGTGTCGCATGACGACGATGCCGCCCACGGCCTCGCCCTCGCCGTCCATGTCGAGCGCGCCGCGGCGAATCTCGGGTCCAAGCGACACACTCGCCACGTCACGCAAGCGTACCGGCGCGACTGCGCGATCGATACGAACGACGACCTCCTCGAGATCCTCGACGCGCTTCACGTACCCTCGCCCCCGTACGTAGGTTTCGCGACCGGCGATCTCCAACACGCGAGCGCCCACCTCCTGACTGGCCCCCTTGACCGACCCCAGCACCTCGGCGGCGGTGACATCGAGCGCCCGCATGCGGTCCGGCTTGAGAATGATTTGGTACTGCTGTTCGAATCCCCCGATCGAGGCGACCTCGGCGACGCCTGGAACACTCCCGAGCGCATAGCGAATCGAGGTGTCCTGAATCGTTCGAAGCTCGTGTAACCCACGTGTCCGGCTGGAGTCGTGCAGGTAGTATTGAAAAACCCAACCCACTCCGGTGGCGTCCGGACCGAGCTCCGGCGTTGCCCCTTCCGGCAGGCGCTTGCCGAGCTGCGAGAGGTACTCGAGCACTCTGCTCCGGGCCCAATAGATGTCCACACTCTCGTCGAAGATGACGTACACGAACGACATGCCGAACATCGAGAGGCCGCGGACGTCGACGACCCCGGGCGCGGACACCAGCGACGACACGATCGGGTAGGTGACTTGGTCCTCGATCAGAGTTGGGCTCTTCCCCATCCACTCGGTGAACACGATCACCTGGGGGTCGGTGAGATCGGGGATCGCGTCGAGCTGAACACGGGACATGGCCTCGAGCGACGCCACGAACGCGGCGAAGACGAGCGCGAGCACCACGAAACGATGTCGGGCGGAGAGCTCGATGATGGCGCGAATCACCGGCCGTTCCCTCCGGAGAGCGATTCGAGGCGACTCTCCGAGTCGAGCAAGAAGGCCCCGGTGGTCACGACGAGCGTCCCTTCGGACAGCCCCTCGATCTCTACCGAGGGACCCGAGCGCCGGCCGATGAGTACGCGCCTAGCCGAGTACCGGCCGTGACCCTCGTCGACGAACACGTACGAGTCCTCACCCGTCGTGAGCACAGACTCTCGATCGACCACCAGCGCCTCGACCTCACGACCGCGAACTTGAACCCGCACGGAGAGTCCGGGGATCAGAGTCCCTGAAGAGTTGTCGAGCTCGATCGTGGCCGGGAGGGTCCGAGCGGAGCGGTCGGCGCGTGGACCCACTCGAATGACGCGGCCGGCCACCTCGCCGCGACCGCGGGTCGGAAACGAAACACGCCCGACCGAGCCGACCTGAAGCGCGTCGGCCTCCGACTCGGGCACGTCGAAGACGGCGTACAAGCGGGAGAGATCTGCGATGTCGAAGAGGCGGGCGCCGCGCTCGATCCGCTGACCGAGGGCGACTCTCTTCTCGAGCACGATCCCGCTCGCCGGCGCTCGCACGGGGATGATTCGTGACGCCTTGCCCTGGGCTTCGATGCGCTTGATTTCTTCGGGTGCGACCCCGGAGAAATCAAGGCGCCGCCTCGCGGCTTCGAGCAGCTCGGGGCTGTTGTGGTGACGCGCGGCGAGGAGCTCCTCCTGGGCTGCGAGCAACTCAGGGCTGAAAATCCCCACGAGCGTCTGGCCGCGCTCGACCCGCTCGCCGGCTCGCGAAACGGTCAGCTCCTCCACCCACCCCTCGAACCTCGCGTCGACTCGGTAGGCGAGATCCTCGGCAATCTCCAGCGTCCCCGAAGCGCGAACCTCGGAAGCCATTTTCTTGCGCTCGACCGGCCTCGAACGGACCCCAAGGAGTTGCGCGCGATCCATCGACAACATGAGCGGCGCCCGATCCATGGTTGGAAGCGCCAACTTAGCTTTTGGCTTGGTCTTCGAGACCTTCGCTGAGCTCGGCGCGGGAGCAGTCGGTGTGAGAAACATGCCGCAGATCGGGCAGCTCCCTGGATGGTCCGAAGTCACTTCGGGATGCATGGGGCATGAATAGGCGGCAGCCTTGGGATCGCGGGGTGAAGAGGCAACTGTCGCGGTCGTCGCGAGGGGCGGCTCGGACACCCCTTCCGTCTTCGCCGGTCCCGAGGCGGGGTCGGAGGGTACCGACGCGGGTGCCGACGAACCCGGACGCTTTCGCGCGACCAAATCCATCCCGCAGATCGGGCAGCGGCCGGGTACGGCGCTCCTGATTTCAGGGTGCATCGGGCACGAGTACAGCGCCTCCTCCGCGTGCACCGAGTCCACGTGAAGGCTCGAGAACACGGAGAGCCCCGCGGCGCCGGCCATACAAGTCACCAAGACCCATCGAATGACGGCCGCAGCCCTCGCGCCCCTGGGGGGACCTTCGGTGCCTTCGTGAAACTCAGCCGAGCTCGCGGCGCTCGGAGTGATGGGGCTCGAGGTAGTCTCGAGATCGGGGTTCATGGGTCGCTCCTTCCTTGGCCGACAAGTCGAAGACAGGCCTCACCGGCCCGGGGGTCGGAGCGAATTAGATCTGAAAAGACGAGAACAGCACTCTTCGAGGAGGCCCACGCGACGATGGGTGAGCCACCGGGCGCGGATAGGACACGAAAGTCAGCTCGGGCGAGAGCTGCACGATACCGACCTCGACCAGCACCGGAGGCAACCACCGCAAGGGTGAATCGCCCAAAGCTCCGCTGGCGTGGATCATCGGACCGTCGCTACAGCAAATGTCGCTCGCGCCGAGGCGAGCTTCCCGTGGGAGCTCGTGTTGCTCGGAAGGGCAACAGGGCGTCAGATGCCGCTCTTCGTGGTGCTGGCAACTCACCCGAGGGAGATCGACCCGAAAGCCGACCACCAGGGCGAGCGGCAACCAGAGCCACCCGAGGAAGCGGAGCACACCGAAATGGTGGTCTCGAGGCTGTGCCAAGTCAATGGGCCTTCGTATTCACGGGCACATGGACACGCGGACCCCCTGGCAGCGCAGGCACCCCTAAGCTTCGCGGACCCCTGCTAAGGACGAAGGACGCTGAGCAAGAACACGGAGAAGGCGTAACTCCTCGCCCACACCCAACAGGGGATCGCGAGGCCACAGCAAAGTAATCGCCAAAAATCCCATCGCGACGCCCGCCGTCGTGGCGTACTCATCCCCCGTCAGCGTAGCCTCCGTCGAGCGTTCGAAGCTGGAACGGGTACCTCACCTTGATCTCTTCGCCCGGGCGGTCGAACGCGAGGTCCTCCACCGCATTCATGATACATCCCTCCATGAACACGTGGCCGAGCTCGGACTCGGCGACCTTCGCCCCGGACACTCGGCCCTCGTCCCCGTCCGCGGCGATCGTGAACTCGACGATCAACTTTCCGCCGAGGCCTGGGTTCGACTGCAGCCAGGTCTCATAGCACTCCTTGATTTCTGGAACGGCCGATTGCATCGCGCTCTTGATCCCAGGCGCATCGAGCGCGAAGTGAGGTCGAGCGACTTCGAGCGCAGCCGACGTGGACACAGGAGGCCGCTCGTTCGCGTCCTTCTGCTGCGTCCGCTGGGTCGAGGACGGGCCGGCTGGTTCGGGGCCCGGGTCCGTCACACTCGCCCGTCCTTGGCGACTGCTCGCGTCGCTGGTTGTCGCACTCTCGACGTGGGACTCCCGACTGCGTTCGAGTGTCTCGCTCGACGTTCGAAGGGCTAGATCACTTTCGGCGATTTTGCCCGACCTACTCGGGACCGGGCGAGTCGTCGAGCGACTCAGACTCCTGGCGACGACGAGCGCGAGGATCGACGCGGCGACTGCCAGGATGACCTTCTTTGCTTGGGCGCTCATCCACGGTTCCGTCCTACGGCGGATCGAGTCCATCCTTCGCGACTCTCTCGCCGTCGCTCGGCTCGTCACCAAGGTAGAAAGCAGTGATGGAGTAACGAACCCAACTCCCTCGCACTTCTCGCACCCCGTGCACCGCGCCGTTCGCGTAACTCATGAACACGGAATTGAAGAGCGGAGGAACCGCCAGGTAGTCCGAACCATCTTCGCGAGGGAAGTAGAGTTGCCCGCCCTTCGAGGACCGCCAATCGGCTTCGGAGAAATTGTAGACGACGACGATTCCGGGCGCGTGGGTATCCATGTGGAGCGGAAATCGTTCGCCTTCCAACATTCTGGAAGTTTGAACCTGAATACGGTGCGTTCGGCCGTCAGGCAGCGCCGACTGTTCGACCCCCAGCCACCGAAGGTGAAAGGACGCCGCGAGCGGGGTCGCGAGCCAGTCGACGAAGCGAGTGAGGCGGCTCGGGGACTGAGCGTCCCTCGGAGCGACGTGGAGAGCATACTCAGCGTGGGGGTGCGGCCGGAAGTCTGCCTCTTCGAGCGCTTGGCGAAGCTCGTCTGCGACGGGACTCTGCAGAGCGCCGCTGAGACACACATGAGCGAGCGCAGGGTCACTTTGAAACTCAGCGCGAATGGTCGCGACGGTCGAAGGCTCCAACAGCTCCGGAGACAAAAATTCGAGCGCCGCCCTCGCTTGCTCGTAACCAAAGACTTCGGGAATGCTCGGTCCGAACAGACTCTCGACCAGATCCGGAACGAAAAAAGGCTCAGGCATGCGCCACCAAATAGGCAGCGAGCCTGCTTATCACGGCCCCCGTCTCTGGGTCGTCGTAGAACGAAATCGCTGGCGTCGGATTGACCTCGAGCACCACCGGAGCGCCGTCCGCCGAGTGTCTCAGATCGATCGCGCCAAAGATCATCCCCAGCGCCCGGCTCGCGCGGACACATTCGTCCCAACTGCGCTCGGAGAGCTCCGCCGGGCGAGCTCGGTCGAGGGCCTCCCGCGCGTCGACGACGCCTTCACAAGGGATCTCGAAGGCCGCGAGCGGCTCCCCATCGAGGACGTAGGCGCGGTGCTCGTCCCCAGGAATTCGCTCCTGAAACAGGGAAGGCGCGTGCCGAAGGGTCGCGAGCTTCGACGGAGTCAAGTCCACCGGTCGCAGCGAACGCACCAACGCGCCGCCCGCGAGGGGTTTGTAAATCACTTCACCCTCGCGCTCCACGAAGGACACCACCTCGTCCGGGTCGCTCGTGGCCAAGGAACGCGGCACCCTCACTCCGCGCTGCGCGAGAATCCTGAGTTGGTCCATCTTGAGAAAATGAAGGTTGATCGCCGAAGTCGAGTTCACGACGAGTCGCTCGCGTTCGAGGACTTGAAAAGCGGACGCGAGCAGCGACTGACGCTCCCGCTCCGCGACATAACGCTCGGGCCAGGTGGGAAGGCCGCTCAGCGACATCGAATCGGGGTCGAAGATGGGAAGAGTTTGCTGAATTCGGCGCAAGAACAGGACGCGAAGCTCGGAGAGCGACACACCTTCGTAACGGACCTCATGGTCGTCGATAGTGAGTCGGTGGTGGCGAGGTACGAGGTCGGTGTGCACGACGACAGGCTCAGCGCCGATCCTCGAGATTCCGGCCGCCAAGTACGCCGTGTGGACGTCGGTCGATGCACCGACGATTCCAACTCGCTTCATTGACCGATCGGGCCGTCCGCTCGCACCTTCACAATCGGACCCGTGGGGCTCGGGAGCCTCACTCCGCCATCACCGATCGGGCCGTCCGCTCGCACCTTCACAATCGGACCCGTGGGGATCGGGAGCCTCACTCCACCGTCACCGATCGGACCGTCCGCTCGCACCTTCACGATCGGACCCGTGGGGATCGGGAGCCTCACTCCACCGTCACCGATCGGGCCGTCCGCCCGCACTTTCACGATGGGGCCGGTGGGATTCGGGAGCTTCACTCCACCGTCACCGATCGGGCCGTCCGCCCGCACTTTCACGATGGGGCCGGT
>CAYXDO010000067.1:0-24898 GCA_964463485.1 uncultured Myxococcales bacterium | reverse complement strand
GGGATTCGGGAGCTTCACTCCACCATCACCGATCGGGCCGTCAGCCCGCACTTTCACGATGGGCCCTTGGTGGGTTCGGCGAATGAAGCTTCGAACCGCGTCGCCAAGGACGCGGTCTGGAGTAGCTGTCACGGGATTGAGCCGGGCTGAGTCCGCTGGGGCAGTAGCGTCTCCCTGCTTGGGATTCAAGTCGGGAGCCTGTCCGGATGGTTGCGCCTGCGAAGACTGCTTGATTCTCATGCGTCGGCCTTGGCCTTTCAGTGCGGGAACGCACACGGTTGTGACACATCCTCGCCAACGCGGATTGGCACCCGAGCTATATTCCGCCGGTGCGTGTCGCCGTCGTTCTCCTCCTCTTCGTGCCGAAAGCGGCCATCGCCGGACCGCTGTTCCTCGGCGAACCGCGTCCCCTCGCCCTCGCAGGCGCCTATACGGCGCTGTCGAATGACTCCAACGCGCTCGATCACAACCCAGCAGGGCTAGCGCGCATCGACGGGAGCTTGGCGTCGCTGTCGTTCCACTTTGTTTCGCCGCAACTCACCGCGGACGACAAGTCCGTATCGGAGCCTTCGGACGAGGGCTACTCGCTCAGGTTTGCTTGGAGCCCCACCGAGGTGCTGGGGGGAGAACTGGGTTTTGGAGTCTCGCTCTTCCTGCCGCACCGACGCGCCCTCAACTTCACGATCCATCCCACCGACGAGCCGTACTTCGTGCTCGCGGAGAACGAGACTGAGCTGCTCGAGATCAGGCTCGGCCTCGCCTATCGGTTCTTCGATCGGCTGTCGATCGGCGCCTCGGTGCTGTTGCTCGCCGGGCTCGATGGACACGTCAACATCGTGGCACCTTTCCAGTCGAACGAAGTCGACCCGAACAAACGCACGCGGGTCGATCTCGCGGCGGACCTTCCAAATCAGGAGTTCTTCGCCGCCGGCGCTCAGTTTCGGCTGCTCGACGGCCTCGACGTGGGGCTCGTCTACCGCCAGGCGAGTTACGTTCGAATTCATCTGCCGATCGACTTCAGCCCGCAAGTGTTCGGTCTCGACCTCGCAACCGGTTCGGATCTCGACCTTCGGGTCAAACACATCCCTGAACAAGTCACCATCGGCGTCGCATACTCCCCCACCGACGAGCTGCTGATATCGCTCGATGTAGTCTACGCGCACTTTGCCGACTACGAGCTGCCCTACGGCAACGTGACGCTCGACGTCAGCCGAATCGGCGAGGGAATCACTCTGCTCCCGCCCCTAAGACCCGTCGCTGATCTGACCGACGTTTGGATTCCGAAGCTCGGAGCGGAGTGGAGCCCTCTGGAGGGTCTCGATCTCAGAGCAGGTTACTCATACCAGGCGACCTTCATCGAGTCGGTGGACCAGCCGGTCTTGGACTCCGCCAAACACATCTTCGCCCTGGGCGTCGGTCAGGACGTCCACGAGTGGCTGCTCGGAGAAGCGTCGGACGCGAAGTGGTCGTTCTCCGCCGGTGCCAACCTCGTCTCCTTCGCGTCCCGAACAACGGGGCCGATTCGACATGGTGGCTTCGTATTCTCAGCGGCGATAGGCACTTCGATTCAGTACTGAATTCGGCTCTCCAGGGCATCGACGATTGGTAAATCATGCTCGACGGGCTTCGATTCACGCGATTTTTCGAAACTCGTCATTCACAGCGCTTGCTGCTTGCGGACCGACCACACGAACCCGTCTGACCAGAAGTGCAACAAGGATGAAGTGGCCCAGAACGCCATCAGCAGGTGGGACGCGGGGATGGCCACTCGCGCAACCGCGACCATCACAGAGGGGACCAAGATGATGAGAAACGCGATGGCGACGCCGGCCTTCCGAAGGTTGCTCAGCCGGAACGTGCCGCGAAGGTTGAACCGCTCGCTGACCCAGATGATCGCGATGTACTGGAGGCCGTGATAGAGATTGGCCATCGCCGCGCCCTCGATCAGGCTGAAGAAGCCGACGAGGAGCCAGTTGGCGGCTCCCGTACTCACGAAGAGCGCTATCTTGGCCGGGGCGACTCGATACCCACGACGCGCGAACCGCGTATAGCTGGCCACGTAAAAGATGGCGTAAAGAATCGCGAAGCCGATGAGAACGCCTTGGAGCTCCCCGGGAGCGATGAATCGGCCGCGACGCGTCAGCGCATATTCAGGTCCCGTTCGGAAAATTTCGTGGTCCTCCTCCCCAACGAACGTCGCCGCAATCAGGTAAGGCAGCCATTCCAGCACGAAGCACATGAAGATGTCATGCCACCGGCCCACGTTCGGGTCGTTGCCGAGGCGCGCGTCGTAAATACGGCCGAAGCCAAAGGTCTGCATGAATGAGTGATACTCATCCCAGAACATGGCGACGACGCCGATGATCGCCAACATCGGAGAGGAAACCGCGAGCGCGACGAAGAGGATGATCGGAGCGACGACGAGGCGCGTGCCGAACCGCGAGAAGACATCCTTGTTGAGGTAGATACGAGCCACGGTGACGTTGATGTGTGTGAAAGTCACTGTGCCTGCGACGAAGGCGAGCAGCGGCGGCGTGGTCCCGACCATGCCCAAAATAGACTGTCCAGGCACCCGTGGGAGGCAGGTCGCTACGATGACGAGAAAGGCCAGCATCGGCATGCCCACGATCCAGACGAGATCGAATACGAGACCCCGAATGTGCCACGGCTTCGACTCGGGACCCGCGACCCGGGCGTCGACGACCTGCGCCGGGCTCGTGGTTGCGGTGCTGAGGCTCGCCATCGCTCCCCATGATTCACTACCGAAGGGGCGCAGGTTTTGACGTGGAGCAATCTCGTCACGCGCTCCGTGATTTTCGGAGGGCCGTCGTTTCCTCCGATTCAGACTCGAGTGGACGCACTCGCCTCGATCTCGTCGATCAGTCGTTGGTAGGCTGCTCGATGGTCTGGTCGGGCGGAGCTCCTGACTCGTTCGAGCTCACTCAGGGAAAGGTCACCGAACTCGAGCAACCCACTCCTCGCGGCACGTCGGACGAAAGGACGCGCGTCTCGCACTCGAGCGACGAGCTCGGGGATCGACGGCCTATACTTGGCAAAGCTCAACGCCCGCATCGCCGACACGACGACCCCGCCGTTCGAATCGGCCAGGAGTCTCATGGTCGCTGAGAGATAAGTCTCCTTGGGTGCGACCCGCCGCAGGAGACGCTGAGCCTGAAGGCGAACTCTTCGCTCCGAAGAACCCACTCGCTCGACCAGGAGCGCGATGAGAGCTTCGTCAGGATCCTCGGCCAGTCGACGCATCGCACGGCGGGCCCTCTCCACGTGTGACCCGCGGGCGAGCTCGAACAACTCCTCACGAGTCGGGGCTCGCGCGGGTGGTGTTCGAAGCCGAAGCTCCTCGACTATCGAGGCCTGAGATGGGGTCGAGCTGCCAAGCAATCGATCGACACGGGCTCCGAGCGCCTGCGCTCTTTGGGCCAGCGCGTACCCTTCTGACTCCGGTTCGAGCGGACCGCTCAGGAGATCGAAATAGCCCCACTCACCGCGAAGCAGCGCTTCGCGCACGTGAGGAAACACGACCGATGACGGCAAAGAGCGAAGCTGTCTCTCTGCGGTCTTCACGACGTCTGGCGTGCCCTCGCCCCAAATCGCGATGAGATCGTCTACGTGAACCGCGAGCTCGGCTTCGATCAGTCTCATCACTCGGCCCGGGTTCGCTCTTCGATAATCTGCCCAAAACGGATCTCCCTCTCGAAGGATTTGGACCGCTTCCGACAGGCCCGTGGTCGTTGGCAAGCCGATGCGACCCCGAAGGTAGGATCGAGCAACCTCCACCTTCCCACTCAGCTCTGGCCAACTCAGCAGGGTCCGCGCCGCACCGTCCCGCTGGTCCGCGTCTTCGGATTCGAGGTCACGAAGGAGTCCCTCCAGCCCGGCCTGCGATCTCGGAGAGACGTCCACTCTTCGGCGTCGGCGCCTGCGCTCTTTCTCGAGCTGAGCCAACTCCTCGGCTCGTCGCTCGCCCAGCGTCCAGGGAGCGACGCCCAGGGGTTGAAGCGCCTCCATTCGATCCAACAACCACGGTCGAGCCGACGGCTCTGCTGGCCCGAAGACCTCGATCAGCGAGGAGAGTACCGCGCGCGAATCCGCGCGCTGCGGCAGAGCTCGCAAGATGTCGTCTGCGCGGGGTCCCGCGACACGGAGCTCGGCGCGCTCCTCGACTGTGAAACACGGGTCCGGGCTCCAGGCGCCTGCTTGGAACGCGTCGGTGAGAATCTCCATTTCGAGCGCTTGCGGGTCGCTCGTGCCCCGCGCTTCGATCAACGCACGATCGACGTCTGCCCGCGTGATCGGAGAGCCAGCGAGCCGAAACAGACGCAGTCGCGACCTACCGCTGCGATTTGGAAAAGTGGGGAGGCTGCGCAGCCGATCAGCGGCGTCCAGCGCTAATATCTTCGGGAGAGTCGGGAGAACCTTCTCAAACAGGTCGAAAATCCGCTCTCGGATGGGCTGATGGACGGACTCTCGGATGGGTTGGTGGACGGACTCCGTAGAGAGTAGAGGGTCCGTCGATTCCTCCAGCGCTTTCAACAACGTCGGGCAGCAACGAGCGATCGAACGCAGCTCTCGTTCGCTTGGCGCAGGAGCAACCGATCTCGAGATCAAATCGAGAGCACCGAGCCGGAGTGAAGGCGAGGACGTACTCTCCGCGAGCAAGAGCCATTCAGCGAGGTATCGACGGAGCTCCGGCAGCTCATCGTCAGAGAACCCATCCGTACGGCCTCGATCGAGGATCTCGCTTGCGACGCTCGTGGCAAATCCACGTTCGATGAGCGAGCGGACGGGGACCGAAATCACGGGAGGCCGAGGCTTCGGATCTCGGCGAGAGGGCCAAGCGATCCCGTAGGCGTCAAGCTCCGCGGCGAGCTCCTCAATCGTGCCGAATTTCAGCTCCACGAGACCTGCGCCGATGAGCTCGAGGAGTCGGACGTGGTCGCCCGAGCTGACCCAAACGCGAACCTCCCCTGAAGTTAGCTCACCGCTCAGCGCCGAGAGCAAGAGGTCTCGGCGACGCGGCTCTCCTTTCGCTGCTTCCGCCGCGGCCATCAGGGTTGTGGTGTAAGTCGGCCCCGTCGCGAGCCGAAGTGCCGACGTCAACGAACGCCGAAAGCCTGGGTTGTCGTGCCGCCCGAGCCAATAGACGATCTTGGACGCTGCGTCTGGAAACGCATTCCTGGCGAGGACCTCGGCGGCGGCCTTCTTGACGTTCATGTTCGAGTGATCGAGCCCCTGCGAGACGACCCTGACGATTTCAATCGGTACAGCGTCGCCGCCCGTCCGACGCGTTTGGTCGAGGGCGCCACCCAGCGCAAACAGCGCGGCTTTTGCCGTCGGCGGATCTTCACTTCGCGCCGCCCGCATCAGATGCAGGGCGAGGTTCTCGGCGCCGCCTCGTGCAATCACCATGACCGCGGCTTTTCGGATTTGGGTGCTCTCATGGCGCAGGAGCTTGTGGACGCTCGGAAAAATGCGATCCGACCGAACGCCCTCCAGCGTTCGAAGGAGTACGATGGACTCACCTTCCGAGAGATCCGAACGAAGGAGGAGCTCGAGAACTACGCAAGCAACGAATCCATCCGAGGACTCCGATGGTCCGCCCGCGTCGAGCAGGCAAGCCGGCCGAATTGCGCCTTGGTCGTAGAGCCGCGATCCGAGCTTCCGAACTTCTTCCAAGACTTCGGGGGGCAGGGGCCGATCGTGCTCCCCTAGTCTTGGGTCCGCGAGCTCGTCTTGGGCATGCAGAGTGACGATCTTCAGCAGAAGATCGATGAGGACGGGAAAGTCTTCGGAATCACCGTGGCGGCAGACCTCGCGCAAAGCGCCCGTAGCATCTTCGAGCGGGGTGGCCCAGGGTGCGCGCTCCGGAGCAACCCACTCAGCCCTGGATTTTCGAATCGGGCTGCAATCCTCGGGCAGCTCGTTGGGCCCCGCGAGTGCGACCAGCTTCGAACGAGCGCTCCGATCGGGCTCCAAGTGCCACAGAATCTGAAGAGCCAACTTGCGCTGGGCCGGCGTCAACGGTTGCGAGCAAAGGGGCGCGGCCGAGTTGATTCCCAGCCGAGCCTCGAGCGCGACGACTGTCGCGGCGCCTCCAATCGCGCGGAGCGCCAGGAGCGCCTCGTTGGGCTCGCGATCGAGGAAGGAAATCGCGAGGTCTTCGGCCGCCTGTAGGCGTAGCCGCTGGATCGCACGAAGGAATCGCCTCACCGAGCTCGGATGGGTGGCTTGCGGGAGTTTCTCCAAAATCAGCGGGCCGACGGACACGGGCCGAGACCCTTGAGGGCCGAGCGCAAGCGCAACGGCAAGCTGAATTCCCCGTTCCCACTGCAGATCGTCAGCTGCCAGCCCGCTGAGTGCCTCGACCAATGAATGACGAATCGTGAACGCAACCGCCGCGAGCTCCGAAGCCGAAATCTCCGAGTTGCGCAGAAAGATCCAGAGCAGCTTCGGAGCCTGCGAAGGAAGAACGAACTCACCACGGAGGTGAGTGTTGCGAAGGAAGCGAATACAAGCCGTCCCGAACGCCAGCGGGTCGAGGGCCGCGACGTCCACGACCCTCGAGAGGTCTTGTCGCGTCGCAAAGTGCGACCAGGCGTCGAGCGCAGCAATTTCGACGTCCACGGATGACTTTGCACTCGCTCCAAGCGCAAGCTCAGCCAGAGGCTCCGGCAGCTGATGGGCCACGGCGAGCTCGAAGAATGCCGACAGCGACTCAGCGTCGCTTGGGTCGGTCGGAGCTGGCGGCGCGTCGAGTGGTCCCGCCGCCACTGCCCACGGGCGCGACAACTCTCTCAAAGCATCCCGCCGTACATCGGAAGACGTCGCGGAGACGAGCTCGAGGATCCGGGATCGCGCCTGCAAGGGAGCGATCAGGCCCGCGGGCAGGCCCGCTCTCAACCACTCCAAAGCGCGAAGCTCCAACACTGCGTCCTTCGACCTCGTGAGCTCGTCGGTCAAGGAAGCCAGGTCCACGGCGAGCTCGATGGGTAAGGTGTGAACGGCCTGATACAAAAGCTCCCGAGAGTCGGCTTTGACGAGCTCTGAGGCGACGGTGCGTGAGTCCACGGCAATTTCGACTCGAAGCCACGCGATCGACGACGCCGTGTCGAGCGAAACGTCGCGCCAGCGGGGCAAGGCCGGGTACGCAGACCCATCTCTCTCGTGCTCTACCCATCGCCAAAGGCGAAGATAGAGGTCCGCGAGAAGGACCCGCGCCTCGTGATGGACGGGCAACTCGACGGGCAGTGACCTGGCGTACTCGAGGTGCTGCTCGCGAGTGCGCAAGGTCGGAAACCTCGCGCTCATCTCGATCAAGGCAAGGTCCTCGAACCGACCTTTGGCTCGAAACAATTCCGTCCAAACACGTGCGGGCGGGTGGTCCAAGTCCGACAGAGCCGCGGTCGTGCCGTCAAGATCTCTAGCTTCGATCGCTTCGAGTACTCGCTCACAATTTTCGACCATGGTCGTCGCCTTTCCCGCCGTGTCGGATCTTGGAAAGCGGGGAGGATATCACATTCCAGGCGTCGCCGACTCCTCGTTCCGCGAGGTGCAAGCAAGCCCTCCGCAGCAGGCGTGCTTCACGAGGAGTGTGGCTTGCCACGCGACTACTTACTCAGTGCCGCGCGCGTGAGACTCGGCAGGGTGAGTCACTGTTCGATACAGAGCAAGGCCAGATAGGCGCTGCAGAGGATCGAGCTTGCGGCGACCCAACTCGGGCCGGAGACGTCCGCTCGCCCGACGGTCGCGATTGCGGGCCGATTGTAGACGGTCCAGTCGAGGCAGTTGTCGGAAGTCCGTCTCCCGTACAAATCGGTCCCCGACCAGAAGGTGAGCCCGCAGCTCCCGGACCGCGCACAGCTTTCCCAGTCCTCGGTCTGCTCGGTCGGGTCGATCCGCGTTCGGGGTCCTTCGGCGAGCTCCGCCTTGGACGCGAACAACAGAGTCTTGCGATCGAGCCGATACCATGGCCCGACGTCGGAGACTCTGTCGATGGCGTCGATCTCGGAAGAAGATAACCAGGCCCGCCAGAGGCCACCCAAACCCGTCCTCTCGGCGCCGGAGGTGCAGTCTTCGTCAGCAATGCCGAGCGAATCGCGGGAGTCCGCGGAGTCGCGGATTTTTCCGAGGGTTCCATTTCGGAAAAAAAACACTCGCTTGCGCTCCGACTCCAGACCGCCGTCGGGCTCCGACTCGGCACCCCCGTCAAACGCGGGCAGCTCGGGCTCGTTTGGTCGCTCCAGCTCCGAGGGAACGCACGCAGCTGCGGCCACAACCAGGGCGGCCATGAACCAGGCGCGAGCTGATCCTTTCTCGACCCGCTGGGGGCCAAGCGCCTCGGCCGATCCATGCGTCGCTCTTGTCTCGAACCGAATCATGAAGCCACTCTAGCCAAACTCGCCCACCTTGGTGTTCGATTGTTCGGAACGCGATCGTACGGCCCACCCGTACATCCTTTTCGGCCCCAGCCCTGGACGGCCGGACGTGCGCGTGCTTGAATTCGTCGCATGGCCGAGACAGGACCCATCGTCGAGCTCACCGACTTCCCGATCGTCGCCCGCGAGCTACCTTCGGGTCAGCCGGCCCACAGCACGCGCTCGACGGCCATTTGTCAGGCCATCAGCGGGGCCCTCTCGCTGCCTGCCGGGGTGAGTATCGACGACCACGCCAACTATGCCACTCTCAGCACCGTCGGACTTCCGAACCGGGGTGACGAGGTGGAGTTTCGCGTGAGAATCAATGGGTTCAGCTTCGGGAAAGGCAGCAAGAAGACCATAGAGTATCTCTCGGTGAGCTTCGTTGGGCTCGACGCGAGCTCGGCCGTCGTCACCTGGAGTGAGGATCTTCAAGGCTTCCGAGGCACCACCGCCTACTGGGATGCCATCCACGCGGGCAAACCGCCGCCCAAGCTGAAGGCCAATCCTCGCGACTGCGCGTTGCTCACGTTCATCGACGCCGACGGCCAACCCATGCCGATGACCGATGAGCTTCGCGCGGCTGTCTCTCGCGTGGCCGCTCCGCCGGCGCCCAAAGCCAAACCCGCGAAGAAGAAATCAGGTTGAGCCACTCGCCGCGCGACATACGTGTCGACTCAGTTCCGAGCCGCGCAGATCTGGATGGCTTCGAGGTCGTCGGTCCTCGCCCGTGAAGTGCCGGCGGCGCGCCCGAGCTTCGGCGCGGCGTCGTCTGTTTTTCTTGCCGCCGCCGCGTGCTCACCGCCCGAGCTGCTTCGGCCTTTGGTTCGAGACGCGCCGGACTCTGTCGCGTTCGTAGCCGTCTTGCCATTCGACGAGGGAAAAGTTCAGTCCGGGACGGCACTCTTGCCTCTGGGCGACAGCGCTTCCTACGACTTCGACGAGCACTTCGCAGAGCACAATCGCGTCCTGATCGCGGGCTGGTCGCGGGACCAACTGGCGGGCGCCACGCTGGCGGAGATGAGATCGAACTCAGTCCGCCCGGCCCAGCCGAGCGAGCCCCTGCTGCCAATTCCAACTTGGGAGCTCGATTCGGCCAACGGTGACATCCTCGCCCTCCCGTCACCCGAGCTCACGACAGGATGGCTGGGTGAATGCTCTGCATCGGAGCTGGTCGTGACGCCAAGCTGTGTGGCTGCCGCTTGTGAAATCCGTGCTTCGTTCGATGGATGTGGCATGGAAATCGACGGATCCGATTGTGAGCTTGGAAGGCTAAGTGCTCGACTCGACTCTCGAGTTCCGGGGCGAGTGACCCAATCCGAGGTGCTCGAGCGATGTACACGAGGCGGAAGTCCCTCGTGGGCTGAATGGTAAGGTGTCGCTTCAGAAGAACGGCCGGTTGGAATCCGTGGTGCCTGACTTCGATGGGGGCGCAGTGCCAATACGTACTCGGCTCTGGCCCGGAGAGCTTCCGCTGATCCTCGTGTCTCTCCGTGCGTACTCACTTCCTGAGTCGAATCCGCCCAGCATAGCTCTGCTCGATCCGGCCTCTGGCCACATGCTGCCGGGCCAGCTACGGTTGACGAGCGAGGCGACTCTCATTCGAGCCGACGGGGACTATGCGTTCCTCGCGGTGGGTGGCGGTTCACCCGAGCTGCTTCGGGCTACCCGATGAGTTTTCGCGATCGCGCGCGCCGACCCGAAGCACAAGCTAGCACTCCGAGTGCTGACGACGACCGCCTGGCACAGCCACTTGACCTCCCGCGTCGCCGCCGCACCCAGAGCCGGCTAACCGGTGTACCCGCAGACACCGCATCGAGGCGAGTTCACGACGGGAAGGTGACCTTCGACGAAGCCGCACTTGTGGCTGGGCTCATGCGTCTTACAGAGGTACTCTTCACCCTCCGCAGTGCAAATGACGGTCGCCGGTTGCCCACACACTACACAGTTGGCCTCCGGGGCTTCGTTGCGAGCAAGCAACCGAACCGCGCCGCGAGCTCGACCTCCAGAACCGATACGCACACCGACCACCTTCAACTCCAGCTCGGTGGTCGAACCGAAGTCGTATGCATAGTCCGCCTTCAGTCCTGGAACGCCAAATACGCGCTCGATGCGGCCCGAGGCGAGGCTCTCGCCTTCTCCGTACTCCTCGTCAGGAGCACTCTCATAACGCTCACCTTCGATGGTGAAGGCGCTCAGATGACCACAACACTCCAGCCAAATATCCCGTAGAAATCGGTCGACCGGAGCGAGTGTCGAGCTTCCCGCGACCTCGAGGTCGAGCCAATACGGCCCAAAACCCTCAACCCGGATCCAGACGAGGGTCCGCGGAGCCGTCGCGGCGTCATGGGCGGGCACACACGTCTTGAGATGCCGAGTCATTCCCGCCTTGTCAAATCGCTGCTTACACAAGCCGCAGGTGCCGAAGTGCTTCGCACGAGTCGCCATGAGACCGAACTCTACCTCGCGCGAGCCCCCACGCGAAAACAAAATCATGGCGGGACCTTCCATCACGATCAACGGCGACGAAGTATCAGCGCTCGGGGCCAGAGGCGTCGCGTCGGCGCAGACGTCGCTCACGGGCGCGGGCGGGCTGGGGCTGACCGAGATCTCGAATTCGAAGTCGAGGTCCTCGACGCAGGCCGGGGCCGGGAAGTCGCGGGACGTCGAGAAGCCGAACCAGTTCGCGCCAGGCAGCCGCGTCGGGAGCTCCGCTCGAGGGGCAGAGACGAGTATCGTCGCGGACGTTGGCCGAGGACCGAGACACTGCCGACGGGGACTATGCGTTCTTCGCGGTCGCTGGCGGTTCACCCGAGCTGCTTCGGGCTACCCGATGAGTTTTCGAGCCTCGGGCCAGCCAAAGAATGACCGAGGGTACGACCGCTGACGTACACGACCGGGACAATGATTAACGTCAGAGTCAGCAGAGAGACGAGGCCCCCCATCATGGGCGAGGCGATTCTCTTCATGACGTCGGCGCCCGCGCCCGTCGAAAGCATGACGGGTGCGAGGCCGATCAGATTCATGCCTACCGTCATCAGCAACGGGCGGACCCGAAGGACAGCTCCCTCGAGCGCACAAGAGACCAGGTCCTCGGGGCCACGAATCTTTCCTTCCTTCGCCCAAGCCACGTACGCCTGCTCCAGGTAGACCACCATCACCGAAGCCGTCTCGGCGGCGATACCTATCAGCGCGATCATGCCGACCCAGACACCGATGCTCGTGTTGAATCCCAACGCATACAGAAGCCACAGGCTGCCGACCCCCGCAAACGGCACAGAGAGCATGACCAGGGCGACGAGTGAGATCCTCCCGAATTCGAAATAGAGTAGCCCGAAAACGAGCACCAACGTCAGCGGAATGAGATAGCCGAGCCGAGCGCGCACTCTCTCCAGGAACTCATACTGCCCCGTCCATTGGAGCCGGTAGCCGACCGGGAGCTTCAGATCGGACACGGCCTCCTTCGCTCTGGAGACGTACCCACCGAGATCGGAGTCCTCGGTGTCGACGAAGACGTAGGTGACGAGCGAGCCATTCTCGTCCTTGATCATCGGAGGCCCGTTGCGAACGACGAGCTTGCCGAGCTGCCCGATGGGCACCTGGGCTCGCTGCCCCCGAACGGCCTCCGACGACATACTCATCTCGCCGCCAGCCGTGGCCGCCCCCGGGCGCACGCCGGTCCGCACCGGTACGAGCACGCGCTCGAGGTTCGACCAATTCGTCCGGAGCTCCCGGGGGTAACGGACGTTGATCGAGAAGCGCTGGCGCCCTTCGACGGTCTGGCTGATCGTCACGCCGCCGATCGCGGTCTCCACCGCGTCGAGCGCGTCCATGACTCTCAAGCCGTGACGTGCGATCGCCTTTCGATCCGGGATGAAATCGATATAGGTACCCATGGTCTCGCGATCGGCGAAGGCGCTGCGGGTACCTGGGACCGCGCGCAGGCGTGCTTCGACGGCCCGTCCGAGGCGCTCGAGCTCGACTAGGTCGTCACCGAAGATCTTGACTCCGACCGGGGTCCGAATGCCTGTGGTCAGCATGTCGACCCTCGCTCTGATCGGCATCGTGAGCGCGTTCTGAAATCCCGGCAGCTCGAGAGCCCGAGTGAGCTCCGCCGCGATCTTCTCCGTCGTCATTCCCGGTCGCCACTCGCCCTTCGGCTTCAACACGATCACGGTCTCGAACATACTCAGCGGCGCCGGGTCGGTCGGCGTCTCGGCTCGCCCAGCCTTACCCATGACGGTGGCGACCTCCGGAATGCTCTTGATGATTTTGTCCTGAGTCTGAATGACCGACTTGGCCTCCTCGATGGAGATGTTGGGGATCGTGACGGGCATGAAGAGAAAGGAGCCCTCGTCCAGCGGAGGCATGAACTCGGACCCAAGCCGCATGAGGGGCCAGGCCGAGGACGCGAGGAGCGCGAGCGTCACCGCCATGACGACTGTTCGATGTCGCAGGAGGAACGCCAGCACGGGACGGTACAACGCCACTGCGGCGCGGTTGAGCGGGTTCGACGCCTCGGAGCGAATCTTCCCACGGATGAACAGCACCATCAGGGCTGGACCCAAAGTCACCGAGAGTATCGCCGCGGCCACCATCGCGAAGGTCTTCGTGAATGCTAGCGGCCGAAAGAGCCGCCCTTCCTGAGCTTGAAGGGCGAAGATCGGGAGAAAAGCCACCGCGATGATCAGGAGGGAGCTGAAGATCGGGCGCGCGAGCTCCTTCGCCGCGTCGATGATGATCTCTTCTCTCGGCCGTGAGGCCCCCTCTCGCTCGAGGCGCTTGTGGGCGTTCTCGACCAAGACCACCGTCGCGTCCACCATGTCGCCGATCGCGATGATGATCCCTCCCAAGGACATGATGCTCAGCGTGATGTCGGCCAAGTACATCGGGATGAAGGACACGAGGATAGCCGCCGGGAGCGTGACGATCGCGACGAGAGAGCTCCCGAAGTGGAGAAGGAAGATGACGATGAATAGAAGTACGACGATCATCTCCTCCGCGAGTGCCTCTTTTAGCGTGTCGATCGAGCGCAAAATGAGCTCGGAGCGATCGTAACCCACTCGTACCTCGACGCCTTCCGGAAGACTCGGCCGGAGCTCGTCGAGGCGAGCCTTGACCCGCTCGATGACGTCGAGGGCGTTCTCGCCGGTTCGCATGACGACGATGGCGCCGACCGCCTCGCCGTCTCCGTTCCATTCGAGCAGACCGCGCCGAATATCCGGCCCGAGCTCGACGCGACCCAAGTCGGCGACTCTGACGGGAATGCCGTCGGAGCTGACTTTGACGACCACTTCTTCCAGATCGTTCTTCTCCTTGACGTACCCGAGGCCTCGAAACACGTACTCTCGTCCGGCCCATTCGATCACCCGGCCGCCGACGTCCATGTTGCTCTGACGCACCGAGTCGATGAGTTGGGGAAGGGATATGTCGTACGCCGCGAGGCGAACTGGATCGACGACGACTTGATACTGCTTTTCGTACCCGCCGACGCTGGCCACCTCGGCTACGCCGGGAACCTGGGCGATGGCGTACCTCAAAGTGAAGTCCTGGAAGGCCCGCAGCTCCTGGAGATCGTGGTTGCCACTCCGGTCTTCGAGAGTGTACGCGAAGACCCATCCCGAGCCTGTGGCGTCGGGGCCAAGCTGGGGCGAGACGCCCTCCGGGAGCTGGCCCGCCAGCTTCGACAGATACTCGAGCACTCGGCTTCGGGCCCAGTATTGGTCGGTCCCGTCCTCGAAGATCGCGTACACGAAGCTCATTCCGAACATCGAAAATCCGCGCACGGTTCTCACCTTGGGGGCCGAGATGAGGCTGGTGACCATCGGGTAGGTGATTTGGTCTTCGACGAGCTGCGGGCTCCTCCCCATCCACTCCGTCCAAACGATGACCTGAGTGTCAGTGAGGTCCGGGATCGCGTCGAGCGTGCTCTCCTTCAGCGACAGGCCGCCGGCGATCGCGAGTAGGCCCGCGATCGCAAGCACGAGTCCCCGCTGCCGGGCGCACCAATCGACCATCCGCTCGAACATCAGTGAGCCCCGTGCCCGCGCCCAGGCTCGGAGACTCCGCGGAGCCTACTCTCACTGTCCACGAGGAATTGAGCGCTCACCACGACCTGAGTGCCCGCGGAGAGTCCTTCCAGGATCTCGATGCGGCCGCTCACCCGACGACCCACGCTCACCAATATCGGTCGAAATCGACCGTTTTGGAGAGCCTCATACACGACCTGACGCTCCCCGGTGTCGATGACCGCTTCTTCCGGCACGAACACACCCTCGACCGCGCGCACGGGCAACTCGGCTGTGGCGAAGCTCCCTGGGCGGAGGAGCCCCTGGCCGTTGGTCGCGACGAGGCGGATCCGAACGGTTCGAGTCTCCGGATTCAGCGTCGGGTAGACATAATCCACCTTCGCGGCGAGGGGCTCTAGGACCCCTTGGACCGAGATCGCAGCCACACCGCCCAAAGCGACTCGGTTGACCTCGAACTCGTACACCTCGGCCAAGACCCAGACCGTGGACAGGTCGGTGATCCGAAAGAGCATCATGTCCGGCTCGACATAGTGGCCCTCGAGAAGGTTCTTTTCGATGATGGTTCCCGAGCGAGGAGCTCGGAACAGGATGTTTTGTCGCGGACCCTCTCTCTGAATCAATCGAAGCTGGTCCTCAGGCACTCCCCAAAGCCTGAGGCGAGTCGCTGCGGCCTCGGCGAGCTCGGGCGAGGACTTGAGAGCGCGAACATACTCGTTCTGAGCCGCGAAGAGCTCCTGGGAATAGAGCGCGTAGAGCGGCTCACCCTCCTTCACTCTCTGCCCGACCGTGTTGGCGTGGAGCTTGGCCACCCAACCCATGAGCTTCGAATGCACGTGCGCGTCCTTGGTCTCGTCCGGTTGGACCACGGCCGACGCTCGGATGGTGGCCGAGAGTTTCTCGAGTTTGGCCTCGGCAACCTTCAGACCGATCAGCTGTTGGCGATCTGCCGAGATCTCGATCTCTGCGTAGCCAGGCGGAGCACGCCCCCAAGCTCGATCGGGAGGTGTTTGCGGAGCGGAGCTCGGCTTCGGCTCCGCGGGGTGACTGCCATGACCACCGTGGTCCTGGGCCCTGATTGCTGGGGACGCGAGCGCCACGAGCGCCACGAGCACGACGAGAGAGACGAGCTTCATGACGTGCCTTTCCGCTCTGGCGAGGACGACTCTCCCAAGATCCGCTCGAGCTCGAACAGCGCGAGATCCCGCTCGACGGCGCTACGAATCCGCCGACTCTCGAGCTCGAGAAGCGAGAGCGTGGCCTCGAGGAGCGAGAGGAAGTTGTTGGTCCCGCTCTCGTAGGCAGCCTGACTCGACTCCACGACTTGCTCGAGCCGAGGGACGGCCTCCCGCTCGAGTGCCGAAAGCGCCCGGTCGGCGGCTCGAGCCTGACGATAGGCTCGCTCGACCTCGGCTCGAGTCATACTCAGCATCGCCTCGAGCTCGCGCTCGGCGCGACTCACCATGGCCTCCGCCATTTCGACCTCCTTCGCTTGTTTGTCCCACCAGAAGACCGGAAGAGTCAGCGCGAGCTCACCTCCGATCGAGTTGGGCTGCTGGCCGAGCCGCTGCTGAAAAAATACCCCGGCCATGACCATCGGGAGGTACATCTTCTCCGCGAGGTCTCGCTCCGCCCTCGCCTCCACACGCATGGCCTGGGCAGCTTCGACCTCAGGCCGCTTCGCAGCCTCACCTAAGAGGCGCGCGAGCTCGGGGATGGGTCTGCTCCTGCGTGAGACCGATGAAGGCAACTCACCCGGAGGCCTCCCCCGCAGTACGTCGAGCATCGTAGCAGCGGCTCGACTTCGATCCTCGAGCGACGCTCTCTCGGCACGCATGGCCGAGATCTCCGCCTCGGCCCGGAGGAAGTCGTGATGGCCCATCATCATCCCCGCGCTGTATTGCGCCTTGGCCGAGTCCCTCATGCGCTCGAGGGTCGCGACTTGGCGGTCGATGAGCCGGCCCATTTCCTGATTCATCCACAAGTCGTAAAAAGCCATGGCTGCCTCGCGGCGGGCGTCGAGCTCCACGCGGCGGCGTACAGCCCACTCTCCTTGGACGCGCGCCGAGGCCGACTCCTTGGCGAGCCGGCGCCGACCGAAGAGGTTGAGAGGCTGGGTGAGCCGATAACTCAGCATCGGGCTCATGGGCTCCGACTCGTGCCGGGCGAGCGCGAGGTCTTCGATCATGAAGGATACGAGCGGATCGTCCCAAGCGCCTGCTCGGTCCGTCGCAGCTCGGGCCGCGCGGATGACTTCGTCCTGAACGGCGAGCTGAGGCGCGCGCTCGGAAACCTCTGCCAGGACCTCAGCGAGCGTCACACCCGTCGTCGAGGTCGGAGCGCTCAAGGCCGCAAGGATCCACGCACCCATCACGGCGACCACGAACGCAACCATCGTGCCGTGCCCAAAGTCAGCCCAGAGCCCCTCCGGAAGGAGCACAAGACCGCCTGGCGCGCAAGGGATGCAGCTCAGCGGTGACTCATTCAGTCACAGGACCCAAACCCGTCGGTCGAAGGCGCCGGGCGAAAGAGTGACCATTTGGAGCCCTCCTGCGACTGCTCGCCTGGTTGTGGCCCACGAAGTCACACCCATTCGTCTCAGCGAGACATCACGAGGCCCCGGCTGAATCCCACGCAACTCGATACGACGCAGACGCTTCGGAGTGACTCAGTCGCGATTCTCCGAGAGCTCGCTCTCCGCGACGAGGGCCCGGAGGCCGAAGGGCAGGCAGGCATAGAACTCGATGGTCGCCATCAGGATCACCGAGTAGCTCACGCCAGGCCCTGCAAGTTTCGTCGTGTCCAGCCCAACCCACGCCGAGGAGAGCAGATACGGGAGTCCGAAGATCAACGCCATGAGCCATGCCTCCTCGACCCGACGGTCTTTCCGTGCGCGCCACAGCGCCAGGGCGACGCCCAGACCGCCGAACAAGAGCGTCTCGCCATAAAAGCCCGCCGAGCCGCGCGGCAGACTCCACGACAGCGTGTAGCCGCGTGCGAGATAGGGAGCTCCGAAGCCGACGAGGAACAAGATGGTCGGAACCGCATCCGCCAATGACAGTCTGATCGCTCGGCGGTGATGGAGAGAGGCGGCTGTCGCGAAGACGGCGAGTGAAACGATGAGCGCGAAACTCACGCGCGGGCGCACGGATCGTTCGAACTCCGAGCGCGCGCGATTCTCGTCGAGCTCAGCAGCAAGATCTCGCGTCGGCGCGGCGAGTCCAAAGAGGTCGAGCATGGGCTGCCCGGTCGACGATCGCGGAGCGTCCACACCGAGCGCCCAGGAGAGTGTGGAGGCGAGATTTCTCATGGGCGCCGGCGGCAACTCGAGGCCCCTCACGAAAGGCCCATCGCAAGCGATGAGCATCGCTTGCATGACTTCGGGCTCCACGCCTCCGTGGCCTCCGCCCCGAAGGTGGCCGTGATCGGAGAAGACGATCAGAGCGCCACTCGATCGCTCCAGGCCGCCGCCCGAGCGTTCTAGGGCGCCAGCGACGCGAAGCACGAGGCGCCCAGCCTCCCGCGCTGCATTCCGGTACTCTTCGGAATCCGCGCCATGACGATGGCCGGCTTCATCCACCTCGCCGATATAGAACCAGGCGAGCTGGCGCTCGGAGCTACTCAGCTTGGAAATCAGTGCTTCGGTCTCGAGCGACTCCCAACGGGCCGGAAGCTGCAGGAGTGCTGGCAGCTCGGAAAATGACTGCGGCGCGAGGCGCACGACGATTCCAGCCTCGGCCGCACGCCTCGAGACGGAGTCGAGCTCGGGGAATGGGGGCGGCGCGTTGATGCGGACGCCTGAATCTCGAGGAGGCACTCCCGTCGCAGCAGTCATGAGGGCTGGAAAAGTGAACGACGGAAAGTCCGGCACCAGCACCCTCGAAGGACATCGATTCGTCAGCTCTCTCAGATCGGCGACCTCCATGGCAGACGAATGGCCCAGCCCGTCGATGATGATCACCGCGAGGCGGCTCGCAGGAACGGGCGGCCGAGCCGCAGGCAGCTCGGCGGGGCGCGGGCGCGCCAGCGGCATCGCGTTGATTCGATCGAGATAAAGTCGGTGACCGTGGATATGCCCGGAGAGTCCGACGCCCAACGCGAACGCGGCGACGGCGAATCTTCGCGCCCTTGCCCGGTCCATGTCGCGGAGTCTACCTCGCTGGGCGCTTCGAGACCCGATCCCCGCAAAATAGGGAACTACGGGACGGAGTCGGCAGAACCTGCGCCTCTTGGAGTGTGACTCGGCGAGTTACGCAGACCGGACTCCGCTACGCGGATTCTCGTCGTTCCGCAGGAATCAGCCTCATTCTATTGGCGTGGAGTGTGACCGATAGAATCACACTCGAGCTGCGAGCTCCCATCCGAAGGCTGGCTCAGTTCTTGCGGATGCAGGATCACGGAGGTATTCATGTTGAGAGTCGTACTGTTCCTGGGCTTGTCTTCGATCGGGTTCGCATGCGGAGGATCCGACATGGCCGTAGATGACCTCGTCGCCGAGCACCAAACCCGCCTCGAAGAAGCGCGGACGAGCAATCGGCAACACAACGCGGACGTCGGCGAGGCTCCGGACGAGGGCTCGGTGCGGGGAATGGAGCGTACCCACGAAGCGAGCATGAACGAGATGATGGGTCGCATGGACGGGACGCTGGACAAGATGATGAGCTGTCCCATGATGGGCGCGACGGCGGAGTCCGATGGGACGATGGGTATGCGATCAGAGACCTCCCGCCACGCAGGAGCCATGGCGAGCGCCTCCTCTTTGGAAGTGATGAGAACCGAGGAGAGCACGCACCAGACCCGTATGGGCGAGATGCTGACTGCGATGGAGGGTCGTCACTCGCAAATGATGTCGATGATGGGGATGATGTGTAAGTAGCGACGCCATAGACCCGGCTCTCCGCGGACGCTTCCCCGCGCTAGGACGCTTCCCCGCGCTGAGGCGCTCCAACCGCAGACGATTGCCGTCTACAATCCGCTCGTCCGGTCAGGGAGAGACTTCGTAGCGCGCCATCATTCCGCCTTCCATGTGCTCGGGAAAGTGGCAGTGGACCAACCAGCTTCCAGGCGCCTCCTCCATGAACTCGAAGGTTCGATACATGCCCGGACTGAGTTGGATGTTGTCGGTGAGTTGCCCGTCCGTGTCTGCCCAGCGGTGACCATGGATGTGCCAGGTGTGAACGTCCTTTCCGATACTCACGATTCGCCAACGACTTCGCTCGCCGACCTTGCCTCGGAAGACCGGTATCGCCTCTTCGTAGGCCTTTCCATTGATAACGTGAAGGTACTGATGAGCACCTCGATAGGTTCCGACCTGGGAGATTTCGCCAGTCACCGGATCGGCGACGCCCGGGAGCTGGCGGAAGTTCTTCGGCTCGAGATCGCCCAACACCACGACGTGCTCGTTCGCGGCCGCCTCCCCTGGCGCGTGCACCACCAACGCGCCGAACAAACCTCTGAGCACGCCCTCACCCTCTGCGGCGTGATCATGGTACGGAAAGGTTCCGGCATAGCGAGCGTTCCACTCGACCTGGATCGTCTGGCCAGGCATCGCGATCGAGGTCGACGAGGCGCCGTCCTGAGCCTGTGGGAACTCCACGACATGAGTATGAATCGAAGCCGGATGAGTCGTCTCGTTGATGAGGTTGATGAGGATTCGATCGCCGGCGGTGGCTTCCAAGGTCGGCCCCGGAACGGTGCCTTCGTAGGTCCAGGCGCGGTACATCGCGCCGAGGCCGACCTCCCAATCGACGTCTTTTACGTGGAGGTCGAACGTTTTCGTCTGCCCGGTCGGAGGGAAAGGGGCCGCCGGGTCGAGAGTGTCGACCGCGTCAGGCTCCGCGCCACAGCCGAGAATCGAGGCGAAGATCAGACCGAGATGAGCTCGCCGGCAGCTCATTGCGTCGCGCATTTCTCGTTGGAGGGTGGAGAGGACTCGCCGTTCAGCTTGCAGGTCACGGTGTAGCAGTAGGTGCCTGAGTTGTGGCCGGGCTCGTCGGTGGCCTCGGTGGCCACGCCGGTGAGCGTCGTGGCTACGCCGAAGGCGCCTCCGTCCACATTGCGGTTGAGCTCGAGAGTCGCGCAGCCGGAAGCGGGAAGGTCCCAGGCGAGCTGAAACGTCCCATGCGTCACGAGCTGAACCGAGAGAAGCGTAGGTGTGCCGGGTGGGCCTGCGATCACGGCGTCCAGACCGGCGGCGGCATCCGCTACGCCTGTATCCACGCGCGTTCCGCCGTCGCCAACACCTGCGCCCGAGTCGTTCGCGTCGGACGCGGCGCAGGAACCGAGAAGGAGCGTGACGAACAGGAACGTGAAGGTCGCCCACCCAGGCCGTATCGAGCTTCGTACGAGCGGGGCTTCGAGCTTGGGTCCCGCGCGCGGGACGCGCTCAGTTTCGGGTTGAAAGCCTCGTGATGTTGGACAGGGTCGAAAATCGTGCATGCGCTTCCTCCAAGCCGCAGGGTGGAACAAGACGGATTTGGTTTTGAACAAGACGGATTTGGTTTTGTCGTAACCGGAATCGTCACACTTTGGTCAACTCGGTTCTCGCACCGAACGGAGCATGCCGTCGGTCGTCCCGATGGAGTCTCCTTTGGCCATGGCCGCAGGCTGGCGACATCGACGGACAGAACGCGAGCCCTCGTATTCGTATTCGAGAGGTCCTCCATCGCGTCGTGACGATGCACTCGGTATGCCAACACCGGGCCGAATGGAGGCTGCGCCCGGCTGCGTGTTCGGCTCCCGAAAAAGAGCATGACGGTAGCTCTCCGACGAGCGAGGCTCGACCGTGTGCTCCGCGCGCGCCCTTGCTCCGTGGCTGCTCGTCGCCTGCGGCTCGTCCCAACAACTCACCGCCATCGGTCTGCCCGAGGAGAGCTTCGACACTTTCGCGGTTCGGGCCGGAAGTCTCGGGTCCTGGGTTGGTACGACGGACGAGCCGGTGCGCGTCCTGGAAGGAGATTCCGAGTCGCTCGAGGTTGCGTTGTACACCCAGTCGCTCGCCGAGCTCGGCCTCAAGGTCGGACCACTCAGCGCGCTGAGTACGAGCTGCCGCTCCTGCGAGCTGCTCTCGACGGGGTCGGTCTTCGAGCGAGCACGAAGCGCCAGCTGGGCCCCTTCCTCGCTCTCCGCCGACCTCGCGATCCAACTCGTGCCGGACCTACACCCTCGCTGCACGTGCGCGAACTTCGGGCAACGCTACGTCGACCTCCCTTTCGGCAGGAACGTCAAGATCATCGCGGCCGAGCGGGAGCCCTCCGGCAGCGTCTTGCTCGCATCCGCGAGCGGCGCCCTCGCGCGCGTCCTGCCTGACTACTCGTCCGAGAGTATCTGCGATGCGTCCCACGAGGTGGGCGCCGCTTCGCTCGAGCCGACCGGCACGCTCTGGATTGCGACCGCTCGACGGCTCGAGACTCTCATGCTCTCCGAGCAATCACCCGGCCAACCTTGCTCCGTTTCCTCATCCACGACCGCTGACTTCCTCGAAGGCCAGGTGATCCGAAACATCTCCGCGGGCGAAGGCGAAGTCATCGGTGTGACCCGAGGCGGCCTCGCCTTCCGTTTCGACGGACAATTTCGCGTACTCACAACTGTGCCCGCGGGCGAGAGCGATCGCTTCACCATCCAACTCCTCGGTGAGCGCCGGGCGCTCGTGAGTGTGCACACGCCTCAGGTCCTCTGGATCGACGGCGATTCCACCCGCTTCGAGGAGATTCGACCGAACTCGAGCGTGGAGGCGATCGCGGTCGTCCCTGGCGTCGGCGCAGTGCTCGCTCTCCCCCGCGCGATCGCGATTCCGCAAGGAACCGGAGGGTGGCAAACGATCGACGTCCCCGAGTGGACCGGAGCCGGAAAGATGATCCCGTACGGAACGGGCATATTCGCGACCACCGATCATGGAAACTCACTCGAGGTGTCCGGAACGTGGCGACCGTGTCCCGTTCAGCCCGCATTCACCAAAGAGACCGTGTACCACGTCGCGCGCCTTGGCGACGATGCCATCTTGCTCGGAGACATCATCACGTCGGACGACCGCCCGAGTCAGGCGGGCCTACTCTTCGTGAAGCCTTGGTGCGGAAATTGACGAACTCTCGCAGCAGAATCAGTGCCCGACGTCGCGCGAGCCTCACCGGAGTAGCCCCGACAGCAACCGACGGGCGTCTTGTGGGGTCGCGAGCACGAAGTCGGCGCGCAGGGGATTTGGGCCGATGCGGATCGAGATACTCCCTTCAGGGAGCGCCGCGAACAAATCCGTGTCCGTGCGGTCATCTCCGAACGCGACGAAGAGCGCCCCATCGGGCGCGGTCCGCGCAACGTCAGTCACGACCACGCCCTTGTTGACGCCGTAAGGGCGCAGCTCGACGACTTTGTCGCCTGCGATGACTTCGACGGGAGCGTTGGACAAGACCTGGGAGAGATGAATCTTCAGCTCGTTGGATTGCTGCGCGCCATACTCCGGATCGGCGGTGCGCCAATGAAACGCAATGCCGGTAGCCTTGCGCTCGACGAGCGAACCGGGGGTCCGGCCGGCGAAGTCCTCGAAGATGACGTCGACCTTGGCCTGTAGCTCCGAGTCAAGGGATCCTCGAGCGATCCACTTTCCGTCGGCCTGTCTCGAGAGCCCGCCGTGCTCGGCGTGCAACCCGACTCCGGTTCCGCCGAACCACCGCTCTATGTCGTCGCGAGAGCGCCCGCTGACGAGGTGAGTTTCGGTTCGAGGCCGTCGTGCGAGTGAACCGAGCAGCTCGACGATCCGAGCATCCGGTGCGGCGAGCTCGGGAGTCTTCGCCAACGGGACGAGGGTGCCGTCGTAGTCGAGCAAGAGAACCAGAAAGGGAGCGCTACGGATTCGTTGGACGAGCGCGGCGAATTGCTCGGCCGTGCACGGACGACCTCGGGCCGCCGTAGCGGTTTCGCGCAACGATCCGACGAAGCTCCGGGTCCACCGATGAACGTCATGACGCAGCACGCGTTGTCGGAGGGCGCGCATTCGCCCCCGTCGCTCGGCTTCGGGCATCTCGAGAGCGCTTCGATACGACTCCGCGCTGCGCTGAATGTCGAAGGGGTTGATGTGAACTGCCTCGGCCAATTCTGCGGCGGCCCCCGCGAACTCGCTCAACACCAGCACACCATCTCCGTCGGTACGAGACGCCACGAATTCCTTTGCCACCAGATTCATCCCGTCACGGATGGGCGTAACGAGCATGACGTCGGCGGCGCGGTACAACGCAGAGATCTCCGCGTCGTCGAGTGAACGATACAAATAGTGAACGGGTACCCAGCTCGCGCTCGCGAACTGGCCGAGGATTCGGCCTACGAGCAGCTCGACCTGCTCGCGAAAGGTTTTGTAAGAATCCACTTCGGTCCGCGATGGCACTCCGACTTGTACGAGCTGGATCTTCCCGCGCAGCTCCGGCGCGTCTCGCAGAAGTCGCTCGAACGCCAGGAGACGACGGGGGATGCCTTTGGTGTAGTCGAGCCGGTCGATGCCGACCAAGATGCGGACACCTTTCTCCTTGAGCGTCACGAGCTCCGCGGTCATCGAGGGGTCGGCCTCGCGGTGAGCCCAGGCTTCGGCGTCAATCCCCATCGGAAACACACCGAGCCTGACGTCTCTATCGTCCCAACTCACCCGGTCGAGCTCCACCTGAAGACCAAGGAGTCTGGTCAGTGCGAGCGCGAAGTGGCGCATGTACGACGCGGTGTGAAAGCCAATCACGTCCGCTCCGAGCAGCCCTTGAAGCAGCCGCTCACGCGCGCCGACGGTGCGAAATACGTCCCATGACGGAAACGGAATGTGCAGAAAAAAGCCGATTCGTGCGTCCGGTACCAAACGACGGACGGCGCTCGGGACCAACATCAGTTGGTAGTCATGCACCCAAATGATATCACCAGGAGCTTGAATCGAGGCGACCCGCTCCGCAAAGCGCTCGTTGACTCGCTCGTACGCCGCAAAGTCGTCCGTCGTGAGAGGGAGCATGTCGATCATGGAATGAAAAAGGGGCCAGAGTACTCCGTTGGAATAGCCTTCGTAGTACTGACGCTGCTCGTCGGCCGACAGCTCGACGGGGACACATCGCTGCTTCTCGAGCTCTTGGATACCTGCTCTCCAAGCGTCGTCTGGGGCGCCCACCGAGTGACCGGGCCAGCCGACCCAGACGCTGTCCTGTCCTTCGTGCATCCCACGCAAACCCGTTGCGAGGCCCCCGGCGCTCCTGTGTGTCCTGCCGGACGAGTCAATCGTAACTGGAAGCCGATTTGACACGATGACGACACGACTCATAAGGCGGGTATCGCGCGCACGCTGGGAGTGGTCAAGACGATTTCGAAAATCCGACGAAGAATCGCTATCATTTGCGTTCAAATGAAATCAATTGACTCCCTTTGGTCATACTCCCCGGTGCGAAATTTTGGGAGCAATCTTTCCGCGGATTCGCCGATCAT
>CAYXDO010000066.1:27913-56873 GCA_964463485.1 uncultured Myxococcales bacterium | reverse complement strand
TATTTCCGATTTGGTTGTCGCAAACCAAATCCAATCTCCCGCAGGCTGCTAGGGCGTGCAGACCCCCGACTCACAGCGTTCGCCTGGTCCACATCCATCCGGATGTTGGAGGCAGGTGGTGATCAAGAGCGGGTTGCCATGATTGGAGCAGTATCCGTCGGATTGGTTGAGGAGCGTCGCATCGAAGTCCTCACACACCCCGCTGGTCCCGCAGATCGCGAAATCGGAAGGGTAGGTTGGGTAGCGACAATCGGTCGTGTTGGAGCAACTTCGGGTGGTCGCGCGCCGAACCACGCGCCC
The DNA here is from genome assembly GCA_964463485.1 of uncultured Myxococcales bacterium. GTDB lineage: Bacteria > Myxococcota > Kuafuiibacteriia > Kuafuiibacteriales > Kuafuiibacteriaceae > CAYXDO01. Next base: position 56,573 of record CAYXDO010000066.1, on the reverse strand, counting down.
TCGATCGTGAAAGCAGTAGCTCCGCTTGATCACGGCTCCGGGCACGGCGGGCTCCACGACGAAGAACAAGATGCCGTCGGGGCTCGCGGGGAACTCGGCGCCGTTGGCCGCGAAGACCAGGACTCCGGCGTCGTTCGGCGCGATGGTCGTGAGCAGCGGGTCGGTCGACGGGACGTTCCACCAGTAAGGTGGCGTCTGGTGGATGGCGTCGTACGAAGCCAGGACGGCTCCAGCAGGCGTGTACACCACGAGCGGGAAGTTGTTGGGGGGCATGTAAGTTCCGTCCGCGGTGAGTTGGACCAGGGCGTGAGACGGGTTGCCCGGGTTTGCTCGCGCGCTCAGAATGGAGGTAGTCACTCGCGCCAAGTACGAATCCTCCGTCGTGAAGGCGTAAGTCTCGAAGGGCTCACCGGTATTTCCGGGTGTGTAGCCGAAAATCTCGAGATTCCTGCGGCGCTCGAGCGCTCCATTGGCTTTGACGTAGGTGTCGAACGGGACGTTGAACTCGGCGGGCGCGCTCAGGTCGACCGTGGTAGCGCCGGCGACGGTCATGGGAGGCCAGGGCACGTAGAGGTCGAAGACTACGAGATTGCGTCCGGAGGGCGCGCTGCCCGGTGCCAACGCGAGCTCCACTCTTCCGCGGTCCGCGCGCATGAACTCAGGAAATGGGCGCGAGCTTCGCGAGAGGACGGGGTCGATCACGATCGGATCGCGATTCGTGAAGACTACACCGTGGGCGTTGGTGCCGCTGATCGTGACTTCGGCTCGCGTCCCGAGGGGCGCAAAGCCCGGGACCGTGACGTTCACTCCGTCGGTCGCCGAGTGGACCGCGTGGGTCGCGATGGTGGTCCCATCATCGACCCGCACCTCCAGATCGATCGGAGACACACTCGCCCCGTTGTGGCGCAGGCTGAACACCAGGTCTCCGCGCGGGACAATCGCCATCGCCTGAAATTCGATCTCGGAGGCCTCTGGATCGGGGAAGAGCGCGGCGTCCAGGCCGCGAACCCGAACTCGATACGACCCTGCGACGGTGGGGAGAGTGAGTCGCGCTTGAGCTCGCGAGCCGGTCGTAGGTTTGACCACGGTGTGTTGACCCGGCGAGTCGAGAGAGCCCCGGCTGGCTGTCGCTAGTTGATCATCGAGGAGGGCGAATTCGAGCTCCGTGCCGTCGGGCGCAGGCGGAACGACCTCCACGAGCAGAGGCAGCGTCAGCAGCTGACCGGGGCTTCCCGTTTGCCCGTCGCCGCTCACCTTCTGGAGGACCGCCTGGTCTGAGGTCACCGTCCGAACGAAGAAGGTGAGGGTCTTCGGGTTGCATCGGTCGCACTCATCACTGCCATCGGGGGACGACAAGCAGGCCAAGACTCGGTCGAGTCTCGGGGACATCGGAGCGAGGTACGGGAACGGAGCCAGACCATCGGCGTCGGTCGTGACGACGCTCCAGCCGGACCCGGTGCATGCGCTCGATGCGCTCTGGTCGTCGACGATTTTGAAGCGGAGCCTCGTGTTCGGGATGGGAGCTCCGTTACTGAAGGTGAGCCGCGTCTGAAGGGTGAGTTGCTCCCCCGGTCGGAGCGGAGCGGGCATGAGTCCGCCGGGCGAGACCGCGACATGATTTGCTTCCGGCGCAAGATCCTCGAAGGATTTGCGGCACCAACGATCTGCGGCCGCTTCGACCGACGGGAAGCTGTCGCAGTCCTCGAGCCATCCCGCATACAAGAAAGGGCTCGAGTCGCCGGTGATGGCGCAGAGCCCCTCGACGCGGTGTTCTTCGGACATTTGGTGCCAGTCCGTTTCGTCGCACCCATTCCTCACCTGGCGCCGGACGAGCTCCACGCAGAGCTCGCAGTAGGTCTCATCAGCCTTGCAGTCCTGTTCGAGGGTCCGGAGGTCGTCCAGCGTGGTGGTCTCACACCAGTGTGTGGCGTGGGCCCGGTTGAAGAGTCGCAGGGTCGCCGCTTCCTTGACTTCACAGAGTCCGGTCGTCGGATTGCACACGGCCTCTCCGCAATCTCCGTCCGTCGCGCACCCGCCGAGGTCGGCGTGATTCCAGCTCGAGACCGAGGCGGCGTCGGCGTGGACCGGGACGGACTCCGACTCATACTCACGGTTGCGTTCGAGCCCAAACACGGCGCTCTGCGGAAACGCCAAAGCGGCGCTCTCGAGCCCGCTCTGGCTCTTGTGTTGGTTCAGGTAGAAGGCTCCGTGTATCCTCAGCACGGTGTCTCGCCAAACGGCGGCGCCCGAAGCGACGTCGTCATATCCGAACGCGTCGGCCAGCCAGCTCGACGCGTCCACCACGAGCTCGAGCCGCGACGTGTCGCTCGGAAGGAGCGCCTCGGACCCAAGACCGAGGCCGCGGAACATCGTGAGGTTCGTGGCACGCCGCTCGAAGCAGAAATCCGTCGCCAGGAGCGCCTCGTCTCCGGGCTGCAAATAGGGCGGAGTGTCGAGATCGCCTTTGGTCTTCGGCCCCAGCTCGTACACCTCCCGCACCGCAGCGGCGACACACCTCGACTGCGCCTCGAAGGTCTCCGAGAATTCAGGCGACCCTTTTCCCGCGGCGGAAAACAATGTCGGTAGAGGTTCCGGAAAATACTGAAGACAAGGAGCGAGGTACTCGTCGCCGACCCCTCGATGCTCCGTGTCCGAGTCCGCCGAACCCACCACACGATATCCGCTCGCGCCCAAGATTGGGGCGCAGATCGGGTCCTGAACCAAGAAATCCAACGCGTGCGAAGCCAGCGGGATGGGCTGTGAAGGATGAGTAGCCGGATCTTTTCCGAACGCCCCCTCGATGACATACCTCCACCCATGAATTACGCCGCTCAGCAGACCCACCGCGAAGTAGTCGCGATGGGTCGGGTCGGAGATCGACGGCGAGCCCCAGCGTTCCCACATGTGGCCCGAGGAGAATAGGTCTTCGAGATAGTGGAGCCCGATCGATTCGAGGATCAGCGCGTGCATTTCACACTCCTCGAGGACCTCGTCCATCGCGGCTCGGCTCTTGCTCGCGTGAGGCCAGTCGGTAGACCGAGTCCGAAGGCGGGCGCACTCCTGTATCAGCTCCTTCGCGAGCGCGTGATAGTGTTCGAACACTCGCCGCGCCTGGGGCGGAAAGTGGTTCGAGTTGACCGGTCCGAGCGTGTGGGAGAATTGGTGGCAATGGAGATTGTCGACCTCTGTCTCGCGAGGAATGCCTTGAATCGCGCAGCGCTCGAAGCCTGCGGACCAATCCGCCAGCGACACGCCGAAGTCCGGGAGCTCGGAGAAGCCGGTCACCGAGAGAACACGATCGCGCACGACCTTGTCGCTCATCGGTGTCGTGAAGGGCACCGGCATCACCGAGTCCATCGAGCCGTCGCCGACCTTCGCGTTGCCCGACCAGGCTCGCAGCGGCCACTCGTTGGTCTCCGCGTACTCGGAGAGTCCGAGGTCGCGAAAGACGGCGGAGGTCACCATGGCGTGCTCGCCGCCAAAGACACAGCGGGCGGTCTCGGGTCCTTCGAGGCAGTAAATGAAGGGAGAGAAGCTCGTGGCGTCTGGCGTGCGAAGTTGGATTTCGGTGCAGATCGGAGAGTCACCTCCAAAGAAGTCGATGGACCCGCTGCCTTTGGGCTGGACTGCGATAGAGTCCCACCCGAGCGCGGGGGGCGCTGCGACCGCGACGCAGAGGAAAACAACCCACTGTTTCATCGGGCCGCCCCCAGGAACGCTTCGAGCCCCGGATAGCAACTCACCCCGTCGGCGAAGTGTTCGATCGCCGCGTCGTAGGCGCTTGCTCCTGCTTCTGCTGCGAAGGCATCTTTGCACGCGGTCGGGCAACACGGCGCCTCGTTCCAGGGCTCCTGAGTCGCGCAAACCGGGGCCTCGGCGACGCACCGTCGCACAGACGCGTCGCCGCTCGGCAGACTCTCGAGGCACCGCACCAGCACGTCCAAGCAGGCACCCTTGGCGGTCACCGGGTCTTTGAGCGTGGCGTCGTACCTGAGCGCGACCGACGTTCCCGACACGCTCCCCGAGAACGCCGTCGGGTAGCCATCCACGACCGGGAGCTTCTCGAATGGCTTGTCGGCGAAGGCGATCGCGACTCGGCCGGTCGGTGGGTTCGTGTCCGGAGGCTTCGATTCCTCGCTCGGGCACGCCCACTGAGTCAGACCGAGGAAAAGGACGAGCTTTTTTGCGGCCGCGTGCACTCGATACGAATATCTGACCCGTGGGTCGACCGCAATCACGGAACCCCGCCGGTCGACTCGCGTCGTTCTTCGAGGATCCGGCTGAATCGCTTGCCTTCGGGCTCCCGAAAATGGAGGGTGGTGTGCGACCTCCGCCTTCCATTGGGCGCAGGTCGATGGAGCGCCGTGATCTCGAAGCTGTCGCAAAACGCTCTGCAGGAAGCCACGCGCAACCTCGAGCTCGTCGCCAGAGAGATCGAACGTGCTTCTGTTCGTAGCATTCCCACGCAGGCACGTTCGCTCGAGCTAGGGCGGCGCGTCGCCGAGCTCAAGCAGCTCGCGCAGCCAGCCGTGGACGGACGAAGCGGCTCGGTCGACGCAGAACGAGACGAGCTGCTCCGAAGAGCAGCCCAGCTCTCCGAGCAGCTCGTTCGGGAGCTCCGGCTGCCCGAAGACCTGCTCCGGCCGCTCCAGGCCGAACGGTTGATCGGCGCGGGGTACGGTGGCCTCGCGTTCAAGCCCACGATCCATCGGCCCCAGGCGGCGGGGAGCGCGATCCGCTTGCGGAGCTCCGAGAAGCTCACGCGACGAAAGTTCCCCGACGCGTACCGAGCGAAGAGTCGCACGCTGCTCCCCAAGCCGCTCGAGCTGCCCAAGGTATGGACCCATCCCGTCGCAGATTTTCCGGGTCGGACCGGACCGGGAACTTATCGTGCGGGCGTGGACTTCTTGAGTCTGCCCACGCTGCCTGTGCATGAGTGTCTCCATCGCTTGCTCTTTGCCAAGGCGGCCTCTGCCGACGAGTCGACCTGGGCCTCCAATCCGCTGCTCGAGCCCGGTCACATGAAGTGGCCGTCCGAAGACCACGACCCGATGGTTCGGTCTTTGATCGAGCGGTCCGAGAAATATCCGGCTTCACTCTCGCGCGAGGCGATGGACTCTCATGTCTGGCGTTTTGGGAGCGCGAGGTTGCTGCCGGCGATCGTAGAGGAGCTTCTCGACTACGCCGACAAGGACGGGAACGTGGACCTCGGGCGTTGGTTCACGACGTACCACCGCGAGCCGATGCCGCCTCGGCACCGACTCGTCGAAGACGTGGCGAAGGCGCTCTCCAGCCCGGTAGACGCACCAGGCGCGAGCGTGGCCGACCGACTCAACCCGCTCTCCGAGGGATCGGACGTCTTCAAGCGTTCGCTACCCTTGTGCGAGAGTTATGGGGAGCTCGGAGCCGTAGTGGAGGGTCTGGAAAAGCGCTTTCCTCGGTTGGTTTCGACTTATTTGGCGGAGCACTTCCGCTGTCCGACCGTGCTGCCGGCGCTCGAGATCGCCTCGAGTGGAGTGCCTCCGGACCACTTCAAGGACTCTGTGATTTTGTGCGCCCAACACTTGCTCCCTACTCAGGTGCCCATGTTCGACAAGCTCCTCGAGCACGGAGCGTCCCCAAAGGACGTCATCGTCGCGGGCGTGCCTTATTCGACCAACGTACTCACCGCAAAGATGCTCCAGATGCGCGGGATCTCGGTGGTGGCGGCGGAGGCGGTCGATACTTCGCTCCTCGGGCGTTACGAGATCGCGCGCAAGGAGGAGCTCCGGGGCGCGGTGGCGGAGGCCGTGGAGCGGGCCAAGGTGACGGGCAAGAAGCTCGTGGTGCTCGACGACGGCGGCATCGTCAATCAACTGCTGCACGACGAGTTTCCCGACATCCTGAGTCAGGCGCGTGTGGTGGAGCAAACCACGCGCGGGCTCACGGAAGCGTCGCGGATCGAGCTCCGCTGCCCGGTCGTCAACGTCGCCAAGTCGGAGGGCAAAGGGGAGGAGGCGCCGTTCATCGCAGAAGACTTGATGCGAGGCCTCGCGAAGATCCTCCCTGACGCCGGGCTTCGGCGCCTCGAAGGTGTGAGTATCACCATCGTCGGCTACGGAACCGTGGGCGCGAGCCTGGCGTCTTTGTGCGAGCGAGCCGGGATGAAGGTGAGTATCGCCGAGATGGATCCCGCGAAGCGCGAAGCGGCGGCGGCTCACGGATTTCCCGCGTTCGACGGCGTGATCGAGGCCGCGAAGGGTGCTCAGATCGTCATCGGGTGCACGGGCAAACGGGCGCTTCCGCGAGAAGTCATCGATAAGCTCCCGGACAGCGTGCTGCTCGCCAGCGGATCTTCCGCGGAGATCGAGATCGACATCGAGCACTTGATGCGAGCGGGCGGGATGCGTCATCGGGCGCCGGTTCAAGACTATTGGATCGGAGACAAGAGGATCCGCTTGGCCAATGGCGGCCGGCCGGTAAATTTCGACAACTCTCGGGATATCGACGCCGAGAAGATCCAACTCACTCGGTCTCTCATGTTCCTCGGGGCTGTCCAGGCGGCCGAGCTTCCGAAGGGGGCGCCCTCGTCGCTGATTCCGCTGGCCAAGCGAGGTCAGGGCGACGTCCTGAGTTATCTCAGGAAGGAAGTCTGGCCGAAGCTCACGACCGAGGTGAGTCGTCCCGATCCACCCACGCGCGACGAGACGCTGTGGAAGGAAGTCACCGACGCATTCAAGTCCGGGAAGAACATGTTCACGCTCTTCGATCAGAGCGGCGGGGACACGCTCGTTTGGCTGCGGTCCGTGATCCGTGCGGCGCCGGACGTGCTCTTGCCGCCTGCGCGGCAAGACGGTACGTCGGCTGAGCTTCGCAAGAAGGACGGGTTCATTCGGCGAGAGAACGTCCCGACCGTCTTCTCGGACCCGAGCGGCCAACTCATGATGGCGATTCCCGACGACAACTTGGTACCGCCGTTGTTTCAGTTGCCGTGGAAGGGGGTCAAGGCGGTTCGACTCGACCGCATCAGCCCGATGAATCGCCACGAAGGCGGCAAGACCGTCTCGGAGTACGTGTTGTGGCTCGACGACGAGAAGGGCGAGCGATCGGCCCACCGGATTCGGCTGAAGTACGACGACATTCCCGTGAATCCCAAGACCCTTCGGCCGGTACGCTACGGAGAGGACGTGCCCACGCCCCACCTGAAGGCCGAGGTGGTGAGCTCGTTCAAGTCGGCGCGAGTGGTGGGCGAGCTCACTGCGCCGGACGCGCGCGGGATTTTACATCGGGGTCTCGTGTTGGACACGGAGCGAGGCCAAGTCAAGATCGAGCCGAGTGGGCAAACTCAGAAGGTATCGGGGGAGTCGTGGCACGGGCCGCTCCGCTTCGTGGCCGCGGAGCGGAGGCTCGAGGCGCATCATTCGAGCCGAGCAGACTCCACGCGCAAGGCGATGCTGCCGACGGAGCTGCGGTCGTTGGTTCTGCCTGAGGACGTGGCGAGGGTTCTCGACGCGACGAGCGCATTTGCCAGCAACGAGGATCGAGACCGCTGGCCGGACCTCGCCGCCGACAAGCCACGATATTTCGCCACGTCGATCGTCATCGCCGAGCTGAAGGACGGAACCCGCGCGGCGCTGAACGTCGACTGGGGCCTCCCTGGAAAAGCTCCGACGCTGCTCGGGCGCCAACCCATCCCGAACGGCGACGCGCTCCGGCACGTCGAGCCGACCTGGACCAAAGACAACCCGCCCAAGGTCGCGTGGGTGGTTCGTACTCACAAACAAGGGGAGATCGACGAGCCGTCCTATTGGACCGAGGCCGCCGTGAGTTGAGGGTCGGTCCGTCGGGTGGGTGCGCACGGACTGAGCGGTCGCCGCGGGCGCCGCTGATAAGTACAGGTACAGGTCCCCGCAAGCTCGTGACCACAGGAGAAACCACAGAGATCACCGAGCCGAAGAGAGTACGCAGATGATGGAATGAGCACGGGCTGACGCCGAGCAAAATGATCCGAACGATCCAACGACCCTTCCTGGCGAAAACGCCGGTCGCCCGAACTCAGAGCAAGTCACGTGGCCGTCGAGCTCGAGGCAACTTCGAATTTCGTACGAACCTGTCAGACCGGCTTGCGGATCCACGCGCTCCACCGAGGGAGCGGGGCCCAAATGCCCCCGCACCAAGGCGACGGGTAGTGCGAGCTTTCGGGGCTCGGACCGACGCGAATTTCCCGTTCAATCTTCGTGTCGGTAGGGTCGGATGCGCCCATCCTCCATCTCGTAGAGAATATCGAAGACCTCGAGCGCCCTGTGGTCGTGGGTGACCACCAACACCGCGGCTCCGCGCTCGTGGGCCACCTTGCGGAACAACTCCATCACACTTCGGCTGCGAACGCTGTCGAGGGCAGCGGTGGGCTCGTCTGCAAGGATCAGCGAAGGCTCGTTCGCGAGCGCTCTCGCGATGGCGACACGCTGCTGCTCTCCGCCGCTGAGCATCTCCGGGTATGAGCGCTCCCGGGCCCCGACCTCCAGATAATCGAGCAACTCACGGGCACGCCTCCGGCCGTCAGCCTTGCCCCCAAACTGGCACGCGATCTCCACGTTCTCTCTGGCCGTGAGGAAGGACGTCAAATTGGCCTTTTGGAACACGAAGCCGAGGTGGCGCCGCCGCAGGGATGCGAGGTCGGCCAGGGGAGCGCCGTCCTTCACGACGAGCCGCTCTTCGAAGAAGACCAACCCGGTGTCAGCGGGCGAGACGAAGCCGAGAGCCTTGATGAGCGTGGACTTCCCAGAGCCGCTCGGGCCGAGCAGCGCCGCGACCGTGCCGGGCGCGATCGACAAACTCACGCGATCCAAGGCGGTCACCGCGGCCCGACCCATCCCGTAGGTCTTACTCAGCTCGACGGCGCGGACTGCGGCTTCCATCTCAACTCTCGAGCGCGCGCGACGGATCGATGCGCATGACGTGCGCGAGACCGAGGACGCTGGCGAGGGTGACGATGCCCAGCGTCGCGACCGGGGCCACCCACGAGATGGTCTCGGTGATGAGTACGCGGCGAGGGAACATCGAGTACGCGAGCTCGCCGATGGCGAACGCGACGGAGTAACCCAGCGCTCCCAGCAGCCACGCCTCCTGCAGGACCATGCCGAGCAGGCGGGTGCGCGGCGCACCCATGAGCTTGAGGACAGCGAGGTCGTGGGTCTTCTCGAGCGTGAGGTTGTACATGACCATCATGACGATCACGGCGGCGGTCAGCGTGAGGATGATCGTAAAGAGTCCGATCTGCATCCGGGCCCGCTGAACGACGCCGCCGAGCAGCAGCGACTCCTCCTCGGCCTGTGAGTAGACACCGACGTCGCCCCAACTCCGGATGACCTCTCGCACCTCGGCGAGACGATGCGGGTCTGCCTTCACGAGTACGGCGGCTACCGGCGGCGCAGCGAGCGCGGGAGGGCGCCACCGAGGGTCCGTCGCGAGCTCCTCGAGCCCAGGCTGCCCGCGGCCGAGGTCGGTGGCGCGGAGACGTTCCACAATACGCTGCCGCTCGAGCAGCACGGCTTCGGCGGGCTGGTCAAAGGCCACGAGCTCGGTGTCTTTCGCACTCATGAAGGCGACTGAGTCGCCACCCGAGGTGAGCGCATTTTTCGTCAGGCCCACGACGCGGTAGGGCTCGCCGGCCAGGGCGAGCGTCTCTCCAATTCGAAGCCCGAGCGAAGTGTCGACGATGACCTCTCCATGGGGCTGTGCGAGGGGGCGCCCGCGGACCAGCGGCAAGGAGTGCCCGGGATCGTCAGGCCACCCGAGCCCGACGAGCGCGATGCGCATGATGGCTCCGCGGCGCTCTCGCTGAATGAGTTGATACGTGTAGGGTCTCGCGGAGCGCACGCCAGGCACGGCGGCCGCCCGCGCTTCGACGCTCGGGTCGAGCCGCGAGCCCTCGGCGAACGGTCCGCGAGTTTCGGCCTGAACGAGCCATAGGTCTGCCTGCATGGCGCGCGTGAGGATCGTCGCATCATCGACCATCCCGGCATAGATGCCCTGCATGGCCACGACGACGCTCAAGAGGAGCCCCAAGCCAGCAGCCGTGCCCACGTACCTCGCGAGGTGCCTTCGAACGTCTCGGAGCGCCAGGTTCATGGCGCGGCCCAGCGGCGACCTACGGGCAGCGCCACGCCAGCGCCCGGCGCGGCCAAGACGACCTCGCCCTCCGTCAACCCATCGAGGACCTCGACCATCTCTGCGCCGGTGAGTCCGAGCTTTGGACGAGCTTGACCGATCCGTCCGCCTCGATCGGAGTACACGAACTCACCAGCCTCGTCGTGATGGATCATGCGGATCGGGATTCGGAGAGTGTGCTCTTTTCGACCGAGCTCGATCCGGACGTCGGCTCGCTGCCCGATGGCCACCCGACGCTCCAATCTGTCGGGCGTGACCTCGACGAGGAGCTCATGAGTCTGGCGGTCTGCCTCCCATGAGATTCCCGTGACGCGGCCGGTCACGGCAGCGCCCGAGCCTGGGAAGAAGATATTGCTGGGTTGATCCACGGCGAGGCGGGGCAACACCGTCTCGTCCATGGCTGCGAGCACGTGCACGCGGTTCGTGTCGACGATTCGTAGCACCGTGGAACCTACGGTCACGGTGTCCCCTGGCTCGTGCAGCCTGCGGGTCACGAGCCCGTCGAACGGCGCGAGAAGAGTAGCTCGCACGAGCGCGACTCTTCGCTGTTCGGCTCCGCCCGTCGCGACGTCGATGCCTCGCGTGGCCTCGGAGCGCTGGGCGAGGACGCGATCGAGATCGGCACGAGCGACTCGAAGTCGGTCGTTCGTCTCATCGTGTTGCTGTCCGGTCGCGGCGCCTGCGTCGAACAGCTCCTGAGTTCGGCTCGCTTCGCGTTCGGCGGTCCCAAGGAGCGCCCGCGCGCGCTCCTCTTCTACGGCGAGCCGTTCCAGGGATGCGCGGGCTGCGCCGATACCCGTTTGGGCCGAGCGCAGGTCAGCTCGAGCCTGATTCGTCTCGACGCGTGCGAGCTCTTGCCCCAGGGTGACACGGGTGCCTTCGTCGACGAGGACCTCGCTGAGTCGGCCAACGAGATCGAAGCCCACCGCGGCCTCCCGTTTGCTCTCGATGGTCCCACGTCCGAAGGCCTCCTCCGCGATCGTCCCGCGGTCGACCCGGACGACGTCCACACGCACCGGAGACCAGAATCTGAGCCACGCCGCCGTCAGTCCGACGGCGGCGACCGCGAAGAGCCAGAGGCCACGCCGCGCCAAGGCGACGACGACCGACGCGACGAGAGGCCTCATCGCGCCCACCTGAGGTCGAGGACGACGTGCGACGCGCGACTCATGGCGAAGTTCCTCGAGCGGGCGCGGTCGCATGAGTCGAGCGCGCGAGGCCCCCGTCCGCCGGCGCGCGCAGGAGCGCCAGGAGGGTGCTCGAGACCGCGCGCGTTTCGGTCGCTCGCGCCCGCGCTCTCGAGGGAGAAAGCGCCAGCATCTGGACCGTGCCCATGACGACGGGAGCGAGCGCCTCGACCGGCAGATCGGCCCGGAGCTCCCCGGAGCCCTGGCCCTGGCGCAGGCACTCGACGACGAAATTGCGGGTCTTCGCGACGCAGGCCGCGAGTCGAGTCGATCCGCTCTTCGGGAGCGCGAGCAGGAACTGCTCGGACAGGACAAGTCGCAGAATGCCGAGGTTGTTGCCGACGGCGGAGCTCCGGGCCTCCACGAACCGTTCGAGGCGCTCGACCGGCGGGAGCGTCAGCGGCGGGTACGTAGCTTCCAGCACAGCTTCGACCCGAGCGACCACCGCATCCAAGAGGGCGTCCAACGAAGCGAAGTGCCGGAAGATCGCCCCAGACGATAGCCCGACCTGGTCTGCCAGGCTGCGCGTGGTCAGGGCCGCGATGCCTTTGGTCGCGATGATGTGCAGGGCGGCGTCGGTGAGCTCCACCTTTCGCACTTCGGACGCGCGGCGCATGGGAAGATAGTAAGTGCTTACTTTCCTCGGCGCAAGGACTCATCGAGGACTGATCGCGACGCGAAACAGCCGCGTTTCGACCAAGCTCGGCACGCACCGAGCGCGAAATTCCTGCACGAGAAATCTTGCGTCCCTTGTCTCGATCGGGTAAATGCGCAAGGGAACAATGATCAAGAAGATTCTCCTTTCCGTCCTCGGTGTCCTCGTCGTGCTCCTATTGGGAGGCTTCGCGTATATCGAGACAACCTACAAGAAAGACTTCTCCAAAGAACCCTTCCCGAAAATCCAAGCCAGTCAGGATCCGCAAGTCATCGCCCAGGGTGAGTACGTCGCCAACGCGCTGGCTCACTGCTCGGCGTGTCACGGCCCGGATGAGTTCGTCTCTCAGCGAAAGCTCGGCCCCAAGCACGATCTCCGAGGGGGCTATGCGTTGAAAGCGGGTCCCTTCGGGACCTTTCGTCCGGCCAACATCACGCCCGACCCAGATACCGGAGTTGGCAAGGTCACCGACGGCCAGTTGGCGCGTTCGATCCGACACGGGGTCGATCGTGACGGAAGGCTCGCCGCCTTCATGGCGCTCGCCGTCGGAAACATGAGTGACGAGGATCTGACGGCGGTGGTTTCGTACCTTCGGTCGGTCCCGGCGGTGAAGAATCCAGTCGGACCGAGCGAGTGGGGCATCATAGCCAAAGCAATGTCAGGTGTGTTTCTGCCACGTCACGATCCGCCTATTCAGCACGTCGCGTCGGGGACGATTTCCGTTGCCCGAGGTGAGTACATCGCCAACGGACCTGGGTTCTGCGTGGGTTGCCACACTCCGATGGACATGATGACGATGAAGCCGGCCGGCGCGAAATTTTCCGGCGAAGGCATGGCGGAGCCGGATCCGTCCGATGACTCGGCCGAGTTGATCGTGCCGAACCTGACGCCCGATCCGGAGACGGGTGTCATCGCCGGCTGGACGGAGGACCGGTTCGTCGATCGGTTGAGAAAGCAGGGCAGGGTCCACAAGGGCTCGAAGATGCCGTGGGAGAATTTCGCTCAGATGACCGAGGAAGACGTGCGGAGCGTCTATCGATATTTGGTGACCCTTTCGCCCGCGAAGCACGTGACCGGTCCGTCGTGGCGAAAGAAGGGTTGGAAGCCGGCGTCCTAGGACCTCGAAGGGGTGGAACCGCTCGTCCGACCCGCTCGAGACGGAGTGGGAGGGCCGAGTAATCGCCCGAACGGGGGGTGGGATGGCGCTCGCCCACGGGCAACGTGACCTCGAGCCCGTAGATCCAGCGCGGAAAGATTCTCGCGCATATTTCCCACGGGGTGAGAAATATGCGTCCTCGGACACGAAGAGCCCCGTCTTCTTCGCCGCGCGCGCGGTGGCGATGATGTTGGTCTCACGCTCCCTCAGACTGACGTCGAGCGCTTTCGGCTTCCTCTCGGAACGGAGATCGTCGAGGTCGGAAGCACGAGCAGCCACCTGTTCGTGAGTGCCTCGAAGCAAAGCAAGATCCCCCTCGGATTCAGGATCTTCGAGCTACGACCATCATCGCCAAGAGCCACCTCGGCGTTGGGCTCCTGCGCTCAACGCTTGGCAGCGACGCGAATGACCTCTCCGGCCCACGGCAGCATCATGGCCAAGCCCTGGTCTCCCAGCTCGACGATCTTCGACACTGGACCGTCTCCGAGCTCGATGGACGTAGTCTCGAACTCGTTGGTGTCGAGCGAGAGCCTGGCCGCCCGAGACTTGCGCTCGGCGAAGGGCAGCGAGGCGACCAGCACGCCTGGGCCCCCGGGCCAGGCCGAGGTGACCGTGGGCCGGCCCGGCGGGTCGAAGACGGCTCGCCTACGGAGATCTTGCGACGAGCTCATGATGTGAAGCGTGGACCCACTGGACATCGTGATGAGGAGCGAGCGATCCGATGGGGCGTCATATCGCACCTGGCCGAGCTCCCAGTTGGTGATGGGTGCGATGTAGACACGGCTCACGGCTTCGAAGCTGCGCCTGTCGAGCTGCACGACCTCGTTGGCGGCCTCGTCGGCCAGCAGGATGGACTCAGCCGTGAGATCCGCCGACACTACCCTCCGAGTTGGAAAGTCGGCCCGTCGCCGCACCTCGAGGGACTCCGCGTCGAGCTCGAAGACGAGTGAGTTGTCCCCTCGCGCAGTGTACGGACGAGTGGCCACCACGTAGAAGGAGCGGCCCGAGACGAGTACGGCGACGGCCTCGGCCTGCTCATCTCCCTCCAGCGCCCGACTCGAGGTGCGGACGCCGTTGGCGTCGAAGCGCTCGAGGCGAAGGGGAGAGTCGAACGTGGCGACGAAGCCCGGTGGCACCGGGGCCATCTGCTGGACTTCCGCCGGCAGGGCGAGCTCCTCGAGGATCTCGAGACTCTCCGGATCGAGCGCGAATCCTCGTCCCGAATGCCCCAGAACGATGAGTCTGCCGTCGACGAGGCTCATGGCTCGAAGCTCGCCCAGGCTGAGGTGAACCAAGAGGAGCTCGTTGGATCTCCCGACTGAGTTGAAATGGACGTCCGGATTCTCGTCGACCGCGAGCTTCGAGCGGGCAGAGACGAAGATCGGTGGGTCCGGCAACCTCGGGGAGAGCGTGAGCCGACACTCGGGCCCGCTGAGTTTGCACGATAACCCATTGGTCGCGAGCCGCTCGCAGCCATCGGGTCCGTCGAAACACAGATCGGTCGGTGTGAGTATCGTGGCTTTGATCTCGGTCAGCCCGCAAGGCGACGCGCCGAGCTCGAGGACACACCCGCGGCGGCCGACGACGGCCGGGCAACCGATCTCCTCCTCCGCGCACGCCACCCTGAATATGAAATCTGCCGTTTCGCACGGCCTTCGATCGCCCGAGCCGTCACACGCTTTTGGCATCCAGCCGGCGGTCAGCTTGCGGACGGGCGACGGGTTGAGCTCGAACGCGCCATCCACGAGCGGCCCGCTCGAGCTCCAATCGGGTGTCAAGGAAGGCTCTCCCGCGCGGACGAAGCGCAGCGGACTCTCGCTGAGTATGGCGGGGTCTGGTGCGAAGACGTTGGCCAGCTCGGAGCCCGAGAATCCGACCACGGTTGCGGAGTCAGCGCTGCCGTCGCTCTCGAGCTCGCGAAGCTCGCCAGAGCTCGCGCTGAAGATCCCAGTCGAACCGGCGAGCGCATCTCCATGCTCGAGGAGCACCCCGATCCAGTCGATGCCATCAGGGACGCCGTGCGTCGAAACTCTCAGGCGGTCGGGCGAGCACGCCAGGAGCGAGCACAGGAGCGAGCGCGCGAGGAGGAGCAGGGAGGCGCCTATTGCAGCGAGACGTCGCGCGGCCGAGGAGCTCACAGCTCCTCATCGCCCTGTTGTTGCAGGGCGTCCAGTGCTGGATATCGAGCCCTGAGGGTGCATACAGCCGCCGCTCTAACCGATCCAACCTGGCTTTGATGGACTCGACATCGCGAGGCGCGTGAGACGACTCGCCGCGACTTGGCGAACACCCAGCGGGGCTCGTGGGACTCGGAGACGATCGCTTCGGGGACTCGTTCCGCCTCTCGCAGGGCCGTTTGGTCCTCTTCGAGGCCGAGCTCCGCCGCCATCGACAGCACCGTCGCGTTGACCGGCTCGTTGGGCACGTCGGCGGACCGTGAGTCACTCCGAAGTCGGTCGGACAGACTACCGAAAATCGGACACAGGGGTGAAGCGCCGTCGTACGCGCCATTGCTGCCTTCGCGAGGTCACGCTCCTCGAGCGTCGCGACGAACTCATGCCTGCGGCCAGCTTCGAGTCGTCTTCAGGCTTTTCAAGATCGCCTCCAGCTCGAGGCTGGATTTTCCGTCCAGGGCTGCGCTCGTCGAATCGTCCAGGTTGACCCCGAGGACTTCGCAAAGCGAAGCGATGGCGGCCCGCAACCCTTTCTCGAGCCCTTTCTCGAGCCCTTTCTCGAGCCCTTTCTCGAGCCCGAGCTTCTGGCCCTGGTCAAAGCCGAGCTTTTGGCCCTTCGCGAGCCCCTTCTCGAGCCCCGTGCGCTCCGCGAGGCTCAACATGCCGCGCGCGTCTTGTTCCGCGATCTTCGCGCGGTCGTAGGCTTCCCACTCGTCGTCGGTGAACGCGCTCATCCGCGCCACATCGAGCGCCGATTCGAAGGGGGCGCTCGCCAGCACCGGCGGCACGATGCTCAGGTTCTCGGCCTCCGAGAAGAAGTAGGCCCATTTCTCCACCGCGATTCGTGGGTCCCGACTGCGATCGAGCTTTGGGAGCTCGAGGAACACGTACTGAATCTGGCCCAAACCCAAAATGCTCCCGGTGTGCTGTTCCTGCATCCGCCAACGACTCAGCATCGGCACGGGCTCCGGCCAAAGCTCGAAGTCGCATATCGTCACGCCGACGACGTCCGATAGCTGCGGATAGCCTTCGCCCGTCCGGAGCTGCGTCGTGTACGACTTCGAGACGTTGTAGACTACTCGGCGCTCGAACCCCTCGACGTTGAGGACCTGCATCTCCACGACGTAGGTCGTGCCCGAGGCGTCCGTACACTTCACGTCGACGATCGACAGCTTCATCCCGTCGATCGGGATCCGCTGCTCCGGGTGCAGGAAGGCCACGTCCACGAGGCGATGGGATCCCTGGAGCTCCAAGAGATCGTTGAGGAGCTCGATGAGTAGATCCTTGTGCGCCTCGCTGCCGAAGATGCGCTTGAAGACGAAGTCGGTCTTCGGGTCGGCGAAGATGGGTCGCTTCACGCGGCCAGTGTACTCTCGGGCCCGCTGAGCGGAGTCACCTTTCGAAGGCGGCGACGCCTGGCTGTGGTTCCCGACTGCCTAGAGCGCCAATCGGCTTGGAACTCCAATGAAATCGTGCTCGTGCTCGTGCACGTGCTCGGAATTCTTCGGATCGAGCAAGAGCACGAAAGCACGAGCACGAAAGTCCGAGCTTGGATCAATCTTCAACTGCCGGAAAACTTTGGGGCGTTCAACCCGATCGGCGCTCTAGCTAGCTAACTAGCCCCTGCCGGAGCTTCGGCGGCGGCGACGTACCCCGACCCTACGGCCGGATCACGGTCGCGCTCCTCTCGGACGATCAATGCTCCGGGCGGAGCGCCGTCCTTCGACCAAGCTCAGGCCTGCGACCAGCTTCGAGTCGTCTTCAGGCTTTTCAAGATCGACTCCAGCTCGGAGCTCGATTTTCCGTCGAGTGCTGCCGTCTTCGAATCGTCCAGCTCGACCCCGAGGACTTCGAAAAGCGAAGTGATGGCGGCCCGCAACCCTTTCTCGAGCCCGCTCTTCTCACCTTCGTCGAAGCCGAGCTTCTGGCCCTTCTCGAGCCCGCTCTTCTCGCCCTCGTTGAAGCCGAGCCGCTGTGCGAGGCTCAGCATGCCGCGCGCATCTTGTTCGGCGATCTTCGCGCGGTCGTAGGCTTCCCACTCGTCGTCGGTGAACGCGCTCATCCGCGCCACGTCGAGCGCCGATTTGAACGGGGCGCTCGCCAGCACCGGCGGCACGATACTCAGGTTCTCGGCCTCCGAGAAAAAGTAAGCCCACTTTTCCACCGCGGTTCGTGGGTCCCGGCTCCGATCGAGCTTGGGGAGCTCGAGGAACACGTACTGAATTTGACCCAAACCCAAGAGGCTGCCGGTGTGCTGCTCTTGCATCCGCCAACGACTCAGCATCGGCACGGGCTCCGGCCACAACGCGAAGTCGCAGATCGTCACGCCGACGACGTCCGATAGCTGCGGATAGCCTTCGCCGGTCCGGAGCTGCGTGGTGTAAGCCTTCGACACGTTGTACACGACCCGCCGCTCGAACCCCTCGACGTTGAGGACCTGCATCTCGACGACGTAGGTCGTGCCTTCGGCGTCCGTGCACTTCACGTCGACGATAGAGAGCTTCATGCCTTCGATGGGAACGCGCTGCTCCGGGTGAAGAAACGTGACGTCCGCCAGGCGGTGAGCTCCGCGAAGCTCGAGGAGGTCATTCAGGAGCTCGATGAGGAGGTCTTTGTGGGTTTCGGTGCCAAAAATCCGCTTGAACACGAAGTCGGTCTTCGGGTCCGCAAAGACGGGCCGGGTCACGACTCCATTCTACAGCGCAGCGGACGGGGTCGCAACGCTGGGAGCAACTCGTTGCCGGATCGTGCTCGTGCTTGTTCGTGCTTGTGCTCGTGCTCGAAAAACGTGGGGGATTTCGTGTGACACGGTAGTGCGAACCAACTAACTAACTCAGGATTTCCGTTGAAGTGACATATGCAGTCCGGAGATTGGCTCTCATCGCGTAGTGCGGGCGACGACTCGCCGCGACCTCGCGAACACCCAGCGGAGCTCGTGGCCGGTGGACTCGCAGACGATCGCCTCGGGGACTCGGTCCGCCTCTCGCAGAGCCGCCTGGTCCTCCTCGCGGCCGAGCTCCGCCGCCATCGACAACACCGTCGCGTTGACCAGCTCGTTGGGCACGCCAGCCATGACTCCGAGGAGGCTCGGCGACACCGTCGAGAACAGCACGCGCTGGTCCATACGGGCTTTCGGAGCGCTCCACCACTTCGCCTCGGGTGCGCACCGCTCGAACTCGTCGACAAATTCGGGCCGCGCTTTCGGGCGCGAGCAGAGTGACAAGGGTTGGGTCGCTGGGGCGAATCGAGCCTGGATCGGACCCTGGGCGCGCGCGGCGTTCATGCCAGAGGTATCGGCGGCCGGCTGCGCGGCGCTCCCTGTCGGAGCGCGCGAAAGGGGAACAAGGTTACATTCGCGATCTGGATCTGAGCTTGGCGAGACCCCGAACACTCCGACCACGGCCAGCACGGCGACGGGTGAGCCAAGCACCCGAGCGATCGAAGCTCGGTTGGCGATCAGTTGGCGAGTCGAACCGCGAGGCCCGTGAGTGTGCCGGCCTGGAACCGAGCGCGTCCCGTCTGTCCCGCCATTTCGAAATCGACCGTGCAGCCTGTCTTGTGGGCCGTCGCCTGAATGGGCTCGGGATCTGGTGTCCGTACCGTGGCCATCAGGCCGATGGGTCCGGTAGCCTGGAGAGTCCGGTCGAGCTCCGGCACGGTGTCGCCCTTGAAGTAGACCGACGTGGATCCCGGGAGCGTCACCACCACGCCGCTCCGGTCGGCGCAGGCGCCCGTAGCGCCGGCTTCGACGTTCACGGACGCCACCAGCATCCCGGAGCTGTCGTCGAACTCCTCCGGGAAGAGGCCTCGGAGAGCCTTCGGGATGAAGTACCCGCTGGCCTCCAGATCCTCGGTCAAGACGAGCTCGCCCGAGCGCACGGGGAACGAACCCTCGAAGCGACCTTCGAGCGTCAGCGAGGTGTCCCGGGCGAAGCCGGCCGTGAATCGACCTCCAAGGTCGGTGACGAAGTCCTTGGTTGGGCAAAGGTCGCTCGTGAAATGCGCCCCGACCGCGGTCGAGGTGCCGGTGAGACCGTAGAGCATCGCGTGTCCAGTCACCTGCACGTGAGGCGCGGGACCACACTTGGTGGGATCGGCGACATCCTCGGGATCGCCGCTGCATCCAGTGAAAACGCCCAAGAGCATCGAGCCGAAGCCGGCGAGGCCACGCATCGGATGGTCATACTCGGATCCTTGTGTGGTGTCCATCTTCCCAGAGCTAGGTGGATCTCCCCTCGACGCCCGCAACCTGGAACAGGCGGCCGAGCTCCGACGGCTCGGCACTGTCCCGGTCGCTGCTCCTCGGTCGCTACTCCTCGGTCGCTACTCCTCGAACTTGGAGACTTTGATCTTCGATCTGGATCTGAGCTTGGCGAGGCCCCCGAACACTCCGACCACGGCCAGCATGGCGACGGAGAACGTGAGCGCGTTCTTGAAGACGTTCTTTTCGGCGTCGAGCTTCTTGATGAGCGCTCGGAGCTCTGGGTTCTGCGGTGAGACTTCCTCGGCCATCTTGATCATTTGTTCCGTCCGAACTTTGTCTTTGGCCTTGTTTGCATCGACCGCCAGCTTGGTGAGCTCGGTGCCCATCCAGATCCGCTCGTCTTCGTCCTTGTTCTGGGCCTGGTATTTTTTGTAGTTGTCGAAAGCTCGGTCGACGTTGCCCTGCATCATCTCTCGGCGGTATCTCTCGCGAGCCATTCGCCTGCGGAGCGCGTCGAGCCTCGGGCTGGTGCCGCCGTATTTTTCGGATTTTTTGATCAACCTCTCGGCCTTCTCGTCGTTGGCCTTGATGATTTCGGCCTCCGCGCAGTGTTGGTAGGCTTTGGCGGCGTTTTTCTTTCCGTCGTCGACGAGGTCGAGGGCCTCGTCTCCGCCTTCGTCGATGAGTTGGTCATAGCGGTCGCAGGCGGTGATCCAATCGGCTCCGCCTACGTATCGTTTTGCGATTTGGTGAAGTCCTGGGAGTCTCTTCTTGTTGCCTTTGGGGGGGAGAGTCTCTTCGGTGAGGACCTCTTCGTCTTCCTCCGCGTAGGCTCGAGCGACCTCGGCCTGCTCGGTCGCCGTGCCGGGGCCGCCGATTCTTCGGGAACCCACTTCGATGTCGGGCGGGCGCTCGTCTTCGCCCGGTTGCGCGAGCGCGGAACTCACGGCCAGCATGAGTGCCAACGACACTACCGACTTGGCCCCGCTCGCGAGGGAGCAACGACGGCCGACTCGAAGCGAGGGGCGGCGTTCGTGGCAAAAGCTCGGTCCGTTCATATCGACCTCCGGGCGCGATTTCGGGATCCCACCTCGAGGCCGACTCTGTTCCTGAGAGATCGTTCGATGATGTCGCCCTGATACCGATCCATTCGTTCGGGCAGCTTATCCGGCGGGAAGAAGCCTCCGCCGGCAATTTCCCACGATTTGGGAGTGACTGAGTCCGCGTCGGTGGTCGCAGGCAGAGTCACCGTGATGGCTCCGATAGCCTCAGCGAGCTCGAAGTCGAGGATCGTCCCCGCGGCGCGAACTCGGATTCCGGTCTCTTCGAAGACTTCGCGCTCGAGGGCGAGCTCCAACCTCTCGCCGTGGGCGACGTGGCCTCCGGGCAGGCCCCAGCGCCAGGGCACTCGATAGCGGTGTTCGAGCAGGAGCACGTGACCGTTCGCGTTGGTGATGAGGCCAACCACGCCGACGAGCCAGGTGGCGTTGGTCGCCCGCAAAAACGAGATTCGGGAGGCCTGCGGCATCGCGCGCCAGGCAGACTCTCCGACCTGCCAAATTCGCTCCTTCAGGCTCATTTTTTCACGCCGCGCATGGCTTTGAAGAGCGCGCGGGCGTCGTCCCTCGGCATCTCGGTGAAGGAGCTGAAGGCGCTGGCGCCCTGGAGCCACTCCCCGCCGTCGATCGTGATGCAGTCGCCGTTGATATACGCCGAGTATGGACTCAGCAGATAGGCGGCGAGGTTCGCGAGCTCCTCGGGGTCGCCGAAGCGGCGCAGCGGAATTCGCTGCTTCGCGCGGTCTTCGAGGGCTTCGTTCGGGACCAGCGCGTGCCACGCGCCTTCCGTCTTGAAAGGGCCGGGGGCGATGGCGTTGACGCGGATTCCGTAGCCCGATCCCCACTCGACGGCCAGCGACCGAGTCATCGCGAGGACTCCGGCTTTGGCCATGGCCGAGGGCAGGACGAACGCCGAGCCGGTCCACGCGTAGGTGGTCAGGATATTCAGGATGGCGCCACCCTTGCCCTGCGCGATGAGTTGCTTTCCGGCGGCCTGAGTTGCGTTGAAGCTGCCCTTCATCACGATCCCGACCACGGCATCGAACCCACCTGGCGTGAGATCTTCGGCGGCGACGAGGAAGTTTCCCGCGGCGTTGTTCACGAGCCCTTGGATCGAGCCGTATCTTTTCACCGCGGCGGCGACCATGGCTTCACAGCTGGCGAGCTCCCGAACGTCCACCCGAGTGGCCATGACGCTCGCGCCGGTCGCCGCCTCGATTTCTTTGGCGGCACCTTCCAGCCGGTCCAAGCTCCGAGCCGCGATCACGACATTGGCGCCCAAGCTCGCGAGCTTCGTACTCATGGCCTTGCCGAGCCCGGTGCCACCTCCGGTGACGATGATGGTGTGCTCTCGGAGCGCGCCTGACTCTAGCATTTCCGCGGACCCTTCAATCGTAGAGGTGAACGGTGAGGGGCGTGCCGGCGGGAAACTCGGCGCGGCCTTCGGGGAGCTCCAGGAACCCATCCCCGAGAGTCGCGGTCGACAGGAGCGCGGCGCCGCCATGTTGGATCCGGGCGATCGGGCCGCTCTCGGAGGCGCTGAGTAGCACTCGAGGGAGCTCCAATCGGCGATCTGGTTTGGTGACGCCCTCGGCGAGCCGAGCGCTGACGGTCTTATACGGGAGCGCCGGGTCGGCGCCGAGCATGGCCATCAGGGCGCGTCGCGCGAAGAAGTCCCAGGCCACCAGCGAGGCCACCGGGAACCCAGGCGCGAGCACCACGACTTTCTCCGGCGCGTTTGCGGCGGGAATGAAACCGATTCCCGTCGGAGACGCCGGCCGAATCTCGATCCCGTGCACTGGCAACTCACCGATCTCTCGAACGACCATGGGTCCAAAGTCCTCCTGACCCACGCTCGAACCGCCGGTGACTACGATGAGGTCGGCTTCCGCGGAGAGCAGCGTGTCCCTGAGTTGCTCCGGCCGGTCCCTCACGATCGGGTGAAGGCTGACTTCTGCGCCGTCTCGCTCCGCGAGGGCCTCGAGCATGTAGGAGTTGGACTCGACGATCTTGCCAGCCGAAGGTGTGCCCACGGGTACGAGCTCGTTGCCGGTGGGGATGATGAGTACCTTGGGTCGCCGCCGAACTTCGAGCTCGAGCGTGCCGGCGGAGACGGCCATCGCGACGTCTTGGGGGCGTAGGCGCCGGCCTTTTGGCACGACGACCTGTCCCTTCGCGAAGTCCTCGCCTCGGGCGAGGATGTTGGTGCCGGACGGCTGAGTGTGAGCGATTTCGACGGAGTCTCCTGACAGCTTGGTCCTTTCGACCATGACGACCGTGTCCGCTCCGCTCGGGACCCGCGCGCCGGTCATGATTCGAGCGGCCTGGCCGGCGCCGAGCTCGAGGTCGGGACGGTCGGCGGCCATGAGGGTCGCGACGACGAGCAGCGTGCCGGGGAGATCGGCGCTCCTCACCGCGAAGCCGTCCATGGCGGACTTCGCTTCAGCGGGGACGTCTCGATCGGAGATGACCGGGGAGGCGAGGAAGCGGCCATGCGCTCGTCGAAAGGGAATCGTCTCGACGGACAGAGGCGGAACGCGGTCGGCGAGAAGGCGTTGTGCATCCGCCGCGCGGGTGCGCGCCGAAAATCCTTTCATGCGTACGTCGGCTCTCATCGCGTCGGCTCTCATCGCGTCGGCTCTCATGGGGTCGGCTCTCATTGCGTCGGCTCTCATGGGGTCGGCTCTCATGGCGTCGGCTCTCATGGGGTCGGCCACGGTCGGGGGCTAACACGGGAACACGGACCGAGCAATCCGTGAACGGCGCGGCGAGGGTTGGCGCCGGGTGCACGACATCCTCGCTCGGCGCCGGATAAACCACAGAGGACACCGAGCAGGAACGCAGAGCACGCAGAGGATTTTTGGAGAAAAGTCCTTCGTGCCCTCCGTGTTCCTTCTCTTTGCTCTCCGTGGTTCATGCGGAGGCCGAACGAATGGTCGCAGGTCGGTCGTGCACCCGTTGGCGCCGGTCAGGTCGGGGGGTCAGGTCAGGGGAAGAGGCCGCGGGCGAGCATGGCTTCGGTCACCCGATGGATTCCGAACATCACGGTGGCGGTCCGCATGTCCGTCTTCATCTTCTCGCGGAACTTCACCGCCTCCGCAAAGGCCTCCTTGAGTACGTGATAGAGCCGCTCGTTCACCTCGTCGGCGGTCCAGAAGAACGACTGAAGACTCTGGACCCACTCGAAGTAGGAGACCGTCACGCCGCCTGAGTTCGCCAGAATGTCTGGAATCACGAAGATCTCGTCTTGGCGTTCGCGCAGCACTCGGTCACCATCGGAGGTGACCGGGCCGTTCGCTCCCTCGGCGAGAATTCGGCACTTCAGCTTGGACGCGATTCGCGCGTCGATCACCCCGCCGAGGGCCGCGGGAATCATGAGATCGACCTCCAGGCCGAACAGCTCGTCGTTCGTGATGGCCTCTGCTCGAGGATAGCCTTTCACGACTTGGCGACTCTCCACGTATTTGAGCACGTGCGGAATATCGAGGCCGTTCTTGTCGTAGATTCCGCCAGAGACGTCGGAGACCGCGACGATCTTGGCGCCCATCGAGTGCAGCGTGCTGGCGGCGTAGCTGCCCACGTTTCCAAAGCCCTGGATCGCGGCCGTCTTTCCTTCGACCGATCCGGCCTTCAGGTAGTCGCACGCCGACGCGATCGTGTAAGCCACGCCGCGCCCAGTCGCCTCCCGGCGGCCTCGGCTGCCGCCGAGGAGAATGGGTTTGCCGGTCACCACGCCGGGGACCGCATAGCCCTTCATCTGTGAGTAAGTGTCCATGAGCCACGACATCGTTTGTTCGTCGGTGCCCATGTCGGGCGCCGGAATGTCGCGGTCGGGGCCGATGAAGTTGATGATTTCGACGGTGTATCGCCGAGTGAGTCGTTGCTTCTCGTTTCGCGAGAGCGTTCGAGGGTCGACCCGGATTCCACCTTTGGCTCCGCCGAGCGGCAGGCCCGCCACGGCACACTTGAAGGTCATCAGGGTCGCCAGGGCGCTGACCTCGCCGAGATTCACGTCCTCGTGATACCGGATCCCTCCCTTGCAGGGACCCCGCGTGTCCGAGTGTTGAACCCGGTAGCCGATGAAGTTCTCTACTCTCCCGTCCTCCATGCGAACCGGCACGGTGACGATCAACGCCCGCTCGGGGCGCGTCAGCCTGTGTTTGATGTTCGGATCGAGGTTCATCGCATCGCAGGTCCGGGACACGAGGGCGACGGTGTCCCGGAATAGCGGAGATGCGTCCCACTCCCAGCCAGGGGGCTCGGCGTGTGGGTTGTCAGCGGGGACTTGATTGGTGCTCAAAGTAAGCTCCTCGAATCACGCGCGGAGCCGAATCAGCCCGGGCAGGAGCTCTCGCAGCTCTTCTGTTTCGCGCGGCACTTGTTCTCGCACTCGGTGATGGTGGCTTCTCGGTCGTTGACGCACTCTGATGAGCACGCTTCGTACCAAGACTGACACTGCTTCATGTCGCATCCTGGGTAGCTCTCCCAGCGGTCCGACGCAGTCACATCTTTCGACGAAGCGCAGCTCGAGAGAATCAGGACCAGACCGGCGAAGACGCCAGCTCGCAGTAGCAGCATCGCGGCGGAAGCTAGTACGGTCGCGGAGAAGTTGCACGTGTGATCTCTTGTCGTCATTGTCGCTGCCGTATGCGGTTCATCGGTCCCATCACGTGGGCTCTCGTGCTCGTGGCTTCCCTCTCGTGCGGTGAAGACGAGCCGCCTCCGCCGCCGACTCGCCTCTCGGTGTCCGTGATGGGTCCGACGGGAGCGATTGCCGGAGCTCGCGTTTTGATCGCAGGACTTGCGGCTCAGAAGACGGATGCGACTGGGAAGGTGGAGGTCGATGTTCCCGAGGGCGTTCATGGCGTTCGGATCGAGGCCAAAGGATTCGTCACGGACCCGCTCCCGGGCGATTTCCCGCGAGTGGTCACGACACCGAAGAGCGTCACCACCTCGCTCGAGGTTTCGCTGTGGCCGAAGACGGACGGAGTCGGCTCGGGTGCGCTCGCCGGCCGCCTCGCGGCGCCTTCGGACGGAGTGCTCGTCGTGGCTCGAGGCACGATCGACTACGCGGCTTTGACGGATGCGAGCGGGGCGTTCGAGCTCGAGGGTCTGCTGCCAGCCCAGTACAAAGTCACAGCTTATGAGAAGGGATTCAGCTACGGGGAGGCCTCCGGTGTTGCCGTGGCCGCCGACGGCCGAACGGAGAACGTGACCGTCGAGAGGCTCGGCCCCGCCGACGGGCGCGTGGAAGGACAGCTCACCGGCGCGCTGAGCGGCACGACCGCCATCGGCTTGTTCGACCTTGGAACGGGCGAGGTCTTGCCGGGTCTTCGCGTCTATGCCTCGGCGGAGGCGCCGTTCTCGATCGAGGGCGTGCCGCCGGGTCGTTTCTTGGTCGATGCGGCGCTGGAGCTCGATGACGTGGTCGTCGATCCGGACCTGGTTCGAACGGACACCCGGCCGATCGTCGAGGTCGGGACGACCGCGGCTCAGCCGCTCTCGCTCTCGCTCTCGCCGCGGGTGCGCGGGATAGGGACCCGAACGAGCTCGGCTGGCCTGATGCTCACTTGGTCTCCCCATTCCGAAGCCGATTTTTACGTCGTGGAGGTGACCGACTTGCTCGGGGCGACTCTGTTCGGAGGCTTCGATGCGCGGCGAAATTGGAGGGCGCGTGTGCTTCACCCGTCGACCGAGCTACCGATTGAACCTGCAAATCCACTTCGCGCCGGTGCGGCCTACCGGGCTCGTGTCTTTGCAGCCATCGACGACCCGACCCGCGCTTCGTTCGAGCTCGTGGCGGCGAGCGAGTCGCGCGAGGGACTCTTCGTCGCTCCGTGATCCGCTGATTTTCTACGGGGAGTAAGGTGTGTGGCGGGAAGATTTTGGTGGCGGCGCCCGCACCCACATTCTGTGTCTCTTCATGGGTGCGGGCTCGTCGGCAAGCTTCGCGTCGTGCCTTTGATTGCCGCCGTCGTGTAACCAAAGACTAGTTGCGTAAGATCGTGCTCGTCGAGCCGGGGTTGCCCGTGCCTTCGGTCCCGATGCGCTCGAAAATGGGACACGGAACGCGGGGTTGACACCCCGCACGGTGCGTGTTCCAGAACTCACGATCGCCGCGCCTTCGTGGCGAATCCGGAACGGGAGGACACTCATGGCCCTTCGATTGAAAGCTCTTGGCTCTGCTGTGTTGGCGTCGGCGTTGGCCGGCTGCTCCAGCGTGTCCGACTGCAAAGAGGACGCGCAGCGATGCGCCGATCTCGTGAACAACAACGCGCCCTTGTGCGCGACATCCTTCCAAAGCCAGCAAGGCGACCAGAAGCGAAAGTGGTGTGAAAAAGCGATCAAGGTCGTGAAGGACAAGAAGGCGGCCGCGGCCTTCCCTGGTCTCGTGGAGATCCTCAAAGCTCCCGAGACGAGCGTTCCTTACGACGCGCACCGCATGGAGGCCGCCAAAGCGCTCCGGGAGATTGGAGACGCCAAGGCCGTCGACGCGTTGATGGGGGCGTTCTCGCTCGAGGCCGGGACGAGCTCCGACCCGCTCGACAAGAACAGCAACTACACGAACGAGACAGTCGCGGAAGCGCTTGGCGCTCTAGGCGATCTGAAAGCTTGTGCCAAGCTCGAGGAGGCCGCGACCAAGGCGCGCCACGACGCGACCGTGCTGAAGTCGATCCGCAGCCTCGGCCAGCTGAAGTGCAAAGACGCGGTCCCCGAGATCATCGACTTCTCGCTCAAACATCCGAACAAGTTCATGCGCAAGAACGCCATCATGGCGCTCGGCGACATCGGAGATCTGTCGGCCACCGACGCCCTGATCCAGATGATGTTCGTCGAATACCAGGGCGTGTCGTTCTATCGCGAGGCCTCGTTCGCGCTCTTCCAGCTCGGACCGGGGACGGCTCAAGCCCTGCTCGATACGATGGCGGGCAAGAACGATGCGGTGAACAAGTACTTTGAGAGCAAAGGCGGCCTCAAGAACACCGCCGTCAAAGCCAAGTGCGGCTTCGTGTTGGGCGACCTGCGCGATCCGCGCGCGGTGGACTCGTTGCTCGAGGCGTTCGACGCCGCGCAAAAAGAAAACGACGGGGTGCTCCTGATCTACTCGGCCGCTCCGCTCGGATCGCTCGGGGACATGAAAGCAGCCCCGCCGCTCAAGAAGATGATGATGACCCTCGACGGATCGCTTCGAGATCCGGTGATGCGCGCGGTGAATCAGCTCGGCGATCGCAGCGCGGTGCCGGACATGATCAAGGCGATGATGGCGCAAGACTTCCTCGATCGTTGTGTGAAGGAAGGCCACGCGGACAAAGAGACCTGCGAGACCGACATGGCTTCGCGGTTGACTGCGCAAAAGGCCGCGATCGATCACGCGAGCAACCTCGCGGGCCCAGAGCACCTCGAAGCGTTCAAAGCAGTCGTCGACGGCGAGAAGGTCGAGGACGTGAAGAAGTACATGACGGAGCGCATGGCCCGCGTCGAGGCAGCGGCCGAGTGCAAAGCGGATCCGGTCTGCTGGTCGAACAAGCTCGAGGACAAGAGCGAGCTCGTACGTGAGAAGGCGGCGTGGGAGCTCGGTCGGTTGAAGGACAAGAGCACCCTGCCAGCGCTCACCAAAGCGCTGTCGGACAAAGACACCTTCGTGCGATCCGCGGCGATCGCGACGTACTGGAGCTTCGGGGACAAGTCTGCGCTCTCGGCCGTGCAGAAGATCTTGAAGGACGAAGAAGGCCAGGCCACGTACATGCGAGTGAACGAGGATCTGCGAAGGCTCGAAGTTTACTTGGCTCGGCTGTAAATCATCGGATCGGATCGGATCGGATCGGATCGGGCACGGGCACGGGCACTCGGATCGGGCACGGCACTCGGATCGGGCACGGGCACTCGGATCGGGCACGGGCACGGGCACGGGCACGGGCACGAAGTCCGTGCTGAACCGTGGCGAGTTTCGAAGCGCAGCGGCTGCGTTACGACCACCGGAAATCCTAGTCTCACCTCAAAGTTTTTCGAGTCGCGGACCAACGTGCCCGTGCCCGATCCGGGATCCGACCAACGTGCCCATGCCCGTGCCCGATCC
>CAYXDO010000066.1:0-27813 GCA_964463485.1 uncultured Myxococcales bacterium | reverse complement strand
CGTGCCCGTGCCCGATCCGGGATCCGACCAACGTGCCCATGCCCGTGCCCGATCCGGGATCCGACCAACGTGCCCGTGCCCGATCCGGGATCCGCGATCCGGGATCCGACCAACGTGCCCGTGCCGGTCCGAGTTACTTCCTCCCGCCCATCCGCGTCATTCGTGCGGCTCTGATCACCTTCCGAATGGCCTCGTGGACTCGCTCGTCGAAAAGGCTCGACACGTGTCCGGAGTCGCGTAGCTCTAGGACTGGCGCATCCGGGAGATACGCGCTCGACTTTGGCTCCACGAAGTGATCGCTCGTTGAGCCTACTGCCAGTAAGCGTCCGCGAAGAAATTCCAGCCGATGGTGGGTCGCGTCGAGTTGCTGGAAGAGCTTCGATCCCGGCGTGATCGAGCGGAGGTCCTTGGTTGGGGCGAGGGCGCAGCGGGTGGTGCCATGGAGCGGCGCGCAGATCGAGACGAAGCCGACCACGCGTTCGGGGGGCCTGTCGCTTTGGAGGACCATTCGCAGGAGCAGCCCGCCCAGGCTGTGGCCCACGACGACCATCCCGGCGACGTGCCGGGCAGCTCGAAGCTCGATGGCTTGCGAGAGCTCGTCGGTGACGTCGCGAAGGGGGCGGGTCGATCGGTAAGCGAAGTCGTCGACGAACGCGACGTCCTTGGCCAGGGCCTTGGCGAGGAGGCGGAATTGCGCGGGTGTGGCACCGACGCCGTGCACGAGGAACAAGCCTGGCGCGTCTTCGTCGCCTCGTTGGTGGCGATGCTGCGGGGTGCTCGCGTAGGCAGCGGTTCGGAGGTACGCGAGGGCTTCTTTGGCGACGATGTGACGTCGGCTCATCGTTCGTTGGGAGCGCCCTGGACTCGAAGGGGCGCGCCCTCCCGCGCCTGAAGCTTGGGGGGCGGAGGTTCGCTCCCCGTCGCCTTGGGAATTCGCACGCGGTTTGTGTTTTCGGGCGCGGGCTCGTGGTCCTGCTCTTGGTGGCCTCCCGGGCTCGGGGGACGCATCAACACGCCCATCATGCCTTGCTCCGCGAGCCAATGGAACAAGAGCTCTCGACCGCCGATCGCCGCGATCCAATCGAGGCCGAGCGCGATGGCGGGCGAAGCGCTCGGGCCCTCGGAGGTACGAAACAGGTTCTGCCTCCAAGTCACGCGACCGCCCTCGGTTCGTTCGAGCTCTAGGGCGAGGCGCACGACTGGGGCGCCCGCGGCGTCTCGAGCTTCGTCGGCGGCGAGCTCGATCACGTAGCTCGCTTTCTCCGCGGGCGCGCGCTCGAGCTTGAAGCCGATGGCCTCGAACAGCGGTGCGAACGCGGCGTGAACGCGGCCCGAGTCGAGGCCGGAGCCTCGAACGAGGTAGGCCACGCGGATGGTTCGGCCGCCCCTTTTTTCGAGCTTCTTCTTCACGTCGGGGTTCGCGACGAGCGCGCGATCGAGCCAGCCCGGGAGCGCGGGCTCTCGCAGGTCGAGCTTGCTGAAGGTCGACAACGCCTTTTGAGCGCGCGCGGCCTCCGGTGTTTTTTCGGAGAGAAAGCGACTTCGCAACACCGTGGCGGCGACCCGCAGCTCGATGGCCATGAGCATGGCTGGATCGGAGGCGTGGTTGGCGCGCTCCGCCTTGAGGATCTCGATCGCGTTGCCCGCGCCTCGCTTGGGATCGAGCTCTGCGTCGGCGGCTTTCTTCACCGCAGAGACCAACGTCGACGGGAGCGCCGGGTCGACGAAGGTCGTCTTCGATTGGCGAAATTCGGGGGGCACGTTCTGGCTCACGAGCACTTGACTGGCGAACGCGAAGCAGAGGCTGGGTATCATTTCAGGAGCTCCCGAGGGCGCGATCGATGGCGACGGTGAGGGTGGCGGTGTCGGAGAGGCCGGTCGTCTTGAAGGCGACGTTGCCGGTCTTGTCGACCAAGAACAACGCGGGAATTTGGACGCGGTCGCCGAGGAACTTCTTCGACCAATGCTCCGCGTCGTCGACGACGATCGTGAACTCAGGTTTCACGTCCGCCAGGTAACGCGTGAGCTTGTCGCGACCTTCCTCGGGTTCGAGCAGCGCCACCAGAATCACCTCGAGCCCTCGGTTGACGTATTTTTTGTGAAGGCTCGAGAGCTTCGGGAGGCCTTCCCGGCACGGCCCGCAGTCGGTTCGAAAGAAGTCGAGCAACACCACGCGACGCTTGGCCCACGGCTTCTCCTTGCCGGAGTATGCGAGCGCGTCGAGGCGTACGAGCGAGCCGTCGAGCTTTCGAAGCTTGAAGGCGGGCGCGGGACGACCGATCGTGAGCGGGCCGCCGCCTTTTTCAGTCGCTGCGGCCGCCGGCACTGGCCCCGCGGACGCGGCGCCGCCTACCCAGGTGATGAACAGAAAACACGCGAGCGACCTCACTCGAGCGCTCCGATCATCGACTTGAGATCCGCCGCGAGCAACTTCTCGGCCTCGTTCAGGCCCTTTTCGATCGCGCCTTGCAGCTTCACGTGCCCGACCTTGGTCGGTGGGATCGACTTGGTGTGAACGACCTGCGCAGTCCTCACGTCGAGCACGGCGGCGCGCGCGGAGTAGTTCACGTACTGGAACCCGTATTGATCCTTCTCGCGAAACTCGGTCACATACTCGACGGCGACGACGAAGCCGGCATCTTTTGGGAGGCCCGCGCGTCCGTTGATCCGAGCGTCGAGGATTCCGGAGACGAGCTCGGCAGGGATGCTGGACGGCGAGACCTTCTTGCCCCCTTGAGCCACAGCCTGCCGAAGCGCACCCGCGCGCCGCACATCGCACGGAACGGGCTTGGCATCGGAACGACAAACGACGTCGAGCGCGAGCACCGATCGGCGCGCGCCATCGAGCTCCGCGATCCGCTTCTCGAGGCTCTCGATCGCGACGCGTAACATTCGGGTGTCCTTGATCGTGTCGTGTCCGATCGAGACGACCGCTTTGGACTTTCCCAAGAATCGCGACGCGTCGGTCAGCGAGCCGCTCGCAGCGTCGAGATCTCTGCCTGCGAACTCGGCCTCGGCGGCGAGATAGCGCTCGAGCGCGCGCTTGGCTTGCTCGGACTTGCTCAAGAGGACGCGCTCATACTCTGCCTTCGGCCACGCGACGAGCGCGTAGCCTGCGTAGCCATCGCCGCCGGCTTCCACTTGCCACAACCTCAACTTGGTCTGTTGGACCTCGATCTCCTCACCATGCACCGATACGCCGAGCTCCGTGGACTGTTCGTATTTGCCGTCCTTCTCGACCTCGAGCGACTTGAACTCGGACTCGATGCGAGCCCCGCAGTACACCAAGAGATGGTGCAGAGCCTTCTGCAACGCGGTGTCGCGAGCGAGCTCTTCGTCGGGCTGTTGAGTGGCGTCTCCGACGAAGTACAAGGTGTCGGCGGAGTCTGGCGGCTTGGTGAACCACGCGGGAGGCGTCGCCGACTTCGGCATGGACCCGCACGCGGAAGCGAGGAGCGCGAGCAGCGCGATTCGATCAGTTGTCGAGCGCATCGGGTACGTGATCTCCATCTTGATCCATCGCGAGCAACACGTCGAAGCCTTGGTCGGCGTTTGGGATGCCGTCGCCGTCGCCGTCGAGATCCCCCTCGTCGGGGATGAAGTCGGCATCGTCGTCCGCGTCTTCGAGGTCGGGAGCTCCGTCGCCATCCACATCATTCTGCCCCAGCGGGTTGCGATCCGTCGTGCCATCGAAGAGTACGAAGGCCTCGCGATCACCTTCGACGGCCCTCGAGGTGGTGATCTTCACCGTGCCGAGCTCGAGGTCGGGCGCGGGCACACCCGGCAGCGGCGCAGATAGCAGGTCGGTCGAGGCTCCCGAGCCATCGGCCGGAAAGCGAAAGCGCGCCACGAGCCTGCCGAGCCCGCTTTGGCCCTGACCCCCCGAGCGAGCGAGTGGGCTCGCGGACGCCTTCCGACTCATCGTCGTGTCGTACCAGGACCGCGCTTGAACGCGCCGACTGGTCATCAGCCTTGCAAGCCCATAGAATCGAAGGACAATGATCGAGAGCGCCACGGGGATCCTCCACGGACACATTATCTCGCTCGACACGGCAGTCCCTCCCCTGGAGGGCAAGAGGGTCCGTGTGCTCCTCGAACCCGAATACGAGGACAACACACGACTGTCGAACGAGGCCCAACACGAGCTTTGGAGCGCGTGGCTCCAGCGCGGTCCTCAGGGGCCGATCGAAGACAGCGAGGAGCCCGAGTTCCCATTGTGATCGCGCGCGGTGACATTCGTTGGTTTCGGTTCGAAGCTCCGGACAAGCGCCGTCCGGTGCTTGTCCTTGGTCGTGACGTTCTCATCGCTTCGCTCACGCAGGTTCCCGTAATTCCGCTGTCCACTCAGGTGCGTGACCTGCCTTGGGAGGTCGCGCTCGGGACCGACGACGGCCTTCCGAGTCCGTGCGTGCTCAAGCCTGAGTGGATCCGTTCCGTCGATCGGGTGCTGCTCGGCCCGTGGATCGCGAGCCTACCTGCGGCTCGTTGGCCCACAGTCCGCTCCGCGCTGCTCGATGTGCTCGGCTTCGACGTCGAGCTGTAAGAGCACGACAGAGAGCCCCGCGTCCGCCCGCAGTCCACGCCCTCAATGGAAGAACAGCGCGGCTTGTGATCGCCGCAGCCGGTCATGCATCGCTGCTTCGCGTCGCGCATCGGCCTCTCCTGGAAGTCACGAACCAGAACTTCTCGGGGGTGTTTTGTCGGATGCGGCGCACGAGAGGTACAAATACGAAGGATCGTGAGAGCGCAATCGTTTGGGCTCCGAAAATCGCTCCGATTCGTTGGGCCCCAGCCAGGTGCGGTCATCGATCTCCGAAATTCGTTCCGTTCGACGAGGCACGACAGCCACGATCGCGATGCTCTTTCGTGTTTCGCGCGGTTGCGCATCGCTCGACGTTTTCGCCGAGGCCTGAGCGAGATCGTCCTCCGCGCGGCGGGCTCTGGACTGTTCGTTCTGCCGTCCTTCTCGACCTCGAGCGACTTGAACTCGGACTCGATCCGAGCCCCGCAGTACACCAGCAGATGGTGCAGAGCCTTCTGCAGCGCAGTGTCGCGAGCGAGCTCTTCGTCGGCTGCTGAGTGGCGTCTCCGACGAAGAACAAGGTGTCGGCGGAGTCGGGGGGCTTGGTGAACCACGCGGCGGCGATTCGATCAGTTGTCGAGCGCATCGGGCACGTGATCTCCATCTTGATCCATCGCGAGCAACACGTCGAAGCCCTGGTCGGCGTTTGGGATGCCGTCGCCGTCGCTGTCGAGATCCCCTTCGTCGGGGATGAAGTCGGCATCGTCGTCCGCGTCTTCGAGGTCGGGAGCTCCGTCGCCATCCACATCATTCTGCCCCAGCGGGTTGCGATCCGTCGTGCCATCGAAGAGTACGAAGGCCTCGCGATCACCTTCGACGGCCCTCGAGGTGGTGATCTTCACCGTGCCGAGCTCGAGGTCGGGCGCGGGCACACCCGGCAGCGGCGCAGATAGCAGGTCGGTCGAGGCTCCCGAGCCATCGGCCGGAAAGCGAAAGCGCGCCACGAGCCTGCCGAGCCCGCTTTGGCCCTGACCAGGCGTCTGGAACAACAGGAGAAAGGTCCGATCGGAGGGCAGCGAGAGGCGAAAGGCCACCGGCTCGCCGCCGTTTGCGGCGGGGTTGAAGGCCTCGCCACGGCGCACGAGCGCGATCTTCGGATCGGCTCGGGCGTCGAGCGCGAGCGCGAGCGGCTCCAATGCGATCACGGTGGGGCCAACGTCCGCGGGGCTCGGCGGAACCAACCGCCCCGAGATCAGCCGCTCCCCCTCGACGGGCGCCGAAGGCTCGCCGAAGGCCCCGCATGCCGAGACGACCAAGGCGGAGGCCACGGCGAGAAATCGTCGGCGGAAGAAGAGGGCGGCGAGCAGGAGCATGGGCGCGAGCGTGGTCGAACGGTCGCGGGGCGTCGAGGCGCATCCGCAGCCCTCGCGCTGTTTGTCGGTCTCATCTTCATCGAAGGACGGTCCGGTGGTGCCCGGGTCTTTTTCGCATCCGCGCCCGTCGATGGGGGAGCCGGGCGAGGTGAGCGGGCAGTCGTCGCACGCGTCTCCGCGGCCGTCATCGTCGTGGTCGGCCTGATCTGCGTTTTGGACGCCGAGGCAGTTGTCGACGCCATCCGCGACATCGTCGCCGTCGAGGTCGTCGGTCGGGCTCCCGCCGCCGTCTCGAGTCGCGGGCAAGCCAGCGTCACGCGTCGGTTCGACCGGGCCGGCGGCGGTGATCTCGGGCGCGACCAGCGGGAGCTCGAGGAGCTCGTCCGTCGAGACGTCCGATCCCGGCGTCGTGGCGGAGGGCGCTTGCCCAGCGAGGTCGGCGCCGTCGTAGGCGACGACCGCAACTCTCACGTGCTGTGGGAACGACGCTCCAAAGCGCTCCACCAAGTTGATCGTGGTCTCGGCGACGCCGTCGGCGACCGGAGTGTTCGAGGCGGCCTTGGTGCCGACCCACGGGCCGGCCCACTCGGTGCGGTCGGTTCGTCCCTCGTCGATGAACGACCACCGAGCGGCGACGCGTCCGGCCTTTCCGAACGCCGCGGGTTCCAGAGGATTATCATCTTCGTCCAACAAAATGACGTGGTCCCGGCCCGGTCTGGCGCCGTTCGTGGCGAGGTAGAGCACCCGCCCGTTGAAGGACGCGTAGAGCGTGAGTCCGTCGCCGGAGGCGACCTGGTAGCTCGCGTCGTCGAGCGTTCCATCGAGTGTGTAGGTAGGTCTCGGCGCGCCGCTCGCGCGGGCGCAGCCGTCCATTCCGACGTCTTCTCGTGTCGTCGAGCTCGCGCAGTGGTCGCAGGCGTTGGGTACGCCGTCGAAGTCGTCGTCTTGGTCCGAGCCGTTCGGAACGCCGACGCACCCGTCGAAGGAGTCCAAGATTCCGTCGGCGTCTCCATCTGGGATTTCGACGGTACCGAGCTGATACACCTTCACTTCATAGCCGCCGACCGGCGCGATGTGCCCGGACTGGAGCTGCTGCTTGCCGACAGTGAGGATGTCTCGAGGATTGGCGTGGTTCGTCATCACGATCGGGTCCTCGGGAATGCGGTCAAGGATCTCGCGACCCACGTAAAACTGCGCGCGAGTGCCGGTGACCGGTGCCGGCCCGCGGTTGGCGAGCACGACGAAGCTCTGGTTGTTGCCGTGCCGTAGGTAGCTGAAGACTTGGCGGCCGTTCATGTCGTCGTCGCTCGAGATGCGAATGTAACGGTTGCCCGCGCCCGGAAAGTTGTCCGAGCTCTGTCCGCGCAGGCCTGGGTTGCCGTTCCGAATTCGGAGGTATTTTTTGTAGTGCGCGACCATCTCTGGGTTGCGCGTGAAGGTCATGCGGCCGCGACCTTCGACGAGCGCGGACTCGTCGCCGTAGGTGATGAGCGGGACCCCGGGCATCGTGAGCAGCACGGCCGAGGCCACGCGCTGCCGATCCTGAGAGCCACCTGCGAGCAAGAGGAAGCGATCCTCGTCTTGGTTGTCGAGATAGCGCACGCGAATCACGTCCGCCGGATCGACCTTGTCGCGAATGATTCCGCGCGGAGCATTCTGCACGTAGCGCTCGGCGGCCTTGATGGCGGTGTCGAGGGACGAGAAGTCTTTGTTTCCGGCGAACGCGTCGCGCGTCTCCCAATAGGTCCACGGATCGTAAAACGCGTCGAACTGACCTTCGAGATAGTCCTCGAGGGGCGGGATGATCTCGGCCAGCATGAAACCTTCGATCGTGTGGGAGAGCACCTCGCGTCGAACGCCGCGCCACATGAGTCTGGGCGTGAAGCCTGCGATGTCGCAGCGGAAGCCGTCGAACCCGAGGTCCATCCAGAACTTCGCGCGCGCCTGGCCGGTGGCGCGCACGATCGGGTTGCCGTAGTCGAGGTCCGGCAACGAGACGAAATCGAACGCGTATTGGAACGAGCCGTCGGGCCTGAACACGTATCGATCTCGCGAGAAGCCGCTCGGATCCTCGGCGCCGGGCCACCAGTGATGTTTCACGGAGGTGTGGTTGAAGACGAGGTCGAGCACCACGCGGATCCCGAGCTCGTGGGCGCGATCGATGAATCGCCGGAGCGTCTCCGCGCTGCCGTAGTCGTCGTGAACCGAGAAGAAGGCGTCCATGGCGTAGCCGTGGGTGGTGCCGCTCGGCTCCACCGGCATGACCCAGATGGCGTTGGCGCCGAGGCTCTTGATCCACGGCAGCTTCTCGATCGCACCCTCGAGGTCGCCTTCACCGTCTCCGTTTTTGTCGAAGAACTCACGCACGAACAACAGGTATAGGTTGGTGTCGTCGCGCCAGACCTTCGACGAGCGCGCGGTGTCTCGGCCTTCGAGCGTTCCGTCGGGACGAACGATGACGATCGCCTCGGCCGGATAACTCGTCTCGTTGCCGGGATCGCCGGCGATGGCGTGTACGAAATAGGCGCCGGCCGCGGGACGATCGGCTTCGGCCTCGCGATCGTTGACGGCATTGAGCGAGAAGGGGGTCAGAGAGTCCGCGTAGAAACGAACGGGCACGCCGTTCGGAACGTCGGAGGCGCCCGCGGAGATCAGGACCCGACCATTTCGTTCACCCACGTGAAGTCGCAGTCTCCACGCGGGCTGATAGCGCGCGCTCACGATCACCTTGGTCGTCGATTCGGGGCTGGCGAGGCCGCCGCGATCGGTCGCGATGAGTCCGAGCTCGTACTCACCGGCGGCGTCGAACCTGGCTTGCGGGATGGGTCCGGGCGCGGGGAGCGCGTCGGCGACGAAGTTCCCGTCGGCGTCGACGACGGGCACGCCGTCGGGTCGTCGCTGAGCTCCGTCGTTGTTGCGGGGTTCTTGGCGGACCCCGCGCAGCTCGACGTTGCCGGGGCCTGAGACCTTGCGCCAGGTGAAGTTGGAAAATCCGAGCATGTCGGGATCCTCGGACCAGCCGCCGTCGAGCTCGATGAACTGCCCGACGTAGCCGAAGCGGGTGGGTCCGGCTTTGGCCCGGGGCGCCTGGTTTTGCGCGTTCACGAAGAGCGGCACGACCAGGGTCTTGGCCTCGAAGCCGCTCTGGCTCTTCAAGTCGACGTGGATCCTTCGAAGCCCTTCGGGGAGCGAGGCGAGCGACACGGAGACTTCTCCGCTGGCGTAAGTCGCTCCGGCGACGTTGACCAAGTCCGCGGCCGGAGGCACCAGGGCGCCTGGAAAGGATCCGTACGGATCTTCGCGCTCGTACGCGACGGAGACCGAGGCGGCGTCGATGGCGGAGCCGTCCGAACCGAGCTCCGCGCGGACTCGCAACGTCACCGGGAGCGCCGCTACGACCGAGCCGCTCGTGGGAGAGACCGCGGAGAGCTTGGGGCGCTTGGGGTTGGTGACGCGGTAGACGTTGTCCTTGCCGTACTGGCCGCCGTAGCCGGTGAAGCGAGGATGCGGATCGTTGAAGAAGCTCGAGTCGGGGACGTCGTCCGGGTTGAGGTTCTCGTCGGTCAGGTCCACGTACTGACGAGGGTTGGCGACGAAGACGTAGATGTACTCACCCTCCTCGAGGGGGACCGTCGCCTCGAAGGTGTCGCCGCCGACGTTGCTCATGAGGCGCGCGACCTGCAGGCGATTGCGGCCGCCCGCTCGATCCAACATGAGGAACACCTCGTTCGCGGTGCCGCGGTAGGTGGTCTCGGAGATGCGAACTTGGAAGTGAACGTCTTCGGTGTACACCGGACCGTCGACGCCGAAGAGCGACGGAGCCACCCCCAGCGCGAGCCCGAGCGCGACGATGGCCATGGACAGGGGCTTGGACACGTCGAGATCGTCGGCCAATGGGGAGGGCCCGACAACCGTCAACCGGCCGAAGGGCCCCATCACCTGGGAGTCCGATCCGGGACGTTGGGGTCGGAATCGGACGTGGCAAGTCAGAGAAATTCGCCGGGTCGGTTTGCGCTGGGTGCAAGTTGCGCGATATGTCGACGATCATCGCTCGGCGCTGGGCAAGCCACAGAGGACACAGAGCAGGAACGCAGAGAACACAGAGGATTTTTGGAGAAAAGTCTTTCGTGCGGAGGTTGAACTGAATCGCCGCAGGTCGGTCGTCCCGCTTGCGCTTCGCCTGGGATTCTGGGAAGGTGCGCCATGTTTCGATGGGGTCTGGCATTTGCGACGATTCTTGCGCTGGTTCTCGGTCCTGGCTGCAGCAGGCGCTCGGAAGCTCCGTTCGCGCCGGGCGTCGCACTCACCTACCAGGTGAGTTATACGGCCGGTGACAGGACCGAGCACTACGACGTCACTCTCAAATTCAAAGGCAAACCGGGGTCGTTGAAGGCCGATTTCGAAGTCAATCCTCCCGAGCACGGCGGCGGCAACCTCAATGACCAAGAGTATTCGGACAGGCGTCCGATGAAGTTTCCGCACATGGGTGCGGAGGTCGTGGTGGGGCAGCTGTATCTCGCGGCCGCCGACCGGCAGGTCGGCCTCGTGACTCCGACCGGTCGAATCACCGGAAAGCGAACTCACGAAGGGTTCGATGTTTGGGCCATTTCGGGCACGTCTGGGTTTCAGCTGGGCACGCGATTCTACGATCAGAGCTCGGGTGTGTTGGTCGGTTGGAACTTCGAAGGCATCACCTCGAAGCTCGTGAGCCCGATCCCTACCAAGAAGCAGTAGGATCCCAGGGCCGTCACGCTCCCTTTTGTTTGAGCGCCAAGAGCGGCGCCCAGCGCGGATCGACGGCTTCAGGCTCTGCGGGCACCGCCGACGAAATCAGCTCCTGAGTTCGCGCCTCGCACGCTTCCTCGTCCTCACAGGTCGGATTCATGTCGAGCTCGAGGAGGACCGCCTCGCGGATCATCCTCGGCACGTCGACGCTCATGTCCCTGTAAGTGACCTCCTCGAGGTCTTCCGTGGAGAGCTCCAACTCGCCTGCGTCCTCCCGCATTTCGTCTTCAGCCATGAGCGTCGTGTCCAGAGACACGTCGATTGGGATTTCGACGTCGGCCAGGCAGCGCACGCAGTGCGTGGTGAGCTGGGCTGTCGCGTGGCCTTTCAAACGCAGCGTCAGCCGCTGCGCGAGCGGGTCGACCCACTCGAGGCGCAGCGCCAGGTGCCCGTCGCCTTTGGCTACCAGAGTCAGGTCGTCGCTGCCCTCCGGGTCGTTCAGCTCCGCGTCGAGCCAGGCTGCGGCGAGCGGCTGGTCGAGCTCGGCGCCGTCCGGGGAGAGCTTGCGGAGGTCGAAGACCTCCGGATGTCCAGGTTTGGCTGGTGCCTCCATTCGCAGAGTAGAGGCTGGGAACGCGAGGGAGTCAACGAGACGCAGGATTCACGCGAGCTCGCTGATCACTTCGTCGCCGACGACCTCGACGGGAAACCGCTCCACGAAGGTCGCCGCGGCGATCCCGACGCCGCGCCCCGTGTCGACCCGGAACGCCCAGCGATGAAGCGGGCACACGATCACGCCGGCCTCGAACGAGCCCTGTCCGAGCGACCCGCCTCGATGGGGGCAGGTATCGTCCAGCACGTGAACCTCCCGCCCGACCCGGACGACGGCGCAGACGCCGCGAGGCGTGGACACACGCGCAGGCGTCTCGTCCTGGAGCTCCGAGAGTCGCGCGATCACGTGCGCCATGAGTCACCCCCGCCATGAGCGTCGGCGGATGAGTAACGAGAGAGCGAGGAGGGCCGCGAGGGGTGAGTTGCTCGAGCTGTGTCTGCAGCCGCAGCCGGAGTCTTTCGGCTCGGAGATCGAAGCACCGTCGCGTGCGTCGGCACGGATCTGGGCGTCCCCGACGGCGGTGGCGTCTGGTGAGTCTGCTGCGTCAGGCGTGGCACCCGAATCACCGAACCCGGAGTCGTCGAACCCGGCGTCGAGCTCGACGGGGACGCCTGCGTCGGTGGGTGACGCTCCGGTGAGCTCGAAAAACTCGGCCATCTTGCTGGCCCAACCCACTTCGATCTCGTGACCGACGTTGGCAAAGGAGTAGGCCTCCACCATCACCCTGCCGTTCAGAGCGGCGTAAGCCGTCCTCGTGCCGCCGAGGATCGACTCGGTGGCGTCGGCCGTGGCGTCGATGCCGTGAAGAGCGGTCCATTGTTCGATCAGCTCGGCCTGATTGGATTCGGCCACTTCGCCGTCCGTCGCGCCCTGCCATGTGCTCAGCCTGGGTCGGGCGCCTGAGTAGGTCGGATCGACGTCCGTGACGAAGGCGGCCCAGTCTTCCGGAGTGTTCGTGATCGCGCCGCTCAAGCACGTGAACGCGTCGAAGATGGAGGTCGCGCAGAGAAAAGGAACGCCCGCGATCGCTACGCCCGCAGCGAACAGCGCGGGCTCGGTCGCGAGCACGTTCACCGCCGCGGCGCCTCCCGCAGAAAAACCGACCACATAACTTCGATTCGCGTCGGTCGAGAATTGGCTTTGCATCTCTTCGACCATTTGCCGAATGGAGAGATTCTCGCCTTCCCCAGACTCATGATTGCCCGACTCGAACCAGTTGAAGCAAGAGACCCCCCCAACGTTGTTTTCCGGCTGCTGCTCGGGGAACAGGAGCGCGAAGCGGTGGGCTACGGAGAGCTCGGTCCACTCGGCCCAGGCCGACGCGAAGTTGTCAGCGGTGTCGCCGCAGCCATGGAGCAAAGTTACCAGCGGTCGACCCGCGGGCAGGCCCGCCGGCACGGAGTGGTACATTTTCAGCCGGCCAGGGTTGGATCCGAAGTCAGCGACGGACGACAGGCCGCTGCGTGAGTCCCCAAAGCCGTCAGGAGCCTGGCACGCGGACAGGGTGAGAAGGAGGGGCAGAGAGAGGGCTCCAAAGCGGCCTGATTTCACGCCCGACCCCTAGGCGCTGGGGGACTTTCGAGTCAATGCGAGAACTACGGGCGAGCCACATAAGATCCGATCAGCGCTCGGGAAATGCCGAGGTCTAGTTCAGCGGAAGCTCCTTGCGAAATGAACGTCGGTGTCGCATAAAACGGCATGGCCGTTCGCCCAGCCCGCGCCCACGCCGCGCCTGCCGAAGCACCCGCTCAACCAGCTGGAGCGATCCCAGCTGCGCCCAACAACGCGCCCAACAACGCAGGCCCGGTCGATGTGTTCGCGAACGACGGCGCGCGCCCCGCCGCTCCGGCCCACCGCGCGGGCGCCGAAGCGCTGCCCGCGGTCGGTCGTCCGACCGGCCCCTACGCGAAGCTCGCGGCGCGCGGTGACTTCACCGGCTACGTGACCACGGCGAGCGGACAAGAGGTCTATGTGAACGTCGTGCTCGGCAAGAAGCCCGCGTCGAACGAGCCGATCGTGATGCTCGACGGGATCGCGGCGCGTCACGAACGCAACGCGGCCTTCGCGAACGGCATGGGCGCGATGGGGCAGACCTTCATCCAGGTCTATTTGACCGGCCAAGGGGAGACGCTCGTTCGCGACCTGCAGAAGGGCGGCAAGTCGCTCGACCACGACATTTCCTCAGAGGAGCAAGTGAAGACGGTGCTCGAGACGCTCGACGCGCTCGGCATCAAGAAGAAGGTGAGCGTCGCCGGACTTTCCTACGGCGGCGCGATCGCCGCGGACTGCCGCAGGCTCGCGCCGGAGCGTTTTTCGAAAGCCATGCTCGTCGCGCCCTACATCGAGAGCGCCGCCAAGAACGAGCCGATGGTCAAGATGATGCGAAACAATCCGTGGAATCCGTTCGGCGAGAGTTGGTATCGATCCGCGGCCAAGTCGACGCTCGCCAAGACCTTCGACTACCAGCCCGAGGTCTTCAAGAAACATCCCGGCGCGTTCCACGAAGGACTCTTCCGACTCACCATGGGGCTCGAGAAGTTCGAGCTGAAGGACGCCGTGAAGGATCAGACCGACATCCACTTCCTGATCGTCCCCGAAGATGGCGCTTCGTCGCCCGAGGGCAATGTCCTGGCGCTCAAAGGAGTGAAGACCGGCAGCGTCCTCTTCGCGCCGGAACAGGACAAAGGAAAGCATGACCTCGTTCGCGGCGATCCCGCGTTCGTCGCGGCGTGGATGACCACGATCATGCAAGGGAAGATCAAGGCGACCCCGGTGGCAGGAGTAGCGGTGCCCAATGAGTGAGCGAGTCCCCGCGGTCGTCTCGATCTCCACGACCGTCGATCTAGATCCACTCGTCGTGAGCATGGCTCGGCAGAGTCACGCCGAGTCTGGCGTTCCGCTCGACGAAGCGGAGCTTCAGGCCGTTCGAGATCGAGCGGGCCGAGACCTCGACGTCGTCCACAAGGCGCAGGCCGACGAGCTCTCGGAGACGATCTCGAAGGTGCTGCCGGCAGGTGCGCGGTTGGTGGCTGTCGAGGCCAAACG
Source organism: uncultured Myxococcales bacterium (assembly GCA_964463485.1). Lineage (GTDB taxonomy): Bacteria > Myxococcota > Kuafuiibacteriia > Kuafuiibacteriales > Kuafuiibacteriaceae > CAYXDO01. The sequence continues at coordinate 13,535 of CAYXDO010000066.1, read as the reverse complement.
CAAGGGCTTGGTCGTGACGTCGCGAACGTCCTTCTCGGTCGACGATCTCTCTGTCGTTCCGAACTTGGTACTCAGCCCGTCCGCGCCTGGCGGCGACCCGATCCGTCCCTTCGCGAGCTTCACGGTGACGCGAGCGGGCCGGTCGATCTCCATCCTTGGCGCGGCTCCTGACCTGCCCGGCGCGGCGGTGCGCGGCTCGGTTCGGTTCGAGCTCGAAGTCAGCGCAAAGGTGGCTTCTCACAATGCAACTACGGTCGACGGCAAGCGGCTGAGTTGGGAGAGCCCGTTCGGCGGCCAAGGGCTCGTGATCCGGGCCGAGGTGGAGGGCTGACTCATGGCTGTTCGGATGCGCAACACACCAGCCCGCGACGCCGCCGCAGGTCGTCGGGCCCTCGCGGACGTTCATCGTGCGGGCGAGACGCCCGACTCCGGCGACGCCGCGGGATCCGCTGCGCTCGAAGGCGCCGGGTTCTCAGTCGTGAGAACGAAGGGACCCTACGAAGCGCTCGCGACCAAGGGCTCCTTCGACGGCCTGATTACGCTGCCGACTGGGGAAGAAGTCCATGTCCGGATACGCCCCGGCAAGAACCCATCGAATTGGCCACCCATCGTCTACTTGGACGGGCTCAACGGAGCTGCGAGTCGGTCGAAAAAAATCGATACACTCACCGAGACGCACGGGCACACGCTCGTCTCGGTGGCGCTCCTAGGGCAGGGCGAGACGCTCTTGAGAGATTTGGAAAAGACCGGTGGCCAGTCGCTCGCAGACGACATCGATCCGAAGGACCAGGTCTCGGTCCTCATGGCCACGCTCGACACTTTGGGCGTCAAGGCTCCTGTTCACCTGCTCGGGCTGTCCTACGGAGGTGGAATCGCCGCGCTCGCCAAACAGACGCACCCGGATCGCTTCCAAAAACTCATGCTGGTCGCGCCCTACACGAAGTCCATGTCGCTCCACGATCCGATGCGAGCGGCTTTTCACGCGGCGCTCACGAACCCATGGAATCCGATGGGTCAGTTCGTATATCGCAGCATCACCGAGACGGCGCTGAGCTTCGGCGTGTTCCCGCCCGACGTATTCACCACGACGGAGCAGCGTGAAGCGTGTCGAAAGGGGTTCGCGCGACTCACCCTGGGCATGGAGACCTTCGACCTCGAGACGGTCGCCGAGGGCCTGGAGCACGTGCACTTCCTGTCCATGCCGCTCGACGTGGTCTCGCCGGGCGGAATGGCGAAGGCCGCGTACGCGAAGACGAAGAAGGGGAGCTTCACCGACGCCAACTTCTTCTTCGACGGATGGAAACACGATCTCATCGACCTCGATCCGACGCTGATGACTCGATGGGTGCAGAGTGTGATGCGGGATCAGCGCAAAGGCTTGGGGCACATGGGGCTCGGAGCGAAGGATCTGGATGAGGACTGAAGGGCCTCGAGCTCCGAGTCGATCCTGAGGATTGGGCACGGGCTCGGGCCCGGTGAATCGGGCACGGGCACGGACGGGCACGGGCACGGCATGAGCACCGGCACGGGCCGGGCACGTCATGAGTTTCGGGGCCTTCTTCAGCGACCCGCCTGCCGTGCCCGACCCCGTGTGGTACGCTCGATCCGTGCTGACCGCGCTCCTGGCGCTCTTGGTGATCGGCGTGCCTGTTGGCTTCGCCGCCATGGGGGCGGTGGCCGTCGTGTGGCACTTGAAGCGCCGCGGCCGGATCCAGTCCGGGCGTTCGGTCTTGAAGCAGGCGGCCAAGCGACTCGGGTTGGTTCGGACGAGCCCTTGGTATGCAAAACGGCTGTCCTACGCTGGAGCGATCCGGGGTCTCGAAGCGTCGGTCGAACTCGACGACGGAATTTTGCTGAGAGCTCGTCTGCGGCTGGCGGCGTCGCCCCAACGGACCGTATCCACCGTCTTCACGAAGGAAGGCCCCGCGTCCACGGATCACGTCGCGGCGACCGCGTTCATCCCGGGTGCGCTGGTGGAGTCGATTCGGCAAGCGGGCGTGAGGCTCGAGGTCGGGTCGTCGGAGAGCTCGTCTGAGGGCTGGGTCACTTTGGATCTCGCGGCGCCTGAGCTGGGTGAAGGTTCGTTGGAGCGAGCGCTTCCAGCGTTGGCCGAGGTCGGTGCGCGCGCCGTCCTGGAGAGTCCGCTCGAGGCTTTGCTGGAGAATAACGTGCGAGAGGATCCGAGTCTGGCGGTGAGGGAGCGGAGTCTGAGTGTGTTGATGGCTACTCATGCCGGAGCCGAGGAGACGAAGCGTGCCCTCTCGAGCGCCGCGGCCTCGGGCGAGCCTGCTCTGAAGTTGATGGTCGCAGAGAGCTCGGACGACTCGGAGGTCGCGCGGGAGATGTTGAAGGACGTGGTGACTCACCCGCGCCTGGACGCTGACGTTCGGGACCATGCGTTCGTGGTGCTGCTCAGAGGATTCAAAGAAGCGCCCACCAGGAGGCTCCTGCTCGACTCGTTCGAGCTCGCGAGCGGTTGGGTGCAGGCTTCGATCTTGCTCGAGCTGGTCGCCGGATATTTGGCGACCGGAGCTGAGTCTTCGATCGAGACTTCCGCCCGAGAGCTTCGGCACTATGCTCCGCTCGTGAAACCGGCCGGGATCGCGACGCTCATCGAGAGCTTTGGAAAGATCGGAGCCGAGCCCGACGTCCTGAGTTACCTCGACCACGATGATTTGGCGGCCCGCGTGGCTGCGGCTCGGAGCTTGGCGCAGTATGGTTCGCCGGCGTCGATCGAAGCGCTGAAGGCGCGGGTGGGTCGCTTGTCTGCAGGCCGCCTGCGCGAAGCCGCCTCGATGGCGATCGACCGCATCAAGGAGCGTCACGCGCTGCCCGGCGCCGAGCCCGGCCTACTCACTTTGTCCGGGGGTGAGGCGCGCGCGGGTGGGTTGACGGTGTCCGAGGAGGCAGGGAAGTTATCCGCGAGTGAGTCAGGGCTCTCCAGCCCCGACCAGTAGGGTGCGGAGCGGTGCGGGCCTTCGTGATGAAACCGTGACACGGAGGTGCGATATTGGCTCATGGACCAGTCGGCTTCCGCAAAACCATCCCTGCGAGGCCGGGTGCATCAATTCTCCTTTTTCCTCGCGGTCGTTGCCGGACCGTTTCTGATCGCGGGATCGCACCGCGCGGCCGCGCGTTTCGCAGCTGCCGTGTACGTGCTGAGCCTCGTGGCCTTGCTCGGGATCAGCGCGCTCTACCATCGGGTGAATTGGTCCGCGCGGGCTCGTCAGAGGATGCGGCGGCTCGACCACGCCGCGATCTTCGTACTCATCGCCGGAACGTACACTCCGCTCGCGATGACCCTTCCGCCGGAGCACAGCCACCGCGTGCTCGCGTTCGCGTGGGTGTGCGCGGGGCTTGGAACGCTGCGCGCGCTCTTTTGGATTTCCGCTCCGAAGGGCCTCGTGGCCGGCTTGGCCTTGGCGATGGGTTGGTTCGTGGTCGGGTACCTTCCGTCGATCAACGCCTCGGCAGGGCCGACGGTCACTCTGCTCGTGATGGCCGGAGGTGCTTTGTATTCACTCGGCGCGCTCGCCTACGCGTTTCGGAGGCCTGACCCGTGGCCTACCGTGTTTGGGTACCACGAGATCTTTCACTCCTTCGTGGTGTTGGCGGCAGCGACACACTTCGCGGCGGTCGCCCTGGCGCTCGATGTGATCGCGGCCTGAGCTCGCGGCCTGAGCTCGCGGCACGAGTTGAGTATACTCAGTCTACCGGTTTGGCGTTCCAGAGGGTGGCCGCCAGAAGCATCGACAGGACGCTCGAACCCAGCCACACGGCGATGGCGGTGGAGAAATCGACGTGTTTGGATCCATTCGCGGCGATCGTCGTGCCCGCGTGGATGAGCTCTCCGGAGACGAGCTCCTGAAGCACGGCTCCGGCGTACGAAATGAAACCCATGAAGCCCATCGCCATGCCTGCGGCTTTCTTGGGTGTGAGGTCCACGGCAAACAAACCCCCGAGCACCGCGAGGAGCCCCGACAGCGTGAACCCATAAGCCATGAAGGCGATGGTCAGGAGTGCGGTGTCTCTCGGGCCGAAGAAGATCACGACGAGCGACAGGACTTCGATGATCCCGTAGATGAGGGTCACGGGCGGGCGGCGAGCCGAGAAGAGCTTGTCGGAGATGAACCCATAGGCGACCGAGCCGACGAAGCCGGCGATCGTATTCACACCGACGATCGCGCCGGCCTCGACGATCGAGTAGCCGCGCTCCTCCTGTAAGTACAGCACGCCCCAGTTGTTCACCGCGTACCTCGTCACGTACATGAGCGCCGAAGAGAGTCCGCAGACCCAGATCACCGGAGACTTCCACACGGCGAGTTGCGCGGCCCGGATCTCCGCTCGGTCGGCCAGATGGTGAAGCTCCCCGGACTCACCTTTCCATTCTTTGACCGAAGGCAACCCGTACACTTGGGGCCGATCTCTGAGCACCACGAACCCGCCCAGCGCGACGCCGATGCACAGCAGGCCCGGAGCGATGAAGCCGGCCCGCCAGCCGGCCAAGCTCACGAGGTGAGCGGTGATCAGGAACGTGATGCCCTCGCCGATGGAGTGGGCGGCGCTCCAGGTTCCGTAGGCTCGGCCGCGCTCGGCGCCGGTGAACCAGTGAGTGAGGCTGACGACGCTCGCGGTGGCTCCGACCCCCTGGAAGAGCCCATTCAAGAACCAGAGCACGCACGCGAGCAGGAAGACGGTGGTGCCTCCCATCAGCAAATTCATACCCGCCGAAAGCAAGAGGCCGAGCGGAATGAAGCGGGCGACGTTGACTCGGTCTGCTGCCGACCCATTCACGAGCTTGCCAATCGAGTATGCCGCCAGCAGGCACGCGCCGATTTTTCCGAGCTGGCTCGCATCGAACACGCCCGCGTCGATCAGCGGCTTTTTGACGACCGAAAAACCAATCCGGCAGGTGTAATAGAAGCCGTAAATCAGCGTGAGCGACGTGAGCACTCGAGCTCGATTTCGTACGAAGGACTTGGAGATCAGATCCGCATCCGCGATCGGCGGGCCGTCAGCGCCTTTTTGCAGGAACCGAATCATCGGCGGGAGCATACATGGGACTCGACGCCGGTCCTGAAACTTCGGCAACGCGTCCGCGGCTGCCGCGTGGCTACCGGTTTGCGGTTCGCCCGAGTATGCTCAGCTGCGTGCCCCGACGCGCTTCGCCGACCCTGAGCGTCTGGTTGCTCTTCGCGTGCGAGCCGGTGGCGGTCGTCTCGATTCCGCTGCCGCCGGAGGAGGCCACCAGCGTGGTGATCGCGACGCGACAGCGGTCGGAGGCGCGGCTTTGGGCCTTCGACGTACCCACTGCCGAGCTGCTCGTGACCGCCGACGGCGAGGCGCCCATGGATGTGGCGATCATGTTTTATGAGCAGTCTCTCGCTGAGCTGGGGATCGGAACAGGCGAGCTCGGCGTCGACCCAAGAGGTGGCTCGGTGCCTCGGGGTGAGATTCTGTCGGTTGGGCAGACCGCAAGACCTGGAGGGTTGGGCGGGTGGGTGGCGCAGCCGCCACCGGATTGGTTACTTGCCCTGAGGAGCACGTCCATCGCCGAGATCGAGGATCCTTGCACTGAGTTCGAGATCGAGGTGAGTTATGAGCTCCCCGGAATCATCATGCTGAGCTCGGCGGTGGCGGGCGAGGGCGGCTCGCTGTTGGTCGCAGGAAGCACGGGTCCGGAGGATCCGACGAAGCTCTTTCGGGTGAGCGCGGAGGCCGCTTTCCAGCTCGAGGTGCCCATGCTCGCGGGACCTCGTGTCGAGCTGACTCCAGAGATTGACGGAATATCGTTCGCGCGGGACGCCTCCGATCGGCTCTTCAGAGGTGGGTTCGCCGCGGGCTTCGAGGAGCTTCCTCGGGTGGAGTCCTCGGATTATTACCTCGCCGCGATCACTGCCTCGCCGGACGGCGACGAGCTCTTCGTTCTACTCGGCGGGGAGGCCCTCTACGGTTGGAGCTCGACGAGGCAGGTCTTCGAACAAATCCACCAATTCCCAGAGGGCGCCGATTGGCTTTGGTGGTTGGGACCCGACGAGTTCATCGTGGCGAGGTGGGACGGCACCGAGACCTACCACCTGAAAGACGCGGAGATGACGACCGAAGCCACGAACGCCCGCTCGTTCGATGGGTGGGCGGAGACCGAGCTGGGGATGGTGCTCGTCAGCTCGACTCACATCGACACCGAATTCTTCGTCAGGTCGACGGGCCGCTGGGCTCCGCTCCTCGAACCCCAACCCATCGACTCGGTTCGGGCGATTACGCGGTTTGGGGATGGGTTTCTATTCGGCACGCGGCACGGCATCGTCGGTCAGTACACCCATGAGCGGCTTTGCGAGTCACGGGCGGTCGCGCCGGGGTTCGTGATTACTCATTTCGTGCCCACTACCGCGGGGACATGGATGGTCGGAGCTCCCGCCTTGGAGGGGGCGCCCAGGGCCTTCCTGCTGAGAGCGGGCTAGATCGAATCAAGCGCCAATGAGTTTCGCGAGCTCGCCCAGCAACTCGTCGAGCGTGGGCTGAGTATGCTTCATGAACGCCGGGGTCTGCGGAAACCCATCTCGCTGCGGGTGAGTCGGATACTCGGCTTCCTTGCGGTAGCGCGGCGTTGCGGGATCCGGATATCCGGACTCTGGCCGGAACGGCGGGAGGTCCGTCGGGGGCGCCTTGCGGTTTGGATACCCAGGCTCGGGTCGATTCGGCGGCCTCCGATCCGGTGGCCTGCGCTCCGGCGGGCGTCGCGCCGGGGGCTCGCTTTGGGGCGGAGGCGCAGCGGGGGGTTCGCTTTGGGGCGGAGGCGCAGCGGGGGGTTCGCTGACGCGCGGAGGCTGGCAGGGCGGGTGGCAGCTCGTCGGTGGCGGGCTCTGGGGCGGACTCCGACGCGGCGGAGTCGGTGAGCTCGGCGGTGCGGACTGGTCCGGGGGATTGTTGCTCGGAGGCGTCGGTGGATGGCACGAACTGGGGGGACTTCGACGTCGCGGCGGCTGACATGAGCTCGGGGGCTCGGACGAGCTCGGCGGGGGCTCGGACGGCGGGGGCTCGGACGGCGGGGGCTGGCAGGACGGCGGGGGCTGGCAGGACGGCGGGGGTTGGCAGGACGGCGGGGGAGGGCGCGGCGCTCCGTGACAGGCGGCCTGCTCGTGGCGCCTCCCTCCGCGCTGCGTGGCCTGGTCTTGGGCGATCAACACGGACGCCGGGATCGAACCCTCGGGTGCCTCTGCGCCAAGGCCTGGCGCCCGATTCCTACCTGCGTGGCGATCGAGGGCTCGCAGAGTTCGATCGACGAGTTCCAGGCTCGGCTGCTGAGGTGCGGGGCGGGTTTCGGGGGTCGGACTTACCGGAGCGTAGTGGGTTCGGATGGGTTCCTGCAGCGTGCGAATGATCATCGCAGGGCTTCGGCAGCACGAAGCGTGCCGACCACCAAACGTGTTCCCGCGCAGGTTTTGGGCTCGAGAGTGAGGACGCGGGCCTTCAGCTTGCGGCTCGAGCGCTTCAGCTCTGACCGCGGATGGGTTCGTCGTTCTCGAGTATCTGTCGGGCGCTGAGTAGCTGCCGAGAAGGAAAGTTTACTTACGTAGTTTACGTTGGGGCGGTTCCTTTGGGGAGCCTCCCGTGGTTTCATGAGCGCTCGTGGCGCAGGCTGCCTTCACACGCCTCTGGCCGAGGTCTGCCTTGCTCGTGTTGGGCTCGCTCTCGGTTCTCTGCTGTCACGAGTCGACGGCCATCGACCCACCTTCGTTCGACGGAGTCACCAGCGTCGTGGTCGTCGTGGTCCGTGGTGAAGAGCCGGTTCTGGTTCGAGCCGCCAACGTCGACCACGTCCATTCGATTCTCCCGGTGCTTTCGTCGCGCGACGACCTCACGACGTATCTCGTCGCCAATCGATGCGGGCTGGCCACGCTCGGGCTCGAGTCAGGTGACCTCGAGCTGCTCGACCGGCCGACGAAAGGGGACGGTTTGCCGCCGCCTGTCTGGGTCAAGCGTGTTGTGCCCGGGCAAACTCAAGCCGAGGATTCGGACGAGCGGTCCATCGAAGCCATTCTGACGCGTCTCCCGGTGGATCCGGCGTCCTCGTGTACGCGTTATGCGATCAAACACGAAGTCTCTGCTCGCGCAACTTACGGCCAATCCGCGGAGCCGGTCACGCTTGGTGTCGCCATCGACGATCAATCGGCTTTGTTCGGCACTTTCGATGGACGTTTTTTCCGGGTCACGTCGAGCGGAGATCACGAGGAGCTAACGACTCTGTCCACGTCCACGCCTCACGCGGCAGGGTTCAAGCAGGAAGATGGTACGCTCTGGCTCGTCGACTTTCATGGTCGGCTGGCGCGCGGCACGATCGAGGGCGGGTTCGAAGTCATCGAAGCCAGGAGCTCGACGACCGCGACCCTGAAGGTGCGCCTCGACGGAGCCCCGGACGGCAGCGAGCTCTTCATGATCACCGATCGTGGGAACTTCGAGCGCTTCGACCCGGGCACGGGACGCTGGGATCTCATCTCGCAGGGCTTTTTGACGAGCGATGGGGACGCCTTCGTTCCCGCGGTGGCCTGGCTCGCACAACGAGAGGCGTTTGCGGTGGGAGCGGCCCATGGATTTCGGCTGGCGACTCATTTTCGGATGGGTTCGCGGGTCGAGCACGAAGACTTGGGCTTGGGGGCGCTCGCTGCGGTTCAACGACTCGAAGAAGGGAAAGTCATCGCGGCTTCGGCGGGAGGAGACCTTCGGATCTACGAAAACGGCGCGTGGGGTGAAAAGCTCGACCCATACATCGAGGACGGGCTTTCGTGGGACCGGCCGATCCGAAATTTCGTCCCCGATCCGGCTGGGTTCGTGCTCGGAAGGACCTCCTACTTGGCGGCGTTCTTCGCGAGGTACGACGAGAGAGGTCGCTGCGTCTGCGACAGCGGAATCGCGACTCATCAGATCGTGGAGCATGTCCTCGCGTTTCCGCCGACGAAGATCCTCATGTCCCATCGCAGCCCGGGGACACGCGAAGAGTTGGAGTTGGTCGTGTTCGAGCCCAGGAATGACGCGCCCGACTGCATGCGAATACCAACAGCCCCGATTCGCTGAGTACACGCGAGAAACCGCGTGGGGTGCCTGCGGGTGTAGTAGGGGTCCGTGGCAGTTAGCCGCAGGCAAGATGCCTGCGGTCCCAGGGGTCCGTGGTAGGGAGCGTGGGGCACACAGATGAACTCTGGCTTCTCGGCGCGACTCAGTCGATGCAGTCCGCGATCGAAGGCGGGCACGCGCCCGGAATTCTCGGGCCGACGCCGATATTGAGGGTCAGGCTGCCTTCTTGGTGGCGGGTCCAGTCGCTGCAACCTTCGGCGGTCATCTTCTGTTTGATCGGCGCGCTGTCTGGGAAGCAAACGCAGTCTCCCGGCAAGGCGAGTGACTCTGGCATCACGCAGGTGTCTTCGCAGGCCTCCCAACCCTGAACCCACGCGTAGAATTTCGTGCCCGGAGGGACGTCGGCGGTGATGGGTTCGTCACTCGACTGCCCTGCCAAAAAGTCGCCTGAGTACGCCAAGTCTTGCTGATCGCAGCCGCGAACGACGACGTGAAGTCTCACGTAGGCGGAGAGCGGGGCGTCACCGGAGGACGAAATGGAGAGCTCCACGTCCGGGTTTGCGGCTCCGCAACCGATGAATAGCCAGCCCAATGACCCGGCGATGAGTATGGGATGCCAACTCATTGGGCGACCCTCACTCGGAAGTCGGTCGCCACGGGTTCGGGCGAGGCCAGCACGGCGGCGGTGGCCACGGCGGCTCCGACGACCAGCGCGCCTCCAGCGACCCAGAGCCACAGGGCGTCCGTCTCAGGCTCAGCGGGGGGTGGAGGCGGCCCTCGCAGATCGGCCGCGAGGACCTCGGCTTCGCCGGCGTCGGCGAGGAGCGAGGCGTCGCGCGCGGGCTTGCCGTAGAGCACCTCGGCGGTGTTCTCGATGGGCTGGACCTTGCCTTCGGCGTCGACCGCCAAGTCTCCGCGTCGTCGGTCGAGGAAGATCGTCGCCAAGGCGGAGCCGATCACCCGTGCGCGGTCGAGGGCGGTGTCGGGTAGGGGGCTGCGAACGATCGAGACGAGGCGTCCCTGTCGGTCGTGGAGGGCGAAGATCAGGGCGGTGGTGTCGCTCTTCTTGGCGGCGACGACGAGCGCGTTTTGGGCTTCGGCGAGCTCCACGGCGCGGGCGGTGAGGCTCTTGGCTTCCGGCTGTCCACGGCGGAGCTCGGCGGTCTCGAGCACGTCGCGCCTGAGCTGCTCCGCGGGGCCTTCGCGGGTGATGTCGACGACCGTCGGCCGGCCGGCGCTGAGCTGCACGACGCGGGTCTCCAGGCCGTTCGGCCAGCGGGCCACGACGTAGTGCCGACCTGGCAGGAGCGGCCCGGCGGATACCGGCGCGGGCCCGAGCGCGGCGCCATCGACGCGGATTTCGGCGCCTTCTGCTCGTACTTCGATCATCGCGCGCTCGCCGAGCTTTTGGCGCGCCTCCTGGTAGAGCTTCACGAAGCTCGGGAGGTGGGTCTTTTCGGTGGGAGGCGCTTTGGGTTCGAGCGCGGCCAGCCGCATGAGCGTGGTGCGGGCTTGCTCGCGACGGCCCTGTTGTAGGTGGCTCTCGGCCTTGGTTCGCAAGGCGTCTTCCAAGAGCGAGTAGTCTTCCGAAGCGACCAGCCGAGCTTCGAAGCGAGCGATCGCTTGGTCGATCGCTTCGTCGGCCGGCACGTATTCGAGCTCCAGGAGGTGATCGATGCCCTTGGTCACCAGGCGGCGAACGGTGTTGGCGTCGTCTTCGAGCGCCTTTTGGCCGAGCGGGCGGCCTCCTGCGTCGACGACCAAGGCGGAAGGATAGAGCGCCAAGGCCTCGAGCACTTGATGTTCGACCGCGGTGCCATCGACCGGAGCCAGCGGGCCACGCGCGACTCCGAGCCATGCGACGCGGCTCGGAGTGCCGTCCGCGTAAGCAACCGTGGCGAGCGCGAGGAGCCCGAAGCTTGCCAGCGTGGCGAGCGTGGGAGATAGTCGCGAAAGTCCCCACAATCGGAGCGGGGACGCGGTTTTGGAGGCTAGATCATAGAGGCGTCCAGCTCGATTCCGGCGCGTCCCTCGCTGCCGCCGGCGCGTCCTGAGGAGCTCGCGGAGCTCCGCAGGCTGGGCGCCGGGCTCAAGCTCGGTCGCTACACCCTCCTCCGCAGGCTCGCCGCGGGCGGCATGGCCGAGGTCTACGCGGCCCGGACTCAGGGAATCTCGGGATTCGAGAAGAAGGTCGCGATCAAGAAGATCCTCCCGCAGTACTCGCTCAATCCGAGGTTCGTCGACATGTTGGTCGACGAAGCCAAGATCACCGTTTCGCTCACCCATCCGAATATCGCCCAGGTCTACGAGCTCGGGCTCGAGGGCGAGACGTACTACATCGTCATGGAGTACGTCGACGGTCGCCCGCTGAACAAGCTCATGCAGCGCCTCGACCAGCGGGGGCAGATGCATGTGCCGTTCGTCCACGGCGTCCACATCGTGGCGGAGGTCGCCAAGGGGCTTCACCACGCCCACAACTCCAAGGACCCGCGCGGCAATCCATTATCTATCGTCCACCGGGACATCTCTCCGCAGAACATCCTGATCGGACATGCCGGCGACGTGAAGCTCATCGACTTCGGCATCGCTCGAGCGGCTGGTCGAGCCGCGCAGACGAGAGCCGGAGTCATCAAGGGGAAGCTGCGGTATTTGGCTCCCGAGATCGCGCTCGGCGAGGATCCAGACTCCCGTTCGGACGTCTACTGCTGCGGCATCGTGCTCTTCGAGCTGCTCACCGGTGAGGCTCTCTACGCGCCGCGCACCGACATCGAAGCGATCGAGATGGCGAGCGAGGCGCGCGTGCGCACTCCGAAGTCTTCGAACCCGGAGGTGCCTCCGGAGCTCGATGACATCTGCATGAAGGCGCTCACCAAAGAGCGCGAGCACCGATATCAAACCGCCAAGCACCTCTACACGGACCTGCGGAGGTTCTTGAACCAGAAGCACCCCGCGTACGTCGGCAGCGAGCTCGGCGATGTCATGCAGGAGCTCTTCATCACCGAGATCGAAGAAGATCGCCGCCTCGATCAGATCGCGGAGCTCGTTGCGCGCGAAGCCGATTCGGACGATTTGCCCACGCAAGGGATCGACCACCGAAAAGCGCTCGGCTATCGCAAAGGGTCCGAGGGCAGTTATCAGCAGATCGTCACCCGCGCCGAGATCGAGGTGCCGCCGAAGCGGGACGAGCTCGACGACAGCCAGTCTGCACCGCGGCGCGATGCTTCGCACGCGCGCCCCGACGAGGTGACGCGAGATTCCGCGCCGATCGAGCCGGCGGCGCTCGTGCCGCCGACGCCCGACTCGGTCGAGACGAAGCGACCACCTCCACGGGCCCGTGCGAGCACGAAGCCGATCGCGATCCTGCTCGTGATCGGCGCTGCCGTGGCGCTCGGCGTGTCGCTCGCGTCCGGGCCAGACGAGCAAGCTCCGATTCCGCCGCTCGCGCCGTTGGCAGCCGTCGATCCGGAGCCGCCGGCGACGCCGACGACCGGCTCGCTGTTGGTGCGAGTGAGCCCGTCGGAGCGGATCGACGTGCGGATCGGCGGGGAGCTGCGCGCGCAAGCCGCGCTCCCGCCGGTGACGATCTCCGACGTTCCAGCGGGCCGCGCCGTGAAGATCGAGGTGATCGCGGCGGGCTACGAAACCGCCGAGCTCGCGCGAACGGTGCCGTCCGGAGGCCAGTCTCTGGTGGACCTCGATCTCAAGCTGCTCACCGGCACGATCCAGCTCGATGGCCTCGGCTCGGGGCGAGTCGAAGTGGACCCCGGTCGAGTAGACGGAGACAAGCTCGTCGACTTGCCGCTCAAGACGCCCATCAAAGTCAAAGTCACGCGACCAGGAGCGAAGGAGTTCGTCCAGAAGGTGACCCTCGAGTCACCCGAGCCGCTGGTGCTCGCGGTTCCCTCGGCCGTTCCACTGGCCAAGGGGAAGCTGATCGTCACCTCATCCCCTGACTGCATCGTGTTCATCAACGGCCGGCGCGAAGGCGAGACGCCGCTGACGAAAACGCTTCCGCCCGGAAGTTACAAAGTCATGTGGAAGACAGCGGGCGGCGACACACGCACCCAGGACGTGACCGTGCGCTCGAATGAAGCGGCCCGAGTCTCGATGAGGTGGGGCCGATGAGGACCCGGGACGTTTTCCGCTCGCTCGGGACGGCGCTGATCCTGGGATGGCTTGGCTGCAGCAACGAGCCACCGGCGTCCGTCCCGTGCGAAGTCTCGACCGACTGTCAGCTCGACGAAGTGTGCGCCGAGGGGCTGTGCAAGACATCGCACGATCGACTCCGGCGCGACGCCGGCCCTCTCGACGCCAAGTGACATCGAATCGCCCGCGCCTTCGCGTCAGCTCTTCCAAGTCTGCGTCTGATCGTTTGCGTCTGATCGTCTGCGTCTGATCGTCTGCGTCGGATCGTCTGCGTCTGCGTCGGATCGTCTGCGTCTGCGTCTGCGTCAGATCGTCTG
>CAYXDO010000065.1:26288-57704 GCA_964463485.1 uncultured Myxococcales bacterium | reverse complement strand
TCGGTTGGCAGCTCTTCAACGCGAGGCGCGAGGTCAAGCGATTCAATCGACGAGCGTACGCGATCGCGCTGCGCCGCGCCGAGCCTGGCCTCGAGCCCCGCCGCGAGGAGTTCATCGAGACCGAGGTGTTGGAGGTCGCGCCTTTGCCAGCGCTCATCGACGGCGACGGCGAGCCGATCGACGCCCAGGTGATCGAACGCGAGGTGCGCAAAGAAGAGGCCGAGCTCCGAAAGAAGAAGCCTCGCGTGCTTGGGCGCCAACGAATTCTCGAGCAGCGCCTCGACGATCGGCCATCGAAGTCGAGACAAAGTTGGCGTCCTCTGTGCCACGCCTCGACGACCCAGTATTGGAACGCGTGCCTCGCGCGCGTGCGAGCCTTTCGTGTCCGCTTCGCCGCAGCGTCAGCAAAGTTCCGCTCCGGCCGACTCGACGCGATCTTCCCGGACTGGAGCCACCGACCCTCGACCTACGTGAGAGGACTCCTCGGCGCGACGTAGCGTCCGACGAGATCCCGAGGGTTCGAGGCCCCGCATCGCCTCTTGATCGACTCCGCGGCGACGCCGCAAGGGAGGGTGCGCCCGAGGCTCGTGCGAGCAGTCTCCCGAGCCCGACGAGCTCACCGGCCGACGACTCGCCGCCGCCGTGTTCGATTCGGATCCGGGCCTGGGGGTCATGGCGGGTCCTCGCTGTGACCCGAAACCCAGGTGAGTTCCTACTGAACATTTCCGACCGACGACCGAAAATCGCACAGGGTCAGGCATGGCTCAGAGGGCATGGGCACCGCTCGAAATCGCGGAAGCGGAGCACCGCTCGAAATCGCGGAAGCGGAGCTCGGAATCGCGGAAGCTGCCCGGCACCGCTCGGAATCGGAATCGGAATGGGCACCGCTCGGAATCGGAATCGGAAACAGTTCGACACCGACGAATCGCTGCCCTCAACTCCACCTCGAGAGCGAAAACCAACGGGGGTCCTATCGTTTTCCATCCAACGCGGCGGTACACTCGCCCGATGGAATCAACGGAGCCCACCGTGCGAACTTACGAGCTGCGCGAGCTGCGCGCCGGGCTCGCGTTGCTGTTCCTCGTCGCGTGCGCCGATGAAACGAGCGGCCTCGACTGTCCCGTTGGCGCTGCGGCGTTCCGTAATGCGGACGAGTCTTGGTGCAAACTCTCCGACGGCGTGGCCCACGGCCCGTATGAGAAGCGCGATGCTGCGCAAAACCTGCTCGTCGTGGGCGCGTTCGACCACGGTTTGGCCGACGGAGTCTGGCATCGCTTCGCCCCCAGAGCGGACGAGGGCTACGCACAGGGCCGGCCTCACGGGCACTGGACCGTCTTCGACCCCCAAGGGTCGCTGAGCTCCGACCACTTCTGGGCGTACGGCGAGCCGTGCGGCACCTGGCGCGAGCTCAGCGCGGACATCGAGATGTCGCGGCATGAGTATGGAGACTGCGACGGCGTCGCGATGCCTCCGCCGACCCGCGCTCCGCCGCTCGCGGCGCAGGGTGACTTTGGCTGGGACGGTGAGTCCTGTCCTTCCGGAACGACTCTGGTCACCGATCCTGACGACGATCCCCGAGCGCGCTTTTGCGCGTCCGGTGATGTGAAGCAGGGACCTTTCGGCCGTTGGCATGTGGGCGACGGCACGAAGGCGGCCGGCGGTGAGTTCAGCGACGGAGTGGCTTCTGGATTGTGGCGGGAGTGGTACCCAAGCGGCAGCGTTCGCGAGGAAGGTTCTCGGATCGCCGGGGCGCGCTCGGGCCCCTGGCGTACGTGGAACAGCGATCGGTCTCTCGAAAGCGAGGGTCTTTTCGCGGCCGACCTCCGCGATGGAAGGTGGACGACTTATTGGCCCCACGGAACCAAGCGGTCAGAGGGTGAGTATCGCGCCGACTCGAAGAACGGGCCATGGCGGACCTGGTGGCAGACCGGAATTCCGAACGAATCACAGACGTGGAGAGTTGGGGTCCGAGAGGGCTCGTTCGAGAGAAACTACCCGAGCGGAGTGCGCGCTGCAAGGGGTGAGTATACCGCCGACCAGCGCACGGGCGCGTGGACGACTTGGCACGACAACGGGATCGAGTCGTCGAGTGGCGACTACGTGGCGGGTCTCCCGCAGGGTCGATGGGAGACTTGGGATCGCGACGCTCTTCGCGACTCCGATGGTCCATTCGTCGACGGACTTGCCCACGGGATTTGGTCCTTTTGGCGCTGGCAATCCGGCGAACGCGTCCAAGCGACGGGCCTCGTGTCGTTCGGCGAGTTACAGGGACCTTGGAGCGCCAAGCACGATCCGGGAGGAGAGCCCGCCGGCGACGTGACCTATGTGAACGGTCTACGCGAAGGCCCAGCCACGACGATCTGGAAGAACGGTCGGACCTCGAGCGAGGGCAGCTACCTCGCTGGCGAGCCCCACGGTCGGTGGAAATTCCAGTACGCGAGCGGCCAACTCTTCCTCGACTGCGGCTTCGTCCGAGGCCGCTTGCACGGCGCCTACAGCGAGTATTGGGAGAACGGGCAACTCAAAGCTCAGGGCACCTATTCGAACGGGGCGATGTCCGGGGAGTTCATGTACTGGACTGAGAGTGGAGAGCCCAAGTGAAAATCAAACTCGCCTTGGCGCTGCCAGTCCTGCTCGGTATTCAGGCCGCGCAGGCTCAAGATCTATTTCGCGTACCGGGTCGCCCGCGGCTCGTACCCACCGGCCTCTCCTTTTCAGGGACCGAACTGCTGGCGACCGACGCAGATGGGTACGTCTATTACTTGGTCGGAGCGGGTACCATCGGCTGCAATCACCCGAGTGATCCGGTGGCCACGGAGCGACAGTTTGGCGGAGGGCCGTACCTCGACGCCAACGGCTCCCCTGCCTCCGCTCTAGGCGCGTTTCTGGCGCTGAGGTCGGACGGACACTCGGTCGAAGCCGCTTTCGCGTCGAACGTGTCGGCGACGGATCGCAATCGCGAACGCCTCCGCGTGTTCCGCTTCAGTTGCGCGACGGTTGGATCCGACGGTGCGGGAGCGGTGCGCGTCGGCGGGGCGATTCGCGAGAACGACGACCCGCTCCTCGCGGAGCCGCTATCCGCAGCGTTCGTGAAGCAGGGGCCAGACACGTTCTGCTTTGGTTCCGTGATGGGTATCGTCTGTGTCGATCTTGCGACAACGCCACCAACCCTCACCCTCGTCCTCGATTTCGCGACGCTCGACGTCGGACTCGGCGTCGACCCAGCGGCCGCAGCCGACGCCTGGAATGGCGACATGCCACCGTATTCGGAAGGGTGGTCATTGCTCTCGATCGCAACGGCGCCCGACGGCCGGATCTTCTTCGTGGCCGATCGCGAATATCGATCGGGGCTACCGACTCTTCAATCCGACAACTCCTATCGGCATCGCTTCATTGGCGAGCGGGACGTCGACGGGACGGTCGTACGTCGCTTTGGTCCAGTCCCGCAGCTCGAGTCTTTCTGGCCCGACGTCGGCCGGTACCCTGGCTGGAACCCACTCACGGTCGTGGGTCGCCTCGTCTACAGCGAGGAGTTGCGTGCCGTGATCGTGCCAGTGGAGGGCAACGAGTTCGATGCCCTGGATTGGAAGAATGGGTTGCTGGGATGGCGCGGCTTCGGCCTCCGTGTGATCCCCATCGATTCGGTGGGCACTGGATACCTCCCGATCTCCCAACCCATCGCCAAGCTCCTGGCGCAGTGCGAGGGCGTCGGCGGAGCGTGCGCGGCTCTAGGGGTCACGACGAGCTCCGTTGGTGCGCTGCTCGTTCCCGTAAAATCCGGAGCCAACCCCAATGCCCATGAGTACAGTCTGTACGAGCTCGAATTCGACGCAGACCTGCTCGACCTCGACGATGACGGGCTGTTGGCCGCCGAAGAGAGGGCCGCCGGGACACTCGACACCTTGCCCGATAGCGACGGCGCCGGCACGATCGACGGCGTGGAGGCTCACCTGTCTCACACTGATCCAACGTCCCCAGGCGGCGAGCCGGCGTTCCAACTGCCTCAGTTTGGCAGGGTGAGTTACGTTCCGAGCCCACTCATCCGAAGCCAACTGCCGACCCTCGACTACGACGCCATGCGACCGTTCGACACGCGGTCCGCCGGGGTGAAAGGTCCATTGTGTCTGAATGGCTTGTGTTACGGGCCCAGCGGCGCGGTCGTCTTTCGCTATCCGGTCGAGCGCGCAATCGGGGCCCCCGTCGTGTCTCACGATGGCGAGCACATCACGATGGAGACCGCGGAGGGTCTCGTCCGATTCTGGTTCTCTGACGCGCGCGAGGAGCTCTCCGTCAGCCGAGCTGACCTCGAAAGGTTCGTTCCGGCAGCTCCGTCGAGACTTCACGTCTTTCCGATCGACCGCCATCGGACGTGGATCGCGTCCGACGGCGTGGTCGAGCCCGACCGATTTCCTGCCGTCGTGGCGCTCGCGACGGACTCCAAAATCGAGATCAAATATGATCACGAAAAAGCGCAGCGGGACTCGGGGCTGACGGTCGAGAAGGACGATGTCTTCGACGGCCGCACCCATGAAGTCAAAGCTTCGATCATCGTCATGGGTTACGACGACGTAACTCGGCAAATGCTGATCGGCGTGCGCGGGAGCTGGGACAGCTACCGAGTGGGGATCGGCGCCGATGGCGTGACACTCATCGATCGCGGGCGCGTGTTGGCGGGCCTGACCGCGACCGATTGGAGTAATCTTGCCGCCACCTTGAGTTGGTACGAGCCGCCGCTCCCGTCGTTCATGCTCCCCACCGGTCACGGCGACTTCTTTACCACGAGCGGACTGATGGAGCCCTACGGCGCGTTTCGGGCGACGAACATCCTATCGACGACGCTCCTCGATCGCCCGCTTCAGGGAATTTGGGGCGATGTCTTGCTCGAGACGCTGTGCTGTGGATTTCACGAAGACGGTTTTTTCGAGCTCGTTCGGTACGACGAATCGGTGAATCCAGGCGATTTGCTCGTACTCAGAGGCAACGCCGGATCAGACCCGGTCAAGCTCCACAAGAGCGGACCGCGCGGGGGACTGGCCGAGGTCTGGCCCCGCGCGAATGAAGCAATCGTCGAGATCGCGGGCCTCGATCTCGCGGCCGATGGCAGCATGCGCTTGTGTGTTGCCGACGAGGGCTCGAACACGGTTTTTGAGTTCGAGCCGGCTGGCCCACGAGGCGCTCCGGAGCTCCTCCGATTCTCCGAGCTCGTCGAAGGGATCGTGGATTGCGCATACGCCGCCGACGGGTCGCTCCAGGTCCTTGCGCGCGATCCGTCGCGCAGGCTCGTGCGCGCCGCCGGTGACGAGTTTGCCGAGTTGCTCGTCGCTGAAGAGTACCCTGCGGAGCCCGAGCCGATCGAGTTCGTTCACGGTCGTGGTGGCGAGCTCGAAACGCGCCTCACGGGCGACGGTCTACGTGGCAAAGCTTACCTGCCGGATGGGCGAGTCATCACGATGCGCGAAGGTGAGTTCACCGTGCGCGTCGAAGGAGTCGCGGTTGCCGATATTCCACGCCTCGTGTTTGGCAACTATCTGAGTAATTTTACGCCTGACTTCGCGACTCGTGTCACGTTTCGAGTCCGACCCGATGGGCTCGTCGTCGTCATCCCCCACCATGCAGCGGTCGTCGCGCCGTACGCGACGCTCGGGAATGTGTACGTGGCCGACATCGGTTCGGGAGGCGTGCTCGAGCTCGGAGTCGGCGATTTGGACGCGGCGCACGGAATCGGCGCGGTTGTCGTACCGGGAGGAGCAGGAGGTAATCCGTGGACGGGTCGAATCGGCGCGAGCGAGCCGGAGCTGCCCGAAGGCGTCGTTGGGCCCGCGGCGCCGTCAGCCCCGACGGGAGGTGAAAACGTCGAAAGCTCGGGATGCAGCGCAGCTTCGAACAACGCCGGGTGGCTAGCGCTCTTCGTCGTGATCGCCCGCTTGCGCCAAGCGCGCCGTCCTCGGGCCGAATAGACGCGACTCGAGCCCGACCGACATCCGGCCCTGGGAGCGCAGGAAGCTTGCCTGCGCGTAAGCTCCGCGGACTCAGCTTGCTAGCCGAAAATCGCACAGGGTCAGGCAGTGCTCGAAGTCGGCAATGCTCGAAGTCACTGGTCAGGCAATGCTCGAAGTCAGTGCGACTCAACTTGCCCAGCGTCTCACCGACATCCGGCCCTGGCGCAGGCATCTTGCCTGCGCCTAAGCTTCGCGGACTCGACTTGCCGTACGCTCCCGGGCCCAGTGTCTCGCGGATTCATACGGGCGATTGGCGGAGCACGGCCTGAATTTGGCGGGAGCGCATGGAGTTTGAGCACGGGCACAGCGTGAGTTTCGAAGCCCTTTTTCAGCGACCTGCTGACGACCGCTATTGACTGAGTTGGTTGAACGGAGCCAGAGGGCATGGGGCATGGCTCAGAGGGCATGGGGCATGGCTCAGAGGGCATGGGGGCTTGGCTCAGAGGGCATGGGCATGGCTCAGAGGGCATGGGCATGGCTCAGAGGGCATGGGGGCATGGCTCAGAGGGGGCCCACGGAAAATCGGACACAGGGGGCACGGCTTGAATTTGGCAATTTGGCTGGTCAAGGCTCAGGAGACTGTACCTCCCCCTGTCGCAAGGTCCCGATATAGTCCTCACATCCCCGAGCATCTTCCAGCTGGGCGCCCCAAGCGTTCCTGACCAAGAAGTCAGCGACCTCAGCCTCACCCGCAAACGGCACAGTTACTGTCTCTCCTGCTGATTGAGCCTTCAAAGATGAAGTACGCAAGAGTCCGCAGGGAGTCGAGACTGGTACACACCAATCAGATACGTATTCGACCGAGACCTCTGGGATCTCAGGACGCATGTCCTTCCAGTGGGCCAGAAGGAGCTCTCCGTCCCGCTCGGGCCGGACTGCGAGCCTGTAGCCAAAGGAGCCGACGGTATTGCGCATGTGAACATCGACCCATACGTTGTTCAATTCCTCGAACGCTTGGGTCGGACCCTTCAAGAGAATTTGCTCTCCGGCAAGCTCCAACTGGAGCGAGCCTTCCGAAATCAACGGCGATACCGAAGCAGAGGCCGTGAACTCTGCCGGCAGGTTCGTTGCCGTGAACTCAATTTGCCAGAGTCCGTGCTCCTGTTCCAACTCCTGGTGGCGTAGAGTCCGGCTCCTGAACATCACAGCCAAACGAAGCCATCATCAATGCGATGCTCGAAAAAAGGATCGAGCGATCTGTTTTCTTGTCGCCGCTCATCTTTATTTCACTCCAGGACAGCGACATCGACGTCAACCGTGCCTCCGCTCACCAGTCGTACCTCTAAAGTATGCCAACCAATCCCCAGTCCAACTGTCGTCGACGCATTGACCCAGCTCCACGATGTGCTGGTCACAGCGATGCCAGAGGGCATGGGGCATGGCTCAGAGGGCATGGCTCAGAGGACATGGGTCAGGCATGGCTCAGAGGGCATGGGGCATGGCTCAGAGGGCATGGGGGCATGGCTCAGAGGGCATGGGGCATGGCTCAGAGGGCATGGGCAACGACAACGGTCCGCGGACCAGCATCGTTGCCGGGAAGCACACTCACCTCGTGAACCAGTCGAGCCGCAGGAAGATGTGTCGAATGATTCCAAGGCCGATAACGATTGCCGCGATCTTCACTGCAAGGCGCAACTCGCTGGAGAGCGCGCGATCGTCTGGAGGCTGTTCGGCGATATTGCTCGCACGTCGTTTGGGAATTGCGTTCAACTCGAGGGGTCCGTCCGAGTGGTCCGCGGGCTTTTCGACGTACACCTTCTTCCGAATGACCTCGGTTTGACCAACGTACTCGATGCGGCCTCGGGCATCTACAATGTGGCGCCCGCCTGCGAGATAGCTGGGGAGCGGAGCTTCGCCCAAAGCAACGGTGGGCGCGTCGGAGGGCTCCGGCGACGAGGACTGTCGACAGAGGGCGGCTCTGGCGCCTTCGAGCTCGCTCACCAACTCCTCTGCGTCCATACGGCCTTTCGGATCCGAGTCAACGCACCTTTCGACGAGTCGGTGGATTGACAGAGGGACTTGGGGCGACTGCGGGACCTTGGGCAGGAGCTTGTCGCGCAGCAACTCGGCGACGTCGCCACCGAACAACTTCCGGGCGGTCAGCATCTCATAGAGAATCTGGCCGACCGCGTAAACGTCGGTTCGGTGCGACACGGAGTCCCCAGCGAGTTGTTCCGGGGCCATGTAAACGGGTGTGCCCAGAATGACTCCGGTGCGAGTTCGGTGCATGAGTCCGTCCATAGGGATTTTGGCGACTCCGAAGTCGAGGAGCTTCAGAACGGGACTTTCGCACTCCGGTCGAGTCACCACGATGTTGGCCGGTTTGATGTCGCGGTGAATGACGCCGACGCGATTCACCTCTGTCAGCGCTCGGGCAATTTGAGTGGCGAAGTCCAACGCACGAATCTGTTCGATCGCTCCGGTGGCGATCATGCGAGACAAGGTCGGTCCCTCCAACAACTCCATAACGAACCCGAGCCGCGGGGGCTCTTCCGTTTGCAGCAAATCCAGGATTCGGACAATGTTCGGGTGATCCAAAGCACTGACGATTTTCGATTCGTGAAGGAACCGTGACCCCGCCTCTGGGTCATGCAACCATCGCTGGGCGATGAACTTCACGGCGACTCGCTTGTTGGTAAGGCGCGAATGTCGCGCCAGAAAGACTCTTCCCATCCCGCCCTCGCCAAGGAGCGATTCGAGAACGTAAGTGCCGACTTGGTCGCCAACGACCGGCTCGGCATTACTCACAGCGAAGCCCAGGGCGCGGATTCCTGCTGCAGACACCCCGCATCGGTGCGATAATCCTCGGGCATGAGCGACTCGTCAACGCCCGGGGAAGGGGGCACGCCGCACTTGGGTGCGACGATCGCGGGCTACAAGCTCCTCAAGTTGCTCGGAGAAGGGGGGCTGGCTTGGGTCTACAAAGGCCGCCATCGGGTGCTAGGAAGGCTCGCAGCCGTAAAGGTGCTCCGGCCCGCATTCTCTGAAGACGAGCAGCATGTGCAGCGGTTCTTTCACGAGGCCAAGGTCGTGAATTCGATCCGCCACCCCAACATCGTCGACGTGCTCGAGTTCGTTCGCAGCCGGGAGAAGAGGGTCGTTGCACACGTCATGGAGTTTTTGTCGGGGCCAGCCCTTGACCGAATTCTGGCTAAGAGAGCCATGACCCCTCGCCAGGCGACCAACGTGTGCTTGCAAGTCATCCACGGGCTCCAAGCGGCTCACGACGCGGTCGTTATTCATCGGGACCTGAAGCCCGGAAATCTGATGATTGTTCCGGGGGATTCCTTTGACCTCTCGCACAAACCGAGCGTGAAAATTCTGGATTTCGGGATTGCGAAAATCGCCGATGCTCACGGCTACAAAACTGACACCGGGCTGGTTCTCGGCACGCCCGCCTACATGGCTCCGGAACAAATCGCAGGCAAGGAAGTCACTACGGCGGCGGACGTGTACGCGCTTGGCCAGATTTACTTCGAGATGGTCACAGGCCGGCGTCTTTTTTCGGACGGGGCAGCCGCAGTCTTGCGCAGCAAGCTTCTGGGTGAGGTACCACCGATTGAGGTTCCCAACGAGATTCCCGGAGCGGAACTCATTCGTAAGTTCACGAAGGATTGCATAGCGCCCGCACCGACGGACCGCGCGACGATGAAGGAGTGCTGGACTGCGCTCGGGGCCATCCTGGAGCTTCAGCCAGTTCCGCCACCGCGACCAGCGAGACCTCCGAGAGACTCTTGGACGCCGGGTCCGATCCTTCGTTCTTCGTCTTCGGGCTCGGATCCGGTTGCCGCTTCGGTCGTGTCGCCGCAAACTGAGCAAAGCGACGGCCATTCCGTTGGCTTTGACACACTCGTAAGCTCCGGATTGGTTCGGCGTCCTACGCGCCACTGGGCGTGGATGCTCGGCGGAGTTGGCATGCTTGCGGCGGTGGGCCTGGTCGTATACCTAGGCGAGCCAGAGGTGCGGGTCGAGCCTGCCTTGGACGTCCA
The DNA here is from genome assembly GCA_964463485.1 of uncultured Myxococcales bacterium. GTDB lineage: Bacteria > Myxococcota > Kuafuiibacteriia > Kuafuiibacteriales > Kuafuiibacteriaceae > CAYXDO01. The sequence continues at coordinate 47,716 of CAYXDO010000065.1, read as the reverse complement.
GATTCCCGATTCGACGAGGGAGGTGACCGTGGACTCGAGGCCTATGGCGAGGGTCACGGATCGCACATCGGGGAGGTTTCTGGGTACGACTCCGCTCGCTGTCGCGGTGAACTCGAATAAGCCGAGGACGCTGCGAGTGGAAGCGCGGGGCTATCGGACCGTAGAGATCCTAATTACGACCGACCGACCGGCTTATGTGGTCGAACTGGCCAAAATGGAGCCGGTCGTCGAGGGCAGACCTACCAAGGCCCGAGACGCACACGAACCGACGAGCAGCGAGATCCCGGAATGGTAGTAGTCGCATTGCTTGCGCTCGCGGCGCCGCTCGGGAGTGACGGTCGGGAGGAGTTTTCGCGTGGTGCCCAGCTATACGCGGAAGACCGCCCGAGCGAAGCGCTGGAGTTCTTTCGCACGGCGTATGAGCGGTCCAAACACCGCCCGTCTTCAGTCCTGGCCCTGGCCCAATGCGAACGACGCCTCGGCAAGTTCACGGACGCGCTCGAGCACTTCCGTGAATATCTGAGGCTCGCGCCCGCCCCACAAGAGCGGGAGCGAGTTCGACTGATAATCGAGCAGGTCGAGAACTTCGTGCTGCCGCTGGTTGACACGCGGGATCGAGTAGGGACTCTCGAGGCGAGTCTGGAACGGGTCGCCGCTAAGTCCGCTTCGACATCGCTGGATCTCGCAGCTCGAATCGAACACATCGAGGGGCAACTCGTGTTCGCTTCGGAGGCTCAGGCGAAGCGTACTGACGAGCTCACCTCACGGCTCGATCGAAGCTCCTGGTATGAGCGGCCGCTGCCGGTGATGCTCGCTGGTGCGGCCATCGGAGCTTTGGTCGGAGGCCTCGTCGTGGGCTTTCTAAAGTGAGTTAGCGTCCAGCCAGTGCCCTTCGCACTCGCTGCCACCACCAAGTCCTTTCCGCCTCCGAATGAATCGCAGCCGGCAGTCGAGTATTCGAACTCAACTCCGATGAGACATCCCCCGGGATGCATTCAAATACGGCGGATTCGAGCTCGCCAAGACTGGGCCTCAACCCCGGGTCCCGGTGCATCGACGCGATCAACGCGGCCCGCAGGTTCGCCGACCCTGGAAAGCCAAGATCATCGACGCGTGGAGCGCCATAGACCAGCTTCGATCGACCAACCTGTGCGGAGTCACCGCGAAACGGAGTGCTCCCGACGAGGCAATAGTGGGCCAGAACAGCCACGGAGTAGACGTCGGATCCTGCCGAGGGAAGTTCGCCGCCGAGTTGCTCGGGCGCCAGAAACTGAAGCTCTTGGGAATCACAGCCCTCGATGACTCCACCGAGTGTGCCAAAATCGATCAGAGAGGCTCGATCCGAGTTGCAGTTCCACAACACCCCGTGGGGGCCAATCGCTCCGTGAACTATTCCCAACGAGTGCGCAGAGGATAACTCGCGCACCACCTGAGCCACCAGGGAGAGCCTTCGGTTGGCCTGTGGTCGGCAATCGGCCACGGGCACGCCGAGCGCTTCGTCGAAGACGACAGCCGGAACGGGCGAGTCGATTATGTCCAACAAATTCCGCGACCCGACGAATTCGGTGGAACTCAGCGACTGCAGGACTCGGACGAAATAGAGCCGAGGGGCCTCCTCGTCCCAGATCTCGGGATGGACTAGGTGCACCAGCCTCCGAAGTCCGAGGTCAACGTGAAGCGCTGCGTGCAGCAGCCCGGACCGAGTTTTGGCAACGACCGGACCGAGCGCGAGCTGCCCAACGCGGCCGGGCTCCCGTTTGACTCGAGGCGAGTCCATTCCAAAGTCCCGCTCGATCTCCGAAATGAGTTCGAGGACGTTCGCGGCCTGCGCGGGACCCCGGGGCTGAATTGGACCTGGCGGGTCAGTGGGCCGTTCGTGCATGTCCGGTCCGATAACGTCAGTGATCCATCGGCCTAGTTCACGCTGAATTCCCGCGCCGCGGCCCCGAGAGGAAAGCCACAGGTACAAGTCGTCGGCGAATTCTCTTGATGTTGAGTAGCGTCGATTGACGTCGCGTTCGAGTGCGCGCGCGACAATGCTTTCCAAGTGCGGATCGTTTTCGGACATGCGGAGTTCTGGAATCTCCCCGTGAACAATCGAGTCCATTTGCCTTTCGGGCGAACCGACGAACAGCCGTCGACCAGAAACCGCCTCGTGGAGAACCACGCCCAGTGAGAAGATGTCGGATCGAGCATCCGGCTGAGGGCCGGTTCCTCGAGCGTGGGTGATTTGTTCCGGCGACATGTATCCGAACTTGCCCCTATACTCGCCCACAACGCTCTTGGTCTCGCGCGCGCTCGAGCGAGACACCCCAAAATCGGTGAGCTTCACCTCGCCCGAACGCGAAATCAGAACATTGGACGGCGAGATGTCGCGATGGACAAGACCCAGCGCGAGGCCGGTATCTGGGTCGACCAGATTGTGCGCAAAATCGAGCCCGTCCGCGACGCGCGCGACGATGAGTCCACAGAAATCGCGTGACAACCGCTGGGACGCCCTCGAGGCCTCGGAGAGCGTGATTCCGTCAACATACTCGAGCACGAGGAGCATCTGCTCGTCCATCTCGATGAAGTCGAACGCTCGGACGAGATTCTCATGCACGAGCAGGCCATCAATCCTTGCCTCATGTCGGAACCACTCCTTCGCCTGTTGCCGATTCTGCAGGACTTCGGCCCTGACTTCCTTGAGAACACAGAGGTGGCGAAATCCGGCCACGCCACGCCGTTCGGCCAAGTAAACGCGTCCCATGCCTCCAACGCCGCGAGCGATTTCGCGAACGATCTCATAGTCCCCTACCTTCGTGCCCGAGTCTAGCGACATGACGCTACGCGAGATCGTTTACGACATACGACGGCCGAAGTCCAACGTCACTCGAGGGGCCATATCGCCATACTGGGCGGTGGGTCGGGCGACCCTTCGCTGTCGCAGGTGCGAGTGGTACGGATGCGAGGCCCATGCGTGCGCTCTGCACCGCGGCGAGTTTCAAAACGTCGTGCCCTCGATCAAGACTGCGAGTACTCATCGTAGCATCTCCCTCTCGTGAACCTCGACCACGCTCCCAACGCGGTCGCCTTCGCGCCGGACAATTCCTAGCGTGTCGCCTCTCCTTCGAATCGCTCGGCTGTCACACAGCATGCCCCGCTGTGACCCAAAACTCAGGCGAGTTGCTACTGAACATTTCCGGCCGACCGAAAATCGGACGCAAGGGGCACGGCTTGAGCTCAGCAGCTGAGCCACAGGCACTGCTTGAGCTGAGCTGAGCTGAGCACGCCTTGAGTTGAGCACGCCTTGAGCTGAGCTGCTGAGCTGAGCTGAGCTAAGCGGCGCTTGAGAGCACGAACGCTCCGGCCTTGGGGTCCTAACGGAGCACGGCGTTCACCGGCGCGGTCTCGCTCGACTCGTTGGTCACGCCGCCGGCTGAGAGGCCAGCCTCGGTGAGCGACTCCGCGACGGTTTTGCGCGAGGGTCACGACGTTCGGCACCGTGAGCTTCTCCTGGCCCCACGAAATCACCAGGCTCACGCTGCCTCCCGAGGGCCAGATCGTCCCGCCTTGGGGTGACGACGCGGTCACTCACTCGACCGGCCTGGATCGTGTCGGCGAATTGCGTGGTGAGCACTCACGACGAAGCCGGTGGTCACGGCGCGGCGCGCCGCGAGCTCGGTCAGACTCAGGACCTTGGGCACCGGGCTCGAGGCCGGTCCCCGCGAGACGATGAGCCGCCCGCGGGTGACTGCGACAATACGAGGCCCGCCTGCGGCCCCGCCGCCCTGCGCGGGGCACAGAGAGGCGAGGCCTGCGGCTCCGGTTCCGACTGCGACCTCGAAGACGCGGGCCCAGGGGTCCAAGAGCGGAAGAAAATTGAAGTAGCGCGAACTCGGACGTTCGTCCGCGAAGCTTAGGCGCAGGCAAGATGCCTGCGCTCCCAGGGGTCCAAACCAGGCAAGAGGCCTGCGCTCCCAGGGGTCCAACGCAGGCAGGAGGCCGGTCCAACGCAGGCAAGATGCCTGCGCTCCCAGGGTCCAAGCCACCTGATCCCGGACGTCCCGGCTCCGTTTCGGAGTATGAACCGGCGCGGGGATTCGAGGGTGCCAAAGAAGCCGCCAATTCCAATCGTAGTCCTCACCCGGATATCTTGAGTCGGTGAGACGCCTCGTCTCTCTTCACTTCGATCCCGGCTGACTTGGCTGCCCGCAGGATCGTCTTGGCCAAGGGTCGCTTCAACAGGTCCGCTCGCACGTTCCGCTCGAGCCTGCTCGCCGTCAGATCGAGCTGCTCCACCGCTCCCCTCAGCGCTCCCCGCACGTCCGCGAGCGGCGCCCTGGCCAACGACAGCGTCCTTGCATGACACAGGAGCAGCCTCGCCGGCTCGTCCTCCGTCAGCGAGCCAGACTCCAAGAAGCTCGCGATCGCCGCCCTGCTCTCCTCCAAACCCTTCTCGACGACCCCTGTCGCCGCGTGAAACAGCCCGAGGCACGCCGTCAACGAAGTCAGGAGCTTCGGCGCCGTGGTCTTGGCCTCGGCGATCGATCGCTCGAGCGAGGCGATCGACGTCTTCAGGTTTGGCGCGGACGGGAGCTCCTCGGTCCCGAACCCAACGGCCACCTTGGCCCAGGCGAGCGACGCCAAGATGCGCGCGGTCGGGAACCTCGCGGCGGACCGCTCCACGTCGTCGAATACCCAGCGCGCCCGGTCGAGCTCCTCGTTCTCCGCCAACAGCAGCCCTCGCCGGATCCGAATCATCAGCTCGTCGATCGGCACCCGCACGAGCCTCTCCGCGCCGAGCAGGTAGTCGTTGGCTCGATCGGGCCGGCCACATCGCCGCGCGACCTCGGCGAGCCCGACCAGCGCGCCGCGGGTCAGATCGACGTCGTGTTTGGCTCGACCGGCCACCAGCGCCTCCCGAAAACGGCTCTCCGCGGTCCGATAGTCGGTGGAGCTCAGGGCTATGCGCGCCAAGGCCGCCGCCGATCGGCCGGCCACGGTCCGGGCGTCCTCGCGCTCTCCGCTCGGTCGCAGCAACATCCGCAACGCGCCGCGTTCGTCGCCGGCTTGCTCGGCGATCTCCGCCTTCAGGACCTGGAGCTCCGACGCCATCGTCGAGCTCCCATCCATCGTCTCACCTGCCATGTCGGCGTGTCCGTGGGCAGCCTCCAGGTGACCGCGCGTGAGCTCGAGCTCCGCCGCAAGGATCTCCCCGGCGGCGCGCCGACCCTCCGAGAGCTCGAGCGCCAACAGGCTCTGAAGGTGGCTCTCCGCGACCACGGGATCGTCGTTCAGCCGGGCGGCCTGCGCGCCGACCTCGAACAGGTCGGCTCGCGCGTCCACGTCGAGCTCGCTGATCGCCAGACCGCGCTCCACCTGAGCCAACGCGCTCGCGGTGGCCCCCGCGGCGAGTGATTGGCGCGCCGCAGCGATCCACCAGCGCACGGCTTCGACCCCGCGCCCGGCCTCGGTCGCGTGATCTGCTAGCACCGCATGCTCGACTTCGTGAACGCTCTGCAGATATTCGAGCGTCCCCAGCTCGAAGAGCTCGCGGCTGCTCTTCTTGACCTTCGAGAGGATCACACTCTTCAACACGCCGTGCGCGAGCTCCATCTCGTGCTGCCCGCGATATCGCGAGATCGGGCGAGGCCTCACGAAGTCTTGGCGCCCAAGCCTCTCGAAGCGCTCCGTCACGGACTTCAGCGGCTCTGCGAGCAAGCGTGCGACGCCTTCGACCCAGAACACGTCGCCCATCGTCGCCGCCGCGGCGAGCGCCTTTTGGTCTTCGGCGGCCAGCACCCGCAAGCGTTCGCGCACCGCCGCGGCGACCGTGGACGGAATGGACTCGGAGCTCCGAGGGTCGGTCGTGAACACAAATCGGCTAGAAGCATTGAGCGCCAATGCTCCGGACTCGATACACGCGAGCACTAGCTGCACCAAGAACAACGGGCTGCCGCTCGCCCGCTGTTGCAGCGCCTCGAGCGCGTCGGGATCGATCCGGCCACCGGCCGTCGACTCGGCGAGCTCCCGGCAAGCCTGTGGGTCGAGCGGTGGCACCTCGATCGCGCTGATCGGAGCGCCGCTCCACACGACATCGAGGAGCTTCGGCATCGTGAACAACACGACCGCGATCGGTCGCTCGCGCCCGGCAGCGACCAGCTCTCGCAACACCCTCGCGCTCTGCGCGTCGAGGAAGTGCGCGTCGTCGACGAGCACGACGAGCCCCCCGTCCGTCGCCATGCCCGACAACACGATGTCGAGCGCCCGACGCGTCTCACCGGCCATCAACAACGGGTCGCGCCGCGCCGCCTCGAGCGCCCGCCCCTCGTTCGGCGACACGCCGAGCGCCTCCGCAAAAAACGACGCCACGAGCTCGAAGTCCGCCGCGGCGTCCGGGTCATGCTCGCCTTCCCAATCGAACGCGTCGGACAACGCCGCCACGATGCTCGGCCGCGCGGTCCAGCCGTCGATCTGCAGGTGCCTCGTGTGCTGCTCGGACAAGTGCGAGCGAACGCTGTGTGTGCCGACGCCCTCCCCTTTCTGCAGCCGGTTGGACACGAACTCGGGCGACGGCATGAGACTCCGGAGCTTGGTGTGGCGAACGTCCGGTGGGTCGTCGCTGAAAATTCGCGCCTCCCTCAGCAACAACCGACCCACGAACGAGTCGGGCACCGTGCGCATGGCCTCCTCGGCCCGACCCGCGAGGACGACCAACTCTCGCCCGGACTTCAAGATCTCGGTGAGCTGAACGCGAAGGCGTGTCTTCCCGATCCCCGCCGGCCCCGAGACGACGATCAACCCCGGCTTCTTGTTCTGGATCGCCGTCGAAATCTGGCCGCGGAGCCGCTCGACCAGACGAGACTGGCCGATCATCGGTCGGCGCTCGGAAGTCAGCGAGTGTGGATCGGGCATCGCTCGCGGAAGGTCGCCTACGACCGGCACGCCTACGGGCGTCAGCTCGACCGGTCCGACGACGAGCTCCGTGGGAAGCGAGGCCTTGCGGCGCATGCTCTTGTGACGAGGCGGCGCGTCCTCGGTGATCGGGCCTCCGAGCGAAGATTTCGACTCTCCGAGCGAAGAGACGGGGTCGGCGAGCGCCTGCACCGCCTCGCGCGTCGCCCCATAGCTCGCCTCGAGCTCCTCAGTGGAGAGCGATCGCAGGATTTGCGTCGTGCGCACGACGACCTCGTCCATCGTCGCGATGCGCGCGTCGGGGTCGAGCGTGAGCATGCGCTCGGCGAGGTCAGCCACGCTCACCGGAACGCTGGGGCTCATGAGCCTCAATGAGATCGCAGGCTCCGTGGAGATCCGGGCGAGCCGCGCGTACGGCGTGCGGCTTCGCCACGGGAGGTGCCCGGTGACCACTTCGTACAACACCACGCCGAGGCCGAACACGTCCGCGCGAGCGTCCGCGTGTTTGGCGCGCTGGGCCTGCTCCGGAGCCATGTAGAACGCGGTGCCGAGGATCGCGCCAGCGCGCGTGACGTTGCCCTCCTCCTCGAACGACTTGGCCACGCCGAAGTCGAGCACGCGGACCTCCGGCGAGACCTCCGCGCCCCCGAGCAAAAAGACATTGGCCGGCTTGATGTCGCGATGAACCACCCCTAACGCATGCGCGGCGGCCAGCCCGTCCGCGGCCTGTTTGACGATGTGAAGCGCAAAACCTAGCGGCAGAGACGTGCGCTCCAAGGCCGTGGCGAGATCCTCACCCTCCAACCACTCGAGCGCGACGAAGATACGGCCGTCCGGAAGGTAGCCCGAGTCCAAGTACTCGACGACGTGAGGATGGGACAGCGACGCGAGGATCTTGATCTCACGCTCGACTCGGATGGCGTAGCTCTCGTCCCCTCGATCGGTCACGACCTTGAGAGCGACCTGGCGATCGTCGCGCAGATCGATCGCCTCGTAGACCATGCCCGAGGCGCCGCCTTTACCAGGGCGCAGGATTTCGTAGCGGCCAGCGACCCGATCTCCGGCCTTCACGGGGTGCATCCTAGCAAGCGTCGGCCTCGCCGATTCCGGGATTTGGCCCCACGGGGAGTCAAGCCGGAGGCTGCGCCAGGACGTGCAGCCCGGCGAGGCTCGCCAAGAGGAAGGCAAACAGCAGAGCAGCCGCTGCGTCCGAGCTCTCCGCCGATTTTTCGAAGCTCCGCAGCGCGAGGAGAATCGTGATGGCCCAGAGCAACGCGTTCTCGGTTCCGTACGCCAACGCCCCTGCAAAACATGCCAGGCCGAACCGCTCGACTCGAGACTGCGACCTCGCCCCACGCCCACCGTCCAACTGCCAAATCGGTAGTAAGTTGAACAAATTGATGATCGCTCCGCTCGCGGCGATCGCAAAGAGCACCTTCGAGTCGAAGACATGCCCGAGCCCGTATGCGAAGAGCGCGGCTCCGAGCCCCCACAGCGGCCCCGCCAGGCCAATCCGGGCGTCCTCTTTTGGAGCGATCGAACCGATCTGAAGTCGCACGTACGCGCCCAGACCCGGCACGAACATCGGCGGGCTCGCCGGGATCCCAAAGTGCCGCAAAGTCACCACATGACCCATCTCGTGTACGTAGATCGACAACACGAGCCCCAGCGCGTACGGCCAACCAAAGACCGTCCAGTAGGCTCCGAACGACAGCAGCATACTCAAGAGAGTCCCGGCCTTGGTCAGCCCAAGCGCCAGAAACTTGAGCTTCGAGAGGGCGAGCAGGATGAGCACCTTGAATTTCCAGAGTACGAGGCCGATGCCCGCCGCGCCCGCGATCCAGCCCGACCTCGCGGTGCGGCCGGCCGAGCTTCGGGTCGCTCCTTTTTCGGGCGCTTGGCCGAGCGCGTCGATGCGCTGATCGAGCCAGCGCGCCTGTTTGGTCCCGGTCGGAACGAGCGCTCGGGCTTGTCGCAGTAACGAGATCGCCTCGGTCCTCGGGATGCTCGGGTCGTCCGCCCGATCACACAGCTCCTCGATTTCGGCCGCGTGGACGAGCCGCTGACACGAGGGACAGCAAAGCAGCGTCGGTGCCAGCTCGACGCCACAAAGGCACGTCGCTGGCGAAGAGCTCACGTCGTCGAGGCTCCAACATGTTCGAGCTCGACCGGAGCCACTCGAAACGGACCGAGAATGTCCACCTCCGTTCGGCGGTTGAGCTTCCAGGCTTCGTAGAGCCCGAAGGCGATGATGAGTAGGCCGAGGATGTTGTCGAACCCGGCGAGGAACGGCGCGATCATCGCGAACCCGAACAAGAAGACCACGCCGAGGGCGAGCATGCCAGCGGCGCCAGCCGCCGAGACGTTCTCTGGGTTCGAAGGCGCTGGGTTCGAAGGCGCTGGGTTCGAAGGCGCTGGGTTCGAAGGTGCCGGGTCGACCGCGGGCTCCGCGCCGGCCTTCGGCTCGAGCCCATCACTTGCCTTCGCTTTGCCTGCGCCAGACTCAGCCTCACCGGAAACCTGCTCGGCGCGATTTGCGAACTCCTCGAAGATGAGAGGCACGTAGATCGACACCACGGACAGATAGGTGAGGCCCACCGCGAGCGCCTGGTACCGCCAGCCCCCTCTGCCTTCCGACCCCGTCGCGACGGCTTTGCCGACGAAGTAGCCGATCGCGATGGTGACGATCGCGAGCTCGTACCCAGTCAGCTTCGAGATGGCGTAATACGCGACCGATCCCACGATCGCCGCGATCGCCCCGCCCCGGAGCGCTCGTAGGAACCTCCGGCCGCCGCCCGGCGCGTTCGGATCGAGCCGAGCGGCCGCCGCATCTTTGCAGCGCCGGCACACGGTGAGTTGGTTGATCGTGAAGTACTCATCTCCGATCGACTTGGCGCAACTGGAGCATGGCACCGCCTGAGGGCTAGGGCCGTCGTGCGTTCCGTCGGGTCGGCTCGTTTCGCCGGCCTGCCCCGGGTCCCCGTTGGCGCCGCCCGAATCCGCGGTCTCGGCTCGGTCGAATGTAGGTCGCTCGCTCATCGCTCCCCCTTGCTCTTGATGTCTCCCCTGTGACTCGTGGGCGCGAGCCTAAGCCCGCCCGGGTCGGCAATGCAAATCGCTCGATCCTGGGCGCCCGCAAGTCCGCTGCCAGCCGCTGTTTTCGGTGCTACTCGGGGAAGACGAACCCCCGCGGCTCACGGACACATCGAGCGGGAAATGGTCGGCGCGCCGATGCCTGATCTCGCGGTAAATGCTTTCTGCACCAAGTTTTTTGGCCGAAGCCCCCACCAATTCAACGATTCCCAACGTCGCACTGTTCCCCACCGACTTGACTTGCCACTTTGTCAGCCGCAACCATTCGAGCCCGTGTCCGCGGATCCTTCGGAAGCCCGGCGAGGACTGGCGCGCGGCAAGAAGAAGCTTGCCCACCTGATCGAGCTAGCCAAGGGCCGCAAGACCTTCCTTGCGCAAACGCACGACTACCCAGACCCCGATACGATTGCGTCCGCTGTCGGCCTCACCTGGCTCATGGAGACCCTGGGCGACATGGATGCGCAGATCGGCTACGGCGGCGCGGTCGGGCGCGCAGAGAACCGAGCGATGGTCCGCGTCCTCGGGATCAAGCTGCGCAAGGTCGCGGCGATCGAGATGAACAGGTTCGACCTGGTCGCGCTCCTGGACACCCAGCCCGACTGCACCAACCACTCGCTCCCGGACGATTTGATCCCCGACATCGTCGTCGATCACCACTTTCTCCGGGAGATCAAGGGACCCAAACCCCCATTCTTAGACGTCGGCGGAGGCGTCGGAACCACGTCTACGAAGGTCGCGGAGCTCGTCCGGGCGTCCGGCTGCGAGCCTCCCGCGACCGTGGCGACGGCGCTCTTCTACGGGCTCAAGTCGGACACCCTCGACCTTTCGCGAGTCTCGACGCCGGCCGACATCGAATCGTACCTCTACTTGTTCGAGCGGATCGACCGGAAGCTCCTCTCGGAGATCGAGCACCCGCAGCTCCCGCTCGAATGGTTTCGCGTCTTCAGCAAGGCCATCAGCCGCGGCCGAATCTACGGGCAGTTCATCGTCGCCGACCTCGGTGACGTCTACACCCCAGACCTCTGTGCGGAGGTCGCCGATCGACTCCTTCAGATCGAAGGCATCCGTCACGCGCTCGCGACGGGATGGTATGAGGACGGCCTCTTCCTCTCGCTGCGCACGCGGTCCCGCCGCTACAACGCCGGCCGGATCCTGCACGGCCTCGTCAACGACATGAACGTGGGCGGCGGCGCTGGCGGCCATCGCCAGATGGCCGGAGCTCGGGTACCTGCGGACACGCGATCCGAGCGCGCACGACGCGAGCTCCGCCGGACCATCATCGGGAAGGTTCTGGAAGCCTTCGGCGAAGACCAGCGCCACTTCCATCGCATGATGACTCGGACCGACGGCGAGCTTAGCCCGAAGAACGACCGCGCGGCGGCCCAGGCAGAGTAACGCCGCGTCGGGTCACACGCGTCGGGTCACACGCGTCGGGTCACACGGATACCGCGCGGAATGTCGCGCAGCGCTCCCATTGACACACCAAAAGGGCCCGTGGGACTCCGTGAGGTCACTGCGGCTTGGCCGCGATCGCAAAGGAGAGAAACATGACCTTCACGCTTCCCGCGCTCCCGTACGCAAAAGATGCGCTCGCGCCGCACATCTCGGCCGAGACGCTCGACTTCCACCACGGCAAACATCACCAGGCCTACGTCACGAAGCTGAACGAGCTCACGCAAGGATCCGAGCTCGCGAACAGGTCGCTCGAAGAGCTCGTCAAGACGACCGAGGGCCCGATCTTCAATCAGGCCGCCCAGGTGTGGAACCACACGTTCTACTGGCACAGCATGAAGCCGGCCGGCGGCGGAGCTCCGTCGGGGCGCATCGCCGACGAGATCAACAAGGCCTTTGGCAGCTTCGAGGCCTTCAAGAAGAAGTTCACGGACGCCGCGATCGGCCAGTTCGGATCGGGTTGGGCGTGGCTCGTGAAGGGTCCGAACGGGCTCGAGGTGGTGCAGACCTCCAACGCCGGCAACCCCATGCGCGACGGCAAGAAGCCGATCCTGACGTGTGACGTGTGGGAGCACGCGTATTACGTCGACTATCGAAACGCGCGCGCCAAATATGTCGACGCCTGGTGGAGCCTGGTGAACTGGGACTACGCCAACGCCAACCTGTGAGCTCTCGACCTCCCGTCTACCTCGACTACAACGCGACCGCCCCGACGCGCCCCGAAGTTCGCAGGCGCACCGAGGAGCTCCTGCTCGAGCTCGAGCGCGGCGCGCTCGGGAACGCCTCCTCGATCCATTGGGCCGGAAGGGCGACGAAGAAAGCGCTCGAAGAAGCGAGGTCGTCGATCGCGAAGCGCCTTCGAAGGAAGCCGAGTCAGATCTTGTTCACCGGAGGCGGCACCGAAGCCGATAACCTCGCGATCCTGGGGACGCTCGGCGCGGCGCCCGCGAGCTTTCGCATCGTAACCTCCACGGTCGAGCATCCCGCTGTGCGCCAAGCGATCGCGAGCGCAAAGAGCCGCGGAGCGGAGGTCGTGGAGGTGCCTGTCTCGGCCACCGGAGCGCTCGACCTCACGGCGTTCGACGGCGCCTTGGAGTCCCAACGACGCGTGCTCGTTTCGATCATGGCGGTGAACAACGAGACCGGCGTACGGTTCCCGATCGACGAGGTGGTTCGAAAGGCCAAGGCCAAGAACGCGCTCGTTCACATCGACGCGATCCAGGCCGCAGGACGAGTCCCGATCGAGCTCGACGCCGACCTCATCACCCTCTCGAGCCACAAGCTCGGCGGACTCTCGGGCACGGGTGTGCTCGCCACCTCCGATCGGGTCGTGCTCACCCCGCAGGTGGTCGGCGGGGCACAGGAGCGGGGCTATCGAGCAGGGACTGAAGGCTTGATCGGAGCGGTCGCGGCCGCGTTGGCCCTCGAGCTCGCCGAGCGCGACCGTCAGGCCGAGGCGATCCGGCTAGGCGCTCTAAGAGACCAGCTCGACGAGTCCATTCGAGCCATCCCGGGATCCGTCATCCTCGGCGCGAGCGAGAGTCGGGTGGCCCAGACCACCACCGCGCTGTTCGACCAAATCGAAGGGGACGCGCTGGTGCAGCTCTTGGACCTCGAGGGGATCGCGGTCTCGACCGGGAGCGCCTGCGCCAGCGGCAGCCTCGAGCCTTCCCACGTGCTCCTCGCGATGGGGATCGACGAGCGGCGGGCGTTGGCCGCCATCCGAATCTCGATGGGCTATCGAACGGTGGCGGAAGACGTGGAGCGGCTCATCGAAGAGCTCCCGCGGGCCGTGAGACGCTGCAGAGCAACGCCTTCGCCCCTCTGACCACAGGATGTCCTATCCCGACCTTCTCGGCGCCTGGTACAGTGGTCCGCCTTGTGGATCGCAGACAGGCGCCTCTTGGGAGCGCTCGGACTTCTGGTTGTCTCCGGCTGTGGCTGCGACGAAGAGCTGATTGGCATCACGCCCCCAGGCTCCTGTGAGCCGACGTACGAGTGCCAGACCGGATACGAATATCGCCTCGGAGAGTGCCGTGCCTCGCGCTGCGCCGTGGACGCCGATTGCTGCCCCGGCCAAGTGTGCAACGCCGCTGCCGGCTTCTGCGCGGACCAGTACGTCGCGTGCACCAACGACGAAGCCTGCGAAGAGATCCCCGGCCAGGCCTGCATCGAGCTCCGCGGCGGCCGGTACTGCGGCTATCCCAACAAGACCCACGCCCTCACGTCCCAAGCTACGGAGCGATGCGACAGCGGCTTTGACTGTCCGACCGGACGCAGTTGCTTCAACCACCGCTGCGTGCTCGTGCCGCCCTGCGCCGGAGGCTGCCCTCAGGGTGAGGTCTGCGACGTCGACAGCAACACGTGTTACCCAATGGACGACTGCAAGGAGCAATGCACCGAAGGCGAGATGCTCGTGTTCGACGATCCAGACACGATGTCCGGTCCCGCCTGCTGTGAGCTGGAGTGCGCCTGCCTGACCTATCCTCCCGTGCTCCCTGGACAATACGGGTGGCACGCGAGCCTCGCCGCGCTCGACGATCGCGTCCTCGTCAGCGCGTACGACTCAACGTACGGCGACCTGATCGTGGCGCGTTTCGATCTGGAGGGTAAACCCGTAACGCTGGAGTACGTAGACGGGTTCCCAACTTCAGGTCCGATCACGGGCGACCCAGCCGGCCCTCGCGGAGGGCGCTCCGAAGGAGGCACCAACGTAGGCCTCCACACCGCGATCGGCGTGGACCCGAACGGCCTGACCCACGTGGCGTACCACGACGCCGACGCAGGCGCGCTCAAGTACGCCACGCTCGCCAACGGCGTGTGGTCCACGACCGTCGTCGACGACGAAGGCTTCACTGGCTTGTATGCCTCGCTCGGCTTTGCGCCAGATGGATCTCCGCGCATCGCGTATTTGATGGCGGAAGGGACGATCGGCGGGGACCCGACGCTCAAAGCGGCCTTGAAGCTGGCCAAGCCCAAAACGCCGATCCCCATGGGCCCGGCGGACTGGGACGTCATCGTGGTCGACAGCCGCGACAAGCCGCTGCCGATCTGCAACGGCGGTTGTGCCGCGGGCGAAAAATGCATCGACCTCGGCAGCGGACCCTCCTGTTTGGCGACGACCATCGGCTGCAATCCCACGTGCGCCAACGATGAGGCCTGCATCGACCTCTCTGGAGCGCCGACCTGCGAGAGCGTGGTGCCGGTGGTCGTGCTCGAAGGTCTCCCCGCGGGGACCGGGCTGTTTTCTTCGATCGCCTTCGCTGCCGACGGCACGCCGCTCATCGCTTACTACGACAGCGTCGACGGGGATCTGAGGCTCGCGGTCGACGACGGAGCGGGGGGGTTCGTGACGCGTACGCTCGACGGCAACGACGCAATGGCGCCCACGGACGTGGGTCAGCACGCCAGCATCGCGGTCGGACCGGGCGAAGTCGTCGGGGTGGCCTACTTCGACGCCACGAGCGACGACCTCGTCTACTACGACGTGGGCACCCGTACGCGAGAGATCGCCGACGATGGAGTCACGCCGCCGAACCTACGGTTCGTAGGAGCGGACGCTTCGCTCGTGTTCGATGACGGAGGCAAACCGGCCATCGCCTACCACGACCCCACGAACATCGACCTCCTCTACGCTCGACGGATCGGGGGAACTTGGACGACCGAAGCGATGCGCGGCGACGTACAGCCCGGTCAGATGGAAGGAACGGCGGCGGGCTTCGCGGTCACGCAAGCGCGACGAAACAACACGGCGTACGTCGCGAGTGTAGACGTCGACTTCAACGAAGCGGGCGATTTGCTACTGACTCTAGGCGTTCAGACGAAGCTCCTCGACTGAGCGAGATCACGAGCAGCCAACCCGCGAACAAATCACGCCCGATCCCGAGACCGTCCCGGTGTCCGTCCCGCACGTCCAGCAGTCCGCGGTGTCCGCCAGCGCTCCCCGAGCGACCCGCCACACGCGATAGTCGGTGACCACGTCGCCGTTGGCGTCCATCTCGAGCTCTCCGCTCGCGCCCGAATAATCGACCTCGTTGGTCGAGGCTCTCAAGGCGCCGGCCACGTCATCCGGAGACACGATGATCCCGGGTGCGCTCGCGACGCTCGGGATCGCTGCCCGAATCGCGCTCGGATCGAACCGCCCCGCCCGCGCCATCGCGAGCCCGATCAGCATGATCGCGTCGTATTGATTCGAGGTGAAGATGCCCGGCGCTTCACCTCCGAAGGCGCGGCGGTATCGACCGTCGAAGCTGGTGTAGTGGGCTCCTTGGAGGCGCGGCGCGGTGCCGACGATTCCTTCCGAGGTCGCTCCCGACGCGACCACGAACTTCTCGTCACGCAGGCCGTCCGTCGCGAGCCACCCGACGCTCGGCGCGAGCCCCGAGAGCCGCCAGCTACGCAGCACCTCCGCGCCGTCCGCCGGAAAAGCTACGAGCAACACGTTGTCCGGATCACCTTCGAGCGCCCGCTCCACCACGCCGAAATAGGCCGGAGCTCCCGGCGCGTACGGCACCGATCGCGGCACCGTCCCTCCCAACCGAACGAAGGCCTCCTCGAAGACCTTGGCCAGCGCTTGTCCGTAAGCGTCATTCACGTAGATGATCGAGACCGCCTTGGCCGGCGAAGCCAAGGACGCGGCGACGTTCGCAAGTACTACGCCCTGTAAGGCGTCGGACGGCACCGTTCGATACACGTCTGGATCTTCGGACAACTTCGGGGAGGTCGAGCAACAGGACACCTGCGGAATGCCTAGCGGCCCTAGGATTTTTGCGGCTTCTATGGAAGACCCGCTCTCGGCCGCTCCGTTGACCGCGACCACCCCGAAACCCGAGATCACACCCTCGAGCGTCGCCTCGACGGTGGAAGGATCGGTTCGGGAATCGCACGCGACCAGGCACAGCTTCTTGCCGCCCGGCAGGCCCGTCTGGTTGAGGTCCTCCACCGCCAACCGCGCCGCGTTCTCGAGCGCAAAGCCTACGGCCCCAAGGGCTCCCGTCAGCGGATTCAAAGTCGCGACGCTGACACACTCAGCACCAGGCCGCTGCACCTCGGGCTCCTTGGTGCCTTGTCCCACGTAGCGACAAGCCTCGACCGAAGTCGGCCCAGGTGAGTCACGCCCGCTACCGCACCCGACCAGCGCCCAGAGAGCGGCCAAACCAAGCGCGCGCGTCATGATGCGGATGGGAATCCGAGTTGCGCTCCGTTAGAAGGCGCGCGTGCAACGGCCGTTCGTTTTCGGGATCGCCGGAGGCACCGGCTCAGGCAAGACCACCGTGGCTCAGGCCATCCGAGACACTCTGCCGAAGTCCGTGCTGCTGATCGACCACGACTCCTACTACAAAGACCTGAGCCACCTCTCCGAGCAGGAGCGCGCGGAGGTGAATTTCGATCACCCCGACTCACTCGACAACGGTCTCCTGTCGACCCATCTCGCCATGTTGAAGCGAGGCGAGCCCGTCAACAAGCCGGTCTATGACTTTCGGCAGCACGTCCGCACCGACACGACGATCCCGCTCGATCCCGCCCCGGTCGTCTTGGTGGAAGGGATCCTGACGCTCGCGATCCCGGAGCTCCGGGCTGAGTTCGACGTGAAGGTCTTCGTCGACACCGCCGCCGACATCCGCCTCATGCGCCGAATCCGTCGCGACATCGAGCGGCGAGGGCGGACCTTCGAATCGGTGCGCGCCCAGTACTACAAGACCGTTCGGCCGATGCACGTCGCGTTCGTGGAGCCTTCGAAAGCGCACGCGGACCTGATCGTGCCCGAAGGTGGACAGAACACGATCGCGATCGACTTCCTCGTCGCGCGCATTCGCCAGTACCTCCAAGAAGCCCGTTAAACGAAAAAAGCGACGAGCGGGGAGAGAGACCGCGCGTCGCTGGGACCAATGAGGAGGAGAGAACGAGACGTCCGTCGGGGAAGCGGGCAAACCTTAATCTTCCGTTTCGATCGTGCTCATGGGGGGAGTGGTTTCGGAGCGTCGCGTGTGACGCCGCCCATCGAAAAAAAGTTCCCGACGACCGACCGATGTAAGACAACGGCGCCCTACGTAGGGTGAAGCAATGCGTGCCCTCCTCTTTGGAGCGCTGTTGGCGGTCAGCGGACCCGCGTTCGCTCAAACCTGGGAGCCCGTCACGGACGAGGACGGCGTCAAGGTTTGGCAGCGGCCGGTCGTAAACTCGTCGCTCGTGGAGTTTCGCGGCCGAGGGATCGTGGACGCCAGCCTGCGGCAAGTCTTGGCCGTGCTGGCCGACGCCGAGCGGAAAACCGAGTGGATGGCGAACTGCGCCGAAAATCGCGTCGTCCGCGCCAAATCGGTGGGGGACCGCGTGGTCTACAACCGCATCGGGAGCTCCTGGCCGCTCGTGTCGGATCGCGACGTCGTCGTGCAGACCTCCTTCACCGCGTGGCCCGAAAAACGCCAGGTCGTCGTCGAGGCCTGGAACACTGAAGACAAGCTCGCCCCGGAGCTCGACGGAGTCGTTCGCATGCCAGAGCTTCAGCTCCGCTGGACGCTCGTCGTCGTCGACGAGGACCGCACCGACGTCACCTATCAGGTCCGGGCCGACCCGGGCGGATCTCTGCCCCACTGGGCGGTGAACCTGATTTCGAAGCACATCCCGCTGAATACGATTCGGAACCTCCGCAAGCAGGTCACCAAGGACTACTCATCGGCCCTCGCACTCATCGATCGCGCCTACGACTGGTCGAAGGTCGAGGGGATCTTGGCTGCTGCGCCTCACGCGCTATCACCTTGAGCGCCGGGTCGACGAGCTCCGCGCGCCGGTGAACCGATGAGAGCGCTGGTCGTTCGTCACGGGACGCTCATGCTCGCGGAGCTCCCCTCGCCAGAGTGCGGGCCAGGAGAGGCGCGCGTCTCGATCCGGCTCGCGGGCGTCTGTGGAACCGACCTCCAGGTGCTTCGCGGCTACTCGACCTTCGAGGGCGTGCTCGGGCACGAAGGGGTCGGAGTCGTCACGGAGGGACCGAAGGAATGGGTAGGTCGCCGAGTCGCCCTCGACATCAACCTCGGTTGCGGTGAGTGCGACAAATGCCGAGCGCGCGCCTTCAAACACTGCGCGCGACGACGAGCGCTCGGCATTCGAGGCGCAAATGGAGTCTTCGCGGAAGAGGTGATCGTGCCAGCCGCCAACCTCGTACCGATCCCAGACTCGTTGCCTGACGAGCTCGCCGTGTTCGCAGAGCCGCTCGCTGCCGCCATCCACGGTGCGAGTCAGGCGGCCCCCGAAGGGCCAGTCCTGGTGCTGGGCGACGGCCGCCTCGGGTCGCTGACGGCATTGGCGCTCTTGGCGATGGGCCGAGAGGTGATCCTCGAGGGACGGCACCCAGACCGCCGGACGCGTTTGCCGGTCGCGCTCCGGGCTCGTCGAGCGGGAGAGCGATTTCCGACCGTAATCGACACGACTGGCTCGCCGGATGGGTTTCGTGAGTCGCTCGTCTGCACCTCGCCGCAAGGTCGCATCGTCTTGAAGAGCACTCATGCTGGCGAGAGCTCTCCCAACTTATCAGCGATCGTAGTCGACGAAATCTCCGTGGTCGGCTCGCGCTGCGGGGACCTGTCCCTCGCCCTCGCGTGGATGGCCGATCGACGAGTCGACCCTCGTCCGCTCATCGAATCGATCGAGCCATTGACGCCCGAGTCGGTGTTGAAGTCGAGGGGTCGGTTGAAGACGCTGC
This sequence comes from uncultured Myxococcales bacterium, assembly GCA_964463485.1. Lineage (GTDB taxonomy): Bacteria > Myxococcota > Kuafuiibacteriia > Kuafuiibacteriales > Kuafuiibacteriaceae > CAYXDO01. The sequence goes on along the minus strand of CAYXDO010000065.1, from coordinate 28,575 downwards.
TGAGACCATGACACTCGAGACTCCAACTCCTTCGGGCCCAACGCCGGACTTGGAGGCGAGGCGACCCAGCGAAGACGCGCTCCCGGTCAGACTGCTCGCCGCCTTCGTCGTTGGATATGTCGTCGCGCTGTGGGTGAGCGCGCCCTCCGTGGGCTTCACCCGCGACGAAGGCTACTACTTCAAGGCCGCGGAGGAGTACGGCGCGTGGTGGAACGTACTCTTCTCGAAGCGATTCCTCGACGCCTTCTCGGACGCCGAAATTCAGAGGCATTTTTCGTACAACACGGAGCACCCGGCCTTGGTGAAGCTCGCGCAGGGCTTGAGTTACCGAATCCTCCACCAATGGCTCGGCGTGGCCACGCCCTCTCAGGGCTTCAGGGCGACCGGGTTCGGGTTCGCTGCTCTGGCGCTGACGGCCACCTTTCTCCTCGGCCGAAGGCTGGCCGGAGGCTGGGTGGGTTTGCTTGCCGCGGTCTTGCTGGGTCTTCAGCCTCGCTGGTTCTACGACGCCCACCTGGCCTGCTTCGACGTACCCATCACCGCGATGTGGACGCTGGCGCTGTGGGCCTTTGCGCGCGCGCTCGACGCTCCGGGGAGAAGAACGGCAGCCCTCGCGGGGGTGATCTTCGGCTTGGCGCTGGCGACCAAGCTCAATGCGTTTTTTCTCCCCTTCGTCTTCGTTCCCGCCTGGCTCTGGCATCGCTGGGGAGCGCGGCGCCAGGTGACACTCAGCGAAGGGGCCGAGTCGGTCCCCGCCGCAGGCCCCGCAGGTTGGTTCAGATCGGGGCCCTCCGGAAGCCTCGACTTGGTCCTCCCACCCATTCCACTCGTGTTCGGCGCGCTCGTCCTCGTCGCTCCGCTCGTCTTCATCGCGCACTGGCCGTACCTCTGGCACGACACCTTTCCTCGGATCGGAAAGTACCTCGGCTTCCACATGAATCACGAACACTACCCGGCGCTCTACTTCGGAAGACTGTGGGTTCAGCCGCCGTTTCCGATTTCCTTCCCACTCGTGATGACCGCGCTGACCGTGCCGCTCCCGGCGCTGCTCCTCGGCGTGCTGGGTACTCTCCGGGCGACGCGAAAGGCGATCTGGAAGAAGTCATTCGAGGACGCGATCCTCCTCGGCGCGACCTTGCTCCCCGTCCTGATCATCGCCCTCCCCTCGACCCCGATCTTCGGCGGGACGAAACACTGGTACAACGCCCTGCCCACCCTGTGCATCCTCGGCGCTTGGACATTGGCCGACGCTTTGAGAGCGCTGGAGCTCGAAAGAAAAAAACGCGTCGCGCTCGCCGGAGTCCTCACCCTCGCGATCGCGCTGCCCGGAATCTTGGGGATGGCAGCTTCTCATCCGAACGGAATCGGCTACTACAACGAGCTCGCCGGGGGATATAAGGGCGGAGCCGAGCTCGGGATGCAGCGAGGGTTCTGGGGCGGGCTGGCCGGCCCACTCTACTTCGACAAAATCATTCCGCCTCGGGGCCGCATCTTCTTCAATCGAACGAACTGGGACGCTTTCCGAATGTACCAGCGAGAGGGGACGATCCCGTCGACCGCGAGCTACGCCAACGAGCCCAGAGGATCGACCGCCGGCGTCGTCTTCGAGCAACCCGAACACGGCGAAAAGGAGGCCGAAGTCTGGACCAACTGCGGCACCAGGCCGATCGGAGGGGTGTACGTGGACAACGTCACGCTGGTTCAGCTGTACGTGACGGGCGCCTCGACGAGCGAGCCCTGACCCACGGTAGACGGGAGTCAGGACCATGATCGATGGCATATTTCTCACCCTCTTCACCGAGGCCTCGGATTTGGCGAGTTGTTGGATGGGTGGTGCCGAGAGCGACATTCTGCATCGAGCAGAGGCTGTGAGGATCCGTCAACCGATCGATGGCCGTCATGTTTGGGACGTGCAGAATCCGATCACCCTGAGCGAAGGCTCGCGGAGCGAGCCGCAGTCGAAGGACTTCCTGCCGGAGACTGTCCGATGAAACCGTTCTTTCTCTACATCCTCCGTTGTAAAGATGATTCGCTGTACGTGGGGCATACCGACGACCTGGAGCGACGGGTCCTGCAGCATGAAACGGGCGAGCTACCTTGCTACACTCGCGAGCGCCGCCCAGTCGCCCTTGTCTACTCCTGCGAGTTTTCAACGCGCGACGAAGCACTCCAGCGGGAGCGACAACTCAAAGGTTGGTCACGCGCCAAGAAGAACGCACTCATCCACAGCGACTTTGCGCGCCTCCGGAAGCTCTCAAAGGCCAGAACCAAGGCCTCGAAGCGAAGT
>CAYXDO010000065.1:18890-26188 GCA_964463485.1 uncultured Myxococcales bacterium | reverse complement strand
CTTTGCGCGCCTCCGGAAGCTCTCAAAGGCCAGAACCAAGGCCTCGAAGCGAAGTCGAAGGGTGATCGGAGTGGTCTGCGAGGCCTCATGATGAAAATCGCCCATTTCTGCCGACGGGTGAGAAATATGCGATCGATCATCGACGCGAAATCTGAGGCTCCGGCTAGACGGCCTCCCCGTGGATGTCGCAATCACGATTGATATGGGTCGCCGAGGCCCCGCGCCTCACCTGAAGCGATCGAAGAAGCTCCGCTCTCGGTCGCGAACGCCGTCCATCATGTCCGCGAGCTCCAACAGGTCGGGCTGAGTTTGGTCGGCCCACCGCTGCTTGTCGAGGGCCTTGGCGGCGGCCACCAGGGGCCCCGTGTCCTCCACGAGCTCCATGACTCTCACTGGGTTCGCGCCCCCCTCGTTGTCATGAATCGCGTAGGCCGCCCGCCGCGCGGCCTCGTTGGCGCCCTCCATCGTAGCCAAATCCATCGAGGTCTGCACGTAGTCGGACGCGAGCATCAAATTCGAAAATTCGGTGAACGCCCTGGGCCGGTATTCGAGCGATCCCGGCGGATGGACCAAAAGAGGAGTCGTATTCACCGGCCGCACCGCGCCGCTCGGCCCGGGCTCGAAGCGAACGTTCGAATCGAGGCGACGGTGAACGACGTCGGCGTCGGAGATCACGACTTGGCCTCCGCCGTTGAGCGCCGTCGAGAGTTGCTTCCACACCTCGTCGAGGACTTCGTCCTCGGAGGTCATGTCGATACCCATCTTGCCCTCGGCGTTCTTCGTGAACCAGTCGGACACGTCCACCGAAATCACGTCCTCGACGTCGCCCGCCCCGAAGTGGCTCTTCAACGGCGCAGACTCGGGTCCCCAGAACTGACCCTGCGACACCGAGCTCAACGCCCAGGTCGACGCTGCGTAGGCTACATGACCGCGACAGACGTCGACCCGGCGCCGCAGGAAGAACTGCGCCCCGGTCATCCAGGCGGTCAGCGGGCTCGCACCGGTCGTCACCGGCGCCGTTCGCAGGACTCGAAGCGCGTCGTCGACACGCGCAAGCTCGTCGGAGATCAGCGGCTGGACCTTCTCGATGGGTACCGCGATCAGAAAGTAGTCGGCGTTCACCTGGGTTCCATCCGCGAGCTCGGCGCCCACCACCCTTTTGGCCGATTCGTCCACCTGGAGCCGCTTCAACGCCGAGCTCAAGTGAAACTTCACGCCGAGCGCGTCGAGGTGGACACGCCACGGATCCAACCAACGCTCCTTGGTCGGCCCGTCGAGGAGGCGGTCCTTCTCCGAATTCGCCCGGCGAAAATCGAGCAGAATTTGGAGCGCCATTCGGCCCACCGTGCGGGCGCTCCCACGCTGTCCCTGCATCGCGACCATGAATCGCGGAGATTGGAGAATGCGCTGGAATTTGGGTGAGTATGAGTTTCCTTCGATGAAGTCCCAAAAGGAAATCGACTCGAAGTCGGACAGGCGTCGCTCGTCGCAGCTCACCATGAACCGGAGCATCTTCATCGAGATCTTCGCGAGCTCCCGCTCGGACGGCTTGAACGCTCCGAGGAAATCGGCGAGCGCATCGGCGATTTGAAAGTAGTCGCCGACGTCCTTGGGGCTGCCGCGCGGGACTCGAACGATCTGGTCCTCCGGCTGTGCGATCGCAAACTCATCGCAGGGTACGAGCCGCCCCTTCACCGACCCGCCACCCGAAACCGGGATCTCGTCCATCGTCCGGATCACGTTCTGATAGAACGCCGGAAAGAAACGGAACCCATGCTCGCCGGGCAAGTCGCGGCGGCCGCCGACCCCTGTGCCCACCACCTGCTGACTGCGCGCCTTTCCGCCGACCTCGTCGGAGGCCTCGAACACGTGAACCTCGAATCGCCTGGCGAGCTCCTGCGCGGCAGAGAGTCCGGCGATCCCGCCGCCGAAAATGGCGACTTTCTTCCTGCTCATCTCAGCACCCTTCGATCACGGTATCAGCGCCCGAATTCCGTCGGACACCTTCATCCGCTCGGACGCTCGAATCACCCTGGCCACCGCCCCGATGGGAAAAAAGGGCTGGGCAATTCTTCGCGAGATCGCCACCGTGTCTCGGTCGAGCCGGTCGACGATCTCCAAACTGTCCCTCGGGCTCTCGGCCCCTGCGAGATCGACGGCCGCTCCCCAAGCCATCTCTCGCGCTGCGCGGATCATGAACATGTTGCCAAGTGCCCAAGGGTGAGCGGCAACTTTGTCCCAGAGCCCAATCAACGGAGAGACCCGACCTACTGCGTGGTCGGTGTCCTCCATGAGCTCCGCGACGATCTCGTTCACTTTTTCAAAGTCCCTCCGGAGCCCCTGAATTTTGAGCCCGGGTGAGGTTTCCGCCGCCGCCTGCCCGAGATCGAGCAGTTGGTGGGCCGAGAGCCCGAGGTACAGGTGCTGCAGAATGGTCAGCTTCGAGCTCGCACAAAAATCGAACCCGATCCGCCACGCTGCCGCAACCCGCCCTCCCGATACGAGGTAGTTTCGCAGCGCACGAAAGTAGTAATTCGCAAAATTGACGTCGAGTTGCTCCATCCGGGCGGGATCGGCAAAATAGCTCCGCCCCTTCGTCTTCTCCCGCACACCCAAGGTCATCCGGAGGTAGAGCGCGGCGAAGTAGCCGATGCGACTCTCACTCGACATCGCGCTGTCGGCAACTCTTCGCAGCGTGGAGACCACGTCGTCGATCGTGGCCGCGTCCTCGGGCACGTGTACCGAGCGAAAATCGGCCGCCCTCTTCCCGAACAGCCCCATACTCAATACCTCCGACTCAGCCCGTGAATCCGGATCAAAGTGTAAGTGTGCGACTTTGCCAAATCGAGCCGGCGAGCGACGTCGGGGACGCTCCAGTTCGACTCATCGAGCGCCTTCGCGAGCAAGTCTCTCTGGAAGACCCGCGTGGCTTCGTGGAAGGTGAGGGGTGGCTCCAACGTCGGCCGGCCGAACAGATGCGAGACCTCCATCATCAGCGATCCCTCACCGGCTACCTTGATCAACGCGGCCTCCACGACGTTCGCGAGCTGACTCACGTTGCCTGGCCACTCCGCTCGCTCAAGGGCAGCGCGGGCGGCGGGAGAGAGCTCCACCCGCGGGACCCCGAGCGCGCGGCTCCGCTCCTCGATCACACGCTCGGCGAGCAACGGGATGTCCGAACGCCGCTCGCCGAGCGCCGGCAGTCGAATTCGAACTACGTTCAAGCGATAATACAAGTCGTCGCGAAAGACGCCACGAGCCCGAAGCTCCTCCGGGTCCCCCTTGGTCGAAGCCAGCAGCCGGACGTCAGCCGTGCGCAGAGTCGGATCAGCCGCCCGCACGTAGGTCCGGTCGTTCAGAAGCCTCAACACTTTCAACTGAACGAGCGTGGGAAGCCTCTCGATTTCGTCCAGGTGCAGCGTTCCGTGCTCCGCCGCGTCGATGGCCCCCGGGCCGTCGCCTCCGAAGATCTCGGCGTCGATGGCGTCGTCCGAGTAGGCCGCGCAACTCACCTCGACGAAGGGCTTCGACCGACGCGCAGAGCTGTCGTGAATCAGCCGAGTCACGAGCGACTTGCCTGAGCCGGTGGGCCCGGCCACCAGCAGCGCGACCTCGAGCGGCGCGGCCAGGGCGATCGAACGCAGCACGTCGGCGATCGCCGGAGTCCTCCCCACGAGCGCCTCCGCAGCGACTCTGGACCGCCAAAGACGAGTCGGATCGGCGTCCGCCTCCGCCCGCCGAGTCTCGAGGAGCCGCGAGACCTGCGGCTCCAAGTGCTGCGAAAAGAGCTCCGCCAGCGCGACGTCATCTGCAGAAAAGGGTCCGCTGCCGGCGCGCCCCTGCAGGTACAGCACACCCACGGGACTTGGGCCGCCGACCGGCACGCACAACACCGCCTCGATCGAGTTGCGGCGCACGCTCGAGTTCCCGCTGAAACGAGCGTCGAGGAGCGCCGAAGGTGTGTGAATCGTGCGGCCCGTGGCGATCGCCTCGGCGACGATCCCGCTCGAAACGAGCCTTCTGATCTCCTCGACCTCGTCGATCGCACAGTCATGCGAGGCCGAAAAAGCAGGCTCCCCAGCTGCGTCGGTGACTTCGATGAATCCTCGCCGAGCCCCCGTGGCCTCCACGGAGAGCCGTAGCGCCTCTTCGAGCACGGCCCCAAGATCCCGACGCCGGCCGAGCTGTAACAAACGCAAGAACAAGTCTCGCTCTCGCGCAACTCTCTTGGGGCTTGTCGCAGTCATCGGGAAGGCTCCTTGGCGCGAGCCAACTCGGCGCGCGACACGCTGAGTATCTGACGCACGTCCGCCAACAGCCGGGCGGGCGCCACAGGCTTCGGCCAGACGCCATCGAATCCTTCGACACGGCCCAACCCATGCGCCTCGGCCGCCCCCGACAAAGCCACGATCGGCAAATCTCCGCCTGGCAAGGCGCGCAGCGCGGACATCAGCCCGAAACCGTCGAGCTCCGGCATCGAAAGGTCGCTCAACACCAAGCTGAACGGGTGTTTTTGGAAGACCTCGATCGCCTCCGCAGCATGGGCCGCGGTGTGCACTGCGTACCCCCCGCGCACCAGAATGGCTCGCAACACCGCCCGAACGGTCGGGTCGTCGTCCACGACGAGGATCAAAGCGCCCGACCCTCGGAGCAGCGCTCCGCCGTAGCCCAGCAACGCTTCGACGTCGGCTCCGCAGCCTTCGGGCGCATGCGGAATCAGGCTATGGCGTGAGTTGTCCCCGAGTGCAACTGTCTGATTTTTCAGAATCCAGTACGAAATTTCAGACTTTCTCCAACCGTAGGAATTGAGAAACCTTTATCACCGCAACCGCGACGGGTCTCGAAGCTCTGTCCTGAAAAGTGGACACAAGTGGAGGTCGAGAGAGCAGTGCAAACCTGAGCTAGACAACCGCTGGCATCAGCATGTCGGCCATGCGCCTCGGGTCGCGGATCCCATGGGAGAGGAGCGCCTGGCTTGCGGACGACGATGGGGACGGGGTCAGCTCAGACCTCATTCGCGCAGCGGCCGCATGGGATCTCATGCCGAGCCCTTCGAGCTCCGTCGCCACCTGTGCGAAGGATCGAAGGGCAGCCTCGGGCCGCACCGCGCCCAACGCACCCGCGCGAATGGCCCGCGCGAGCGCAGATGCCCACGGCGCAACCTCTCGCGAGAGCCGCGTCGCATCAGCCATCGCTCGCGCGAGGTGGAGCTCCCGTCGCGGGTGCCGAGCGACCTGCGCGAAGGCGAGATGCGTCCGAGCTCGAAGATGAAACATCATGATGCGCAGGTGCTCCACACGAAGGATGAAGCTCTTCTCGATCCGCGGCCACATGTACTCTACCGCCGACTGCGCGCGTTCAGGCTGCCCGACATACAAGCTCGCTTGGGCGGTCGCGAGCAGGTCGAAGTAGTGCTGAACCTGAAACTCCGTGGCGCTCCACGTCAGGCGCGCCCGCTCGGCCGCGCGAAACGCCTCGTCGGGTCGATCCTTGGCGAGCCACAAGGTGCTCGGGACTCCGGTCGACAACGCCGCCTCGGCGAAGACATCGCCCCGCTCCCTGGCTTCTCGCACATAGGCGCCCACGAGCTCTTCGACCTCGTCGAATCGCCCGGTCTGAACGAGGGAAGCGACCCGCAACAGCCGCGCCATGTTGATCTCGAAGGCGGTGCCGAGACATCGATCGCGAAACTCGACCTCGGCCCGATGACACTCGCTCTGACAGTCGAGCCAATGGGCTCGATAGAACGAAACGGATCCGGTCATAAGATCCAGAAAAGCAGTCACGTACGAAGGCCCAACGAGGTCGGTCTCACTCGGCGCTCGTCGTTGATCGAGCTCCGCAGCAGCAGCTCGTGCGCGCGCCATGACCTCGTCCGACTTTTTCTGTTTGGCGATTCCGCCATTGGCCGCAAGCTGGGAAGCTTCTGTCCCTAGGGCGAGCGCCACGCGTGTAGGTTCGCCGCCGTCGAGCGCAAGCCGTGTGAAGCGAGCCTGAATCTCGGCGGTGCGGAGCTGATCGATCCAACCCATGCCGAGACCGGCCGACCACAGCAGGTCCGTGCGACGCCGGTCGATCGCGGCCCAATCGTTGGGGCGCTTCACGTCGAAGCCGCGAAGCTCGAGTCGCATCCGCTCGGCCAAGAGGCTGAGGAGAGCGCGCTTGGGCGTTCGTGGGTACTTGAGCCCCAATGCTTCCAGCGCCTTCTGGAGCAGAGCGGTGCCGCGAACGACCTCCCCCGACGCGAGATACTGCTCGGCCGCCTTGCGCTCGAGCTCGATCCGACGGCCCTCTTCGGAGGAGAGCGGCAACGCAGCGGCGGCCTCCTCGAACCTTTGAGCTCCAGCGATCCCTCGCCCCGCGTAGACCAACACCCAGGCGAGCCGCTCGAGGAGTCGATGTCGTGGATGAAGGTCCGTGCTCGGGAGCTCCAAAAGCTGCTCTAGCCTGCGCGCCGCGTGGTCGAACGCCATCGATCGCACCGCGCGATCCACCGCGGCCATGGCTTGCTCCACCGCCTTCGCCGTCGCGCCCCCGCGCGAGTAATGCTCGAACAACACGTCCGGATCCGGCTCTGAACGCCTCGCGAGCGCATCCGCGAGCGCGAGGTGATGTCGACGCATCCGCTGTTCGGGCAACTTGCCGAGCGCCGCGAGTCGAATACGATCGTGATAGACCTCGACGAGCGCTTGGCGCGTCACGGCCCGCAGGAGCCTCGTGTGGATCAAGCGCGCCACATCGACCCGCGCGCTCGCGCCAAGGCCCGCGGCCTCGATCACCGTGCGCTGATCGTTGGCGGACAGCCCGATCGAGGCGACCTCTAGGATCGCACGCTCCGCGTTGGACAGCGACGCGATCCGATCAGCGAGCAGCTCGTCCAAGTCCGACGCAGACTTGCCTTCGACCGATCGCTCCGCGAGCTGTGACGCGAAAAAGGGCGACCCGCCGCTCTCCTCGACGATGCGCGACACGTTCGCCGGCGCGGAGCCCACGATCGCCAGCACCAAAGACTTCGCTTCGGCGCTGGTGAGTCCCGAGAGCTCGACGTGCACCTTGTCGTCGCCCAGCGCTCCTATCGCTCTCTCTACAGTCCCTAGGAACGCGCTCGCCTTCTTGTTCTCCGTCCGAAACGCGAGCACGACGAGGATCGGCGCCTCTCGCAACACCCGCAACAGCTCGACGAAGAGCAGCGCGCTGTCCCCGTCCCCGAGCTCCGAATCGTCGATACAGAGCACGATCGGCTGACCCCGCCGGGAACACACGTTCGAGCGCCGGAAAAAGTCTGCGCAACGCGCCCA
>CAYXDO010000065.1:0-18790 GCA_964463485.1 uncultured Myxococcales bacterium | reverse complement strand
GACCCCGCCGGGAACACACGTTCGAGCGCCGGAAAAAGTCTGCGCAACGCGCCCACGTGAGCGGGCGCGGCGATCGACCGCTCGGAGGCCCACAACGCAGTCGCGAGCTGGTCCACCACCGCATCGAACGCGTTGTAAGGGACCGACTCGAAGGGATGACAACGACCGAACAACACCAGGTGCGTCTCGACGAGCTGACCTACCGCGCGCTTCAGCAGCTCACTCTTGCCAATGCCCGACGGGCCACTCAGCGACACGACCTGCAGCCCTTCCTCAGACGCACGCGCCGCAGCCTGCGAAAACTGCCCGAGCTCCAACTCACGGCCGACAAACGGCGAATCGCGAAACACCACCGGGGCTCGCCGAGGCGCTATTTCCGCGGGCGCCAGGGCGTCGAGCACCGCGAGCACCTCCGTCGCAGTCGGTCGCTCCTGCTGCTTTGGATCGAGCAAAGACATGACCAAGTCGCCGACCTTCGTGTCGAGGTCGGGTCGAATAGCCCGAATGGGCTCGAGCTCCCCCCGCATCTTCCGGTCGAGGATTTCGACTGGGTGCCCCTGGAACGGAGGGCTGCCCGACAGCGCCTCGTACGCTAGCGCGCCCAACCCATAGAGGTCCGACGCCGTAGTGCATGGCTCACCCCAAAGAACCTCGGGCGCTACGTACGCAAGGGTCCCCGCGATCTCCCGGCGTTTCGAACCGGAAGGCACGCGACGACCGGCGGACAGCCCGAAGTCCACGATCACCACTCGGCCCGATCGAGTCAGAAAGACGTTCGATGGCTTGATGTCTCGATGGACACACCCGCCCGCGTGCAGAGCGGAGAGCCCCAGCACCATCTGCCGCAACTCATCGGCGAAACGCCCGGAGTCGACCTGCTCGATTCCTCGCCGCTGAGCCACGTCGCTGTAGGGCGCGCCGTCGAGTAGCTCCATCGTGAAGAAGGAGCGCTCGGGCTCCACCACGAGCTCGTAGAGCTCCACGAGGTTGGGGTGCAAAATCCCCGCGACCGAACGAAACTCTTCTTTGAGCTGCAACCGATCTTCGACCAAATCAGGACGCCGCAACATCTTGAGCGCGACGTCCTTCCCGAGCTCCTCGTCACGAGCCCGATACACCTTGCCCGTCGAGCCGGCCCCCAAGAGCTCGCAGAGCTGAAATCGCTCGCTCACCGCGCTTCGGGCCCTAGCCGAACAGAGCCGTCAATCGCCGGTACACGAACCCAAGCCCCGGCACCGCGCCCATCGCTGCCCCCAAGGGGTCCCAGAAATCCTGCTGCCGAACCACCAGCCCCCCGCGTACCTCCATGTGGCTCACCCCCTCGATCTCCATCGCCGGCATGAGCCGCAACGCGTACCGAAGATGCCAGCGCATGAAGATCTGATGGGGCTGCTCCTCCTTGGCCTCCACTCGCATTCGCATGTCGCGCGATCGCCGCGTGAGCCGCCGATTCGCCTCCAAGAAACCCGCCTTCCCGTGAATCTCCTGAATCGGATCCACGAAGACCATGTCGTCCGAGTAACAGGGAGCCAGCGCCGCGATCGCACCTTCGTCGTCGATCCCAAAAAGCTCGATGGCCCGCTGAACGCGATCGCTGAGCGTGTCCGAAGGGGTCACTGCGACATTCTGCACGAGGTTGGGCCCACGCAGAAGAGGGACCGTTCGAGCTGAGGGTCCACAATATACTATGTGATGCCCGGAAGTGAGTGACCGGGGGCGTCTTCACAGGCTACCGAAAAACCGTTGCCGTCGCCGTCGCCGTCGACGAACTCACGACTTGAGTCGCCGTCGCCGTCGCCGTGCCCGTGCTCCCGCTCGTGCTCCTGCTCGTGCTCGTGCTCGTGCTCGTTCGTGCTCGTGCTCGTGCTCGTGCTCGTGCTCGTTCGTGCTCGTGCTCGTTCGTGCTCGTGCTCGTTCGTGCTCCTGCTCGTTCGTGCTCGCGCTCGAAAGATTTCGAGGACTGTCGACTTCAGTGACAGCTGAAGGTCGCGCCCGGGATATTCGGCGTACTGCAGCTACTCTCTCCGTTATAGCCGTTCGTCGCGCTGAACTGATTGACGATCATGTAGTTGAGGAGCATCCGTCCCCGATTGATTCCTTGGGTCCCGGTCGTGCCGTGCCAATCGTGACAGGCCTGGCAATTCCACGCGTTGTGTTTCTTCTTGTGCAGCGCGTCGCCTTGCTTGCGGAACATCGTCGTCTCCGCACCGCCGGCCAGCACCGACGCGATGTTTTTCGCTCCGGAGACTCCAGGGGGCGGCGTCGCGTCGTGACAACGCAGACAGAAACCTGAGTAGTTGCCGCCGGTCGAGATCTTCTTCGTCCGCGCGTCCGTCGGCAAATTCATCAGCGTGTACCGGCTGTCCGGATCGATCGCCGCCAGCGGGTGCGACTGCGACACGTGGGCGTTGTGGCAATCGTTGCAGTTCAACGAAATTCCCGTCCCTCCCTCGATTCGGTGGTGTGAGATCAGGCTCGCGCTCACCTGGCCGAACGCGGTCGAGAGATTGGCATGGCACCCGGAAGCCATACAGCTCGCGTTGGTCCGGTCGTAAAGGAGCGGACCGTTCGTGGAGCCGTGATAAGTATGGCAGCGGCTGCACTGATAGCCTTCGCCTCCGTGGCTGGACGAAGCCCAGAACGCCGACACGTTCGGCGCGGTCGAGTTTCCAAACGCCGTGCCGCCCGCGCCGTCGTGGCACGTCTTACACAACCCATCTGGATTCGCGACCGAGTACGAAAACGTGTCGGCGCCGTCCGGATCGCGGAACGTGGAGGTGCCGTCCGTATGATTCGTCTGAGTATGGCAGGTGAGACAATCGGTGTCCCCGGCGATGATGTGGTTGCGGGGGCGGCCCGTCGAAACCGAGTCGTGACAGCCCAGGCACGTGGGCGCAGCTGCCGTCCAAGCGATCAGGTTCGAAAGGGCCGGGGTCTCCGCCGGGTTGCCGACGATCGGGTTATGACAACCGACGGCACACCGCTGCTGGGCCACAGTGTAGGTCGCGTTGGCCTGACCATTTCGCATCGTGGTTCCGCCGGGGTAACTCAACGCGGCATCGAACACGACCTGTACGTTGGATCGGAGGACACTCGCCGCCTGATTATGAGTTGGGCCGGAGCCGTTGTGGCCGTGGCAGCTCCTGCACTCGAACCCGAGCGTCCCGGCGTGTGCCAGGTGGGCGCCGCCGCCCCCCGCGTAGTCTTGGTCGGCCGGGGTGGGCGGTGAGCCGTGGCAGGCGGTACACCCGCCGCCGCTCGCCTGAACGACTCCGTCCACGTGGAGTGAGGGCGTCGTGATCGTCTGATTCGGACCCGCGACCTCCGCGTGACACAGGTTGCATGAGTTCGGGTCACTCACCGCGGAGTGCGCCGGGCTCGCCGGCGGCATGCCGTGGCAGTCCGAACACGCTCCGCCCGGGGCGGCCACGTTCCACCGAACGTCATGCGCTCCATCCGGAAGGCTCGCGCCGTGACAATAGGTCGTGGCGCAACGCAGCTGTGCCGCAAGGTACGTCGGATTCACCGCGTTCTGTCGCGCAAGGCCGCTGAATACGACCTCCGAGGGCTGCGCGGTGTCCGCGTGGCCCGAGGCTCCATACGTAGCGGGGACCAAGTGGCACGCGGTACACGCCACGGGGGCCGAGGTCGTCGGAGACGCGTGGGCCACGTGAGCGCCGACCTTCGCGCTCACCGTGAGTCCCGCGAGGTCTCGCGGCGGCATCGGCGACCCATTCGACCCATGGCAGGCGTCGCAGGCCTCCGAGGTCTGCACGATCCCATCGACGTGGCGATTCGCGTTTACGATGGTCTGCCCTGGGCCCGCGGTGTCGGTATGGCAACGCTCGCACTGAGTGGCCGACCCGTTCCCGTGGGTCGGGTCCGGCGGCGGCATGCCGTGACACGCAGTGCAAGCCAGGTTGGTCTGCGTCCAGCTCGGGCTCGGATTTGTCGCACCCAGCAGACTCCCGCCGTGACAGTACGTGTTGGAACAATCCGATCCTGTCCTGGTCGGAGACAACCCGCCAGTCCGCGCGAGCACCCCGAACGTGATCTCGGGGGGGAGCGCGCTGTCATAGTGACCCGCCTGATTCGGGTTGGTTGGGTTGACGGCGAGGTGGCACTCCGAACACGACACCGCTCGAGAGTCACCCGTACCCACCAGGTGCGCTTGGTGTGAACCCACCTGGTTCGACACCGTGGCCCCGTTCAAGTCGAGCGGCGGCGCCGCGTTGGCCGCCGACCCGTGGCAAGTCTCGCAAGGCTGCTGATCGTCGACGTCGAGTGTGCCATCCACGTGCCGGGCTCGAGTCGCGATCGTGTGATTGGGTCCGGCCACTGGCGCATGGCAACTCTCGCAGCGAGTCGCCTGGGGATGCGGAGGCGCCGGCGGCAACCCGTGGCACGAGCCACAATCGCTCGAGCCCGCGACGTTCCAGACTGGATCCGGATTGGTCCCGCCGCTCGACTGCGCCCCATGGCAGTACGTGTTCACACAACTCACCGTCGACGAGACATAACTCGGTGTCGAAAGCCCAGCTCTCGCCCGACCGGAGAAAATCACCTCCGCCGGCCGCGGAGAGTCCACGTGACCCGGTTGGTCGAGCACCGTCGGCACCCGGTGGCAATTGTCGCAAGCCACCGCCGAGGAGAACACTCCGCCGGTGAGGTGCGCTCGGTGAGTACCCACTTGACGGTCGCCTGTGCCAGCCTGACCGTCCAGGTCGAGCGGCGGAGCCGGGGAATTCAAGTCCCCGTGACAACTCTGGCAATCGAGCGTGGTCGCTTGAACGATCCCGTCCACGTGAGTCGCCCGGTTGGCGATCGTCTGGTTCGGACCCGCGGTGGGCAGGTGGCAACTCGAACAGTCGTTCGCCGAGGCGTGCACCGGGGTGTTGGGCGGAATCGCATGACACGACCCGCAGTCCGCCTCGGTCCCGTTGACGACGTTCCAGCGGGGGCTCGGTCGAGTTGCGCCCGTGCCCGCGTGACAATACGTCGAGGCACACGTCGGACTCGTCCACGAAGGTGAGGTCCCGAGCCCCGCGAGCGCGCCAAAAATGACCTCCGCAGGCTCGGGTGTGTCGAGGTGGCCCGGATCGTCGAGCCCCACCGGCACGACGTGGCACTCGGTGCAAGCGACCGGTCGTCCGGTGACTCCACCCGACAGGTGAGTCCTGTGGGCGCCCACTTGGAGCGAATTGCTGGAGCCCTGGAGGTCGACGGGTGGGGCCGAGACTCCGGCGCTTCCATGGCAGCTGTCGCAATCCTTCGCCGCCTGCAGAATCCCGTCGATGTGAGTCGTGGGATCCGCGATCGTCTGATTTGCTCCCGCCGTCGGCAGGTGGCAAAGCTCGCACCGGTTGTCGCTCGGGTGAGTTCCTGCCGGCGGTGCCCCGTGACAGGTTCCGCAACCGGCTTGAGCGCCCTCGCCGGACGCCCACATCGGGTCGGTGATGGCTCCGTCTCGAAGCGTGGCCCCGTGACAGTAGGTATTCGAGCAACTCAGCCCATTCCAAAGCGGAGTCACTCCGAGCGCGGCGAGCGGGCCGAAGCGAAGCTCCGCGGGGGCCGGCGTGTCGAGGTGACCCGGATCGTTCGAATCGAGCGGAACGACGTGACATTCGCTGCAAGCCACCGGTCGCGAAATTCCGCTCGACCCGAGGAGGTGCGCTTGGTGCGCGCCGACCGTCCGCAGAGTCTCGAGCGACCCGCCGGTCGTGTCGAACGGAGGCGCCGCATTCGTCGGCGATCCGTGACAGCTGCTGCAGTCTCCGCTCGCGGCCTGGAGGATTCCGTCGACGTGAGTCGCCGGGTTGGCGATCGTGGTCCCAACACCCGCGGTCGGAGCGTGGCAGAGCTCGCAGCGATCACCCGCAGGGTGAGGCGCTGGCGGCGGCAACCCATGGCATGACCCACACGCTGCCTCGCTCCCGTTCACCGTGGTCCATCGCGCGGTGACATGGCTTCCGCCCGAGAGAGTCGCGCCGTGGCAATACGACGTGCAGGTCGGACCAGCCGGAGTCCACACCGCGTTCGCTCCATCGGCGCGCGCGACGCCGGAGAAGGTGACTTCAGCGGGCAACGCCGTGTCGTTGTGGCCCGGGTCGCCTACGGCGACGGGGACGAGGTGACACTCGGTACAACTCACCGGACGAGAGCCCTGACCCCCACGGACGTGGGTCTGATGCGCACCGACGGAGCGGAACGTCGTCTCCGAGCGACCCTGAGTATCGACCGGCGGATTCAGAACGTCCCCAACGCCGTGGCAGCCCGTGCAACCTTCGATGGTGACTTGGACGATACCGTCCACATGGGTGGCTCGGCCTGCGATCGTCCTATTCACCCCGGCGGTCGGCAGGTGGCACGCCTCGCAGTTGGCGTTCGCGGGGTGCGGAGCGGCCGGCGGGAGGCCGTGGCACGAGCCGCAGGCGGCCTGAGTTCCATCGACGAGCGTCCACACGGGCCGCGCGTCCGTACCCATCGTCGAACCATGACAATACGTAGTCGAACAACTCTCCGCCGCGCGATCCCATGCGGGAGAAGCGCCCGAGGCCCTAGCCAACGACCCGAAGGTCAGCTCGGCCGGGAGCGGCGTGTCGACGTGCCCCGCCGAGTTGAGCTCGGTCGGGACCACGTGGCATTCGATACACTCTACCGGCTTGCTCCCGAGACCGCCGCTCAGGTGAGTCTGATGGGCGCCCACGGTCAGCACCGTAGTGTCCGAGCTCCCCGCGACGTCGCGCGGAGGTGCTGGGTTGGTCGGCGACCCATGACACCGGTCGCAGCTCGAATCGACGACGTCCAAACGACCGTCTCCATGCCGAGCGCGAGCTGCGATCGTTTGGCCGGGCCCGGCGACGGGAGCATGGCAGTTTTCGCAGTTGACCTGAGCCGGGTGAGGAGCCGGCGGTGGCAACCCATGGCAGCTCCCGCACGCCGTCGACCCAGGTGAGCTCCACCTCGGATTGGGATTGCTCGCGCCGGAACCAGCGTGACAGTAGGTCGTCGCACACGTTCCCGCCGAGTAAGTGGGTTGGTGACCCTGAAGCACCGCATTCCCCCCGAAAATGAGCTCCGCCGGAGCGGGTGAGTCGATGTGGCCAGGATCGTCCGTCGCCACGGGAACCACGTGGCAGGTCGCACAAGCCACGCCCACGGACCACGCGCCTCCGGAGAGGTGCGCACGGTGAGCGCCGACCTGTGGGTCGGTGGCCGCGGTCTGTCCCGCGACGTCCACCGGCGGCGCCGGGCTCGCCAAATCACCGTGGCAACTCGAACAATCGAGCGTGGTGACTTGTACGATGCCATCGACGTGAGTCGCGCGATCGGCGATCGTCTGACTTGGCCCAGCGGTGGGAAGGTGACAGGTGGAGCAATCCGCTGCGCTCCGATGGACGGGTGTGTTGGGCGGAAGGCCGTGGCAGGCGCCGCAGCCCGCTTCCGAGCCGTCCACGACGTTCCAAGTGGGCGCAGGATTGGTCGCACCCGCTCCGGAGTGACACGCGGTGTCGCCGCAGGTCGGGCTCGTCCAAACGGGGATGTGTGCCCCCGAGGTCGCGACCGCCCCGAAGGTGACTTCGGCTGGACGGGTTGTGTCGATGTGGCCCGGACTGTTCAGATCCGCAGGCACGTCGTGACACTCGGAACAAGCCACCGGGCGTGCCGTGAGGCCGCCCGAGAGGTGAGTCTGGTGCGCGCCCACGGTGACCTTGCTCGTTACAGTCGCACGGTCGAGGTCGTAGGGCGGAGCCGAATTGCCGGCCTGACCGTGGCACCCGTCGCAGCCGGACGTCGCCTGCAAAATTCCGTCGAGGTGAGTCGTCGCGTCGGCGATCGTCTGATTGGGACCGGCCGTCGGCAAATGGCAGAGCTCGCACCGATCGTCGATGGGATGTCGCACCGTGGGCGGGTTGCCGTGACAAGATCCGCAGGCGCTCTCCGAGCCGCCCGTCCGCGTCCACACGGGCTCGGGCGTCGCCCGATCGAGCGTGGCGCCGTGGCAATATTCCTGACAGGTCCCCGTCGCCGAGTCGTAACTCGGCGTGATTCCGCCTGACGACGCGAGCGATCCGAAGAAGATCTCCGCAGGGCTGCCCGAGTCGATGTGGCCCGGGCTATTCAGGTCGACGGGTACGAGGTGACACTCGTCGCACGCGACCGGACGCGAAATCCCAGTCCGCGCTTCGAGGTGAGCTCGATGGGCACCCACCGTCTGAAGGCCTGGGTCCGATCGGCCGAGCAGATCCAGCGGTGGCGCAGGCGTGGCACCCGACCCATGACAGTCGATGCAGCTCCCACTCACGACCTCGAGCTGACCGTTCACGTGCGTAGACCGATTGGCGATCGTCAGCCCGGGCCCCGCAGTGGGTGCGTGACACAACGCGCAGTTGGACTGAAGGGGGTGCGGCGCAGGAGGCGGCAGCCCGTGGCATCCGCCGCAGGCGGCCTCGGAGCCACCCACGTTCGTCCAAACAGGTGCTGGGTTCGAGGCTCCAGACCCGCTGTGGCAGTAGTCGTTGGCGCAGGTGACTCCGTTCCACGCAGGCGTGTGTCCGTCAAGCTTCGCGACGGCGCCAAAACTGAGCTCCGCCGGAAGAGGAGTGTCGTTGTGTCCGACGTCCGCGACCGCTGACGGGACGAGGTGGCACTCGGTGCAATTCACCGGCGCCGACGACGATCCGCCCGAAAGGTGAGTCTGGTGAGCACCGACGGATCTCAGGCTGACCACGGACTGGCCTTGAGTATCGACCGGAGGCGCGAGGTTCGTGGAGGTTCCATGGCAACCCTCGCAGCCCTCGATGGCGACTTGAAGGATCCCGTCGACGTGAGTTGTCCGGCTCGCGATCGTTTGGTTGGGGCCCGCCGTCGGCAAATGGCAGAGCTCACACTGCGCGTTCTGCGGGTGGGGCGAGGCAGGCGGGTTGTCGTGGCACGACCCGCAGGGCGCTGAGTTGGGCGCCGTCCACACCGCGTTCCCCTCGCCGTGGCAATATGTGTTGGCACAACCCGCGGAGGCTCGATTCCAACTGGGCTGCGCGCCGCCAGCCTTCGCGAGGGCGCCGAAGGTCAGCTCGGCCGGCGCCGAAGAGTCGATATGACCCGGACTGTTGAGCTCGGTCGGAACGACATGACACTCGTCGCAACTCAATGCCCGACTCGACGCACCTCCAAAGAGGTGAACCTGATGGGCGCCGACCGTCACGATCGTCGGATCGGCGTTCCCGGCCAAATCGACCGGCGGAGCCGGGCTCTGAGTCGAGCCATGGCAACGCTCGCAGCTGGTGTCGATGACATCGAGTCGCCCGTCGCCGTGGCGCGCACGGTCGGCGATCGTCTGCCCCGGACCGGCTACCGGCGCATGGCAACTCTCACAAGCGTTCTGCTGGGGATGCGGGAAGGGAGGCGGCAGCCCGTGGCAACTCCCGCAAGGCGACGAGCCCGGCTGAGACCAGAACGGCGCCGGATTCGAAGCGCCGTTGCCCGCGTGACAGTAGGTCGATCCGCAGGTCCCCGATGAGTACGAAGGCGTCTCTCCCCCCGCCGCGGCGAGCCCCGAGAAGATGACTTCGGCCGGAGCAGGCGTGTCGTTGTGGCCCGGGTCGGCCGTCTGAATGGGCACGAAGTGACAGGTGGCGCAAGCCACCGGCGCCGACGAGACGCCGCCCGACAGGTGGGCTCGGTGCGCGCCGACCTGAGTGTCCGTGCTCGCGTTGTTCCCCATCAAATCGACGGGCGGCGATGAGCTCGTGGCGTCACCATGGCAACTCATACAGTCGAGCGAGGTGACCTGCACGATCCCGTCGACGTGAGTCGCTCGATTGGCGATGGTCTGGCCAGGCCCGGCTGTCGGGAGGTGGCAGGTCGAACAATCGTTCGCCGATCGGTGGTCCGGCGTGTTCGGCGGGATCCCGTGACAAGAGCCGCAGACGGCCTGGGCTCCGTTGACCACGTTCCACGTCGGACGTGGGTTCGAAGCCCCTACTCCGCCATGGCATTCCGTGTTGGAGCAGGTTGGGCTGGTCCAGGCCGGGGAAAAGCTTCGCGCCGTGGCGATCGCTCCGAACGAGAGCTCCGCCGGTCGCGCGGTGTCGACGTGGCCGGGGCTATCTAGGGCGTCAGGAACGAGATGACACTCGCTGCAGGCAACCGCTCGACCCGCGGCTCCACCGGTCAAGTGAGTTTGGTGCGCTCCGACCGTGATCCGCGTCGTGAGGGTCTCGTGGTCCAAATCCATGGGCGGAGCCGAGTTACCGCCCTGCCCATGGCACCCATCGCACCCCGTCACGGCCTGAACGATACCGTCGATATGTGTGGCTGGGTTCGCGACGGTCCGATTCGGTCCCGCGGTGGGCAAGTGGCAAAGCTCGCAGCGATCGTCCTGGGGGTGAGCGACCTCCGGCGGCAGACCGTGGCACGCTCCACACGCTCGCTCCGAGCCGTCCGCCTGAGTCCAGACCGGATCCGGCGTGGGTCGATCGAGCGTAGCTCCGTGACAGTAAGTCAGACAAGTGCCGGCGAGCGGATCGTAACTTCCCGCCAAGCCAGCGGCCGAGCCGCGCGCGCCAAAGCGAACTTCCGCAGGAGCAGGCGTGTCGACGTGTCCCGGGCTGTCGAGCTCGGTGGGAACGACGTGGCACTCGTTGCAGGCCACCGGCGCGGCGAGCGCCGACGGAGCTTCGAGGTGAGCGCGGTGCGCACCCACCGTCTGGAACGTCGGATCCGATCTCAGGGACAAGTCATAGGGCGGAGCCGCGCTCGTCGCAGAGCCATGGCAGTCCGCGCAGTCCCCAGAGGTGACTTCGAGCTGCCCGTTCAAGTGAGTCGTCCGATCGGCGATGGTGAGACCCGGTCCGGCGGTTGGAGCGTGGCAGAGCGCGCAGTTTTCGTTGGTTGGGTGAGGCGCCGGGGGTGGCAACCCATGACAGGCGCCGCAGGCTGCTTCTCCGCCGCCGACCGCAGTCCACACGGGTGCGGGCTTCGTCGCGCCGGCTCCGGCATGACAGTAGGAGTCCGCGCAGGTCGAGCCGTTCCAAGCCGGAGAGTGTCCGTCGAGCGCCGAGATGGACCCAAAGCGGAGCTCCGCTGGAGGTGGCGTGTCCGCATGACCGGCTTCCTCCACGGTGATGGGTACGAGGTGGCACTCGGTGCAGGCCACCGGGCGACCAAAGCGTCCGCCCGAGAGGTGAGTCTGGTGAGAACCTACAGTCCGAAGGCTCGTCGACGTCTGACCGGTGGTATCGGTAGGGGGCGCGAGGTTCTGATCGGTTCCGTGGCAACCCACACAACTCTCGATCGCGGCTTGTACGTTGCCGTCGACGTGTGTCGCTCGGCTCGCGATGGTCTGACCGGGGCCCGCGGTCGGGAGATGGCAGAGCTCACACCTCGAGCCGCGCGGGTGCGGCGCCGAAGGAGGCAACCCATGGCAGCTGCCGCAGGGGGCCGAGCCGGGCTCCGTCCAGACGGGCGTAGAATCGACGTGGCAGTAGGTCGTGGCGCAAGTGCCGGAGGCGTGGTCCCACCTCGGAGACGCGTTCTTCGTCGCGATCACACCGAACGTGAGCTCCGCGGGAGCTCCTGAATCGATGTGACCAGGATCGGTGAGGGCGGCGGGGACGACATGGCACTCGGCGCATTCGACCGGTCGCGAGCCCGCACCACCCAAAAGGTGCACTTGGTGGGCGCCGACGGTCAGCTCGGTAGCCTGAGTTCGATTGTCGAGGTCACGCGGCGGAGCGGCGTTGGTCGGGGAGCCATGGCAGGAGTCACAGCGAGACGTGTCGACGTCGACCGTGCCGTCGGCGTGCCGATCCTTGGTCGCAATCGTTTGATTCGAACCGGCGACGGGTCCGTGGCACGTCTCGCAATTCGATCGCGCCGGGTGTGGGGCGGGCGGCGGCATGCCGTGGCAAGAGCCACAATCCAGCGGCCCGACGGTGTTCCACGCCGGCTCAGCGCCCGAAGCCCCCGGACCCGCGTGACAGTACGTGCTGGCGCAGGATCCGTTCGCGTAGCTCGGCGTGTGACTCTCGGCCGACGCACGCCCGGAGAAACGCAGCTCGGCGGGCCGATCGGAGTCCACGTGCCCAGGGTCGTCGCGATGGACGGGAACCAAGTGACACGTCGAGCACGCCACCGCTGCCGAGTGTTCTCCACCCGCGAGGTGGACACGGTGAGCGCCCACGTTCGGATCGGTGTTGGAGGTCGCGTTGTCGAGATCCTTCGGAGGCGCCGGAGAGTCGGCGTCGCCATGGCATGAGTTGCAGTCGAGGTCCGTCACGTCCAAGATCCCGTCGACGTGATGGGATGGGTTGGCGATCGTTCGGTTCGGGCCGGCGGTCGGCAGGTGGCAGTTCGAGCAATCGCCGCCCGGTGCATGAACAGGCGTGGGAGGAGGGACGCCGTGGCACCCGCCGCACTCGGCCTGAGTTCCATCGACGAGGTTCCAGACCGGGTTGGGTACCGATCCGCCGACGCCGCCGTGGCAATAAGTATCTCCGCAAGTGGGGGCGGTCCACGAGGGGCGGCGGCGCAGACCGGAGAGCGAGCCAAAGACGAGCTCGGCCGGCCGATCAGTATCTACGTGGCCTGGATCGTCGAGCTCGAGCGGAACGACGTGGCACTCGGTACAGGCCACGGGCCGAGCGGTCTTTCCGCCGCTCAGGTGAGTTTCATGGGAACCGACCCCCAACTGCTGGGTATCCGAGCGACCGTCGAGGTCGCGAGGGGGCGCCGATTGTCCACTCAGCCCATGGCACGAGTCGCAGTCCTTGGCGACCTGGAGGCGCCCGTCGATGTGCGTCGTGGGGTCCGCGATCGCGTCCCCCTGCCCTGCCGTCGGTAGGTGGCAGAGGCCGCAGCGATCGTCGCGCGGGTGGTCTCCGCCGGGCGGGAACCCGTGACAGCCCGAGCAAGTGGTCTGAGATCCGTCGGTGCGCGTCCACTCCGGACGAGTGGCGCGACCGTCCATCGACGATCCGTGGCAGTATACACTCGAACATGTCGCACTCATCGCTTCGAATGCGGGCGTCGCCGAAGCGTTGGAGGCGAGCGGTCCGAAAGTGAGCTCGGCGGGAGCTTCGGTGTCGACGTGGCCTGGGCTCTCGAGGCGCGCCGGGACCAGGTGGCACTCCGTACAGGCCACCGGTCGAGAGATCCCGCTCGGACCCTCCACGTGAGTACGGTGAGCTCCGATCGTAGGCAGGTTCGGATCGGACCGGCCGGTGAGATCCTTGGGTGGAGCGGGTTGCGACCCAGAGCCGTGGCAGGAGGCACACTGTCCGTCGGTGACTTGCAGAGTCCCGTCGACGTGCGTGGCTGGGTTGGCGATGGTGAGCGCAGGTCCCGCGGTGGGCCCGTGGCACAGGAGGCACGCCTCGCTGTCGGGGTGAGGAGCCGGCGGGGGAAGGCCGTGGCACGACCCACAGGCGGCCTCGGTCCCGTCGACTTTCGTCCAGGAGGGTGCTGGCCGAGTCCCTCCTGCGGTCGAGGAGACCGTGTGACAATAAGTGTTCCCGCAGGTGGTTCCGTCCCACATCGGTACGGCGCCCGAGTGAGTAGCGAGCCCACCGAAGAGGACCTCGGCGGGGGCCGGCGTGTCGCGGTGTCCAGGCGCGTCGAGCGCCGAGGGTACGAGGTGGCAGGCGTCGCATGGAACCGGCAGGGATCCGCGGCCGCCGAGCACGTGCGTCTGATGCGCGCCCACCGAGCGCAGCTGAGTATCCGAACGACCGTCGGAGTCCTTGGGCGGGGCTAGGTTGAGTTGCGATCCGTGGCAGCCGGTGCAGCCGTCGACGGCGACTTCGACCTGACCATTCACGTGGGTCGCGCGATTGGCGACAGTGTGATTCGGGCCGGCGGTGGGCAAATGGCAGAGCTCGCAACGGTCGTTGGCAGGGTGCGGCTCCGGCGGCGGGAGCGCGTGGCAACGACCGCACTTGGCCTCGGTCCCATCGACGACCGTCCACTTGGGCTGATAATCGGGCCGAGCACCTTCGAGCCGGCTACCGTGGCAGTAACTATCCGAACACTTTGCGGTGCCGCGGTCCCACGAAGTCTCCGCGTCGCGCTTGCCCGCGACGCCATTGAAATCGAGCTCCACAGGGAGCACGGAGTCGACGTGCCCCGCCGAGTCGAGCTCGTCCGGAACCAAGTGGCACTCCGCGCACGCGATGCTTCGTGAAAATGACCCGCCATTTAGGTGAGTCTGGTGAGCGCCCACTCCGAGAGAGGTCGTCGCGCCCGAGCCTGCAAGATCTTTCGGAGGAGCTGGGTTGAGCCTCGAACCGTGACAAGAGCTGCACTCGGAGATGTCGACGACGTCGACCTTTCCGTCGGCGTGCCGAGTCGGGTCTTTGAGAGTACGATCGGGCGCGGCGGTGGCGTGGCAGAGAGAACAATCCTCCACCGCTGGATGCGGAGCCGGCGGTGGCAATCCATGGCAGGACCCGCACTCGGACTGAGTACCGTCGACTCGCGTCCAAAGAGGTCGCGTCGTGGCGCCTCCCTCTAGAGTCGCGCCATGGCAATAATTCGCGCAAGTCAGGGTGGCCGAATCGAAGGTCGCAGCGGCTCCGTCCGCGCTCGAGAGGGGCCCAAACACCAGCTCGGCAAAGGGCTGCCCGTCGAGGTGGCCCGGAGAGTCGATTGTCTCTGGCCGAACGTGGCACTCCTCGCACGCGACGGGCCGCGCGAGCCGCAGACCCAAAACGTGCGCCTGGTGCGCCCCCACTCCGCGGGCCGACACGTCGGTCGACCCGTCGAGGGCCTTGGGCGGAGCTGCATTGGCGCGGGAACCGTGACAAGTTCGGCAACCGTCGTTCGGCACCTCCGAAGTCGTGTCGTCCGTGCAGGAAAACGCGAACAGACACGCTGCGAAAGCCGAGAACTTGCGCAACATTTGCAGTGCGTCGCCCCAGGTCTGCGATCGGGTGAATCTTTTTGGCCTTCCTGGCCAGCGCGCAATCAGATCCCGCCTCCGTCCGCGAACGAGTCGCTGCGCCTCGACTGCGCCTGCGTCACCCGACTCCCTGCTGGCACGGATTCAGTCAGCCAAACCGAGCCTCCGATCACGGAGCCCCGCCCGATCGAGATCCGGCCCAGCACCGTCGCGCCGGCGTAAATGATGACGTCGTCCTCCACGACGGGATGCCTCGGCGCGCCCCGCACGATACGCCCGCTCGCGTCGACTGGGAAGTTGCGAGCCCCCAAAGTGACGCCCTGATAAAGTCGCACTCTCGAGCCAATCACGGTCGTCTCGCCGATCACGACGCCGGTCCCGTGGTCGATGAAGAAGCTGGGGCCGATCTTCGCGCCGGGATGGATGTCGATGGCGGTGATCGAGTGGGAGACCTCCGAAATGACTCGCGCAGACAGCATCGCGCCGAGCTCGAAGAGCACGTGGGCGAGTCGATGGTGAAGGATCGCGGTGAGCCCTGGGTAACAGAGTAGAATCTCGAGGATACTCTTGGCCGCCGGATCACCATCGAAAGCCGCTTGGATATCCGTGTCGAGCGCGCGGCGGATCTCCGGGAGCCGGTCGGCGAGGCCTCCGGCGATGTCGGTAGCCCGAGCCTTGGGATCTTCGTCGTGTTTGAGTCGGAGCTCCCGCTCCACTTCGATCATGAGTCCCCTGAGTGCGACATCGAGCGTGTGGCCGACGAAATAATCGACGCCCCGATCGGTCAGGGTCGGTGGCCCGAAGTATTCGGGAAAGAGGACCTGGCGAAGGGCGTGCACGATCCCTTCCAGCCCGTCGCGCGTGGGCGGCTCGCGGCGGCCGGAAACGGCCCAAAACGCCTCGTCTTCTTCGGGCCCCCGGGACTCGCGGAGCGCGTCTACGACGCTCGCGATATCCCACGCGCCGCGCGGCGTACTCACGACGGGAGTCCATCCGCGGTGAACATCCCTTCGAACAGGATGGAGCTCAAATAACGCTCGCCGGAGTCTGGAAGCACGACGACGATGGTCTTTCCTGCGTTCTCGGGTCGCTTGGCGATTCGGACGGCGACGGCAGCGGCCGCGCCGCAAGAGATCCCAGAGAGAATGCCTTCCTCGCGAGCGAGTCTCCGTGCGTAACTCACCGCCTCCTCGTTGGTGACTTGCTCCACCGAGTCCACCATGGCGAGGTCCAAGATCTCGGGAATGAAACCCGCCCCGATACCCTGGATTTTGTGGGGCCCAGGTTTTTGGGGCTCGCCCGCGCGCTTCTGAGTCAGCACCGGGCTGGCCGTAGGCTCGACCGCAACGGAGTGAATCGCCTTTCCCTTGGTGTGCTTGATGTATCGCGACACGCCCGTGATGGTCCCGCCCGTCCCGACGCCGCTGACCAAAATGTCGATCGCGCCTGCGGTGTCTTCCCAAATCTCGGGGCCGGTGGTGGTCTCGTGAATCGCCGGGTTTGCGGGATTCCTGAATTGCTGGAGCAATACGAAGCGCGGATCGGAGGCGGCGATCTCTTCGGCCTTGGCCACCGCGCCCGTCATGCCGCGAGCCCCTTCGGTGAGGACAAGCTTGGCGCCGTAGGCAATCAGGAGCTTTCTGCGCTCCATGCTCATGGTCTCGGGCATCGTGAGCGTGATCGGATAGCCGCGAGCCGCCGCGACGAACGCGAGCGCGATCCCGGTGTTGCCGCTGGTGGGCTCCACGATCTCCTTACCTGGTCCGAGTAAGCCGCGCTTCTCCGCATCCCAGACCATCGCCGCCCCGATCCTGCATTTCACCGAATAGGCCGGGTTCCGGCCTTCGATCTTGGCCAGCACCGTCGCGCTGGCGCCGTCGGTCACTCGGTTGAGGCGGACCAGAGGCGTGCGACCGATAGAAAGAGCGTTGTCGAAGAACCAGCCGGGCGTCGTCATGGGGACTCAATACCGGCGACCTCGGCCTGCGGCAAGCCCGGGAGGGCCCCATCCATCACGACGCCAACCTCCGGTCGTGCGAGCGTCCGGTCGGTGCCGGATGCGCCGAAATCTCACTCCCCCTTGGCGACCCTCAGCCGTCCGCCGTCTGGAAGAGGAATGGCATCCAACTGAAGCGGAGACCTAAACTCATTGCGAAACTGATCGTACGAAGTCATCCAATCCGCATCGATGATCTGGACGCGTCCCGGTTCGAACCGCGCGGTCCAGCCTGGAGCCCAGGGGATGAGGTCCTCGGGCAGCGACGGCATCTGCGCGGACGTAGCGGTCGCCGCCGTGATCACGACCCATGAGTCGCGCTCGCTCCCGCGCTCCGTCCAATCGAAGCTGACGATGGCTGCATCCGCGTTACTCACTTGTTCGGCGCTCGTCCAAACCACCCGGCGTCGGATCGGGTCAGTGGCCGGACGGAACACCTGCGGGAGGCAGTCGACCGACAGATCGAAGGACCGCGCCGCGGGAGGGCTAGAGGAGCGTTCTAGGATGGCGGAGGAGCCGTCGATGGATTCGATGCTGGAGCCGAATAGGACGCTGCTCTCCGATACGAGCTGGTCTGCGAACTCAGGCGCATAGACGACAGCAAGTAGGGCGCGTTGGCCCGGCGCGAGGCGGACTGCAGTCGAAGGACCTTCGATGATGACTCCGGCCGTATCGTACGCGAGCTTGGTCAGGAAACCTACCGTGCCAGGAGGCGCTCGCGCGGCCTCCACGTCGAGTCGGGTGACGTCACGCCAGACCGTCATGCTCACGCTCATCGGTCGTCGCCACTCGGCATTTCGCGTCGAGGTCACCGCCAGGAGGCTCGCGTTCTCGTCCAAGGCGCTGACGAGCACGTTCAGAGCGCCCTCTCGATCGAGGCAATTGCTTCTGATTTCCAGGGCAATCGGGTCCGCGACGTCCGCTGTGTACAGGGAGGAGCAACCCGTCTCGAAGACGTAGACCGCCGCTCCCGGGCGAGCTCCGACGCTCAGCGAGGCGGTGCCCACAAACTCCACGTCGAGGCTCGGTGCGACCAGCTCGATCGCGTCGCCCGCTCTTACACCGCTGAATGTGACCCGATGCCGGCGGGCACCGTCGGCCACGAGCGCGGTGATCATCCCTCCTGAAGTGACGGACGCCGATGCTCGACCGCTGCTATTTGTTTTCAAGTGAGCACTGGGAACGCCCGCCGAGTCGTGAAACACGACATCGGCGCCCTCAGTGGGCCCCCTCGTGCTTGATACGAGGATCGACGCTCGGCCAGGTTCGGACGCGTCGCGATCGTCTCCTTCACATGACGAGATGAGTGCCGCGACGAAAATGGTCGCGGCGCGTCCTCCGATCTCCACACGAAGCTCCGAAGGGAGGGGAGTGCAAAGGCAGTGCCCATCCGCGGGTCGCGAAGGAGCGCCGGAAATCGAGGTTATCCGGAATCCGCAAGTGTCAATTTTTCGGAAGGAGCGCCATACATGCAAATAGTGTCCGTTTCCGGGCAGGATCGTGACCGAGTGTCGAACGAAGGCGGAGGCCCTCGACATGGAACATCAAGCGGCCGAGGGTTGGGAGCTTCCGGACGAAGACACGCGGCGCACCCGCCGGGCTCGACCGGCGACGAATGAGTCGTTCGCGTCCCAGATAGCGGTCTGTCTCGGACTGCGTTTCGTTGACTCGTGCACCCCACGCCTTTCAGCATGGGTGGATGAGGACGCAGTTGGTCGTGGCTCTGACTCTCGTTGGATGCTCGGAGACTTCCAGCCCCAACACCGCCGATGCTGGGCTCCCCGACTCGGGTCGACTCTTCGCCGGGCCCCTCATTCCTCCCGAGCTCTATGACTGCACGGCCGCGAGTCGAGAGTCAACCCGACCGGGAACGGCGCCTCCCTCGGGTTGCGCGT
>CAYXDO010000064.1:26322-57892 GCA_964463485.1 uncultured Myxococcales bacterium | reverse complement strand
CTGCGGCTTGTGGTTCCGGCTCTGCCGGGCTACGGGTAGTTGCTATATTTCCGATCTGGTTGTCACAAACCAAATCCAATCTCCCGCAGGCTGCTAGCTCAGTGTTCGCAACACTCAGTTCGGCAGCGTATCGTCTCAGCTCGATTGCGACTTTGGCGCGTTGCCGGCAAGGGTAGCGCTGCCGACATAGAGGGCCCGTTCGTCAGTCTCTTTCAATTCCGGTCTGGTTCGCAAACAGCCCAGCGTAATGTCGCTCCGTCGATTCTGGAGTGTGCAGGATGAGAGTCAGCGAGTTTCGCAGCGCTGGGTCGATCTCCAAGGCTGCTCTGCGGAGTCGCTTGAAGAACGCCCGTTGATGCTGTGAGGGTACTCCGAACACCTCCAGAGTTCGCTCCCTCGTAGTCGCCGAGAGTTGTCTGGTTGTCGGCCCATCTCATCGAATACTCGAAACCAATTCGAGAGTGGATGTCGTGGAGCAGCATCTCGCGCATGACTAACTCGTAGCTTCGAACGGTGACATTCGAGGCGAGGATGAGCAAGGCCCGAGATCACGGGGGCGAACACCTGAGCCCATGTCGTCGCTCAAACTTGAGTGACTATCGGGAAACCGTGTTCGACATCCTCCCGACGGCGGGTCGAGAGCCCTTCCGCTCGACCGCAGTTCAGCTAGTGTCGGCACATGGAGGACGCCGAGTCGCGCGCGCTCGAAGGCATGAAGGCCTTGGGATTCAACGTATCCGAGGCCAAGGTCTACATTGCCTTGCTGCGCGAGAATCCCGCGACGGGTTACGAGCTTTCCGCCCGTTCCGGCGTGCCGCGATCTGCGATTTACGAGGTCTTGCGGAAGCTTTCGTCGTCGGGGCTGGCCCAGCTCGTGACGGACAAGCCGGCCCGGTATGCGCCTGTTGCGCCGGAGCGTATGTTCGACACTCTCCGGACGAGGGTGTCGCGAGGGATCGACGAGCTCCGGTCGGCCTTCTCCGAGCTCGGGAGCGGCCCCAGCGCCGCGCCGCTGTGGAGCGTCACGGGTTACGAGCGCGTGTTGGCGCAAGCGGAGGTTTTGATCTCTGGGGCGAAGTCGACGATCCACGCCTCCATGTGGCGGCGGGAGGTGGACGCGCTCACCGGTCCGCTTCGGGCGGCTCGGGACAGGGGAGTTGCGATTGTCTTGTTCTCGTTCAACCCTCTCGATGAGTCGCTGGGCAACGTGTTCAGCTATGGGTTGGACGCCGCCGCGCTGGAACCGTACTGGTCCCATCGAGTGAGCTTGCTGGCGGACCTGAAGACGTTGATCGTGGGTGATTCGGAGCCTGGCGATCGGGGTCGGGCAGTCATGACCGAAGAGCCGGCGATCGTGGATATGGCGATGAACAACCTGATCCTGGATCTCACTCTTCACTCTGCTAGGACCGGGAGGGACGTCAAGAGTGTGGTCGCGGGGCTCACGAGGACGGTGCCGCCGCTCGAGAAGCTGCTGTCGCAAGTCCGGGTCGGGTGAGCTCCTCGGGGCCGAGCTCGTCGGGAGGTCCGGCAGAGTTCAGCCTAGGTCCCGTCCAAGCTCTTTTTTGGCGATCCGCGTGAAATTCTCGAGGCGTTTTCGAACGGTCGGCAACGATCGTCCCAACAGCGCTCCGATTTCGGCCTGAGTCATTTCGTCGACGAAGTAATGGATGGCGATGGCCTGAGTTTCCGCGTCGAAGCGGCTCAGCACTCTTCGCACGTCCTCGCGGGTGTCGGAGGGGGCGGCGTCGTGAGCTTTGACTTCGTCAGCGTGCTCCGAGAACCGACGGAACCGCTCGCGCCACCCTGCGCGCTGCGATTCGAGCAGGTGCAGGCAGTGGTTGGTGGCGATCCTGAGGAGCCAGGTGGAGGGGGAGGCGTCGCCTCGGAACGAGTCCCAATGAGTCACCGCCCGGACGAAGACTTCCTGAGTTGCATCTTTGGCCGCGTCTTCGGATCTGAGGAGATATCGGCATCGAGCGAAGACGGCGCCACCGTGCAGACGATAGGCTTGCTCGAGCTCGGTTCGCGGGGTTCGCTCAACCATCGTCGGCTCGGGCGTGCGCATCCTGGCACCGGACCCGATGGGCGACAAGTTCGACTTGGATCGAGCCCTGTGGATCGAGGGCCCGAGATTGCTTCACTCGCCGTATGGATTCAGGACATCGTCGGCGACGGGGACGTCCTCCGGATCGGGCACCGACGCTTCGGGTTCGGCGCAACCGCTCGGGTCCCCGTCGGCCGCCTGGAGCGATCCGTCGAAGGACATGGCTTCGAAGGTGGACGCGTACCGATCGTTCCAGCATTGGGTGCCGACTACCGCGTGTCCGCCGAGATCGCCTTCGGAGACGAGAACGTCCGCGCGTCCAGCGCCGATCGTGGTCCACCGCGTGTGAATCAACATCCGCTCTTTGGCGCCCGTGTCTTCCATACCCAGGTCGCCGCTCTCTTTGAAATTCTCGGGGACCGAGAACATCACGAACCCGCTCCCATCGGGTCCGCGGCCGTAGGCATAGCCGGCCTCGAGGTTCTGTCCGTTCTGTTCCTCTCGAGCGAACGCCCGGACCGCGAGCCCTTCGCTCGTTCGCTCGAAGGAGTAAGCGATCTGTCCGCGGTGACCCTCCGCTGGGTTGGCTTCGCGAATGACTTCGAAGTCGACGGCGAACCAACCCATGCCCTCTTCCGGGAGCCCTGGCACGAAGCTTCCCGCGGCCATCGCCGAGAACTGATCGGCGCTCTTGTGCTTGATCTCGGCGACCCAGTCGAACCTGTCACCTTCTTCGGCCACGGTGAGCTTGTACTCGACCGGCTCACCGTTGGCGGAGAAGGGGCCCCACACTGCGACGTGTCCGTCGTTCTGAGTTGGGGTGTGGCTGGCCACGTCTTGAATCGCACGCACCACGTGTCCGGCGAAGCCGTTCACCTGTCGGGAGGCGTAGTAACTGTGAGTGTAGAAATCCGCCGGACCGCCCACGAGGCCCGAGGACGTCGTGCCGACCAGGCCGCGGGAGCTCGCGCCGCCTTCGGGGAAGGAGACTTCGACCACGTCCTTCGTCGGGAGCGCATCGCGGAACGAGTCGGCGCCGTTTCCACAGCCGGTTGCGAGGGAGAGAGCCAGGGAGCCAGTCAGCATCGTCTTCTTCATTTTCGTTCTCCTGCCCGTCGGGGCGTTCGTGAAGATGGACCGAGCGGTCCCGACGGATGGAAAAAGAAAATTCAAGCAAGGGGACCTGATGCTTCTCAGCCCTACTGCGACTTCGAATCCACGGGCGCTATGTCGAGGCGCAGGTCCGTGACCTGGGACGGGAGCAACCGGAAGCCCGTCAGCTTGGCTTTGAGGCAGGTCTCCACGGCCAAGTCGGGGCTCGTGAGCGCGATCGACTGGGCGGAGATCTTTCCGTCCCCCGAGATCGAAAGCTCGGCGTGGATGCGGCGAAATGTCGCAACCCTCGGGCACGTCGCGAGCTCGTCGAGCAGCCCCCGCAGGGTCGCTCTCCAAAGCCTGGGGCTCTCGCTCGACGGGAGCTCCGGATATCGCTCGACGCGCAAGGTGGGGGAGGGCTGGCGTTCGAGCCCCGTCGGCGCGAAGAAGATGCCTTCGGGGCCGGTCGCCGCGAGCAGAGTCACCAAATCAGACGTGGACCCATCTCCGAGGAGTAACGTCCAGGTCCACGATGGGTTGGATGCGGCGAGAAAGTCTCTGAGCTTCCTCCAGATCACCTCGCGGGGAGCTCCCAGCGAGATCTCGGCGCTTCCGATGATTGAGCTGACTCGGACGCGGCCCGAGTCGAGGGCGATCGTCGGTCGGGTCGCGGAGTCGGTCGCTGCCCGGATGTGCGCTCCTACGAACTCGACGGACATTGGGCGATGAGCCGCGTGCAGAACCGCCAGCGCGTCTTCGAGTTGTTCGACGTCGATCTCGCAGCGCTCGACGAGCTCCTTCAAGGGTGGCCACTCGAGCGGTTCACCAAGGCCTTCCGAAGACCGCCCGAGAGCGGAGATGCGCCCGAGCTCGAGACTTCGTCGCACCTCCCAGGTGAGTTTTTCGAGCCCCGGGAGCTCGTGGGAGCGGCGCACCGCGAAGCTCAGCCGGGCCTCGCCGTGGTAGCGAGTGGCCGCGGAGATCAGCCCTTCGAGCGCTCGGACCGGTTGGGCGCGCGAGGCCGCGACTCCGATCGGAGCCTCCTCGGGCTCCGTTTCGGCGAACCGTCGGGCGAGCTCCTCGGCCGTCTCTTCGTCCGTTCGACCGAGAGGCCACTCATCGAGGGTGGTCGAGCTCGAGCTGAATCGAACCCATCGGCCGACGGTGGAGGTCGTGCTGGAGCTCGATCTCGGGAGGTCGAGGCCGTCGACTGCTGCTGGGTCGACGGGCGGCGGTCGCTCGGTCGCCCGAAGCGCCGCGTCCTTCTCGCGCGCTGCTTTGCGAAGGATCTCTCGACAGCTCGTGGTGTTGACGATCTCGACGAGCTCCTGGGTCGGGTTCGGCGTTTGGGCCGCGCAGCTCAGCGCTGGAGCGATCGCGAGCACGACGGATGAGTACAGTCGGGGGAGAGGCGATCGGGGGAGTGGCGACCTCCTCGGTGCTCGGGATCGGGGGAGTGGCAACCTGCTCGGTGCTCGGGCTCGAAACACGGAGTCGAGTTGGCTCAGGGGAAGGTCATCTCGGGCGCATCGCCGGACAGGAGGAGCTTGGCGCCCGTGGCCGCTTGAATTTGGTCTTTGGTCACCCCGGGGGCGCGCTCTTTGAGTACGAGGCCGTCTCGAGTCACGTCGATCACTGCGAGGTCGGTGATGATCGTGTGGACACAGCCGACTCCGGTGAGTGGCAGGCTGCATTTTTCGAGGATTTTCGGCTCGCCCTTGGCCGAGTGCTCCATGGCGATGATGACGCGGCGAGCGCCCGCCACGAGATCCATGGCGCCGCCCATACCTTTGACCATCTTGCCGGGAATCATCCAGTTCGCGAGATCTCCGGACTGGCTGACTTGCAGGGCTCCGAGCACGGTGACGTCGATGTGACCGCCTCGGACCATGGCAAAAGATGTCGCGCTGTCGAAATAGCTGGTGCCGGCGATCTCGGTGACGGTTTGTTTTCCCGCGTTGATCAAGTCTGGGTCTTCTTCCCCGTCGAACGGAAAAGGACCGACGCCGAGCATCCCATTCTCGGAGTGGAGGACGACCTCGACTCCCTTCTGGATGTAGTTCGCGGCGAGGGTCGGCAAGCCGATCCCGAGGTTCACGAACATGCCGTCTTTGAATTCCTGGGCTACGCGCTGAGCGATCTGTTCTCTCGACAATGCCATGGGTCACTCCGGCCTCGATCGTACGGTGCGCTGTTCGATCCATTTTTCGTAGCGCTCGCCGCGTACGACGCGTTGTACGAACACTCCGGGCACGTGGACCTGGTCAGGCTCGAGGGCGCCGAGGGGAACGATCTCTTCGACCTCGGCGATGGTGATTTTGGCGGCCATACACATCATGGGGTTGAAGTTTCTGGCGGTCTTGCGGAACACGAGATTGCCCCAGCGGTCGGCGCGCCAGGCCCGAACGAGGGCGAAATCGGCGCGGAGGGGTCTTTCGAACACGTACGGGACGCCGTCGATGACTCTCGTTTCTTTGCCATCGGCGGCGGGTGTGCCGTAGCCGGTCGGCGTGTAGAAGCCGCCCAGCCCGGAGCCGCCTGCGCGAATGCGTTCGGCCAGCGTGCCCTGAGGGACCAGCTCGACCTCGAGCTCACCAGAGAGGAACTGTCGCTCGAACTCTTTGTTCTCTCCCACGTAGCTCGAAATCATCTTCCTGATTTGGCGAGACTTGAGCAGCACACCCAGTCCGAAGTCGGTGGTGCCGCAGTTGTTGGAGATCACCGTGAGACTTTTGACGCCCTTCGCGAGGATGGCGGCGATGAGGTTCTCTGGGTTGCCGCAGAGACCAAAGCCGCCGGACATCACGGTTGCGCCGTCTTCGATATCCGCGACCGCGAGGGCGGCGGAGGCTCGCACCTTGTCCATTCGCGGCTTCTAACACGGGCCGCTCGAAGGGACCATCGCCTGGAGGGGCGGGGCTTGCGCGCCGGACCAGCTTCGGGGAGTCTCGAAACGATGGCGAAGGACGAGCGCCGGACCAATGAGCGTGTTCCGGCCGATGTGAAGGTCGACTATCGAACGGTCGGGAGCTTCATCACCGACTATTCGGCCAATCTCAGCAAGGGCGGCGTGTTCGTTCGGACGTCGATTCCGCTGCGGGTGGGAGAGCACGTGCGGCTGCGCATCACGCTCCCGGGGAATGACCTTCCCTTTGGGCTCGAAGGCGTAGTGCGTTGGACCAACACCGGCGCCGACGAGCAAGAGGCCGGAATGGGGATCGAGTTCGTGAACTTCGAGGGCGAGGTGCGCGATCGATTGCGCGGCTTCGTCGATCGCCTCGAAGGCCGCGGTGACTGATCGAGACTCGCGGGCTCGCGTTCTCGTTCGGACCGGATCCGACTTCGTCGAAGGCGGAAGGTTCGTAGGTCGAACCGACGAAGGCCGTGTGATCTTCGTCGAGGACGCGGCGCCCAACGAGGTCTTGTGGGTGCAAATCGATCGCGAGCGCCGGGGCACGCTCGAGGGGCACGCCGACGAGCTCGTAGAGGCGAGCGCAGATCGAGTCACTCCGCGGTGCTCGCTCTTCGGTCGATGCGGGGGCTGCTCCCTTCAGCACGTTTCCTACGGGGCGCAACTTCGCGCCAAGGAGGCGGCCCTCGAGAGCGCGCTCGTGCGAATCGGCCGCCTCGATCTTTCGAAGGTCGAGGTGGCACCTTCGTTCGCGAGCGAACCGTACGGACGCCGAACGCGCGCGCGCCTTCATGTGGCGCCTGCGCGCGGAAGACCGGTGATCGGTTTTTACGCCCGGCGCTCGAACGACATCGTGGACGTCACCGCGTGCCCGATCGTGTCTCCGAAGCTCGAGGCGGCTCTCGAAGGCGTCCGCTCGGAGCTCCGGCGTGTCCACCGCGCCGCCGAGCTCGAGCTCGTGGAATCGAGAGAGGGCGTATTGATTGGAGCTCCAACTGAATTGCTGCGCGCAAACTCGATCTCGGCGACGCTCGATGGAGCGGCGCGATTCGTCGACCCGGCCTTCGGCGCGCTCGCGCCCGAGGACGGTCAGGGCGACCATTTTGTCTCGCCCGAGTCTTTCACCCAAAGTCACGGAGCGGGAAACTCGGCGTTGGTCGGTGACGTGAGTGCGATCGTCGACGAGCTCCGTCCCGAGACGATCCTCGAGCTCTACGCGGGCTCCGGCAACATCACACGAGCGCTCGTTGCCGAAGGCCGATCGGTGCTCGCGGTCGAGCGCGATCCTCGTTCGGCAGATCTCTTCGCTCGCGCCTTCGCGGGCGTCCCTCGAGATCCACGATCCGTGGAAGACGCGGTGCTAGAGCTGCAGAAGGGGCCGAAGCGCTTCGACCTGATCGTCGCCGATCCCCCTCGCGAAGGGCTCCCGGAGCCCGTACGCCGAGGCATCGTGGCGCTCCGGCCGCGAGCCATGGTGCTCGTGAGCTGTGATCTCGCGGCTTTTGCTCGTGACGTGGGCTGGTTCGCGAAGAGAGGCTTCGCCCTCGATCGCGTGAGGCTCTATGACTTCTATCCACAGACCGATCACGCGGAAGTTCTGGGACGCCTACGAGCACAGCCCTGAACGCGTCAGAAAGGCCTTGGTGGAAGTCGAGGACGTCCCGTAGATTCGCGCTCCCGTGATTCCTCTGCCCGTCGTCCACGAGTCCTCGACTCCCGCGCGTGTGCCGACGGCGCGCGCGCCTGCCGATGGCGCCTTCCCGCGACGTATCTACGTCGAGACTTACGGCTGTCAGATGAACGTTCACGACTCCGAACGACTTCTGGGACTCATGGCGCAAGAAGGCTACGCGCCCACCGACGTGCCCGACGATGCCGACCTGATCGTCATCAACTCGTGCAGCGTCCGCGACAAGGCAGAGCACAAGCTCCTGTCTGCCGCGGGGCTCATGAAGCGTTTCAAGAGAAGGCGAAGCGACGTGATCGTCGCGCTCGCCGGGTGCGTCGCCCAGCAAGAGGGCCAAAAGCTCCTCGATAGAGCTCCTCACGTCGACATCGTCTTCGGGCCCGACCACATCGGACGCTTCCCGGAGCTCGTGGAGCGCGTGCGAGAGGCGCCTGGCACGCGGCTGGCCGAGACCGAGTTCTTCGATCGCAATGGCTTCACCTTTCCGCCGCTTCACGCAGTCGAGACGAAGGTGAGCGCCTACGTCTCGGTCATGAAGGGCTGCGACAAGTTCTGCTCGTTCTGCGTCGTGCCCATGACGAGAGGCCGCGAGGTCAGTCGTTCGCACATCGAGATCCTCGAGGAGGTCCACACGCTCGTCGCGGCGGGCGCTCGCGAGATCATCTTGCTCGGTCAGACCGTCAACTCCTACGGCAAGAAGCGAACCGGAGGACAGATCCCGTTCTCCGAGCTGTTGCTGCGGGTCTCCGAGGTCGTAGGTGTGGAGCGGATTCGCTTCACTTCACCGCACCCCGCCGACTTCACGCCCGATCAGATCGAAGCGTTCCGAACGATCCCCAAGCTCTGCCCGCACATGCACCTGCCCGTACAATCCGGGAGCACTCGGGTGCTCTCGGCGATGCGCAGAGGCTACAGCCGCGACCAATATCTCGAGGTCGTGGACGCCTTTCGCTCCGCCGTCCCCGAGGCCGCGCTGACCACCGACATCATCGTGGGCTTTCCGACCGAGACTGAGAGCGAGTTCGAGGAGACGCTCACTCTTTTGGACCGTGTGCAGTACACGAGCGCCTTCTCCTTCG
Organism: uncultured Myxococcales bacterium; assembly: GCA_964463485.1. Classification (GTDB taxonomy): domain Bacteria; phylum Myxococcota; class Kuafuiibacteriia; order Kuafuiibacteriales; family Kuafuiibacteriaceae; genus CAYXDO01. The sequence continues at coordinate 49,073 of CAYXDO010000064.1, read as the reverse complement.
CGTACAGCGAACGCCCTGGCACCAAGGCCCTCGACCTCACGCCTTCCGTCCCCGAGCCTGAACGGATCTCGCGGCTCCATCGGTTGCAGGACAAACAAGATTCGATCACCAAGCAGCACCTCGTGGCGATGCGCGGGCGCACCTATCCCGTCTTGATCGAAGGGCCTTCGAAGACCGATCCGACGAGGAGCTCCGGTCGCACGCCTCACAATCGCGTCGTACATGTCGACGGACTCTTCGAGCCCGCGACGATCGCGCTCGTGGAGATCCTCGAGGCCTTCAATCACTCGGCGCGCGGCCGGGTCGTAGAGTCCTGAGATGCCCGTCTATCCCTACTTGGACAAGGTGCCGCGACTGCATCCCACCGTGTGGATAGCGCCTACCGGGATCGTCGCTGCCGACGTGGAGATCGGTGAAGATTGCTCGATCTGGTTCGGCGCGGTGGTTCGCGGCGACGTTTTTCCCATCCGGCTGGGCAAGCGAGTCAACGTTCAGGACAACAGTGTGATTCATGTCACCACCGACAAATACGGCACGATCGTCGGGGACGACGTGACGATTGGGCATCGCGCGATTCTTCACGGGTGCACGGTGGAGTCGGGAAGCCTGATCGGGATGGGGGCGATCGTGATGGACGATGCGGTGGTCGGCGAAGGAGCGTTCATCGGGGCTGGGGCGGTGGTGACACCGGGGACGCGGGTGCCTGCGCACCATCTGGCCGTAGGGTCTCCGGCGCGGGTGAAGCGCCCGTTGACCGACGAGGAGCGCGCCCAGCTTGCGTGGTCACCGCGGCATTACGTGGACGTTGCGCGGGCGTACGCCGCGGTGACGGGCTCCGGTCAGGGACGCTGAGGCGGGGCGAGGCTGGTGTCGGCTGAGGTGCGGCGATGCTTGGCGGTCGTGAACTTGCCGGGGTGCTCAGGCGCTGATACACATCGGCAGAATGTCTAACGAGGGGTCGGGCGAAGGGGGCTCTTGGCAGCTCCGACCGGGAGTGCCCGCGCGACCCGCTCCGACGGCTGGCGCCGCTCCGAAGCCTCGCGGTCAAAGCCGCATGGCAGTGTCACCGCAGATCTTCGAGGCTCTGAAGAAAGCGAAGTTGTTCGCGTCGTTCACGGACACCGGAGTGCAGATCCTCGGCGGCATCGCGCACGAGAAGACGCTCCCTGCGTATACGCCGTTATTCGTGGAGAACATGATCGGCGAGTCGATGTTCGTGGTCGTGGAAGGCACGCTGCGCGTCGGGATTCGGGGTCCGGATGGCGCGGAGCAGAAGCTTTGTGTGCTCGGCGAAGGGGACACGCTCGGCGAGGCCGCGCTCCTTCGCTCGGGGCCTCGGCTCTGTTCGGCCACTGCTGAGACGAACGTGAAGGTTCTGGAGATCACGCGGCGAGACGTGATCGCACTTCAGGCGAAGAAACCTCAGGCTTGTTTGAAGCTGATGATGAACGTCGTGGAGCTCGTCGGCGTTCGGCTCAAGGACGCGGAACCGGAGATGAAGCGATTCGCGGTGTGGCGTGCCACGGGCCGTTGACCCGATCTCGACCGATCCACCGCTCGTTCCGCGCCCGTTCACGGAGATCGACGAGATCGTCGATCAGTACTTGGTGTATCTGAAGGTCGAGCGGAGCCTCGCCCCAAATACGATCGAGTCCTATGCGCGAGACCTCGCGGACCTCGTCGGGTTCGTCGTAGAGGCGGGCTGTGAACGCCCTGAGTCCGTAGGGACGGAGCATCTCGTGGGCTGGCTCAGGTCGCTCTCTGTGGCCGCGCTCGCGCCGCGCACGCAGGCGCGAATGTTGATCGCTGCGCGTGGCCTCTTTCGATGGCTGGTGGAGACCGAGCGGCTCCCCGAAGATCCGGCGCGCGGGATCGACCTGCCGAGGCAGCCTCGAACCCTCCCCACGTTCCTTGGCGTCGACGACGTTCGTGACTTGCTGAAGTCCGCGTTGCGACCCCGCGATCGCGCGCTCGTGGTGCTGCTGTATGGGGCCGGCTTGCGTGTGAGTGAGGCGGCCGGCCTTGGTGCTCACGCCGTGGATCTCGAGCACGGAACGGTCCGGGCCCTCGGTAAAGGTATGAAGGAGCGGCTCGTCCCGATCGGCCAGATCGTGATCGACTCGGTGGCAGATTGGATCAACGTCGAGCGACCTCTGCTCCTCGATGGGAGGGTTTCGGATTGGCTCTTTCCGGGACGCGATCCTTCGAGGCCAGTGACCCGTCAGACCGTGTTCTTCGCGCTCAAGCGTTTGGCGCTCGCCGCCGGTCTGCCCGCAGACGTCTCGCCGCATGATTTGCGTCATTCGTTCGCAACTCACCTGGTCAGAGGCGGCGCAGATCTTCGTTCCGTGCAAGTGATGCTCGGCCACGCGGACCTACGCACGACAGAGATCTACACGCACGTCGACGACGCGCATGTGAGAGCTACCTATGATCGCGCGCACCCAAGGCGTTGAAGAGGATCCGCGCGGGAACGGTCTTGACGCTGAAGCTCGGCGGGAGCGACTCTCGACGATCGGAGCCGATGACGATCCGAAACGACCCCAACACCGTTCTCTTCTCTCCCGGCCCGGAGGAGCTTCCTGCCGATCTTTTGGACCTGCTCATCGACGAAGCCGAACGAGGGTTGCTCGTCGTCGAGGGCAGAATCGATTCGCCCGGGCAGCGCGTGCTGACCGGTGATTCGTCGGCCGACGACGAGGAGACTCCGCCCGGCATTCCAGAGCTTCGTTTGGCGATGGCGGAGCTCGTCGATGCGCATCCAGGGATCGCGTCCGATCTGGATCGAGCGGGGGAGCGCGCGCGAACGCTGGGGCCGTTGGCTGCGGCCGTCGAGCTGGCGAGCAATCCGCACGTGTTGGACCTCGCGCGTCTGACACTCGAGACATTTTTTCGCGCGCATCCGACCGCAGATTCTTTCGAGCGATCGATCGAGGAGCTCGAAGAGGCGCGCAACCCAGAGGAGCTCTACGAAATGATGAGCAAGCTCCTCGAGTCTTTGCGCAGTCGTTTGAACTGAAGTGACTCGTTTGAACTGAAACGAGCTCTCCTTCAGCCTCATTCCTCATTTTTTCAAGACGACGAAGATGAAGTGGCCCTGTCGCCACACTCTCAACAGCACGCGATCCTTGGTGTCGAGGCCCATACTTTCGAGGTCCTCCACCGACGAGACCCCGCGCTGATTCACCGCGGTGATGATGTCGCCGGGGCGCATCCCAGCCTGATCCGAGGTACTCCCGGGTTCGACGCCGGCTACGACGACGCCTCGAATCGACGGCGGCACCTTGAGCTCCGCCCGCACGTCGTTGTCGAGGTCGCGAAGCGCGAGCCCATTGACGAGTGAGTCCACATTTCCGGGGGCCGCGTCCGCTACGCCGGTCTCCTGTTTCTCCGCGAGCTCGACGGTCACGGCCTTCCGCTTCTTGTCCTTGAGCACCAACATCTTCGCGCTCGATCCCGGAGCGGTCAGCGCGATCAGGTTGCGGAGCTGAGTGGCGTCCTTGATGGGAACGCCGTTGACCTCGAGCACGACGTCGCCGGCGTCGAGCTTCGCTTTGGCGGCCGGACCGCCTGTCATCACGTCGCTGATGAGGGCGCCCTTGGTGTCTTCGAGGTCGAGGGACTTGGCGAGGTCGGAGGTGAGATCTTGGATGGCGACTCCGAGCCATCCGCGACGCACGCGACCGTGCTGTCGGATCTGATCCAAGATCGGTCGGATCATCGAGGTGGGTACGGCGAAGCCGACGCCGGCCGCGCTGCCGCTCTTGGACAGGATCGCGGTGTTGATGCCGACGAGTTGACCGGAGAGATTGACCAGGGCGCCTCCTGAATTGCCTGGGTTGATCGCGGCGTCGGTCTGAATGAAGTCCTCGTAGTCGACGATGCCCATGTTGGCGCGACCCTTGGCCGACACGATCCCCATCGTGACCGTCTGCCCAACGCCGAAGGGGTTGCCGATGGCGAGCACGAACTCTCCGAGTCGCAGCGACGTACTGTCACCGAAGTCCACGAACGGGAGATTCTTGCCCTCCACGCGGATCAAAGCGATGTCTGACGCTTTGTCCGTGCCGATGAGCCTTGCTGGGAACTCCCGCTTGTCTGACAGCACGACTTTGATCCTTTCGGATCCTTCGACGACGTGATTGTTCGTCACGATGTAGCCGTCGGCGGAGATCACGACGCCGGAGCCTGCTCCCATCTCTTTGGGCGGGCGTCCGTTGGGCCCGAAGAACTCCCGGAACAGAGGATGGCTCATCGGGATCTGAGCCTGTGCCTTCCGCTCGGTGGCGATGTTGACGACGGCGGGTGTCACGCGCTCGGCGACGTCAGCGATGGTGTAGCGCCCGAGCTCCTGCGGGACTTCGGCGAAGGCGGGGGCGACCGCGAGGATCAGGGCGATGGGTGCAAGGAACTTCATTTGTCTCTCCGAGCCTTTGAACGTTGAACGAGCCCGACTTATTGCGAGCGCCCGGAGATTCTCTTTTCGGTCCGAGCCGCAGCCTTCACCCGTCGGGGTTGCGCCGGCTTCGCGTGGGAGGATCGAGTCCGGGGCCACCCTCGTCAACGGCTTCGATTTCGGGCTCGGGCACTGCGATGCTCTCGCCCCTAGGGGGTGGCGGTGGGGTCGACGGTGCGGCCGGCGCATCGAAGGCGCGGCTCATGTTGGCTTTGAAAGTGAGCTCAGTGCTGCCGATCGCGAACACGTCTCCATCGACGAGGTTCAGCCGTCGCACGGTTCGGCCCTGGAAGGTGATGCCGTTACGACTGTCGAGATCTTGGAGCTTGAAATAGCCGCGCTCGTCCATCGAGAGGCTCGCATGTTTTCGAGACACGAGGTCGTCGTCGAGCACGAGATCGACCTGGGACGCTTGGCGCCCAATGATGAACTCCGACTTGTCGATCTTGACCTCGACCTCTTTGACACCTGGTCGTCGAACGAGGAATCGGGCGCCCGCCTTCTTCAGGTCGTGCTCCACCGCTCCCGAGAGGTGCTTGGGAATGGACTCCCATTTTCCGGTGGGCGCGCCGCGCGTGCTCACGAAACAAAGGTGTCGAAAGAGGTTCCCGGAGGCAAGGGGCGCGCGAACATGGGGCATGTACACGACGTTGGCCTCCGGAGCCTACTTCCAGCTGGAGCCCGAGTGGATCGCTCAGGGGGAGGCGCGGACGCTCTTCGAGGAGCTTCGAGCGGAGCTGCCCTGGGTCCAAAAGACGATTCGGATGTTTGGAAAGGACATTCTCGAGCCGCGCCTGACGGTGTGGCTTGGCGACGCTGAGGCGGTCTACGCGTACTCAGGCGTCGTCAACGTTCCGTTCCCCATGACGCCAGCGCTCGGGGCGCTCCGCGATCGGCTGCAACTCATGCTCGACGTCCGATTCAATGGCGTGCTCGCGAACCTCTATCGCGATGGCGCCGATTCGATGGGTTGGCACAGCGACGACGAGCCGGAGCTCGGAGCGAACCCGATCATCGCGTCCGTCTCGCTGGGCGCCGAGCGGCTCTTTCGCCTGGCGCACAAGAAGGACAAAGCTGACCGAGTCGACTTGCGCCTACCGCACGGGTCGCTCCTCGTGATGGGCGGGACGATTCAAACTCACTATCGGCACTCGGTGCCGAAGACCAAGTCAGCGGTCGGGGAGAGGATCAACCTGACTTTTCGGAGGATCATCGGTTCGGAGGCCTCGATTCGGACGTGACCTCGGCGAAGGAAACGAAGGTGAGCGTCGCGCTCACGCGCTCTTCGAGAGCCACTCGATCTCGAGCTGGAGGCGGTCTTCGTTCGCGTCGAGGCCGAGGCGAAATTGCTTGCGGCCGTTTCGTTCGAGGATTTGGCGGAGCGCCTGGGATCCTGCCTCATGCCGAAACCCTTCGACCTTCTCGCCCTGCATCCAGGCCAGCAGCTTCGACGCATACTCACCGGCTCGGGGCTGATTTGGGAAGGTCAGGTGAACTCGGGCTGGAGAGGCCTCTACGATCAGCGCGTGCGCGCCGAGCTGCTCCTTGACGCTGGTGAGTAGGCTGCCGATCAGACGGCTGAGCTCGTCCGGGCAAAGGTGATAGGTTCGCCGCGGCACCTTGGTCTCGTCGGCGATCGATCGGTAGCTCGCGCTGATCCCTCGCTCGCCCGCGAGCTGCAGCGCGAGCTCGGCGAGCAGGAGCGACGGTTCGGCGACGGGGAGCCCCACCGAAGCGCTCATGAGTCGGAGCTCGCGAAAGATCGTCGGGGCGTCGAGGTCTTCGACCTCGGCGTCGTCGAGCAGGCCTGAGGCATCGGCCATCAGCCTGCGCAGCACGTTCCCCAGAAAGTTCGACGCGGGCTCGAGTCCGTGGGCCTTGGTCTTGAAGAGCGCGCTGAGTCCAGTGATTGCCCTAGCCCGGTTGCCTTCGGGCGTCTTGGCGACCTCGTCGGCGATGAGTTGGGCGAGGCGCGCGGTGAGTGCGGGCGGTACCCACTCCCGCTTTCCGGAAATCGTGCTGCCAAGGCTGTGAACGACCTCGACCCACTTTTCGATGGCTTCGATCAGCGACTGCTCGGGAGCCTCGACGGTGGCGAAGGCTTGGTCCGCCTTCATGACCGCGATTGCCTTGGCCACGGCGCCGGAGCCATTCCAACCCTCTTTCGAGTAACTCTCGAGCTCTTCGATCCACTTGGCTCGCGCCGAGACTGAGACTTGATAGCGAAGCTCGAGGAGCTTGGCGAAGGCGTCAGCGTGAGTTTGCTCCTTGCCGGGCTCTCTGGCCCGCTCGAAGGCGCGTTGGAGCAGGGCGTCGGCGCACCCTGGCCACCTGGATTCGAGGCTCACGATCGTATCGGTGACTTCCTCGGGCGAAAAGTCGATCTCAGCGAGCGCCTCGATGAGACGCACGGGCCGCGTGCGAGACTCGGCTACGAACTCGAGAGTGAGCGCTCGGTAGTCTCGGGCCGAACCGATCCCCGAGATCACGAGGTGTTCGGCGCGGTGCTCGTCCCTCGCCCGCAGCCTACGGAGGGCGGGGAGGCGGGTCGGCGCGTCTAGCCCGGGGCGGGCAGCGAGCTCCTCGATGAGGTCGTTCAATCGTTTGGACCAGATCTCGCGGCTGCCGAGGTGAGGCTCATGACCCCACTCTGCTCGAGTCTTCGCGGTGGCGGGACCCCACGCGGAGTAAATTCGCGCGTCGACCATGGGGCCGATGGCGTTCCGGAGGCCGAGCGCCTCGAGCGTGAGATCGACCGCGGCCGAGGCCATCCGAGCGTTCGACGAGCTCAGCATGGGCGCGATCACCGCCTCGATGTCCGTCGTGCCGAGCACGCGCGCGAGATCGGGCCGACGCCTGAGCATGTCGATTCCGGCCCGCCCAAACGCGGGTGTGTGCGGGCCCGGTACGGCCAGGTTCGCGCGGCTGAAAGCCTGTGCGAAGCTCGTTGGGCTCGATCCATCCATGATCGACAGCCCGTCGTAGATGGCGCACGCGGGCGCCGCGCGGCCCTCCGCGATCCCCTTGGCGACGAAGAACATCGCGCGCGGTGCGAGCTTGGAAATTTCTTGGGGCTTCAAGTACCGCGAGGCCCGGGCGACTCCGAGGATCTCGAATCGATCCGGCAGCGATTCCTTGAGCGAGATGGCTGCGACCGATGCGACGTGTCGTCGGGCGGCGTCCACGAGCGTGTCGCTTGCCTTCGGCGACAGGCTATTGAGCGCGTGCCAGCGGTACGAGAGCTCCTCGGATTGAGCGTCTAGGAGCTCCCGAAGCGCGGCTTCGTTCGACCAAGCGTCCACCGCGAGCGTCCATCGCCGGGCGACCGCCGCGTCTTTGGGCAAGTGTGCGATCTTGGCCGCGGCCGATTGTGCGCCAAAGGTTCGAGCGATCGCCGCCATCCATTCGTGACAGGCTCGGTCGAAGATGTGAGCCGGGAGGTGCTTCGAGCCGGCTTTGAAGAACTTCGCCGCGCCGTGATCGAAGACGTCGCCGTCTGCCGCGACGGCCGCCGACTCGGCGAGCACCAGACCGCACAAACTCAAAACCAGGGTTCGGTCGTCTGGTTGGTGCGCGATTCCGGCCTCGGCCCAGCCCATGAGTGCGCTCGAGATGTCGAACGAGAGGCCCTCATTCGCGACCTCCTCGACGGCGGGAAGTCGCGGGTTCTTCTCGTTGGCCGCCCACGACAACAGGCGCCATGGATAACATCCAGTGGACGGTCCCCACGCGATCGGAAACTCACGCTCGACGAACTCCGCCAGATCGAGCGCTCGATGCGGAGCTTTCACGGCCTCTCGAAGCCCATGGGCGGCTTCGCGCCGGACGTCGACGGTCGAAGCTCGATCGAACAGAGCGGTGAGGCACTCGAGGGCTGCGGCGACCAAGAGGCCGGATCGAACGACGGACCGTCTCCCACGTCAAGGGTCGGACCGACCTTTCTGTCGGGCGTGTTCGGCGCCATCGACGGCCTGGCGCGGTTACACTCGCGAAGTCTCCTCTCCGGGTGTCGATACCCATCGGAAAGTTGGCGACTTCGTCGCTAGAACGGCCAAAGAAATCGGTCGATTTTTCAAACTCGGACGCGTTGACGTCGTGAGTTCTTTACCCTAGACCGTGAGCGCCCAGCCGAGCGCGGGCGAGGAGGTTTGAAGAGATGTCCATTCGAGTTGCCATCAACGGGTTCGGTCGCATCGGTCGCTGCGTGCTTCGAGCGGTCGAGGGGACGGACGTGGAGATCGTCGCCCTCAACGATCTCACGGACGCAAAGACCCTCGCGCACCTCCTCAAATATGACTCTGTCCACGGGCGATTCGCCGCCGACGTGAAGCACGACGAGAAGGGTCTGTACGTCAATGGTCGACACATCGTCGTGCTCGCAGAGAAGGATCCGGCGAAGCTGCCCTGGAGAGAGAAGGCGGTCGACATCGTGATCGAGTCGACCGGATTGTTCACGGACAAGCCGAAGGCCGAAGCTCATCTTCACGCCGGCGCCAAACGGGTCTTGGTCTCTGCGCCGGGCAAAGGCGTCGACGCGACGTTCGCCTACGGCGTCAATCACGAGACGTACGATCCTTCCAAACACACGGTGGTGTCCGCGGCGTCCTGCACGACGAACTGCCTGGCTCCGGTGGCCAAAGTCCTGCACGACACGGTTGGCATCGAACACGGACTCATGACGACCATTCACTCCATCACGAACGATCAACGGATTTTGGACTTGCCGCACAAGGACCTGCGGCGGGCGCGAGCGGCCTACGAGTCCATGATTCCGACGACCACCGGCGCGGCCAAGGCGGTCGGTGAGGTGCTCCCGGCGTTGAAGGGCAAGCTCAACGGCTTCGCGATGCGGGTGCCGACGAAAGACGTCTCGGTGGTGGACCTCGTCGCGCGGGTCGCGCGGGACACCACGAAAGAGGAAGTCAACGACGCGTTGCGGGTCGCCGCGGCGGGCCCGCTGAAAGGCGTGCTCGCGGCTACCGACGAGCCCCTCGTGTCCATCGACTTCATCGGAACGAGCGTGAGCTCCACTGCAGACCTCGCGCTCACCGACGTCATGGAGAAGCGCATGGTGAAGGTCGTCGCGTGGTACGACAACGAGTGGGGCTATAGCTGCCGCGTGGCCGATCTCGTTCGGTACATGGGATCTCGCTGAGAGAGGCACACCATGGTCAAAAAAGTTCGAAGGCTCGACGAGCTCGAGCTCGAGAATCGCGTCACCTTCATGCGCGTGGACTTCAACGTGCCCATCGAAGACGGCGGGATCGGAGACGATACACGCGTTCGGGCGGCGCTTCCGTCGATCGAGCTGTGCCGAAAGCGCGGCGCGAGGCTCGTGCTCGCCTCTCACCTCGGTCGGCCGAAGGGAAGGGATCCTTCGCAGTCCTTAGAGCCCGTTGGTTCCCACCTCGCGGGCCTCCTCGGTGCGCCGGTGGTGTTCGCCGACGACTGCGTGGGTGACGGTGTTCGGAAGAACATCCGAGACCTGCGTCCGGGCGACGTGCTCTTGCTCGAGAACCTGCGTTTCCATGCGGGAGAAGAAAAGAACGACGAAGCCTTCGCGCGGGCGCTCGCCGATGGCGTCGATGTGTATGTGAACGACGCCTTCGGCACTGCGCACCGAGCGCACGCGTCGACCGCCGGCATGGTTCGATTCGTCCGCGAGAAGGCCGCCGGATTCCTGATGCTGAAGGAGCTCGACGCGCTCGGAGGGTTGCTGGTCGATCCCGAGCGCCCGTTCGTGGCGGTGCTCGGCGGGGCCAAGGTCTCCGACAAGCTCGCGGTGCTCGACAACCTGGTCAAGAAGGCCAACACGATCCTCGTGGGAGGCGCGATGGCCTACACTTTCCTCGCCGCCAAGGGGGCGCCCACGGGCGATTCCAAGGTGGAGCAAGATCGCATCGCCTCCGCCGAGCTCGTGCTGAAGTCCGCCGCTGCCAAGGGTTGTGAGTTGTTGCTCCCCGTCGATCACGTGGCAGCGGCGACTTTTTCGGAGGATGCGCAACCCGAAGAGGTCGCCGAGCTTCGCGCAGGCCTCCGGGGCCTCGACATCGGCCCCAAGACCCGGGCGCTCTTTACTCAGAGGCTCGAAGGCGCAAAGACGGTCTTCTGGAACGGACCCATGGGTGTGTTCGAGTGGGAACGTTTCGCCGCGGGTACCATGGCCGTCGCCAAGGCCATCGCGTCCAGCCGAGCCAAGAGTGTGGTCGGCGGAGGTGACTCCGCTGCGGCCGTCGAAAAAGCGGGTGTGGCCGACAAGATCACTCACGTGTCCACCGGAGGCGGCGCGAGCCTCGAATTCATGGAGGGCCGAGCTCTGCCCGGTGTGGCTGCTCTGGAGGAGCAATGAGAGTTCCCTTCGTCTGCGGCAACTGGAAGATGTTCAAGACCGTCGGTGAGGCGCTCGGCCTCGTCGACTCGATCCGGGCGACCGCAGACGCGATCGAAGGCGTCGAGGTCGGCATAGCGCCGCCTTTCACGGCGCTCCACCCGGCCTCTCATCGCCTGGTCGGCTCCAAAGTGCGACTTGCCGCTCAAAACGCGCATTTCGAACGCCAAGGCGCGTTTACCGGAGAAGTCTCCGTCGCGATGCTCGCGGACGTCGGTTGTCGCTACGTGATCGTCGGGCACTCGGAGCGAAGACAACTCTTCGGAGAGTCTGACGAGCTCGTGGGGCGCAAAGTCGGAGCGGTCCTGCGAGGCGGCCTTCGCGCGATTCTGTGCCTCGGTGAGACACTCAGCGAACGCGAGAGCAACCGGACCCTCGAGGTGATTTCTCGGCAACTCACCGCTGGCATCAAGGAGCTCCCGGACGGCGCCGCTTTGGACTTGGTGATCGCGTACGAGCCGGTCTGGGCCATCGGAACCGGCAAAGTCGCTACGCCGGCTCAGGCGCAAGAGGCCCACGCTCACCTCAGGAGCGAGCTCGGGCGGCTCCTCGGAGACGAGGCCGCCCAGACGATTCGAATTCAATACGGAGGGTCGGTGAAACCGGAGAACGCCAAGGAGCTCTTCGGCCAACGCGACGTCGACGGCGGGTTGATCGGCGGGGCGTCGCTCGACGCGGCGAGCTTTCTCGCCATCGCCAGGGCCGCTGCTCGAGCCGAATGAGAGTCAGCGTTCAGACCTCAGGTTTCGGCTCTACGATGGTCACGAATCTGCGCGAGGTCTCCGGCAACGAACGGCGGGACTGGGCAGAGAATTGCGTAGGGGTGCGTCGAAGTCGCGCGGGATCACGTTTGGCACGGGGATAGCATCTACAGTGGGGGGCCTGTTCGGTCTTCTCCGCGGTTTGCTTTCGGTCAAGAACTGAGTCGCGCATCGGCGCCAAGGGTGCAAAGTCGTCGCGACCTTTTGACGGGGCGCCGCCTCGGCATCGAACCCACCACGAGCCCGCGTGGTGTTTTGCTTGCATTTCCCTGCAAACGGACGAATTAGGTTTTCCAGCTGGATCCCAAGGTGACGTCCGAAGATCCCGAATCGGCGAATCCGTCTGAACCGCTCGCCGCCGAAGTCGACCCCGAATCCACGATGATCGGGATGACCTCGTCTGCGCTTACTCGAGCTGAGGATCCGCTCGACGGGACCTGCGAAGCCGAGCAGACGTTGCTTGGCTTCGAATTCGATCCTCCGCCTGGCGCGGAGCCACAGGTGGGCCCGGGGGTCGAAGTGGCCTCGGTGGTCGAGCCGGCCCCGGTGGTCGAGCCGCCGGGAGTTGAAGGGCAGGGCGGCGCCGAGCGTGCCGTCGAGGGTGTCCGTGTCGCTGGAGCGGAGTCGCCTGGGGGCGCTCCCGCTCCGTCTGGCTTGGCCGAAGGAGCCGAGTCTGAAGCCGGCGAGCCGCTCGGTCGCGAGAAGGTCGAGCCAAGCGTGGGGGACTCCTCGGCGCCGAACTCACAGACTCCGGTGCCTCGGTTGTCCCGTCCTCCGTTGACTGGCCAACAGATCCGCGAGCTCGCAAGGGAGGTGGACCCATCCACGCTAATCGCCGATCGGTATCGAATCGAGGAGAAGATCGCCGAAGGTGGGATGGGTATCGTGTACCGGGCGACTCACATTCAGCTCGATCGGCCGGTCGCGCTGAAGACGCTCAAGCCGAGGCTCCTTCACGACACGGCGCTCGAGCAGCGGTTCTATCTCGAGGCGGCCGCGTTGGCCCGCATTCGTCACGGCAACACCGTGACGATTCATGATTACGGGAGTACGTCGGAAGGGCTGCTCTACATCGTGATGGAGTTCCTTCAAGGCGTCACACTCGCCAAGTTGCTGGCGGAGGAGGGTCCGCTCCCGTTCGTCAGAATTCTCCCCATCATGCTCCAAGTGGCTCGTGCGCTGCGATCTGCGCACAACGAAGGCATTCTCCACCGCGACCTGAAGCCAGCCAACATCATCGTCACTCGCGACGAGGAAGGGCGGGACGAGGTCAAGGTCGTCGATTTCGGACTCGCCTCGTTCTTGAATGCGTCGCTCGAGGAGCCCAAGGCAGGTCAGGCGGTGATGGGTACGCCGGCCTATATGTCGCCGGAGCAAGTCCTCGGCGCGGACATCGATCACCGGACGGACATTTACTCCTTCGGGGTGATTTTTTTCGCGCTCAGCGCCGGAGTGGCACCGTTCGTAGGCAAGAAAGCGGCGGAGGTCGCGCGCCAACACCTCGACGTGGAGGCTCCGATGGTCTCGTCGGTGGGCTATCAGCGCGAGGTTCCGGAGAGTATCGAGAAAATCATCGCCAAGTGTCTGGCCAAATCTCGAGACCATCGGTTCGAATCCACGGCGGAGCTCATCGAAGCGATCAAGGTCGCGCACGCCGAGCTCGGCCGGGCGGCCGTGGAGTCGACGGGGCCTGTCGTGCTGGCCGAGGCCGGGCTGGCCGAGATGTTGTCACCGGCGACCGAGCAGCCGCTCGAAAGACCGCACGCTAGGAGCTCGTTTCCAGGTTGGGCGGTCTGGGCGGCGCTGGCGGTGGGAGGCGCCGTACTCTTGTTGGCCACGGAGAGGCGGCCCGATGCGGAGCCCGTGGCGCCCGTGGTCGTTCAGGCGGGGCCGACGCCGAGCGAACCGCGACCGCAGCTCGCCCCGCCTCTCCCGCCGGTGGTGCCACCTGGGACGTCCACACAGGCGAGCTCGGTGCCAAGCGCGGTCGACGCTGGAGCTGTCGACGCGGGCGCTCCGGACGCAGGAGCGAAGGTGTCGAGGCCCAAGGCGCCGATTCCGGCGCCTCCGAAACCCAAGACATACTCCGTCCCAATCCTCGAATGAGGTTGATGCCATGATCTCGAAGGACTGCGACTTTCGCCAGCGGCGGGTGAGACGCGTCGCCGTGACACTCGCTGCTGTGATTCTCGCCGTAGCGTCAGGACCGGCGTCAGGACCGGCGTCTGCGCAGGAAACGGCGCCTTCGGCGGAGGCGGCGGAGCCGGGTCCCAACTTCGAGCAGATCGTCGCTTGGGGCATGGAGCGGTTTCTGAAGAAGGACTATCGCAACGCGATCAACATCTTCTACTCGGCGCTGGAAGTTCAGCCGGAGCCAAACCTGATCTTCAACATCGCTCGTTGCCATGAGTACCTGGGAGAGGACTCGGAGGCCATCAAGCGGTACCAGCAGTTCGTGGCCAATCCGGCGTCGGGCCTGGCAGAGCGGGTCAAGGCGCTCGGTTATATCACGGGCATTCAGGCGAAGCTCCTGGACGCGGAACGGATCAGAGCCTCGACCAGCTCGACGGCGCCCCAGCGCGTCGAGGTCGTAAAGTGGGTCGAGCCCCCTCAGTCGGGGCTCCCGCGCTGGGTGACTTGGTCGGGCTTGGTCGCGTCGGTCGCGTTGGGCGGGGTCTCGGTGTGGTCGGGATTCGACGCGAAATCTGCGGCGAGCGAGTCTCGAACGGAGCCCACGAGCGCCGCCGTAGCCGACATCGAAGAGCGCCAAGGGCGCACGAACGCGCTCGTGGTGGCCACCGCGGCCGTGGGTGTGGTCACGCTCGTAGTCGCGCTTTTGGGAACGAACTGGCAGGACGGGTCCTGAGTCTGCGTGTTTCAGCGACCTGTTAGGCTCCGAAACTCATGACGTGCCCGTGCCGTGCCCTGCCCGTGCCCGTGCCCGTGCCCGTGCCCGATTCACACCCCCCTGCCTGTTTCAGCGACCTAAGACGCTCCCCCTAGTATCCACATCCTCGGATCTCGCCGACTGGACCTCGCCGGCGCCCGTCACGGCTCACGCACCACTGGAAGCCGTGGGACCCAAATTCGCTGCTCGTCCCGACCGCATAGAACACCCCGTCCGCGCAGGGTTCCAAGCTGGGATCGAAGGATGCCATGAGCACGGTGCGTTCGAGCTCAGCGACTGGCACTTCGGACTCTGGCCAGGTTGACCACTCGACACCCAGGGCTGAGGCGAAGGCGACAGCTTCGAACAGTTTGCCTTGCTGGAGGATTTCGGCATCTTGGGGATCGCCCCCGGGAACTTCCTCTTGAGGTGAAATCGCAGGCGACTTCGGTGCAGGGGCAGCTAGGCTAAGCCACATGAGAGCTCCCAGACTCGTTACGCCCGCAATCATCGTCGAGGCTACCAGCCGGACTCGGATCACGGGCTGATTCTTTCACCCATTGGGTCTCGTTTCAACGAAGACGCCGCTGCGGCGGACGCACGAAGGGGCACGGGCACGTCATGAGTTTCCGAGCCTGTTTCAGCGACCTCCTTGGGTAGGGGGTGTGAATCGGGCACGGGCACGGGCACGGACGGGCACGGGCACGTCATGAGTTTTGGAGCTTGTTTCAGCGACCTGTTTGGGTAGGGGGGTGTCTTCAATCAAGGCGAGTGTTGGTTGCGGTCGGATCGGGCACGGGCACGGACACGGACTTGGTTGCGCTCAATTCATCGATCGGTCGCCCCGGGCGGGGTGGAGAATCGAAAAGCGGGTGAGGATGGTGGGTCCTTCGAACGGGCTCCTTCGGATGCCGAGCAAGCCTTGGTTGGTGTCTTCGAAGAGGAAGCCCATCACGTACTGGGTCTTCGACGGTCCTTTTGCGGTGCCCACTTCCACCTCGCAGCGACCGTGCTGGAATCGCTGCTCAGGGACTCGAACCCACTCGAACCGAGCGTCGACCACCGTCTCCGTCAGCACTTTGGAGCAAATCAGCTTGATCGCGCTCTCGATTTGGCGGCCCAGGTGGGGCTGACCGAGCTGCGAGAAGGCGGGCGAGGCCACGAGCTCCTCGTGAAACAGCCCCCAAGGCTCCGTCAGGTCCTTGGCGTCCGCTAGCAAAGCACGCAGGCGGAGAAACGTCTCGTCGAGCGCGGGCATGAGAGAGTCTCGCTCCATTCGAAGCCTCGACGCAACCCTCCCGGTTCAGCACACAACTCAGCCCGCGGAGGCTCTTTGCTCGTCGGACTCGAGGTGGCATTTCTTGTACTTCTTGCCGCTGCCACACCAGCACGGATCGTTGCGCCCGATTCTGCGCTTTTGGGCCTCCGTCAGCGCCGGGCCGATCACCGCAGCGGCGTGGCCCCCCTCTTCGGCGCGGGCCGTGGCTTCGGCCTGCTCGGCCTCCTCGGAGGCGACGGCGTCCGCCGACTGGGCATTCTGGGCCGCCGCGCGCTGCAACTCCGCCTGCCTCATCATCAGCTCGGCCTGCCGTCGCATGATGTCTTGGCGGCGATTCCACTCGTCCACCGTCATGAGTTGGCCGTGGAACAACTTCGTCACCACGTTGTGGTCGATCTCCCGCATCGTGGACTGATACAGCACGAACCCCTCGCGTTTGTACTCGATCTTCGGATCGCGCTGACCGTACCCACGAAGGTGAATACCTTCCTTGAGTTGATCCATACGCGTGAGGTGGTCTCGCCAGTGAACGTCGATCTCCTCGAGGTAGACCTGCCGCAGAATATAACGTGAGACGGTCTCCTGCTCCTTGGCGGTCAGCGGGATCTCGGCTTTGGGAATGAGTTGGTCGTCGACGACCGCCCAGTCGTCCTCCATCTTCTGGTTCTTCTCGAGGTATTTCTTCTCGGCCGCTTCGTAGATCCGCTCCCCGATGTCGTCCGATCGGTGCTCGCGCGCGGCGCTCTCGTCGAGTAGGAAATCGAAGTCGATCCCGAAGAAGACCTTGCAGCGATCGTGGAGCATCTTCAGGTTCCACTCGTCCGGCAGATCCTTCTTGGAGCAGTACGTGTCGACGTTGTAGGCGACCACGCGCTCGATCATGTCGAGCACCTCTTCGGTCATGTCCTCGACCCCGAGGACCTTGCGGCGAAGGCCGTAAATGGCTTTTCGCTGCTGATTCATCACGTCGTCGTATTCGATGAGGTTCTTGCGGATGTCGAAGTTATGACCTTCTACGCGCTTTTGGGCGCCCTCGATCGACCGACTCACCATCCGACTCTCGATGGGTACTCCGTCTTCCATACCCATTCGGTCCATGAGCACCAGGAGCTTGTCGCCGCCGAACATGCGCATGAGGTCGTCTTCGAGAGACAGGTAGAACTGAGAGGTGCCTGGGTCGCCCTGGCGGCCCGCGCGGCCGCGGAGCTGGTTGTCGACGCGCCGAGACTCGTGGCGCTCCGTACCGAGCACGTGGAGCCCGCCGGCGGCCAGGACTTTCTTCTTTGCCTCTTCGCACTCGTTGGTTCGCGTCTCGAGGTGCTCCCCGTAGGCCTTGACCATCTTCTGAACGTACTCGCGGGCCTCTTCCGTCGCTTGCCGACGCAGCTCCGCGACGTCCATGGGTTCGCCGGAAGCGCGCGCTGCCTCGATCTTCGGTCGGAGGATCTTGTCGACGTAGTCGTTCGTGACGGTGGCGACGGGAACCGACTCGGGAGAGCCCGCGAGCCACCTGAATTCGGCGAGGATCTTCTGCTCGCGCTCCTGATCCTTGAACTCGCCGGCTTCCATCTGGGCGACGTCGGCGCGCGCCAGATACTCCGGATTGCCGCCGAGCAAGATGTCGGTGCCGCGACCGGCCATGTTGGTCGAGATCGTGATCGCGCCAAGCGCACCCGCCTGGGCGATGATTTCACCTTCGGCCCGGTGGAACTTGGCATTGAGTACGGTGTGCGGAAGCCCGTGTTTCTTCAACAAGCGAGCGAGCACGTCGGATTTGTCGACGCTCTTGGTGCCCACGAGCACAGGCTGCCCACGCTCGTGCCTGGTCTTGATGTCGGCGATGACCGCGTCGAATTTCTCGCGCTCGGTCTTGTAGACCATGTCTTCGGCGTCCGTTCGGATCATTCTCTTGTTGGTTGGGATGACCACGACGTCGAGCTTGTAGATCTTCCCGAGCTCTTCAGCTTCGGTGTCCGCGGTCCCCGTCATTCCGGAGAGCTTCGAGTACATTCGGTACAAGTTCTGATACGTGATCGTGGCGAGAGTCATACTCTCGCGCTGAATCTTCACGCCTTCTTTGGCTTCGATGGCCTGGTGGAGCCCGTCGGACCATCGTCGCCCCTGCATCGTGCGGCCGGTGTGCTCGTCGATGATCAGCACCTCGCCCTCTTTCACGAGGTAGTCGACGTCGCGTTTGTAACAGGCGTGGGCCTGCAGCGCCTTGCTCACGTGGTGCAGCCACATGATGTTGTCGGGCACGTAGAGATTGCCGACCTTCAGCATTTTCTCGACGCGGTCGGTGCCTTCGTCCGTGAGCACCGCTGACTTCGATTTTTCGTCGATGGTGTAGTCTCGCTCCACGTGGAGCTTACTCACCATTTCGTTCACCTGGATGTAGCGCTCGGTGGACTCCTCGGCTTGACCCGAAATGATGAGCGGCGTGCGGGCCTCGTCGATGAGTACGGAGTCGACCTCGTCGACGATGCCGTAGTTCAGCCCGCGACCCTGGACATACTCCGACAGGAACATCTTCATGTTGTCGCGGAGGTAGTCGAAACCGAGCTCGCTGTTCGTTCCGTAGGTGATGTCGGCGGCGTACTGCTTTCGCTTGTGCGCGTCGCCGAATCCATTGACGATCACGCCGACGTCGAGGCCGAGGAAGCGGTAGATCTTGCCCATCCACTCGGCGTCGCGGTTGGCCAGGTAATCGTTCACCGTCACGACGTGCACTCCCTTGCCGGAGAGCGCGTTCAGATAGGCTGGCAGGGTGGCGACGAGGGTCTTGCCTTCACCGGTTCGCATCTCCGCGACGCGACCGGAGTGCAGGACCATGCCTCCGATGAGTTGTACGTCGAAGTGCCTCATGCGGAGGATCCGCCGACCAGCCTCCCGCCCGACCGCGAAGGCTTCGACGAGCAGATCGTCGAGGGATGCGCCGTTGTCGAGCTTCTGCCTGAACTCTCCGGTCTTGGCTTTGAGCTCGTCGTCGGTGAGTTTCTGCAACTTGGGCTCGAGCGCGTTGATCGCTTGCACCCGTGGGAGCATGCGTCGGACCTCGCGCTCGTTCTTGCTGCCGAAGAGTCTGGTGAATACGTTGCTCATGAGATCGACTCCTGCCGCGCTTGCGCGGCGAAGCTCCGATGCGGGCCCCGAAGGGCCGGCGTCCTATTCGAGTATGAACCTCTGGGGGTTCTGGGGGATGCCGTTCAGCCGGACCTCGTAGTGAACGTGGGGGCCGGTGCTTCGTCCCGTATTTCCCACATCTCCGACGCGTTGCCCTCGCCGAACCTCCTCGCCGTCGTCCACGCGGATCGAGGAGAGATGGGCGTAGAGGGTGAGCAGGCCATGACCGTGGTCGACCTTGACCACGTTGCCGTAGTCGTCCTGGCGGCCGACGAAGATGACGACGCCATTGGCCGTGGCGAGCACGGGCGTGCCCACTGTCGCGGAGATATCGATACCTGGATGCATGTCATTCAGTCCTGTGTACGGGTCGAGCCGGAAGCCGAAGTAACTCGTAATCCACCCGGAGGTGGGCATTCGGCTTGGGGTCTCGGAGAGCAAGGCGTGCCGCTCCTCGAGGTAGAGGTGGAGCCTGCGGATCAGAGGTTCGAGGTCGCGGGTCTGGGCGTCGAGCAGGTCGGTTCGAGCCTCGACCAGGCCAAGGGCGCGGCGATCGGGGCGCGGTCCGGCGAGGTCGACGGACAGACCGATCACGTTGGACTCGCGGTCCGAATGATTGCCCACGGGACCCATCGCCAGCCCGCGCTCGGGATCGGACAGCTCGGTGATCCGAGAGAGGCGAGCGTTGAGGCGTTCGATGCGTTCGACCCCGCGGCTCATCTGAATCACCCGAGCCTCTAGAGCGGCAAGGCCCTCCCGGAGGGCGCGGTTCTCGTCGACGAGCGATTTGGCCTTGGTGTCGGCGCGAAGATGTTCAGTGAGTGTGTACGCGAGGGATCCGCCACCGGCGAGGAGGGTAGTGACGATCACGGAGAGGCGAAGTCGCAGTCTACGAGCCGGGCGATCTGGATCGTCCGGCAACAAAACCAGCGAATAGCGCCGAGGACCTCGCACGCGGGGCGAAGCTATCGAGCCCGGTTCGCTCGCGTCAATCGTCCTGGAGGTCAAACGACGGAGTGGAAGGGGGCGACCTGGTCATCGTCCGAAGATCCTTCCGAAGAAGCTCTTCTGGCGGACCCGCCGGTCGCTGAGGTCTTCGACGGCGGGACGCTCGGCGAGCTCGGCGCGGCGCGCGTCCGGGGTTTGTGCGGACGGAGCCATGAAGCGGACCTTTCGGCCCGAGGTTTCTTCGGAGAGCGAGGCAGTGACGACGCCGTCCGAGTCGAGCTCGATCTCTACGCGGACCTCGAGGCCCCCTCGCTTGGCCTTGGGCAGGCCGTCGAGGGTGACCAACCCAAGAAGCGCGCAGCCGGAGATGAACTCGTCGTCACCTTGGTAGAGCGCGATGTCGACCTCGGTTTGGTCGTCGCGAGTCGTCGAGTGCACCCGGAATATCCGGCGCGGCAGCGGAACGCTGGTGGGGAAGAGGACGAGCATACGTCCGCCTGGGAGCGCGATGCCCACGGAGCGCTTGAGCTCGTGCTCGGGCGCGGCGGTGGGCTCGACCGGGACTTGCCGCTCTCGCTTGTGTCCCAAGCGTGCGAGCCCGAACGCAAAGACGTCGGCAGGGTCGATGGTCTCGAGCGGCGCTCGCCCAGTGGCGGCGACGAGCGCCTTCACTAGGGATCGATACGCGGCGGCGTTGCCTGCCAAGACGATGGTACCGAGCGCTCGCGGATGGACGGCGCTCTCTCGAAGGAGCTCGGTGATGCGCTCCATGATTCGCTGAACCTGAGGCTCGAGGGCCGCTTCGACACGTTGACCGTTGAGCGAGATGGTTCGTTGGAGGGCCACTCCAGACGCACCCCCGGTCGGGAGCGCCAGGGTGATATCGACGCGGCCGTCTCGATGGTCTGGCCGGGTCTTCGAGAGCGCATCGGCGATTCGCGTGCGGACGAGAGGGTCTTTGGCCCGCTCGACGCCGTCGTGGCGAACGACCTCGGTGAGGGCCACCTCGAGCAACGCGTCATCGAAGGTTTGGGTCGAAACCTCAGGAACCCACCGCGCGCCGAGGTTCGCGAACCCTGTCCGACCGCGTCGGGCCAGGGCGAGACCGAGGTGAGATGCACCGAGGTCCACCAGCAGGACCGTTTCCACGGGACGGCGGTCGACTTCGTAGGCCTCCAGCGCGGCCGTGAGCTCGGGGAGCAGCTCGACGACCTCGATCCCGGCCTTCTCGAGGGCCCCCGCCATGAGTTGCCTGGCCTGCTCGTCGAGACCGTCGGGAATGGAAATGACCGCTCTCGGTCGGGACGAGCCGAGGGCGGCGGACAGTGCGGTCTGAACTGGCAAGAAGAGCTGGGTGAGTAGGTCTTCGAAGTCATGAGTGCGATCGGAGAGTCGCACCGATATCCGGCCCTGAGTGAGGGAGACTTCCGGCATCGGGGCGCCGCGCGGTCGAACCATGAGCCCCTGGTCGATACGACCTTCGCGAATCGCCGCGAGCACCGCTCGGGGTGAGAAAGCGCGAGAGGGGTCGTTCGACGAGATCACGGTCGCTTCCTGACCGGTCACGACTCCGCCGTCGAGGCGGCAGGCTACGACCGCGGGAAAGTAGATCGAATCCTCCACTTTCACGAGCTGCGGCTGATTCTCTTCGAGGATCGCAGCGCGCAAGAATCGACTGCCGAAATCAATCCCGGCGATTCGGGCGGGGGGAGGAGCGCTCTTTCGAGCCGGCGGCGGCGCCGAGGCGCGCTCTACGACCGCCCGTGTTCTCAGAGGAGGCGGTTGGTAACTCGGCCGCGGGGGCGGAGTGTCGTCGCTGGCCGGAGTGACACTCACTCGTGTCGACCGAGGCTCCTTTTGAGGAGCAGGCGTTTGCGACTCGGACTCGGGCCCCATCGGAGCCAAGTCTTTGAGCACCTCGGCGGACTCCACCGGGCCTCGGGAGAGAACGACGTCGGAGAGCCCGTCGGGCCGGAGCTCCACGGACTCGGAAGTCTCGATGAGATTCCTTCGGGGCGCGGGCTCGAGCTCGGGCTGAGTCACTCCTTCGTGCTCGTGGGCCCTCGGCGGAAGGCCGGCTCTCGGCGGAAAGCCGAGCGGGCTCTCTGTGTCGAGCACGGTCTCGGACTCCGAGGCGCGCTCCATGGCTTCGATGGCCGCTGACGGCGCGGAGGGAGCTACGAGGCGATTCCGAGTAGGCGCGCGAGGCTGCGGCTCGCTCGCCACGTCAGCCACGCTCACGGCGACCGCGTCCGTCGCGTCGATCTCACGGAGCTCGTAGATCGAAGAACGCGACGGGGGCGGCAAGTCTCCCGTCTCTCCGGGGACGAGCGCTCCCCACGACTGCGACAAGGGATCGTCAGATATGGGCCACGAGTCCACACGCGGAGCGGGCTGCGCCGCCGTCGCGAGCTCGGTCAGACCCTCGTCCGAAGGCCCCCCGGCGAGCTCATCTTCGCGGGCCGCCTTCGCCGCGAGCTCGTGAGCGAGCGCGCCGAGGTCGACGGTGTCGGCCGCGAATGACTCGAGTGACTTGGATTCGGGCTCGACGTCCTGCGCTTCGAGCTGACTCCCAGAGGGCTCAGCCTCGGCCGGAAGGCTCTCTTCGTTCACGGACTCTCGAGCCGCGATCTCCTCCGGCTCGGAGGACACTTCGTCTGCTTCCGCGGATTCGCTTCGCGTCGGAGCTTCGTCTGAGCCTTCTTCGGGCTCGCCTACGGCGTGGGCATCCTGGTTGGCCTCATCCTGCGCTTGGGCGGACTCATTCTCTGTTGGAGCGGACTCATCCCCAGTCTCGAGGGACTCATCCCCAGTCTCGGCGGACTCGTTCTCGGTCTCGGCGGACTCGTTCTGAGTCTCGGCGGACTCGTTCTGAGTCTCGGCGGACTCGTTCTGAGTCTCGGCGGACT
>CAYXDO010000064.1:0-26222 GCA_964463485.1 uncultured Myxococcales bacterium | reverse complement strand
CGTCCTCGGTTTGGGTGGGCTCATCGTCAGTTCGAGCGGACCCATCGTCGGTTCGAGCGGACTCATCGTCAGTCTGGGCGGGCTCATCGTCCGTCTGGGCGGGCTCATCGTCCGTGTGGGCGGACTCGGCCTCGGCACGAGAGAACTGGGTCTGGCTCGAGTCTCGTTCCGATCCTGCTTCGGACGTTCGCCCAGCCGCAAGCCCCGTAAGTTTGGAGTCTTCTCCTTCGGGCACGTCGCCAGCGGAGACTTCGGGCTCGTCGAAAGCCGAAGCTTCGGGCGTCGGAGTCTGATCGGTTTCTGCCGTCGATTCCTGATTTGGCGGTTCCTGATTTGGCGGTTCCTGATTTGGCGGTTCCTGATTTGGCGGTTCGATGGCTTCGCCATCGGCTGCTCGCGATTCGATGTCTCGTTCAGGATCTTCGTGGACAGCTTCGAGCTCAGTCGCTTTGGGTGAAGCTTCGGGTGTTTCGCGCTCCCCAGGGGACGGCTCGGCGGACTCACTTTCGTCGGTGTGTAACCCGGCGTCCGCGGCCGCGCTCAGGTCGACGTCAGCACTCTCCGGGCGAGTGGTCGGAGCGGACTCGTCTGCAGGCGGGGATGAGTCAGCGGCCTCGGTCGCGAGTCGGGAGACGTCTTCGGTCTCGGTGAGACCGAAATCGACGGGGCCGGGCCGCTCGGTCGCCGCCTGCATCAATGCCTCTGGAGGGACTTCGACGGTGTCATCGAACGCCAGCGGCGCGGCTGCGTCGGCCTGCGGTTCTACCGCGCGCGGCGTCGGTACCCTCGGCGGCGTTGCCGAGACACGGACGCGCTCGGTCACGTCGTCTTGAGCCCACGGTCGCCTTGTCGCCGAAAGGCGCGGGCTCGACTTGGGCTGCTCGGTTCCCTCGGCCGCTGGGGGCTTGACGTCGGCGAAGCGAGCCGTCAGTCGACCCGATCCCGGCCGAGACCACGAGCTCATGGGACGGTTCGGACGCGGCTGACCAGGAGTCGGGGTTGCGCCGGAAACGGATGCCGGCAGGGGTGTGGGGGCGAGCGTTCCTTGGCCGTACCGTTCGACGACTCGCTGTACGAGACCGAGCGAATCGTCGTCGATCTCCGAAAAGCGAAGGGCCATGCCGGGCTTGTCGTCGTGGCGAACCTGGACGACGACACCTTCGCCTTTCAGCACGCGTCGACCGTCGGCGAGTGACAGCTCGAAGCGAATGCGCGTGCCAGCGACTTTGGGCGTCCGCGTCCGCAAGAACAACCCGGCTGACGAGATGTTCTCCGCGAACCGCTGACTGAATTCCTCCACGTCCCTGTAGCGCAGTGTGACGCGAAGCGAGACCGTCTCGGCCAAGCAGGCGGGAGTATACTTCGCTTCCCGCGTCGCAAGGGACCTTTCCGGGGGAGCTTCAGCCCCAGAGTGCGTCCACGACCAGGTCCGAGCGACGCGCGAGATCGGATCTCACCCGACTGAAACGCGGGGAACTCCGAAGCGATCCGAAGAGCGGACACCGATCGAGCCAAAGGATGTCGACGAGCCCAAAGCCATTGGCTTCCTCGAGCGCGCGGAGGGCCCGCTCCGGCTCTCCGGCGACCGCGTACACCTCGGCGAGAATCTGCCGCGTCAGCGACGCTCGCCGCGCAGAAGATGGCACCTCGGCTTCGATCGCCGCAGCTTCGGGCCCAATGCGGTGCTCCAAAAATGCGTTCGCGTACAAAGTCGTCACGACGGAGATCATCGACTCCGATTTGTTGGGCAGCGAATTCCGGAGCTGCGCGACCCCGGCGCGATCGCCTCGCCAGATCCCGAACCGACCCGCCAGCGCCCAAAGCGGGCTCTCACCCGGAACGTCCACGGCGGCGACGCGAATGACCTCGTACGCGCGATTCCAGTCTCCGAGGAGCGCGTACGCTCGCGCCAACGCGCTCGCCGCCAAGACGGAGCCAGGCTCGAGCGTGAGGGCCGTGTTGAGCCGACGCACGCCTTCGGTCAGACGCCCCACCTCCACGAGGAGCTCGCCTAGGAGCGCATGAGCTTCCGAATTGCTCGGTCCGAGCGCGACCGTCTTGCGGAGCCCCCGTACGGCCGCCTCGAGCGACCCCTCGTGAAGCAACACATGCACGAGCGCGAGCTGCGGCTCCGCCAAGTCGGGAGCTCGCTTGATCGCCCGCTCTGCGCAGTCGCGCGCCGCTCGCATCACCGCGGGATCCGATCGCGGCGCTCGAACCGAATATCGAACCTTCGCAGACGCTAGAGCCGCTAAGAAAAGAGGATGGTCTGGCGAACGTGCGAGGGCCGCCTCGAGGAGCTCGATCGCGCCGGGCCCGTAGCGTACGAGCGCGGTCCGACCGCGCAAATACAGCTCGATGGCTTCGGCATCTGCTTCAGAGCCCGAACGCTCGGCCTTCTTCTCCAGCGAAAGTGCCCTCGAGACAGCGGCCGCGATGCGATCACTCGCTGCCAACAACCCCGACCACGTGACCTCGTCGCGATGGGACAAGATCACCGTGTCGTCCTCGACCTCGATCAGTCGTAGCGACACGCGCGCGGCGTCAGGGCTCCCGCGCATCGCGCCCTCGAGCAACAAGGCGGCGCCGAGCCCTCGCCCGAGCTCGTCCGCCGGCGTGCCGGCCAACTCCAATCGGTCTACGGCTCGTGGAGACAGAACACGGAGCCCACGCACCGCTGAGAGCGAATCGACGAGCTCCTCGCGAAGCCCGTCCGCCAAATCCTCGGAACCCTCCGCGCTCTTGATCTTGAGGACAGCGAGGGCTCGACCGAGCGGCCGCGGCTCCGGAGCGGGCTGAGACAGGGAGCTCGTGATCGGCGAAGTCACGCCCGAGGCACGCAACAACGCGTCACCGAAGGCCTGCGCGGATCGCGGGCGATCCGAAGGGTCGAGCGACATCGCCTGCCGAATCACCTCCGAGAGCTCTCGGGGAGCCAACGAGTACAAACTCGAGAGCTCCGGCGGGTCCTGATTCAAACGAGCCAGCGCGATCTGAAGCGCGCCTTCTCCGGAGAACGGCCGCTGCCCCGAGATCAGCTCGAACGCGAGCACGCCGAGCGAATACACGTCGCTCTTCGGCGTGAGCTCCAGGCCCTGAACTTGCTCCGGTGACATGTAGTCGGGCGTGCCGACGAGACCTTCGGTCGCGTCCCGAACCTTCGCGAGCAACGCGATCCCGAAGTCCGTCAAGACTACGCGCCCATCGCGAGCGATCAACACGTTGGCGGGCTTGATGTCGCGATGGACGACGCCCGCGTCGTGGACGGATTGCAGCCCCGACGCGATCGCAGAGAGAACCAACGCCGCACGGGCCGGAGAAAAAGGTCCGGCCTCCCGAAGCTCCGCCGCGAGCGTTCGGCCCTCGATCAGCTCCATCGTCAGGTAGTTGAGGGATCCCTCCGATCCGAACTCGAAGATGCGCGCGACGTTCTTGTGCGTGATGCGGCGCGCGAGCTTCACCTCGCTTCGGAATCGGCGCGAAGCGTCTTCACTCCCAGAGAGCTCGGACCGCAGCGCCTTGAGCGCGACCCGTTCATCGAGCTCGAAGTCGTTCACCAAGTAAACGGCGCCCATACCTCCTTCACCGAGCAACTCCACGATCTCGTAACGCTGCGCGACGATCTGTCCGAGCGATAGCCCGATGCCAGTGGCACCCGTGGTGAAGGCGCGACCGCCGGTCGCGAGCGTGTCATCGACCTGTGTCTCGGGGCCCCTGCGCACGACGCATGCTCGGATCGAAACCTCGGAAGGGCAAGGTCAGCCCCGAACAGCTTTGGCGATCGCCTCCTTGGCGCACGCCATCCCGGCGCTCAGGCGATCGGCACGGCCTCCGCCTTGCGCAAAGTCGGGTCGCCCGCCGCCCTTGCCCTCCATCGCCTGAGAGACCTCCTGCACGACCTTGCCCGCGTGAATCCGGCCCGCGAGGTCTTTGGTGACCGCGACGAGGATCGAACCCTTGCCCTCGACGTCCGCGCCGAGCACGACCACGCCGCTCGCGAGCTTGTCGCGAAGTTGATCGGAGATCTCTCTCAAGGCCTTGGGGGACACGCCCGTCACGACGTGCAGCACGACCCTGACGCCGTCGACGTCGACCGCGTTGGCTACCGGATCGGTCGAGCCACCACCCATCGCAGCCCGCTGGAGGGCCTCCTCGAGCTTCTGCTCGAGCTCCTTCTGCTTCTTCTGGAGCTTCTCGAGGCGATCCGAGAGCTCCTCGGGCGACGTGCGCAGGAGACCGGCCGCACGAGTCAACAGCTCGTTCTGGCGCTGGGCCCACGCCACCGCGCCCATCCCGGTGACGGCTTCGATCCGCCGCACACCCGACGCGAGCGCCGAGTCGGACACGATCTTCACGAAGCCAATCTCTCCTGCGCGTCGCACGTGTGTGCCCCCGCAGAGCTCCAAGGAGTCCACGCCGATGCGGACCATGCGGACCTGGTCGCCGTATTTTTCGCCGAACAACATCACCGCGCCGGCCTGCCTGGCCTCGTCGACGGAGCTCACCTTCGTCTCGGTCGAGGCGTCGGCGAGCACCAGCTCGTTCACGCGCCGCTCGATCGCCTCGATCTGCTCACGAGAGACCGGCGAAAAGTGCGCGAAGTCGAAGCGCAAGCGATCGGGCGCCACGAGCGAACCTTTCTGCAACACGTGATCACCGAGCACTTCCTTGAGCGCCAAATGAAGCAGGTGCGTCGCCGAGTGGTTCTTTCGCGTCGCCTCCCGCGCCTTTCGGTCGATGATCGCTTCGACGGTCTGCCCGCGCTGGATCATCCCCGAACGCACCTTGCCGACGTGAATCGTCAGATCCGATCGCGGCTTGGTAGCGTCACTCACCTCGAGCTCCAAACCGGCCGCGCGAAGGGAGCCGCGATCTCCGACCTGGCCGCCGGACTCGCCGTAGAAGGGGGTGCGGTCGAGCACGATCTCGACGTCCGCACCTGTCGCAGCCTCCGAGACCATTTGACCCCCAACGATCAGCGCCTTGACGGTCGCCGAGGCTGCGTCCTGGTCGTAGCCGAGGTAGATCGTCGGTCCGACGTCCTGGCGGACCTCGAAGTAGATCGATTCAATCGCGGCCTCGGCGCCGAGCCTTCCGGATCCCTTGTCCTTGTAAGAATCGACGACGGCTTTTTCGGCAGCGACCTCGTCGACCGACAGCTCGTTCTCGCTGGCGATCACGCGCGTGAGGTCGATGGGGAAGCCGTAGGTGTGGTAGAGCTTCGCGACGAAGACGGGGTCGATGCTCGTCTCCGACCTGGCACGGACCTCCTCCATCTCTTTGGCGAGGTACTTGAGCCCGCGCTCCAGCGTCTTTCGGAAGGCCGTCTCTTCGCTCTCGGCGACCTTCCCGACCAGGGAGCGCGTGCGCTCGAGCTCGGGGTACGCACGCTGCATTCGATCGATCACCGCGAGGCACGCTCGATGGAAGAAGAGGTCGTCGTAGCCGAGGCGGCTCCCGTGACGGATCGCTCGGCGCATGATGCGCCGCAGCACGTACCCGCGACCCTCGTTGGAGGGCTGTACGCCGTCAGCGATGAGGAACGTCGCCGCGCGGGAGTGGTCGGCGATCACGCGCATGGAGACGTCGTCGGGCTTCATGGACCCACCGTACGGCTTCTTCAGCTCGTCCGAGATGCGACCGATCAGCGGCGTGAACGCGTCCGTGTCGTAGTTCGACGTCTTTCCGCAGAGCACCATGGCCAAGCGCTCGAGGCCCGCGCCGGTGTCGATCGAGGGCTTTGGAAGCGGCGCGAGGGGCGAGTCTTTCTTCTCTTTCTGGAACTGCATGAACACGAGGTTCCAGATCTCGATCCAGCCCTCCGAGCGCTCGACCTTGCCTTGATCGAGCGCGTTTCGAACGTCGTCGCCTAGGTAGTAGTGGATCTCGGAGCAGGGGCCCTGCGGGCCCGTGTCGCCCATCTGCCAATAGTTGTCCTTCTTGCCGAGGCGGAAGATGCGGCTCTTCGGGAGTCCCACGCGCTCCCAGATCGCGGCCGCTTCCTCGTCCGCAGGAATGCCGTCCTCGCCCGCGAAGACCGTTACGCAGAGGCGATCCTCGGGCATCCGGTAGACCTCGGTGATCAACTTCCACGCGAGCTCGATGGCGAGGTCCTTGAAGTAGTCGCCGAACGAGAAGTTTCCGAGCATCTCGAAGAACGTATGGTGACGGGCGGTGTAGCCGACGTTTTCGAGATCGTTGTGTTTGCCGCCCGCGCGCACACATTTTTGGGCGGTCGTCGCGCGAACGTACGGACGAGCTTCGCGGCCGGTGAAGACGTCTTTGAACTGCACCATGCCGGCGTTCGTGAAGAGGAGCGTGGGATCGTTCGAAGGCACGAGGGAGCTCGAGGTCACGATGTCGTGACCGTGCTTCTCGAAGAAGGAGAGGAACGCCGAGCGGATTTCGTCGGTCGATAGCGCTTTCATGGACGCGCCGAGCATCGAAGAGGGAAGGGCGCTTGTAAATGCTCTCGTGGCGGCGAAGAGCTATTCGAGCGAGATACGAGCGATCGGCTGGATGTTCATGTCGGGCGAAAGCTCTTGATACGAGAGCACCGCCAGGTGCGGGAACTCGAGCTCGACCAACTTTCGGAAGTAGCGCCGGATCTCCATGGTCGTGAGGATCACGGGGTTCTGAGCGGTCGGCGGGAGCGATCCGACTTCGGTGCGCACTGCCGACAGGATTTCCTGCGTGATCTCGGGCTCGAGCGCCAGGTAGCTGCCGGAGCTCGTGTGCTGAATCGAAGAGCGCACGGTCTCTTCGATCTGAGGATCGAGCAAGTACACGATCAACGTGTTCTGACCGCGGGTGTACTTGTGGCTGATGTAACGCTTCAGCGCGGATCGCACGTATTCGGTCAACATCACGGTGTCGTGCTCGACCTGGCCCCACTCGGCCAAGGACTGCAGGATCGAGCGTAGATCGCGAATCGAGATCTCTTCTTCGACCAAGCGCCGGAGAATGTCCGTGAGCTGGAACGGAGACACGACCTTCGGAACGGTCTCCTTCACGAGCGCAGGGAAGGCCTGCTCGAGCTGCTCGAGCATGTTCATCACTTCCTGGATGCCTACGAACTCGGCGGCGTTCTTCCGCAGCACGGACGACAGGTGCAGCACGATGTATCCGGCCGCGTCCCACGTGGTGAGACCGGCCTGCTCGGCGACATCTTTGTACTGCGCGTCGATCCACGCGCACTCGTTGCCGTTCGCGGGGTTCGTGGCAGCCTCACCTTCGATGTTCAACAGCCGCAGGCGCTCGGCGGTGTCGTTGACGAGGACCTTCTCGAGGCTGACTGTCCCCATCACCAACGGAATCTCGTTGATCATGATGAGGTAGCTGCCGGCGGGCATGTCGCTCTCGTTGCCGCGCACGCGGATGCCAGGAAAGCGCACGCCGAGCTCGTAGAAGAGACCGTCGCGCATCATCGGCACCATCTCGCCGAGGAACTTGCTGCCCTCACCGGCGTCCTCGACCAACGGAATCAGGTCTGCGGCGACTTCGAGCGCGATGGGCGTGACGACCGGGAGCATCTGCTGCGACTGGCCCTCTTGCATCTTCTGGTTCTGGATCCGCTTGTCGCGTTGTTGCTTCACCTCCTCGTCATTGGGAGGTGAGCCGGGCTCCGCGCGCGCGACGAGCTTGCCCTCGGCCTTCAGCCTCCTGCTTCGGAACAATAGATAACCGACCGCGCCCGAGGCGGTTCCCAAGATCCAAAACGGAATCGTCGGCATGCCCGGCACGATCCCGAGACCCATGAGCAAGACGGAGGAAATGACGAAGGCCTTGGGCTGCGCGAGCAGCTGGCCGGAGATGTCTTTGCCAAGGTGAGCGTCCGCTTCCTCGGTCGAGACGCGAGTCACGATGAGGCCGGCCGTGATCGCGATGAGCAGCGCGGGGATCTGAGAGATCAAGCCGTCACCGATCGTGAGGATGGCGAAGACGTTCAACGCCGCGCCGGCCTCCATGTCCATCATCATCACGCCGATGATCACGCCGGCTACGATGTTGATGGCCGTGATGATGAGGCCCGCGATCGCGTCGCCCTTCACGAACTTCATCGCGCCGTCCATGGATCCGAAGAGCTGTGACTCGCGGGAGAGATCGTTTCGTCGTCGACGCGCTTCGTCCATGTCGAAGGCGCCCGCGCGAAGGTCGGCATCGATCGACATTTGCTTGCCGGGCATGGCGTCCAGAGTGAATCGCGCGGCGACTTCGGCGACGCGCTCAGCACCTTTCGTGATCACCATGAAGTTGATGAGCGTGAGGATCAGGAAGATCACGATGCCCACGACGAGGTTGCCGCGCACCACGAAGTCGCCGAAGGCCTTGATGACGTGCCCAGCGTCGGCCGTGAGCAGAATCAGTCGCGTCGAGCTCACGTTGAGCGACAAGCGAAAGAGCGTGGTGATGAGGAGGAGAGATGGAAACGACGCGATCTGGAGCGCCGTCGGGATGTACATCGACAGCAGCAACAGCAGCACGCTGATCGACATGTTGAGGACGATCAGGATGTCGAGCAGGAACGTGGGGACGGGGATGATGAGGAGCGAGAGGATCAGGACGACCAGGGCTGCGAGCAGCAGGTCGGAGTAGCGGAGGACGGTTTGGCTGAAGTCGCCGGTCGTTAAGACTGCGATGAAATTCTTCATTGCACCTCTCGCACGATCCAACGGATCACGAGCACGCGATCACGAGGGAGCGGGTTCGAGGATGCCACAAGTGGAGTGGACATCCAAAGAGGGGTGCTTTGAGGGCGACGCCTGTTACTTGGCCGCCGGGGGCTTGGCGACGGGCTTTTTGGGCCCGGTCGGAGCCTTGGCGGGCGCCTCGGGGCTTTGGCCTTTGGCTTCAGCCTCTTTCTTCGCGATCAAGTCGTTGATCACGGCCGCGGTGGCGGCGGCGAGCGCGCGGGCGCGGAGGGTCGCCGGGTTCTTGCCGTCGGGATCGAGATCGATAGCGGCCTTGAGATCTTCCATCGCGTACTCGAACTCGCCGTGTTGCAGGAGCAACTCGCCGCGGTTCACGTAGGAGTTGATGTCTTCCGGATCGAGCTCGATCGCGATCGAGAACTCCTGAGCGGCTTCCTCGTGCATGTCGAGCTTCGTGTAGATGGCTCCGAGCATCGAGTGGAAGTAGGGGTCGTATGGGTTGCCGATCACGAGGCCCTCGAAGAGGGTTCGCGCATCCTTGTATCGACCCTGCTGATACATCGTGTAGCCGAACTCCGCGATCGCGTAGGCCTGCTCCATCGTCATGCCTTCGAGCTGAGCCCACGTGATCTTTCCGAAGAGGAACTTCTTGAAGTTCTCCGGAGTGAAGTTGTCGATCGGGTTGGGCGGATCGACGTATTCGATTTCGATCTCGCCGCGCTCGACGGCTTTGATGACGTCGTCCGCGGTCATGTTCTCGATCTCTTTGTCGACGTGCGCGAGGACGGCTTCCTTCTCTTCCTCGGTGAGATCTTCGGGCTTTTTGGTCGCCAGGACCTTCTCTACGTCGATGTCGCTCTTCGGCTTCGACGGAGTAGTAGGAGCGGGCTTCTTCTTCGGAGTCGTTGTCGCCATGGCCAAGTGGCGCCTCTCATAGCACCACCTGAGGCTGGATCAAACCCCTCGACCGAACAGATTTTCTTGAAACGTGGGTGAAGGAGAAAGCGGGGGATCGGGGAGGGTCGAGGGGCTTGACTCGAGGGGAGGTGCTGGACGCGGCGGTAGGCGCCGTCTGCAGGATCAGACGGAGACTAGCGGCCGAGCGACTGGATGACGCCCTTCGCGGTCTCGTTGTACTTGTCGATGATCGCCTTGAGCATGTCGAACATCTGCGTGCGCTTGGTGACCATACGCTGGAGCTTCAAGGTCTCGACGTCGATCGACGGGGCGTTGTTGGTGGCCGGATCGCCCGTTCCGCCGACCATGCCGGAGATCGCGCCGCCGGCCTTGGATCCGGCCGGGCCGCCGAGCGCGGTGCCAGCGACGCCGCCGAGCATGCCTGCGGTCGTGGTGCCCTTGGCACCTCGGTTGCTCTGCTGCTGTTGGATCGAGTTGATGTACTGGGCCTGGCGCTCGATGTCGTTGTCCTGCTTCTTCATGACGAGCATGAGCATCAGGGTGACCTTGTCTTCGATGGTGAGCGACGGGTCGTTCAACACGGAGTCGACCTGGGCCTGGTGAGACTTCTCGTAGGCGGGGGTCGTGTTCTGGATCCGTCCGGGCATCGCGAGCGGGTTGTAGGACCCAACGCCAGCGCCGCTGAGCATGCCGAAGCCAAAGGGCGCTTCTTCGCCGTTGACGCCGCCGCCGAGCCCAAGGCCGCCGAGCACGTTGGTGAAGCCGGTCGCCATGAGGCCGGAGAACGGGTTCGCCGTGAGGCCCTGAACTTGGCCTTGGCCGGTCGACTGCGCGGCCGCGACGTTCTGGAGCTGTCCGAGGATCGAGGCCTCGATGTCGCTCATCAGACCCGCGACGGTGTTGGCGACGGGGTTCGTGGAGAGGCTCGGGAGCGGCGCGGCGCCGTCCGGGAACCGCTGAATCACGAACCGACCATCGTGGCTGCCGTCCATGAGCACGCGACCGCCGACCGTGTTCTCGAACGCGGATCGGACCATCGTGTTGTCCGTGAGCAGCTTCTCGAACTCGGCCGCAGCGCGGCGACGGGGGTTGAACAATCGCGCAAGGAGGCTATCGGCCGCGCCGGAGGCGAGGTCGAGCACGTCGAAGCGCGCGTAGCCGCTGCCGCAAAGCGGAGCGGTGACCGACTGCATCGTTGCCGGAGACGGGGTGGCCTCCGTGGCCGTGGGGGCCTGAGCCGCGAGCGCCTGCGCTTGCGACGCGGGCGAGAGAGCCTCGAACGCCTGAGCGAGGTTTTCGAGAGCCCCGACCGGGTTGCGAACGAGGACGTTGAATTGAGCCTGCTGCAGCTGTAGCTGCACCATGACTTGTGAGAGTTGCGATCCGCCGACGTACACCATGTGAACTCCTTCTCCCAATGCGAGTGCGCTGAACCGAGATTCTGTGACGCTCTGTCCGATCTTTCTTACGCGTCCTCGCCCGTTCGCTCAAGCGGCCCGAAAAGTCGCTCGAACATACCCGTTCCAGTTGTCGAGTATCGGTTCCGTTCGCGCTTGGTTGCGCGAAAGTGAACGAGCGCCCCCTTGCGAGCTCAACGTGAAGGAACCTTTGAGGAATCGGGAACGCGCTCAGCCGTGCTTCTTCCGGATCAGCGAGGTGAGGGCCCGCGCCTTCCGCGCGATGGGCTCCTCGGAGTCACCCGCGAGCCGGACCGCTCGACCCAGATCGTCGAGCGCCACCGAGAAATCGCGGCGGGAGATGTGGACTTCGGCGCGATTCACGAGCGCGTGTAGAGATCCTGGATTGAGCTGCAGGGCCGCGTCGAACTGACGGATCGCTCGATCGACCGCGCCGCGCCGGTGATAGACCACGCCGAGCGCCCGATAGTAGTACTCGTTGCGTGGATCGATCGCCACCAGGCCCTCGAACACGGTCTGCGCGTCCGAAACTTTGCCGTTCAGGAACAACGTGTAGCCGTGCTGCGCGATGTGGTAGAGCTCCTCGTCGCTGTAGCCTTTGACCTCTTGAAGCGTGGCCTCGCCCTTGCCCCATCGGAGCGCGGCGCCCTCGGGGTCTTCTGCGAGCTTGTCCTGGCCGCGTTTTTGGAGCGGCGCGTCTCCGGCTTTGAGCAGCGGGCTTGGTCTGGGCGGCATCTCAACCCTTGGCCGTCGCAAGCAGGCGCATGTACACGTCCTCCGCCAGCCCGTTGTAGCGGTCGAGGAGCTCGAGCATCGAACGCTCCCGCGACAGGAGCGTCTTCATCTGCTGGTGTCGCCCTTCTGGAAGCAATTGGAACGTCTTTCCTTCCACGGCTTCGTCGAACAACACCGCGCCCTGACGGCGCGCCTTCGAGAGCACGCGCCGCAGGACCACGTGGGTCAGCGTCGCTGTTCGCCCGTCGGAGGCCGCGAGCGGAACCTCTTGTTCCCCAAAGCGGAGGTCTTCACTCGAACGGATCGGAGTGAGGAAGTTGACCGGAGCGACCTCCGGCATCGGTGAAGCGTACGGATTCTTCTCCAAGCCCTTGTGAAGGGCCTTCACCTCTTCGGCAGTCGTCCCGATCTCACCCCCGAGGTTGACGGGGAACGGCCATTTTTCACGAACCCTCATCGACATAAGCGCGCGCTCCTCTGGCCCCCACGGACGCGGGTCGGCCCCTTCGTCTTCTCATTCTCGGCTGGTCGACCTCAATCGGTGTGTCGATTCTACTTCTTCAATCGGTTGGCGCCCCTGGCTGCCGGGTCGGGGCGACGCTCGGGCTCCGCCGCCTCGGCCCCGACCTCTCCCGGAGCCGCGGGGACCTTCGGCGACCTCGAGTTGTGCTCCCGCGGCCGTGCTCCCTTCTGGTTGCGGTTCTTCAGCTTCGCCTCCTGCTCCTCTTTGAGCTTGTAAACGAAGGCAAGGACCTCGGCGACCGCTTCATAGAGATCTTCCGGGACTTCCTCCCCGACCTCGAGCTTGCTCAGCGCTTCGGCGAGCGGGATGTTGCGCAGGATCGGCACGTTGTAGTGCTTCGCGATCTCCTTGATCTTCTCGGCGTGGATGCGCTGCCCCTTGGCGACCACGGTCGGCGCTTTCGACTTGTCCTTGTCGTATTTGATCGCGACGGCGATGTGCGTCGGGTTCACAACGACCGCGTCCGCGTTCTTCACGTTCTCCATGCTGCCAGAAAAGAGGAGCTCGTGGGCGAGGCGCTTGCGCTCTCCCTTCACGTGAGGGTCGCCTTCCATCTGCTTGTATTCCTGCTTCACGTCGTACTTCGACATCATCATCTCTTTGGCGAAGGTCTTCCGCGCGTAGAGAAGATCCGCGGCTCCGATCAACACGAAGGCGACACAGACCTTGACGAAGAAGTCCCAGATCAGCCCCTGCGCGTAATCGACGCTGATGTGAAAGGGCATGGCGACGATCAACACCATGTCCTTCAGGGCGTCGCGCATGACCGCGTAGGCGAGATATCCGACGATCAACATCTTCACGATGTTCTTCAAGAGCTCGATGTACTTCTTGAGCTTGAGGTAGCCCTTGAGCGCGTTGATCGGGTTGATCTTGTCGAGCTTCGGAACGATGGCCTTGAACGCCAAGAAGAAGCCGGTCTGAAGGACGTTCGTGAAGATGCCGGAGACGAACACGACGGCGCCGATCGGGATGATCGTCATCAAGAAGAACGGGACCGCGTCCGTGGAGAGCGTGGCGATCGTGCTGATCGTCGGAGCTCGAAACGCCGCGTCGAAGGCCAGGAGCGTGTAGTCCTTCATGCGGCCGCCGACGTAGCCGAACAACGCCGCCAAGGTCATGAACCCGGCGGTGAAACCAAACGCGCTGACGAAGTCCTGGCTCTTTGGAACCTGACCTTCCTCTTGGGCCTTCCGCAGCTTTTCCGGGGAGGCCTCTTCCGTTTTTTCGCCGGTGTCGCCCACCGCTGAGCCCGGAGGCTACAGCCAATGGCCTTCGAGCGTCGAAGGTTTCGCACGCGAGCGTGGCTCCGCGATGGTCTCGCGCGCACGAGCATGGTAGCCACACAAATGGCCATTCGCAGCGGCGGGCCCAGGCCCCCTGCCGCGCCCCCGGCGACTCCGGAAGCTTCGCGCGAGCAACCCACCTCGGACGTCAAAAAGGGTGAGCCTCAAAAAGATGCCCAGAAGGACGGCTACCAGAGCGGGAGCTTTCGGATGCCGCCGCAGCCGCCCACCAAGCGCTCGGGCCGCGCCCAGGGCGCCGTCATTCACGGCGCGATCGCGTCGCTCACCGAGCAGATCGGGGGGCTCGAAAAAGAGGCCGCGCGCCTCAAGGAGCTCATCGCAGCCGGCGCCTTCAGCCACGACGCGCTCGCCCGCATCTCCAAGAAGCTCGATCGGATCCGCGCGCAGCTCGACGCCGCGCGGAAGAAGCTCAACAAGTACCGCCGTGAGCTCAACGAAGCCCACGGCGGCTTCGACGAGCTCGAGGAGATAGACCTCGACAAGGTCGAGTCCGCCATCGAACGGCTCGAGCGCTACTCGTCCGGGTGGGCCAAGGCCCTCGGCGCCATGGAGGTGCTCGCCGAGATGGGCGCGGATCCCAAGCGAAGAATAAGCCTCAAAGGCGCGGAACGCCGCGCCGCGCTCGACTACGCCGAGTCCGCCAACCCGACCACCGCGATCGCCGACCTCGCGAGCTCCGCTCTGGACCTCGTCAGCGGCGAACCAGGATCCTCCCCGCGGCCAGCGACCGAGCTCGGACGACATCTGCGGTCCATGCAGAAGCTGGAGCACCTGGTCTCGCCGAGCGACGATCCGGCAGCGAAGAAATGATCGAACGCGGAGTGGCTACGGCGAGCGCGATTCCGCTCTCGCCGGAAGAGGTCGATTTTCTGCGGTTCACCTGCGACCTCTACGCGGACGAAGAGTCACCGCTCGGACCGGTCCCCGCGCTCGAAGACACCGAGCTGATCCATCGCGCCGCTCGAAGCCTCGTCGACAGAGGCCTCGCCGACACCAAGACCTTGCGACCGGACCGAGATCTGCTCCGCAGGCTCTTGATCGTGTCGCAACCCGACGCTCGGATCGTGCTCACGCGATCGAGCGGCCGCCGCGCCGAGCCGCTTCGCGTGCTGGACGCCTATGAACGCGCCGGAGCGCTCGTGAGATACCAGCGGCGAGGCGAGCAGCACCTACTCTCTCCAGCAGAAGAGTACGACGGGATCTTCGACGAGATCCGTCGCCAGTTTGCGCCGCGTCGATCCACCGGCGACTTCGTCGACTTCACGCTGACCACCGCGGAGTATTTCGCCTTCTCCATCCTGGCCGGTGATCTCTCCGAACGAGCCGCCGCCCGACCCTCGGTCCGCACCGAGCCGCTCACCGTGAAGAACCTCGGCGTGAATTCGCTCGGGCCCGAGGTCGCGGTGTCCAAAGGGCTGGCTGACGAAGGCACGCCCATCCACAACGTGCTCGAGCGCCTGCCGCTCGAGGACAAGGCCGTAAAGGTCCCCTCCAAGGAAGACTGGGACGCTGCCCTGACATCGTTGGAGAAGAAAGAGATCCTCGTTCGTACGAAACGCGACGCGACGCTGCGACCTTATCTGCACGACCTGGCTTCGGGGCTCGCTGCTCGACGTCGCCTCGTCCTCACGCGCTTCGATTTCGGCGCGGAGGACTGGTTCGTACGCGACGCGACCTTCATCGGCGTCCCCGGGAGCATCTTCCTGCTGCGCGCGACGCAAGGCCAAGGGATCCGCGTGGTCGAGGTCGACTCCAAGGAGCTCGATCGAACGATCCGGCAGGTCACCGAGCCGCTCGGGTCGAGCGAGACCATCGAGGCCGGCTGAAGCGCTCCTAGCTCTTCGCTTTGAGCTCCACGAGCTCCAGGGCCTTCTCGAGCCCCAGCTTCTCTTCGCGGATCAAGAGCTCGTCCGAGATGGATCGACCTTCGCGCGCGCGCTCGAGCAGCGGAACCATACACATCGCACAGTCCGGCGAGACCGTCGCGAACCGCGCATACGCCGCCTCGGCGATGTCCTGAACAACCTCCGCGACGGGGCCGATGGAGCTGATCGCGGCGAGCCCGAGCTTGGACGCGAGGGGCTGGAGCGCGATCGCCGACTCGTAGTCCATGCCCTTCAACCGCTCGTCCACTCGGTGACGAGTGGCCTCGTCGTCGAGGATCGCTCGCCAGATCCCTGCGAGCCCGATGGCCTCGACGGGCGGCAGGCAGTCGGCCCCGCGAAGCTCGAGGTAGTTCTTGATGCGGATCTCGGGAAAGAGGCTGGTCAGGTGGTCCACGAAGTCTCTGACGGTGACCGTCGAACCGCCGAAACCGCTGGCGCCGTAAGAGACGAAGGGACGTGCCTCCGCCGCGAAGTACCGGCCGTCGCGAACGAAGAACATGGCCGGTACGCGCAACGCGCGCTCCACATAGCGGCGAAAGGTGAGGCCCTCCTCGTCGAACATCTCCGGCCACAGTCCGGATCGCGGGCCGTCGGTGTGCATCCACACGTCCATGCGGTCCGACTTCAGGCCGTTCGGCTTGCCCAGCGAGAAAGGAGAAGAGGCCGCGAGCGCCGACACGAACGGGGATGCCTTGGCGGCCGTGCGGATCTTCGCGACCATGTTGGCCTCGTCGGAGAAGTCGACGGCGCACTGGACGCTGCCGGTCAGGTGCATCATGTCGAGCGCCCGGCGCTCTCGCTGGCCCATGTACTCGCGCATGGCCTTGTAGCGGGCCTTCGGCAGCTTCATCGAAGACTCGACGGAGTTGTAGGGGTGGCGGCCGATCGCCCAGAATCCATACCCGTGAGTGTTCCCTACGGCCGCTAGCAACCGCGCGAACTCGTCCAGCGCATCGAGGAGCTCCCGGAGCTTCTTGAAAGGCTTCGTGGCGAGCTCGATCTGGCCGCCTGGCTCGACGGTCACGATCTCTCCCGATCGCTTCAGCGCCGTGGGAAGTGATCCCTCGCGTTCGACCGTGAAGCCGCCGCGTTCGGCAAGGGTATCGAGGATCGCGAGCAACGTCGGGAGCTCGATGGGCTTCTTGGGCTCGGCTCGTACGAACGGCGTCACCTCGATCTCGAGCCCGAGCCTCCAGTCGTCCTTCTGCTTTGCGCCCGCGGCGAACAGCGTGACGAGGTCGTCGACGGAGGCCTCTGCCAGGGGCCGATCGAGGAGGCTCACGACGTCGTCGCTGCCGTCAGTCATTCGCTGAGACATGGGGCCCGAGCGTACACCATCGGTCGGCCCTTGCGCGTGACGCGCTCAGCGGCCAACCTCCGCGCGTGGCACCGCTGAAGCCTCTCTCGGTCCGGAGCGCTCTGCTCGCGCCGCTCTCGGGGGCGAAGCGGTTGCTCGGCGACAAGGAGCTCGCCACGCTGGCGGCGCTGCCCGTGCTCGTCACGCTCGTGTCCTACTCGGCCGTGATCGCGGTGGCCGCTCTCACGGCCGACGATCTCGTCGGGGCCTTGTGGGCCAAGCCCGCGGGCGCGTGGCTGGTCCTTTGGTACCTCGCCGTGGCGGTCTTGTTCTTCGCGGAGCTCCTCGTGCTTCGCGGAATATTCTTCGCCGTCACCGGGATCATCGCGGGTCCGCTCTACGAGAGAGTGGCGAAGCGCGTGTTGAGCGAGCGGGGTCTGGCGCTGGCGGAGGCGGGCATTCTCGACGGGCTGAAGGCGACGCTCTGGCGGTTTCTGCTCTTCGTCTTGCCCTCGATCGGGTTCGGTCTCCTCGGGCTGATCCCGGGCGTAGGTCTCGCGCTGTTCCTTCCCCTTTCGCTGACGTTCTCTGCGTTCGCCTTCGCCGGCGAGGTCCTCGAGGCGCCCCTGGCGCTGCTCGGCCTGAAAGCCGGGGAGCGCCTGCGCTTCGTGCTCACGAACAGGCTCGCTTGTTGGGCGCTCGGCGTCGTCTTGGCTCTGGCGCTCTACGTGCCCTTCCTCGTGCTCCTCGCCGTGCCCGCCGCGGTCGTTGGGCTCAGCGAGCAGGTCGAGCGAGCGTGACTGTACAACGCCTGATCGTCGGACCGAGTCTGGCTGCGCCTCTCTTCGCCTTCGTGAGGCTCCCTCAAAGCTGAACGGCCGGCACGAGACCTGCTCGAGTCGGACCCATGACTCGACGCCTGTTCCCTGCGCTCAGAAAGCCGTCGCGTGGGCTCCTTGGCCGCGCCGCCCTGCTGGCCCTGGGTCTGATCCTCGCTGCGCCGGCGCTCTGCCACGCGCGCGACGAGCACGTCCTTCGCGTTCACAAGAGCGCGCGAAAGATGGAGCTCCTCGTGGGCGATCGCGTGGTGCGCACGTTCCAGGTTGGACTGGGGCTCTCTCCCTTGGGGGACAAGGAGAAGCAAGGCGACATGAGGACGCCCGAGGGCGAGTTCTTCGTGGCCATCAAGAACCCGCGCTCGGACTTCCATCGATTCATCGGGCTCTCGTATCCGATGCCGCGCCACGCAAAGAGAGGCGTGGAGGCTGGGCTCGTCGACGAGAGGGTGCTCAGCCGCGTCGAGAGCGCGGCTCGGAAACGGCGGGTGCCTCCGCAGACGACCTCGCTCGGAGGCTACGTCGGGATCCACGGCGGAGGCGCGGGGTCCGATTGGACGTGGGGATGCATCGCGGTGAGCGACGCGGAGGTCGAGTGGCTCTTCGACACGCTCCGGCTCGGAGATCGTATCGTCGTCTTGCCCTGACGATCTGGGCGCCGGGAGCGGTTCCTGCTATTCGCGCCCCTATGGCTCCGAGCTCTCGGATCGATGCGGTGCGGCTCTATCGTCGCGGAGCAACCGTCAGTCGCGTCATCACGCTTTCGGGCCCGATCCCCGAGGAGCTCGAGGTCACGGACCTGCCGCTCGCGTTGGGCGACGCCTCGGTGCGGGTGATGATCGAGCAGGTCGAGCCGAGCGGCTCGGACCTCGTCGTTCGCGAGGTTCGTGTTGGGCTGTGGGTCCCGGCGCGCTCCTCGGGCGCCGAGGCGCCTGAAGCGGAGGCGCTTCGATCGCTTGAAGAACGGATCGAACGAACACGCCACGAGCTCGCGCACGTCGAGTCCGAGGCCGCGATGTTGTCGAGGATCGAGGTGCCCGGCCGCCCGCGTGGCGAGCCTGGCAAGCCGCCTCCGGCCGCGCCGACGATCGGCCGCGTGGTGTTGGAGGAGCTGATCGACGACGCGACGCGGTCCCGAGAAGCCGAGCGAGCGACCTTCGAGCGGAGCCTTCGTGAGGACGAGGTGCTGAGGCGCGATCTCGAGGAGAAGCTGACGCGTGTGAGCTCCGAGCGCGTGGCTCGGCCGGACGAGCTGAGAAAAACGGTGATCGCGCGCCTCGAGCGATCGGGCTCGCCGCAGACCGCCCGCGTTCGCTTGGAGTACTTCGTGGAGGCGGCGCGCTGGGCGCCGGCTTACCAGCTCAGGCTCGACCGCGACGGCCGCGCCGACATCGAGCTGCGCGCGCTGATTTGCCAGCGCACCGGAGAAGATTGGAACGGAGTGAGCTTGTCGCTCTCGACCGCCGCACCGCTGCGGTGGTCCGTTCTTCCCGAGCTTCCGTCGATACGCATCGGAAAGGCCCAGCCGCCTGCGCCGCGAAAGGCGGCTCGCACGCCTCCACGAGGTTGGGTCGCGCTGTACGCGGACTATGACGGAGCGGCTTCTACGTTGCGCGCGCTGATTCCTCCTGCGCGGCCGACGCCGGCGATCTCGATCGCCTCGCTCTCCGTCGACCAGGTGGCGGCGTTGACGCCCGCGCCAAGGAGCCCTCCCACCGAGTCGTTTGGCGAGGCCGCGGCCGAGCCGTTCGACGACCTGGAGGCGGAAAAGTCGCTCGCGGTCGAAGATCGAGACGAGGGTGCGTCGACCATGGTCGCCTCGTCGCTGGCCGAGCTCGCGTCGCCCAGACGCGCGAGGGGCGCTGGATCCGCGCCGAGCGCCAAAGCGGCGAAGGCGAGGCCGGTGGCCGAGGAGGTCGTCGAAGCGTTGCTCTATGCGCAGCTCGCGCTTCCGCCCGCCGGTGAATCCGACCGAAATCGTTTGATCCCCATCGATCGCGAGACGAGCTATCGCGAGATCCTAGGGCGAACGGGTGTCGAGGTCAGCGGAGACATCGGCTCGGCGCTCTCTCGTGCGATCGAGGATCGCTTCGCGGTCGAGTCGGCGGCCGCGCCTGCTGGGGCCGCCGACATCGCTACTCTCTCGGGTGACTACGACTATGCGTACGTTGCAGAAGCGCGCGTCGACGTCGCGAGCGACGGCGTGTTTCATTCCGTTCCGCTCGACGTCCGCACGGGGCCCTGCGATCTGCGCTACGTCGCAGTGCCTCGAGAAGATCCCAACGTGTTTCGGGTCGCCTCGATTCGAAATCCGACCGACTCGCCTTTGCTGCCGGGACCCGCCGAGGTCTATGTCGCCGGCGAGTTCGTCCTGTCGACGACGCTGCCGTCCGTTCCCGCCGGCGGTGAGTTTTCGCTCGGGCTCGGAGTCGAGCAGGCCGTTCGTTGCGTGCGGAACGCGTTCTTTCGCGAGGCGAGGAGCGGCGACAAGGTCGTCGCCACCAACGAGCTCTGGCACAAGCTCGAGATCGAGCTCAGGAACGGCGTGGCCCGAGCCATCGACTGCGAGGTACGCGAGCGCATTCCGCAGCCGGCGCCCGGCGCCGAGGTCGTCGTAGAAGAGGGCGCCGTCGTACCAACTTGGAGCACCTACAAACAAGAGGAGCGCGGCGCGCCGATCGACGGCGGGCGCCGCTGGCAGGTGAAGATCGACCCAGGCGGCGTGGTGAAGCTCGTCGCCGAGTATGTCGTGAAGATCTACGCGAACAACGAGCTTGCCGGCGGCAATCGGCGCGAGGGTTGAGAAGTGACCGAGCTCTTTCCAAGTCCCGACGAAATCCGTGTGCGCGTAGCGGTCCCCGTCGCCGCCGTGATGCTGCTCGAGGATCGCGCCCGCGTGACGCGTCGCGGCGCCGTGTCGCTCGTCGCGGGTCTCAATCGCCTCACGATCCAAGACGTGTCGCCGGTCCTCCAAGACGTGAGCCTCCGCGCGACGGCCGGCCAGGCTCGGGTCGTGGACACCCGCGCTCGAAGAGCTGCGCGTGTGCGGAGATCCGACCGTCCCGAAGAGATCGCTCGCCTCGAGGCCGAAATCGAGGTGAGGGCCGACGAGCTCTCGTCGCTCGAACGTGCCTTCGAGCGGGCGCTCGAACGTCGAGGGCGCGTTCAGCGCGCCCTCGAGAACGCGGCCGTCGAGCTCCCCGAGGACGCGGCCTGGGGCCTCGTCCAGCGCGAGGTGTGGCAGACGACGATCGAGTCGCTGATGAAACGCGCGCGCCGCGCGAGCGCCGAAGCGGTCGAAGCGACCCAGGCTCACCGAAGAGCGGTCGAGGCCCTCCGAACGCTCCTGTCACGTCATCAAACGCTCGTTCGCGTCGACGCCGACTTCGTCGCGTGGGTCGAGGTCGACGTGCTCGCGGAAAACGCTGGCGAGTGCTCGCTCGAGATCGAATACGTCGTCGCCAATGCCCTGTGGCGCCCAACGCACGCCGCGCGCCTCTCCGAGTCCAAGCTCGAGGTCACGTCGTCGGCCGTCGTTTGGCAGAACACCGGCGAAGACTGGACGGACGCGGAGCTCACGTTCTCGACCTCGCGAACCTCGCTCGGAACCGATCCGCCCAACCTGAGCGACGATCTGTTGAGCGCGAGGAAACGTGCTGACCGTGTCGTCGTCGCCGCGCGCGAGGTCGAGGTTCAACGCTCCGTCGCTGGAGCCGCGCCGAGCGGCGCCCTCGACCTTCCCGGAGTGGACGACGGTGGAGAGGTTCGGACCCTAAGCGCAGAGGGGCGTACGACCATCGTCGCCAACGGTCGCCCTGTCTTCGTTCCGCTCTTTCGGTTCGAG
This sequence comes from uncultured Myxococcales bacterium, assembly GCA_964463485.1. Lineage (GTDB taxonomy): Bacteria > Myxococcota > Kuafuiibacteriia > Kuafuiibacteriales > Kuafuiibacteriaceae > CAYXDO01. Next base: position 4,807 of record CAYXDO010000064.1, on the reverse strand, counting down.
GCCTCGGCCAGCGTCGAGCTGCTGCTGCTCGGGGAGCTCGATCGAAACGTGATCTGTCGAGTCAGCTCCAAGGTGGCCGCGGCGAGCCCGCTGCTCGAGGGCCCTGTCGAGCTCGTCCGAGATCACGGGCCCATCGGCTTCACGAAGGCGCCCTTCACGCCGCCGGGCGGAGAGCTCGTGCTCGGGTTTGGGCCGGACGAAGACCTGCGTGCGGTCAGACGAACGAAGACGGCGCAAGAGCCTGATCCGATCGATGGGTGGAAGGTCCGCGTGAATCTCGTGCAGCTCTTCCTGAGCAACCTGGGCCCCAAACCGAAACGAGTGGAGGTCATCGAGCGCATCGCGGTCTCGGAGGTCGCCGAGGTCGAGGTGGAGATCCTCGAGGACAAGTCGACCGCGGGGTTCTCGTTCGACACGCCGAACGGATTCGTGAAGTGGACGATCGAGCTCCCGCCTTACGGCAAGAAGGAAGTCAGGCTCTGTTCGGCGATCGCGACGGCGCCCAAAGTCGCAGCGATCTAGCGAGGGTCTCACGCATCGAAACGCGGCCCCGATCCCGATCCTGATCCCGATCGCGCGCGGGCAGGAGTGCAGCGAGCTACACGTCGCCTAGCAGATCACGTCGAACATCAGCATTCGCGCCAAGTGTTCGGACAGTGACGCTGCGCTGCCCTCCACCAACAGGTCGAGCTTGATGCGCACGGGGTGTGGGCCACCGGGTTCCACTTTGCCGCTCACTGCGATCTCCTTGTCCCCAAAATCCAGGACGAAGCTCGCGTGCCCGTCCTTCGGATCGAGCGGAGGCTTGACGGGAAGGTCGACCTCGTCCGCGGACAAAGCCAGCACGTCGACGATGCGACCGTCGTCGAAGCGGGCCTTGGTGGGCAGCACCTTCGCGGGCTCGACGAGGTAGTGGCCTTTCTTGTTTTGCTCGATGAGCCGAGAGAGCTCGTCGTAGAGCTTCTCGTGGAGCGGCGTATCTTCGCCTTCGAGCAACAGGTCGGACATCCGTTTCATCGCGCGCTGCGTGATGATCAAGTTGTGCCGCATCTCTTCGATGCGTTGGCGGTCTCGTCGCATCTTGTCGGCGGCGATGGAGAGCAAGTTCGAGTGAAACGGAAACGCGACGTCGCCGTGGTCTTCGAAGAACGCGAGCATTCGTTCTTTGGGCATGACCAACATGGTCGCGTCGGTCGCTGCGATCGCCGTCGTGCTGCGCAACAGGCCGGTGAGGGAGCCGAGCTCGCCGATGGGGGCGGGGCCCCTGACGCGGAAGCGCTCCTCGCCGTCCTGGTGAAGTGCGACCTCGCCTTCGGCCAGCACCAGCAGGCGCTCGGGCGTCGAGCCGGGCTCGAAGATCACCGAACCTTTCGGGAGGCGCTCGCGGTCGAAAGCGTCGAGCATTTCGCGCAGATGGGCCTCGGTCATGTTCGCGAAGAGGGGGATCTTGCCCAAATCGGCGGGTGTCACGGGCATGCGGGCACTCTACACAGAATCGCGTCGGATCGATCTTCGGAACGGCGGCCGCGTCCCATCGCGCGAAGCAGCAGGTCAGGGCGGTCGGGCTGCACCCTGTCCGCGCGGCGATCGCAAAGCTGGGTCGGCGCGCCGTCTCCTTCGAGGGCGGCCAGGAGGTCCAGGGTCCCGAGGCGGTCAGACGCGCGACGAGCGCGTCCACTTCCTCGAATCCGAACTCGTCCAAGAGTACGTTGTCCCGGCCTTTGGCGCCCATGAGTACGTCTCTTCGAAAATCTCCGACCACGGCACTCGGCCACTCGAGCTGGCACTCCCTGATTTCGGCCATACTCAGCAGTACTGTGTCATCTGGCGGGCTGCTGAGAAGTCGCCATCCGAGAAATCCTCGATTGTCAGAACCGTCGCCGTTGCCGTCGCCGTCGCCGAGCGGAGTGGCATGAGCGAGCGGACCGACCAAAAATTGTTCTCGTCCGAGTGATCGTTGAGCAGGTCGCCGACGATTCCAAAGCCCGTGATGATTTCCTGACGACCCAGGAAGATGTCACACTCATCGCTGCAGCCCCGGGTTGCGCGTCCACACCCACGAGCTCGGCGAGCTTCGCGGGCGCGCAGTCCGGGGCGACGATGTCCCAGCGTCCCTGACGATACTCTTGCCACCGGTAGAACCGGTGAATCGAAGCACGCCAATCGTCCTTCGAGCCGCCGCCTGACCGAATCAGACGGCGGCGCCGACGTGGGTTCTCGGCCTCCCTCTTGCGCACCGATTCGATGATGAGGTCACGACACTCCTGCGCCTTCGGGCCAGGGTCAGGAATCTGCGTGGCTTGAACCGCGGAGTAGTTCCAGCCTACCCGATACGTGGGGTCGGCACCGGCGGCCAGAAGCTCCCGAAGGATTTCGACGGATTTCGACATGCGGCTCGCTCGAACGCTCTGCCGCCAACATGAGGGGCGTGGGCCAGGAACCAGAATTACTGTAGAATTAGAGCGTATCCGAAATTCCGAACTTTTTCCGCCAGTCGCGCACGCACTCCCCAGTGGCCTTCCTGCAAAGACCATCCGTCACGAATGGCACCGCCGCAGTTGCACACACTGGCATCGTGTAAAAACCTTCCTTTGGTCCGAGGATGAGGGCCATCAGCCACTTCGCTCCAGGCGTAAAGAGCCGCAACGGAGGATGACTATCCCTTCCCCAACTCCCGACAACTCGAAGGCGACGGGTTGAGTGGCCGATATCGGCGCAGCGACGAAGGCACGTGTCCAGGTCCACGACGAGCACTGCGCCGAACTCACCGCGCTCGACTCCAAGTATGTCGACAATTGCCACTAGGTGCGCAGACATATCCGCATCTCCGAACGATCCCACGACTCCCGCGCACTTCGCCACGCTCGATCTTGGAATCGAGCCGAAAAATATCAAAGTGACGACTATTAGACGCAATGGCAAGTCTAGTCCTCTCTATTCTTCTACTCCATCGTTGAGCCAAACTGGGCCTCGAAATGGTAGGCGTCCTTTAGCACGACGGGTTAGGCAGTGTCCTGGCGCTGTCTTCGATGTCCTTCAGCGAGTTCGGTTTTGGGTCGTCGGTCGTATTCAGTGTAACCGTCCGGCCGTCCGGCCGAGTCGGGTTGTTCGGCGGGAACTTTTGTGGTAGCGGCCTTGCTGCTTCGGACTTCCATCCGAATCATCGGTTTGGTCGGCGCGGCTTCCCCCCCTGGTCCGCTTGAGGCCGGCCTCCGTGAGCGACTCCGCGGCGATGTTCTCCGCGAGGGTCACGACGTTCGGCACCGTTAGTCTCTCCAGGCCCGACGAAATCACCAGGCCCACGCTGCCCCCTGAGGGCCAGATCGTCCCGCCTTGGGGTGACTGCGCGATCACGCGACCAGCCTGGATTGTGTCGCTGAATTGCGTCGTGATGACTCCGACCGCGAAGCCGGCCGTGGTCACGGCGCCGCGCCCCGCGAGCTCGGCCAAACTCAGCACGCTGGGCACTGGGCTCGAGGTCGCTCCCCGCGAGACGATCAGATCGACGCGCGATCCGGCGGCGACAGAGACTCCGGCCGACAGGCTTTGGAAGAGCACTTGTCCCGCGGGCTCCAGAAAGTCCTGGCTGTCGAGCGTACCTTCCTCGAGGCTCGCGGTCAGGAGCTCCGCTCGCGCGAAGGCCTCGTCCAGGCCCACGAAGTCGGGCACCAACACGAGCGTCGGACCCAGCGAGACGACGAAGTCTACCGCGGTCCCGAGCATGACGACGGCTCCTCCCGACGGTGACTGCGACAATACTTGGCCCGCGGGTACGGTGGCGCTCGGCGCCGAGCTCACCGTGCCGATCGAAAGCGATGCGGCCACGACCAGCGTCTCGGCCTCTGCCTGAGCCGTACCCACCAGATTCGGCACCACGGCCGGCACTGCGCCGACCGATACGACGACGAGCACGGGGCTCGCCTCCACGACGAGCGTGCCCGGGAGCGGATCTTGGCGGAGGATCGTTCCGCTCGGTACCGTTGCGCTGCCTTCTCCCACAAGGACCGGAGAGAGGCTCGCGGCGACGATCAGGTCTCCGGCCTCGAGCTCCGACAACCCAGAGACGTCAGGGACCGCGATGACGCGCGGACCCAGCGAGACGACGAGGTCGACCGTGCTCTCGATCGGGACGATCGTGCCCGGCGCGGGCGTCGTCGACACGATCAGCCCCGCGGGGACGACGGACCGATACTCACTCGACACGGCGCCTGAGAAATGATTCGTGGCCTCCAGGGCCTCCTCGCCGAACGAGAGTGGGAGGCCCGTTCCGGTGCCCCCGCGTTCCGAACGGTGCCCGAACGGTGCCAGCGCCTGCCACCCCCGTTCCGAACTCCGAACGGTGCCAGGCATCGTCCGCCCCCCGCGTTCCGAACGGTGCCCCCGTTCCGAACGGTGCCAGCGCCTGCCCGCGATTCGCCCCCGTTCCGAACGGTGCCCCCCCGTTCCGAACGGTGCCAGGCATCGTCCGCCTGCGCCTGCCCGCGATTCCGGGGGCATCGTCCGCCTGCCGCGTTTCCGGGTGGGGCATCGTCTGACAAGGGGCGGGGCATCGACCGAAGGGGCGAGGGCATCGTCCGAAGGGGCAAGGGGCGGGGCATCGTCCGAAGGAGCCGCGGAGAAGTCAGCGAGCACTTGGGGATCATCTCGCCCCTCGAGGTCGAGCCGCTCGTGCGCTCGAGCATGCGGACCTAGCGGAGGCTGAAAACCCAACCGGGGCTTGCATCCAGGTTGGGCACACGCTACCTTGCACACCGCATGTGGGCGGTCGGAGCGAATCGGAGCAAGTCAAATCTTCGAAGGCACGCCG
>CAYXDO010000063.1:0-58583 GCA_964463485.1 uncultured Myxococcales bacterium | reverse complement strand
TCGCGGACCCCTGGGAGCGCAGGCATCTTGCCTGCGCCTAAGCTTCGCGGACCCTCGGAAGCACAGCCTCACTGAAAAAGGCTCCGAAACTCATGACGTGCCCGCGCCCGATCACGGATGCGCCGAGGCTGCAGCCCGTTCGAGCTCAATAGACGTTGCAGGTGCGCTCGTAGCTGCAAGAGCGGCCGTTGCAAGCGCTCAGATAGCAGGCGTAGTAAATCCCGCCGGAGAGGCAGCAGTCCCGACCGTTGGTGCCGCTCGTGCCAATGCAGGTCCCGCCGCTGCCGGTGCTGCAGGAGCTCCAGCAGCTTCGGTCGTGACAGTCCGTGAGGCCGTCGCCGTCGTTGTCCCCTCCGTTGGTGCACTGAGTCGAGCTCGCCTCGTTCGTGTAGTTCGTCGGTGCTTGGCAGGACGCCTCGGCGCAGTCCAGCGACCCATCGCAGTCGTTGTCCAGCCCGTCGTTGCACCTCGAACCGGAGCTCTCGGTGGAGCCTGGGTTGATCTGGCCGTTGGTGTCCAAACAATCCGCGGCGGTGCCACAGTAGGTCTGCACGAAGTAATTATCCGCGTCGGCGTCGGTGCACGGGCAAGGCGCCGTATTCCGGCAACCGACGTCTTGGCAGTCCGCTCCGCCGTCGCAGTCGTTGTCGGCGGTGTCCGAGCACGAGGCGTCGGTGTTCTCGACCACGCCTGGGTGGATGAGCGCGTTGAAGTCGTTGCAGTCTTGGGCCCCGCAATAACTCTCGGCGAAATACGTGTCGTTGTCGGCGTCGGTGCACGGGCACCACGGGAAGACGCGGCACGCCGCCTCGGCGCAGTCCGTCGCTGTGTCGCAGTCATTGTCCACCGAGTCGGAGCAGAGAGGGGCCGTGTCCTCGGGCGCTCCTGGGTACACCTGCCCGTTGGCGTCGTTGCAGTCCTGCGTCGAGCCGCACCCAGTCTGCGCTGGGTAGCCGTCGCCGTCGCCGTCCGTGCAGAGTGTGTAAGTCAGCCCGTCGTTGTCGTACGTCGCCGACGGAGTGTACGTGTAGGGGTTGTGGTCCTTCCCGTGACACACGATCGCGCAGCCCCGCTGCCGGTTCGTCGCGTTGACCTGAAACTCGGGCTTCGCGTTGGTGCCACGAGGGCTCACCGAGGGAGAGAAAGACACGTTGCGCGTCTTTACCCCGGCGGGGGGCCCAGCCGAGTACACCGTCGTGCCGCTCGCGATCGTGATCCGATACTGAGTCGAGTGGGACGACCCTTCCGCGCCGGTCTGTCGGTTGGCGTGAGAGTCGAAGTGGCAAGTCAGGCAAGTCGTTCGCTCGCCGACCATATGGAGCTCGTGGAGGTTGCCGCCGTCGTCGAAGTTCGTTCGTGCGCCGTTGCCCTGATTCGAGGCGGTGACGAGCTTGGCCTCGTCGTGGCAGAGGAAGCACAGCCTGGAATCTTCGGACGAGTAGCTCGGGCGAGGCGTCGCCGCGAAGGTCAGGTTCGCACGAAGCAGCTTCGAGACGCTGGTCGCACCATTCTGATTGGTCGCGCCGTGGGGCCCCTTCGGGCTCGCGTTGGAGCTCGAAGCCTTGCCCAGCGCGTACGGAGTCGACGTGCCGTTGACGTAGCGGGTCGCTGGGTTGTTGTGGCAGTCTCCGCACGCGAGCGTCGACGCCGTCGTGAGTCCCCCGAGCAGCTGCTGGGTCATCGCCGCGGAGCCATTCTTGCCCGGCGCCGCCACGGGGTGAAAGGCGCTGTTGTTGGCCTGAAGGTCGAGCCGAAGATTGGTCGTGCTCATGCCCGCATTCCGAGTGTCGGCGTGACACCCAAAACACAGCTCATACTCGGAAATCTCCCGCGGGTTCGCCGTGCGCCAACCCACCGCATCGCCCCGCAGGTCCACGCCGGACGTGCCGGCGAGCGGGTTGGCAGGTGTCGCGCGGTGGGCGTTGTGGCAGTCGTCGCACTCGACCGACCTCCCGTACAGCGCCTGCTCGGAGTCCTTCACCGGGTGGTGATACACGTTCGTCGCCGAGTTGGTCCCGCGCGAGAACTCGGCCGCGATGTTGGTGACCGCCGGGCTCCCATCGTGGCAGGTCGCGCACAGATCCTCGGCGTCGTCCGAGTCACCGCCTGGCGCCGCCGACACATCGGCGCGCTCGACCAGCAGCTTCGGATAGTCGACGACGGGTGAGTTATCGTCCGGCTGACCGTGAGGCCAGTGGCAATTCACACAGTATCCTCGTGAGCTCGCCGCCGCAGCCGGCCTCGCCGACCCGTATTGTCCGCCCGGCCAGAGCGCCCCAGTCGACGAGGACAGGTGACTCGCCGAGGCCGCGTCACCGAGAGTGTGACAATCGGCGCACTGAGCGTCGACGTTCTGGTTGAGCAAGTACCCATCTCCGGTCCCGCCGTTTGCGCCGCCCGAGGTCGCGCGGTGAACACCGTGACAGGAAGTGCACTCGACCAAGCCATCCACGAGGTAGCCCGTCGTCGGGGCTCGATACTCGGAGCTCGGCAGCGAGACCCGCACGGGGTGGGATCCGCCCGACGAAGAGGTCACGTCTCGCGTCCGGTGGCAGTCTCGGCAGGCCTGGTTGGCGCGGTTTTCGACGCGCTGATAGTGCCGGCCAGCGCCGGTTCCCGGACCACCGTAGGCCGGAGCGCTCGGGTCGGGTGGAGCGTCGAGCTGAAGGTGTTGATCATGGCAGGACGAGCACATGAGTCGCTGAGTCGGGCTCGTGCCTTCGACCCGAAGCGCGGGGTCCAGCGGCGCCTGAGTTTCCAGCGTCGAGTTGACCGCGAGGCCCTCCCAAGAGTGATGGCTCCCGCTCGCCCCCGGGATGGCTTGCTGGGACGGTGCCCAGGAGTTGATGTCCGGATTCGAAGACAGCGCGTGGCAGCTTCGGCACAGAAGAGAGTTGCCGAGAACCGTCGTCAACGTGGCTCCGGGCGCGCGGTGCGGGACATGGCACTCTTCACACACGCGCGGCAGAGTGCCATGCGGCGGGTCGATGGCGAGCGCAGGCGAGATACTCAGCCCCGAAGCGAAAGTGAGAGTCGCGAAAAAACACGAGCGTCGCATGTCAGCGGACCTCCACCGGGACCGTGTAGAACCCATTCCCGTCACCGAGCGCTCCGAACAGGTTCGAGCCAAAACACCGCGCGACGCCTGCGGACGTCAGCGCGCACGTGCTGAATCCACCGGAAGACACCGCGACGTACCCGCCCGGCTCACCGCCGATCGGACTCGGCGTGGTGGCGAGCTTCACCGGCCTGCCAAGCTGCCCCTCCGCCCCAGCGCCAAAACACGACACTGACCCTTGGTCCGTCACCGCGCACGCCGAAAAGCCGCCGACCGAGACCGACACGAACCGCTCCGGCGACGACACCGGCGTGGGTACGAGCCGAGTCCTCACAGACCCTCCGATCCCCAACTCACCCTTCGAGTTCGATCCGAAGCACACGAGCGTCCCATCCGTTTGGAGAGCGCACGTGCTCGACCCGCCGGCCGACACGCTCGTGTAGGCCCCCGGCACCTGAACCGGCAGAAGCCGCGTGGTCGTCGAGCCGTCCCCGAGCTGACCCGACGCGTTGCTGCCGAAGCACCAGAGGGACCCGTCGAGCTTCACTCCGCAGGTATGGGCCACGCCCGCAGAGATACTCATGAATTCCATGCCCACGCGCACCGGCCGCGTCGCCCTGACGTTCGTGCCGTCGCCGAGCTGGCCCGAGCCATTGGCGCCCCAGCACCACAGGCTCCCGTTCTCCATGATCCCGCACGTGTGGGCCTTGCCCGAGTCGACGAATGCGAACCCGGAACCGACCACGGCTGGCGTCAGCGACCGCACCCTCGTCCCGATCCCAAGCTCTCCGTTCCCATTCTGACCAAAACAGACGAGCTCTCCTCCGCCACGGAGCGCACACGTGTGCCGGTGACCCGCGCTCACGCTGACGTAGCCGAAACCCAAGCTCTCCGGCGCCGACTCGCTCGACATGTCTCCGGTGCCGAGCGTGCCCGACCGATTCCCGCCCCAACACAAGAGCTCACCCTCCGTGGTCACGCCGCACGCGTGGTCCAAACCCACGTCGACCGAAGCCAACGCCGCGCTCGTCGAGATGGGTTGCGGAGTGGGTCGAGACCCTGGCGCCAAACCGAGCTGCCCAGCGTCGTTGCTGCCAAAACACGCCAACCGCCCAGACGCGCGCAGCACACAAGTCGAGCGATCCCCGGCCGTCACCCAACTGTAATCATCGTGATCGGCCAGCACCTGCACCAGCGAAGAGGGAGACGCCGGCGCTCCGAGCTGACCCTGAACGTTGCTCCCAAAGCAGACTACCGCTCCGTCCGGCCGGACCGCGCAGGTGTGCTCACCCCCGCAGGCGACGCCGAGCGCAAACGCGCCTGGCACCCGCGTGGGTACGAGCCGCGAGCCACCGGTCATCCCCAGCCTCTCGGTCGAGTTCGAGCCCCAACACCAAAGCGAGTCGTCCGACTGAACCCCGCAGGTGTGCTCCCGACCGGCCGACACCGAGGTCCAAGGACCGCCGACGACCGGTGTCGGAGTGAGTCTGTCCAGGCTCGCGCCATCTCCGAGCTGCCCTCGAGTCCCTGCACCCCAACACACCAACGCCTCAGTGGGCGTGAGGACGCACGTATGATCCGTCGACGCGGAGATCGAACGAGCGCTGAGTCCAAAGAGCTCCTCGGGAGCGAGCTTACTCACCCGAGTGCCGTCCCCGAGCTGGCCGCGTGCATTTCCGCCGAAGCAACGCACCCGGCCTGCTTCGGCCACCGCGCACGTGTGGCTCGTTCCGGCGCTGACTGCGACATAGTCCGCCAAAGTCCCGACCTGGACGGGTACACTCGACCGCACGGCCCCGCCGAGCCCCGCCCTACCCTCTCGGTTCAGCCCCCAGCACCAAAGGGTGCCGGGCGCCCGGATGCCGCAGGTATGGGAGGCCCCAACCGCTACCGCCCACCAGTCGGACGACTCACCTACCTGCACCGGACCTTGCGCCACAGCCGTGGTCCCGTTGCCGAGCTCGCCGTTGGTGTTGGCGCCGAAACACCACAACGTTCCCTCCGCCCGCACGAAGCACGCGTGCGTTGCTCCGAGCTGCACGGTGACGTAACCCTCGCACGCGTCGCCGACCCCGTCTCCATCTCCGTCCTGCTGGGTCGGGTTGGGCTCCTCGCGGCAATTGTCGCAAACGTCTCCTCGACCGTCCGCGTCGAAGTCCGCCTGAGCTGGGTCCGCCGAGTCAGGACATACATCGACCCAATTCGCGGCGCCGTCGCCGTCGCGATCGTCGTCGCACGCGTCGCCGGCCCCGTCCCCGTCGGCGTCGAGCTGAGTTGCGTGGGCCAGACGCGGGCAGAGATCGATCGGGTCAGGCAACCCGTCGCCGTCATCGTCTCCGTCGCAGGCGTCGCCCGCGCCGTCGCCGTCGAGGTCGACCTGATTGTCCGCGAGCTGCGGGCAAATATCCACGCCGTCGGGCGTACCGTCCCCGTCATCGTCGTCGTCGCAGGCGTCCGGGACCCCGTCCCCGTCGAGGTCGAGCGGAGGAGGCGTGAGGGCGCAGGGCCCCGCGTCCCGTGGATCGAGTGGGTTGGTCCCACCGAGGAGCTCGTCGAGGTCGCCCACCGAGTCACCGTCCGAGTCGCCGCGCAGGAGGTCCGTACCCGCCAACAGCTCCCGGAAATTCGCGAGCCCGTCGCCGTCGAAGTCCGCCCACGCGTCGAAGGCCCGAGCTGGGTCCAGGCCTGCCGCGAGCTCCGTCGCGTCGTCGATCCCATCACAGTCGAAGTCGCCCGCGCACGAGGGCGCCGCGCCAGAGCTGGCGAGGCGAAAGACCGCGACTCTCGAGTTGTCTTTGTCCGACACGAGGAGTCGTCCCGCCGAGTCGAACGCCGCGTCGACCGGTATCATGAGTTGACCGGCCCCCGAACCTAGCGCCCCGAGCCACGTCACGAACGCGCCCGCCGCGAACACCGACACCTGAGACTCGTAGGAGTCCACGACGTAAACCTCACCCGGCCTCGAAGTCACCCCGCCCACCCGGATCAGCTCTCCAGGACCCGCGCCGTACGAGCCGATCGTGCCCAGGTTCGATCCTTCCGGTGAGTACCGATGAACCGTCCCACCGTTCGCGTCGGCCACGAGGATCTCACCCTCCGGAGTCACGTCTACCCCGACGGGCACCGAACCGGAGATCACGATGGGTACTTGAGGCATCAAACCCTCGAAGATCGCGACCTGGGCGCTCGGCCCGTCCGCCACGAAGAGCCGATCTGCCCCGTCCAGAGCGAGATCGACTGGACCAAGCAACTCACCGGCGCCGAGCGTCCCCAGCTCCTCGCCGAGCTCGTCGAGGATGGCGACTCCGCCCCGAGAGAGATCACCCACGAAGATGTGGCCAGCGTGGTCCACTGCGATCCCCGCCGGATGGCCCGAAAACGGGATCTCGCGGAGCAACTCACCCTTCGGGGTGAAGACTACGATATTTCGAGCGGCTGGGTTCGTGACGTAGACGTCTCCGCGAGGTCCGACCGCGAGACGGTCGGGAACGAAGTGAAGGATCGGAAGCGCGACGAACGCACCGTCTTCCGCGCCCCAGACTACGTTGATCTGTAGGCTCCCGAAGGCCGAGCGGCTGCTCGAGTCCGTGACCGACACGGTGACCGCGTAGGCGCCGACCTGACTCGCGAAAAAACGTGAGGAGGATCCTGCGCCCTCGAGAGACCCGCCGCTCGAGCTCCACGAGTAACTCAGCACGTCCCCGTCCGGGTCCGACGCGCTCGCGGTGAGCTCGACGACCTCACCGACGAAGACCTGGAGCGCCGAGGCTTGGAGGGACTCGAGGATCGGAGAGTTGCCGCTCGGGGGACTGACCGTCACGCTCAGAGCGCGCGAGGTGGAGGCGGGGCCCGCGAACAAGCTGCCTCCGTCAGTGGCGACACACGTGACGACATAGTCACCCGGCGCCGTCGAAGTCAGCCACGCGAGCGTGCCGGTCACGGATGGCGCAGCCATCACTGGGACGAGCTCGGACGAGCCACCGGCCGGGAGCGAGCCACCGCTCACGGAGATGCGAAGCGACTCGACCGCCACGTTGTCTTGGGCCGCGCACTCGATGACGGCCATGCTGCCGGCCTCGACGAGCCCTGGGGAGACGACCAACCGAGTCACCGCGGGGGGACTGGCGCCCATGGCGTACGCGGAACAGGGAGTCGCGATGGCGAACAGCGCGGCGAACCGCGGCGAGAACCGAGGGCCCATGGGGGGCACCCAGTTGCAAGAACTGGCTCCGCGGAGTCACTCATCGAGGCGCTCTAAGGGCCCGTAAACAGGACCGTCGAAACCAGCGACCCGACTCGACCTGCGTGAAATTGCGCAGCCTGAGGGTCCTCACGCACCACGCTCGCGGGAACCGAGGATTGGTGTAGCCTTGGGCCGCTTTGGCCACGACCGCTCACTTTGCCTTGGCGCTCCTCTGTTCCTGCGCGACCGCGGGCCCTCGCCTCACGCCCACCTTCTTCTCGGGTCCGTTCTTCTCGGGGCCGGGCGAGGCTGCGAGCGAGCCCATCGCGCACCTCGACCAGAGCCTACTCGCGGGCGACCTTGCAGGCGCAAAGATAAGGCTGGCCGCGCTCTTGGCGGAGACTCAAAGAGATCCGGAGCTCCTGCTTCGCAGAGCGCTGCTGGCCGAGTTGGAGCTGGACGAAGCGACCAAGGACCGCGCGCTGCTGGACATTCTGGAGTACGAGCCCGAGACGGCAGAGGCAGAGGCGGCAACCCTTTGGCTCCTGGACGACGTCGCTCCTCTGGCAGCCGATCGAACCCGCATCGAGGCGCTGTTGCAGAAAGCCATCCTGCGGCCGGTGAGCGCTCCGCACGCCCTCGCCTTCAGCCTGCTGGGTGCCCGGCTCGCCGCCGATCGGACGGGGGCGCTCGGTTGGCTGAGTAGGGGTGGTTTCGTCTCCAGGTTTCGAGGTCTCGGCCCGGTGGGCGCTCAGGACGAGCTCTCCTTGGCCGAGTGTTCGGTCTTCGAGCGCGGCGGACTAGGATCGGTCTCGGTGGCTGGGTTGGAGCTCGAGCCATTCGAGCTCGACACGATGAGTCCGAGGCGATTGCGGCCAGGAGTGTATGGGTTCGAGGCGTACTTTCGAGTCTCCGAGGAAGCCTACGACGAGCCGCTGTTCCTGACGGCCTTTCTGTCGAGCGCCGGGCGGATTTACGTGGACGGCGAGCTGGCTCTGGAGCGCACGGAGTCGACCGCGAAATCCGCAACTCAGCTCGCCCGGGCCCTCCGACTCGAGCCCGGACCGCACGCGTTGACGGGGATCGCGATCGTGCGAGCGACGACCGCGATGATTCCGACGTTTCCGGCGATCTCACTCCTTCGCGCGGACGGCCGACAAATCGTAGACGCGACGAGCCTCGATCCGCTGGGCGATCAGAGGATGACCAGACCCGCATTCTCCCCGGCGCCGCATCGGTTCGCTCTTCCCGTGACGCTCGATCAGCGCTGGGCGGAGGTCGCGCCCAGCTCGCGTAGCCTCGGGCGCGCGGCGATCTTGGCTCGCTTGTCTCTGACTGGGTTGGCGCCCGACCCAGAGCGTGCGGCCCGCCTCGGGGTAGGCTTGCCTGGCCTGGCAGAGTGGGACGTCTCTCGGCCCTCGAGTCCACTCCTGGCAGTCCTCGAGGCTCGTCGGCGCGAGTTGCTCTCGGCCCACCCAAGCGCGGTGGAGTCGGCCCTCCGGGCTGCGATCGCCAAGTCTCCCGAGTTGCCTTGGGCGACGATGACGCTCGCGAGCTTGGTGAGCAATGTGGACCTCGACGACGCGCTGGAGTTGACCAAACGCGCGATCGAGCTCGCGCCACGGTCGGGAGAAGCTCACGCGGCTCGATTTCGGGTCGCCGCAGCCGCGGGGCTCCCGGTGGTCGCCGACCAAGCCCTTCGCTCCGCGATGATGTTGCGCCCAACTGAAGAGTTGGCCGCGGAAGGAGCAAATCACGCGTGCGCCAACTTGCAGATCGAACGTTGCGCTCAGCTTCGAAAGATCGCCGCTGATTTGGCAGCTCCGCTGCCCCCGCCCATCGATGCGACGGACGCGCTGGATCGCGCGCGCTCGGCCCTCGCGCAGACTTCCACGGACTCGAGCGAGGCCGCGCGGCTGGTCCGCGACGAGGCGCGCCGCTCGCTCCTGGCTCTGTTCGACGAGCGCGGGCTATCGACCCTGGAGCTCGAGCTCTTGTGGGGCCTTCAGGGTCGCAGTCTCTCGACGCTCGATCACTTCCCGCTCGATTTTCAGGAGAGTCGGCACGGGAATGGGCCCCTTACAGGCGACGCAATAGCCCCGCCCTCGGACTCGTCGCCGCGGGACCTCGTCCTGCTCCATCGAAGGGTGAGTTGGGTTCGCCCCAGCGGACGCGGCGCCCAACTCACCCGCATCATCCAACGAGTGGCGACCTCCGGTGCGCTCGGACGAATCGGGCACTTCGAAGCGCCTCCCGACGCGACGCTCCTCGAGCTTCACACGACCAAGCCCGATGGCCGGCGCGTCGAGGCAGACCAGTTCGACGGCGCGGACGCGAGGTTCTTCTCCGAGGTGGAAGTCGGCGATCTCCTGGAGGCCAGCTGGATCGAGCCGATCGGACCGACGACCTTTGCCTCAGGCCATAGGGCCTCCTTTTCCTTCGCCCCGGAGTTGCCGACGCTGACTACGGAGTGGGTCGTGTTGACGCCGCGGGTGGCGGCCCGTAGTTTCGAGGCTTCGAACGGTGCCCCGAGCCCCATCGAGCAAACCGATGGGGACGACGAGCTCTGGATTTTTCGCATGAGCCACCTGGAGCCCATCGAGGACGCTGCGAACGTTCCGCGTGTAGAGGTCGTCCTGGGCGGCGACGCGGAGTCGTACGAGCTCGAGAGGAGAGCGAGGCTGCTGGCGGCGATTCGCCCGGCGTTCGCGGTCTCTCGTTTCGGAGCACCTGGTGCCACCGAGGTGTCCCTGTTCCAGCTCGTGGCGGATCGTATCGCGCCAGGGCCGTTGAAGTCGCCTGAGTTGACCCTCTTGGACGGTCGCGGAGATCGTGAAGGCCTGCTCACCGCGATGCTGCTGAGCCGGGGCGTACCTGCGGAGTTGCTCGAGTGTCGGAGTCACGGGCCGGCCAGCGCGACGATTCGCACCGTGCGATGGATCGAGCCGCACACCGGGGCGGAGGTTTTTGCCGATTTTGGCGAACGCTCCGTCGGGGCGCTCCGTCCCGAGTGGGGAGAGATGAGTTGTATTTCTTCGCGTGATCCGAAGGCGGACGTGGAGCTGCCAAGTCCCCGCGCGAGGAGGGTCGAGTGATTTCGAGAGAGTTTCTAGACGCCGAGGCCTTCATCGGGCTCCCGAAGCCGGTCAATCAGTTTCCTGAGTATGTCACCTACGTGGTCAACGGCTGAAGGCCCTTTGTCCACGCCTCGGAAACAAGAAGATCGCTCAGGTGCCCGAAGGGCCGGCAAAATTCCGCCCAGCGGGCCCGCCTTCGACTGCTGAGGCACGTGCGAACTCAAGCGATTACGACTCATCCGAACTCGCGAAATAGCGTGTTTTCATGAACACCGAAGTCGCTGGACCCCTACGGGGAAGCTCGTGCTTCCCGACCGACCGCGAACATGGGTCGAGGAACAGCTGGCAGTTCCGAAAGCAGAATGGCACCGCTGTCCGAAGCAGAATGTCGTCATCAAGAGGCAAGGCCGGTCTTGTCCAGAGACGACACCTCGACCGGATCGAAGCAACAGATCGCACCCGAAAGTATTCTGCGCACCACGGCGCTCGCTCGACTTGACTTTGGTCGGAGCGTGGGCGTCGGAGAGGGTGTAAGATCGCGGTCGATGGACGCTCCCATACTCATCACCGTCCTGGCCTTCGGTCTATCGGCCGCTGGCGCAGTGCGAGCTGTCTGGCGCTATCGACGGCTGCTGCGGAAACTCGGCGGGAGAATTCGGACCGACGGCGATCTCGAGGTGATTCGGCAGGCCATGGTCAACGAGATGCGCTTCGCTCCGGAGGCTCCCTCATCGGCTCGCGGGGAGGCAGCTTCAGCTCGACGTACCCTGCCTTCGCAAACCTTTCTCGGATCGAGTTGACGAAACCCCGGCCGTAGATGTCGCGCTCATCCGCCAAGGAAACGCGGAGGATCTCGCGCGCCTCCTCCTCCATGGAGCGCCCATGACGAGCCGCCCGTACCCGAAGCCTCTGCTTCAACCGGGGATCCAGTTTCCGGATGGTGATGCTCGTGGTCGCGCTCACGGGATCGCGATAGAGCCGCCGAAGCATCAATGCAATCAACGATTGCAGTCGGGATGCAGGCTGACCTCTACGTTTGGCGCTGATCTCTACGTTTGGCGCGGCTCTCGGCAACCACGTCACGACGTACCTCGACTGTGGAGGTCGGCGAGTTTGGAGGCCACTTGGCTCGAGCCGATCGGTCCGACGACCTTCGCCTCGGGCTTCAGGGCCTCCTTTTCGTTCGCCCCAACCTCGCCGACGCGGGCAAGGGTGTGGGTCGTGTTGACGCCGCGGGAGGCAACCCGTAGCTTCGAGGCTTCGAACGGTGCCCCGAGCCCCATCGAGCAGACCGATGGGGACGACGCGATTTGGATTTTTCGAATGAACGACCTGGAGCCCAGCGCGGCCGCTGCCAACGTTCCGCGTGTAGATGTCGTCGTGGGCGGCGACGCGGAGTCGTACGAGCTCGTGAGAACAGCGAGGATGCTGGCGGCGATTCGCCCGGCGTTCCTCGTCTCTCGTTTCGAGGCGCCGGGCGCCCGTCGTATTTCGTCCCGTGATCCGAAGGCGAACGTGGAGGTGCCAAGTCCCCGCGCGAGGAGGGTCGCGTGATTTCGAGAAACTTTCTCGAGAATCCCGAGCCTCGGGGTCCCCTCGACGAGGTCGAGCTCGAGGGGGAGATTCTGCGCATTCTCTACGCGAAGGAGGACTCTTCCTTTCAGGTCGTGAGCATCAGCGCGCCCGAGGGTCCGGTCGTCGCGGTGGGAGACTTGGCTGGACTCAAGGTGGGCGAGCGAGCTCGCTTGCGCGGGCGCAGAGTGGTCGACCGCCGGTTTGGCCCGCAACTCAAAGTCCGGACTTTCGTGCCGCTGCCTCCGAGCACGCGGGACGGTATCGAGCGATATCTGGCTTCGCGGGAAGTCAAGGGGATCGGCCCGGTCATCGCCAAGCGAATCGTCGAGCACTTTGGCGACAAGACCCTCGAGGTGATCGACAAATCACCCGAGCGGCTGTTCGAGGTGCCGGGGATCGGCAAGAGGAAGAAGAAGCAGATCGCCGAGAGTTGGGCAGGGGATCGGGATCAGCGAGAGAGCCTCGTGTTTCTTCAGGCGCACGGTCTGACCGCGGGGCTCGCGCAAAGAGTCTGGAAGCAGTACGGCCCGAATACGCCGCGAATCGTCCGCGAGAGCCCGTATCGGTTGGCCGTCGAAGTCAGCGGGATTGGGTTCCGTACCGCCGACGAGCTCGCCGGAGAAGTCGGGATCCCGCGAGATGGGCCGGAGAGAGCCCGAGCGGGTCTCTTGTTCGTGCTCGGGGAGCTCCAAGACGCCGGGCACGTGTACTCACCCCGGACCGCGCTCATCTCCAAGGCCGAGCAGGTGCTCGGAATCTCCACCGCCATCTTGGAGTCCGCGGTCGAGTCGCTGAGCGACGAAGGTCGCCTCGTGGTCGAGGTCGGCGACGACGAGCCCGTCTACCTTCGAAGTCTGTTCGACGCGGAGCAGCATTCTGCCACTCGACTCAGGCGACTCATTCGGCACGCGGTCGACAAGAAGGTGTCCGATACCGAGCGGGCGATAGCCGGCTTCGAGCAGACCAAGAAGATTCAGCTCGCAGAGAATCAGCGCCGCGCCGTGGCGATGGCCCTCGAAGCGAAGGTCATGGTGATCACCGGCGGCCCCGGCACCGGGAAGACGACCATCATTCGCGCCATCCTCGGCGTCATCGGGGACAAAGAGAGGGTCGTCCTGGCAGCTCCGACCGGCCGAGCTGCCAAGCGAATGAACGAGGCGACCGGGCAGGAGGCCAAGACGATTCATCGCCTCCTCGAGTTCGATCCGATCTCTCGGCTCTTTCGAAAGAACGCGTCCGACCCGATCGAGGCGGACGTGCTGATCGTCGATGAGACTTCGATGGTCGACGTGACGCTCCTGAGTTACCTCCTCGACGCGGTTCCGGACGACGCGCGCCTCGTCTTCGTGGGCGACTCCGATCAGCTCCCGTCCGTCGGACCGGGCACGGTGCTACGCGATCTGATCTCGAGTGAAGTCATCCCGGTCGTGCGACTCAACGAGGTCTTTCGCCAGGCCGAGACGAGCTTGATCGTCGCCAACGCTCACCGAGTAAACCGGGGTCAGTTCCCCGAGTCGCGCGAAGGGGGTGACTTCTTCTTCCTCGAGAGAGACTCATCGGAGGACATCATCAAGACGCTCGAGCTGTTGGTGGGTACACGGATCCCGCGGGCCTTTGGCCTCGATCCGATCGAGGACATTCAGGTGTTGACTCCAATGAATCGAGGTCTGCTCGGAACCCAGAGTCTGAACGTGAGGCTGCAGGCTTTGCTCAACCCGATCGGTCCGGTCCTCGAGCGCGGGGAGAGGGTCTATCGCTTGGGCGACAAAGTCATGCAGATCAGGAACAACTATGATTTGGAGGTTTGGAACGGCGATGTCGGGCGGGTCGTGGGTGTGGATGGCGAAAAGAAGAAGTTATCCGTGCGCTTCGACGATCGAAGGCTGGAATACGAGGCCAACACGCTCGACGAGCTCGTGCCGGCGTACGCTTGTTCGATTCACAAATCCCAGGGGAGTGAGTTTCCGGCGGCGGTGATTCCGCTGCACGGGCAACATTACATGTTGCTGAAGAGAAACCTGATTTACACGGCTATCACGCGAGCGAAGCGACTGGTGGTGATCGTCGGGACGCGGGCCGCGTTGGAGCAGGCGATCCGCTCGAACGACGTGGCTCGCCGGTGGTCGAAGCTTTGGGCGCGATTGCGGCAGGGACTCGAGCCGAAAGGCGGAGGTTGAGGTACGATCACGTGGTGCGGTGGGCGGCTTACATGGCCCTGTGGGCGCTGACTGGCTCGCCAATGCAGGTGGACGGCCCGGTCGCAGTCTTCGACCTCGTCGACGAGACGGGCAAGCTCTCGACGTTGTCGGTGAAGAAGATCTCGGCGCGTGCGCGCCATCGGTTCGTGCGCCGCGGAGTTCGGTTGGTTCCGCACGCGACCGTCAAAGCGCGGCTCGATCGAATGGCGAAGCAAGGGATTAGTTGCGAAGGGTTGGCTTGCCTGACCGAGGTGGCGCAGGCGGTCGAAGCGGGTGCGTTATTCCGCGCGCGAGTGGCGCGCGTCGAAGGCGCATGTGTCGTGTTCGCAGGAATCCACCGGCTCACCGAACCGCCGCTCGTTCGAACGGCGAGTGTGGCGGGCGGCTGCGAGGTCCACCAAGTGCGCCGCTCGGTGAGTTTGGCTGTAGACGAGATTCTGCCGCGTTAACAGGTCGCGGAAGAAGGCTCCGAAACTCTTGCGTGCCCGTGCCTCATGACCGTGCCCGTGCCAGGCTATCCATGCCGATCACGTAGGCCATGACCTCTCCCGAATCCACGGCCGCGCCGAGCGTTCAGGCATCTCGGGAACCGATCGGCTCCGCGCCGGAACCGATCGGTTCCAAAATCGCTCCTCTTCCCACCTTTGCCTAGAGGTAGGTCCCGGGCACGACTTCTGCTACGCAAGGAGCGATGGTGTTCGCGAAGAGCAGTTTGGTGCCGTTCGCGCGTGGGGAAGAGATGGCGTTCTCTGGAACGAGTCTCTTCGTTGAGGAAGGGGAGCGAACCGAGCGGTCCCTTCAACCATTGATTGCGGACCTGGTTTTGCCCGAGCCGAGCCGAAAAGGGATCATCATTCGCGGTCTCCCCTTCCTGCGGTTCGACGAGGAGGAGGCGACCTGCGTCGCGCCTCCAGCGAGGCCTCTGCCGGTGCTGGACTCGGCCACGGAGGTCGCATTTCCGGCGGTGCGCCGGCGTCGTTCTCGATCGCAATGGATTGGCGGGGCGCTCTCGGTGTTGATCGCCGCTGGCGTCGCGGCCGGGCTGATCTCGCTGGAGGTCGATCGCCTCGATCAGGAGCGCATCGCCTTGCTTTCAGAGAACGAGGAGCTACGGACCGGGAAGATCGAGCTCGCTCAACGGGTCCGAACGCTCGACGGACACCTCGAGCACGCCGCGCTCGCGCTGGAGGCGCGCCGGTCGATTCTGGAGTTCATCCCGGTCGAGGTCCCGGTCGACGCAGTGACGACGTCCGGCTTTGGCGTTCGGCGCGATCCGTTTTCTGCACGGGTAAAGCACCACGACGGCGTGGATTACGGCGCGCCGCGAGGCACACCCGTAACGGCGACCGCGGACGGGCGCATCGCACACGCCGGACCTCGCGGAACCTATGGAAATCTCGTGCAAATCGATCACGGTGACGGGCTGTCTACGCGATACGCACACCTCTCGAAGGTCCTCGTTCAGCCTGGCGACGAGGTCAAACGGGGCCAGGTCGTGGGCCACGTCGGAAGCACCGGGAAGTCGACCGCGCCGCACTTGCACTACGAAGTCTGGGCCGACGATCGGCCGTTGGATCCGGCGTTCTTGATGCGTGTCTGGGCGAAGCTGTCAGGATCAATCGCCACCGCGCAGGAACCCGCGGTGAGCACGACGGACGGCCCGTCGAGCTGAAGCAGTCCACCCGGGACGTCGAACCGGGACGTTGAACCGAGGCGTCGAACACAGTACGCCAAACTGTGGAGTCCGGCGTCCGCACCCTTCAGATCGCCGGCGTCACGATCGCCTCGAGCGGGCCCGAGCTCTTCTTGGAGGTCGTCGAAGGCCCCGATCGGGGCCAGGAGTTTGGGCCCCTTAGGCCCACCGTTCGAGTCGGATCGGGCCAGGGCAACGACGTGAGGCTGCGCGACCCTACGGTGTCGCGTTTTCACTTCACCATCGAGGTCACGGCGGACGGGCTCGCGCTGATCGACACCGGAAGCACGAACGGCACGTTCTTGGGCGGTCATCGCATCAGATACGCGTTTCTGGCCGACGCCGCCACGATCCGCGCTGGGCAGACGACTTTGAAGGTGGAGCTCGCGGAGCACGTGCCCGCGCCGACGCCTAGCCCCAAGCAGGAGCTGAAGGGGCTGGTCGGCTCGAGCCCCAGGATGCGCGCGCTGTTCGCGACGGTCGAGCGGTTGGCCGAGGCCGATCCGCCGGTGTTGATCGAAGGCGAGACCGGCACGGGCAAAGAGTTGATCGCGCGGGCCTTACACGCGGGCCGACAGGCCAAAGCGCCGTTCGTCGTGGTCGATTGCGGCGCCTCCGCGCCGACCTTGATCGAGAGCGAGCTCTTTGGGCATCGACGCGGCGCCTTCACCGGCGCGACGGAGGACCGAAAGGGCGCGTTCGAAACGGCGCACCACGGCTCGCTCTTCTTGGACGAGGTCGGCGAGCTTCCGCTCGAGCTGCAGCCGAAGCTTCTGCGCGCGCTCGAGACCTCCACGATCAAGCCTCTTGGCACTCAAGAGGAGCGCCGCGTGACCACACGCATCATCGCGGCGACCCACCGCAACTTGCGGCAGATGGTCAACGAAGGCCGCTTTCGCGAGGACCTCTATTTTCGGCTGGCCGTCTTTCCGATCTCGGTGCCGCCGCTGCGGGAGCGTCACGAGGATCTCGAGCCCTTGGCGCTGTACTTCTTGCGGAGATCGTTGCGGCTCCAACCTTTCGAAGGTCCGCAGTCTCTCTCGCCCGCGACCTTGGAGCTCCTGCGCGGGCACGATTGGCCGGGGAACGTTCGCGAGCTCCGGAACCTCGTCGAGCGGGCGGTGGTGTTGGGTGACGTGAACGAGTGTCGGGGCGGGCACCTCGAACCGTCGATTCGAACGTTGAGCGCGCTCGAGCGACGAAGCGAAGCGTCACTGTCTCTAGAAGAAGCGAAGGACGAGTTCGAGCGAGACTATTTGCTGAGGGTGCTCGCCAAACACGCGGACGACGTGGTGGCCGCAGCGGCCGAAGCGCAGATCCACCCGAAGTCGTTGACTCGTTTGTTGCGCAGGCACGGGCTCAAGCGGAGCTGAGGTCGACTCGTGGGGTCGAGCGAAGCTGAGCGATCGCCTCGGTACGCCGAGATCGCCGTGCCTCTCCCGCTCGAGGGAACGTTCCATTACGAGGTGCCCGAGGGCCTGGAGCTCCGGCTCGGCCATCGCGTCCTCGTTCCGTTTGGCGGCCGGCGCTTGACGGGGTTCGTGTTGGGGCTCGATGCGGACCTGCCTCCGGGGCTTTCGGCTTCGAAAGTAAAATCGATCATCGAGCGGCTCGATCTGTCGCCGCTGCTTCCGGTGGAGGTCCTCACGCTGATTCGTTTTGCCGCGGACTACTACGTCGCGCCGCTCGGGCTCGCGCTCGAGACTTCGCTGCCGCCGGGTCTCGCGAGCGGCACGCACCACAAGCTCTCGATCTCGCGAGCAGGACGCCGCGCGCTCGAGACCGGCGTCGTCCCTGGTGCGCTCTTCATGGGCGACGAGGAGCGCGCGGTGCTCTCGGCCGCCGCGAAGAAAGGAGGCGCGAAGGTCGGCGGAATCAAGCCGTCGACGGCGAAGCGGCTGATCGAGCTAGGGCTCGTAGTCGATCGCGAGTCGATGTCCCTGCGATCGGCCGACGAGGTCATCGACCTCGTGGAGGCGACGCGTAGCCTGACGCCTGGAGAGCTTGCGCGCGCCAAGGTTCAAAGCCAGCTCTTCGACGAGCTCGCGAAGGGGCCTCGCCCGGTCTCGGAGCTCGTGGTCGCCTTGGGCGCCAAAGCTTACGGCGCGCTGCGGGCGCTCGAACGGCGCGGGCTCTTGTTTCGATTCGAGCGCAAAGTCGTGCGCGCGAAGCCGTCGCCCGATCCGACCTTTACGCTGGAGCTCACCCTCGATCAGCGCGGGGCGCTCTCTCGTATCGAAGCCGCGATCGAAGACAGGAAGGGTGCCTTCCTGCTCCGCGGCATCACTGGCTCCGGCAAGACCGAGGTCTACCTGCGCGCGATCGCCAAGGCTCGCAAGGCCGGCCTCGGGGGCCTCGTGCTGGTCCCGGAGATCGCGCTGACCTCTCAGCTCGAGGCGCGCTTTCGAGCGCACTTTGGCTCGGACGTGGTCGTCCTTCACTCGGGGCTAGGCGACACCGAGCGAAGGTTGGGTTGGGGTCGTCTGCTCGACGGACAAGCCGGCATCGCGCTCGGAGCGCGCTCGGCCGTGTGGGCGCCCGTCCAGCACCTCGGCGTCGTCGTCGTCGACGAAGAGCACGACTCTTCGTTCAAGCAGAACACCGAGCTTCGATACAACGGTCGCGACCTCGCGATGTTTCGCGCGCACAAGGAAGGCGCAGTGGCCATCCTGGGTTCGGCCACGCCTTCCCTCGAGGCCGTGCGGCTCGCGTCGGAAGGTCGGCTCATCGAGCTCTCTCTTGCTTCTCGCGCAACGGGTCGGTCGCTTCCTCACGTTCAGATCGTCGATCTGTCGACTCTGCCCAAGGAGAGCGGAGAGCGACCTTTGCTCAGCCGGACGCTCGACGAGGCGCTGCGCGACGTCGTGTCCCGGGGCGAGCAGGCGATCCTGTTCCTGAATCGACGCGGCTTCAACTTGATCGTCGCATGCGACGAATGCGGAGCGCCAAGGAGATGTAGCCGATGCTCCGTCACGCTGATCTTCCACAAGCGGGACGAGCGCATGGTCTGTCACTACTGCGGACACGAGGAGCTGCTGTTCACGGCATGCGGCGCATGTGGATCCAAGGCGATGAAACCGTACGGAGCCGGCACCGAGCGCATCGCGAGCTTCGTGGGGTCCACGATCCCTGGGGCGCGTGTCCTCCGACTGGACCGCGACGTCACGCAGAGCGAGGGCGCGCTGATCGAGACGTTGGAGGCGTTTCGGAACCGCGAGGCCAACGTGCTCGTTGGAACTCAAATGGTCGCCAAGGGACACGACTTTCCGCTCGTCACGCTCGTCGGCATTCTCCTCGCGGACGCGTCCCTGGCCGTGCCTGACTTCCGAGCTGCGGAGCGGACTTTTCAGCTCATCACCCAGGTCGCCGGGCGCGCGGGGCGCGCGAGCCTCCCCGGGCGCGTGATCCTCCAGGCGCTCGCGCCCTCGCACTACTCGATTCAGTGCGCGATTCGACACGACGACCGAGGTTTCGTCGCGATCGAGGCGCAGTCGCGCAAGAGCGCCGGCTATCCGCCCTATTCACGCCTTTGCTCGATACGCGTGGAATCCGAAGACCAGGAGCTCGCCAGGGCCTTCGCGACGTCGATTCGTAGAGAGGTCGACGAGAGGATTCGGCGAGAGCCCGAGGGCACCAAGACGGTCTTCGCGCGGGGCCCCGCGCCGGCCCCGATCGAGCGGATCCGCGGTCGCTTCCGCTTCCTGTCGCTCGTGTTTGCGCCTACGCCCGCAAGGCTCTCCGCGATCATTCACGAAGTGAGAGCGAGATCGGGCAAGCCTCCGCGAGGAGTGGACGTCGTGTTCGATGTGGACGCCGTCGATCTGCTCTAGCAGCAGGTCGCAAGATGCTCCGAAACTCATGACGTGCCCGTGCCCGTGCCCTCCGTGCCCGTGCCCGTGCCCGTGCCCGTGCCTCGTACTGCCGCTCGTGCTCGGAATTCTTCGCATCGAGCAAGAGCACGAAAGTCCAAGCTTCGATCGATCTTCGACTGCTCTAGAAGAAGTAGAGCCTGAGCCCGATGGCGAGAGTGCGTTCTGGCTTCGTGGGATCTTCGCCAGAGACTCGCTGGCCATAGCCGACCTCGAGCCCCGCGTCCTTGGTGCCGTAACCGAAGCCCACGGAGAGATCGACGACCTTGGTGCTGGTCTCGAAGCCGCCTCCGCCTCGCAAGAGGAACGACTCTCCAAGCACGGCGCCTCCGCCCGCGCTGACGCGAAAGGACTTGGCTCTGACGTCGTGGCGGACGTCTGCTTCGATCGAGAACGTCGAGTCGTCATACCCGATCCCTGCCCCCCAGGAGAGTGGGAGGCGCGGGGCGTCGTGGTTGAAGACGTTGGCCACGGCCGCGCCGATCGCGAAGCCGTTCTCGTGTCTGTACTGAGCGCCGAAGTCCGCGGTCAGCGCATCGTAGGACCCTGCCTCGTCGTCCGCCTCGCCCGTCTTTGCGCTGAGGGTGACATAGCGCAGCACGGCGCCGAGCGCAGCGGTCTCGGTGACGCGAAAACCGAGTCCGGCGTCGACGCGGTGCGCGACCCAGCTCTTCTCGAGCGGGAGCTTGTTACGAGCCGCGTACGTATAAGCGACGCCGCCGCTCACCTCTCCTGCCTGGCTGTCGAGGATGGAAGCGTTGACGCGTCGATCGCCGCCGCCGAGATCGTCGAGGTAGTTGGCCTCCAACGAGTACACGCTTGAGAGCGACATCCCGCCGGGGTTCACGTAGAGCGTGTCGTTGCCGTTCGCGAGCGCTCGCTGCGCTTCCGCCAATCCGACACCGCGCGCTCCGAGGATCTCTTGGGCCTCCGCCCGAATCGGCATGATCCCCGCAAGCAACACGGGCCCAAGCAGACGCGCTCTCCAAGCGATGGAACACGCGACACGCGAGGCGCTCACGCCGGGTTCGTACCAAGGCGTCGATCTTCGGGCAAGCGCTCGCCACCTCCTCGCCGCCGTGTTAGCGCAAGCACGTGGCCGAGATCGGTGCGCTCCGCTCTTCGTTCTCGACTGCCTTCTCGAAGGCCCTGCTCGTCGCGCTCGCCCTTGTGTCAGAAGCGCAGGCTGCGATCCCCGGCATCGAGTCGCTCACCAGCTCGACGCTCGATCGTCGTGTGCGCGGGAACCTCAGCACACTCGTTCTCACCGGCGTCAGAAAGCGCAGCGAGACCGATGATCATCCCGTTCGCGTGAAGGAGTGGATACGCATCGGGCAGGGCCATCGGCTGGAGCTCGAAGACGACACCGGCAAGCAGATCGTGTTGATCACTCGCGGGCTGCGATACGAGTGGCGCGACGGAAAGGGTGCTCCGAAACCTACGCGTGCAAAGGCAGACGTGTTGTCGACGTTTCTCACGAACCCGATGGGCGTGCCCGAAGCCGTTCGATTTCTGGCCGAGCAAAAGATCGACGTCGAAGAGATCAACCTCGGCCGAATCTCGGGGCAAGTCGCCTACGTCGTCGGCGCGAAGCCTTGGGAGTCGGAGAAGAACCAGCTCTGGATCGACAAACAACTGAAGGCTCCGCTCGCCCTGAAAAAGTCCGAGAAGGCCGACGGAGACTCGAAGGGGCGCTCGATCAACGAAGTTCGTTGGCTCGAGTGGGGATCCGGACAGACCGAGGAGTGGTTCCCACGCCGCATCGAGGTGCTCAAGAGCGGGACGCTCGTGGAGCTCACGATCTACGAATCGGTCGAGCCTAACGTGGAGCTCGACGACCGATTGTTCGATCCTCCCGGACCATGACTTTGCGGGCGCTCCTCCTGGCGATCGCACTCGCCGGCTGCAAGAAACCGGTGACGCTCGAGGTCCGTACGTCCGTCGTCGATGCCGGTGTCGCGCCCCAACGCATCGCGCGCACCGCGTCGTCCTCGCTGCCCTAGGGCGCGCGGCCCTCGAAGGTCGCGCTTCCGGAGCGAAGTCGATGCCGCTAGACTGAGCGCATGCGACCCCTGTCGGAGGAAATCTCCCTTCCGGTTCGATTCTTCACGCCGAAAGAGGCGAACGACCTGCTGCCCAAGGTCGCGCCCGAGCTCCTCCAAGCGGCCGAAAAGGTGAAGGAGCTTCGTTCGCTCTTCGACTCCATCAAGAATGAAGCCGAGCGCACGGCGAAGACCGAGGTGGTCGAGCGCTTGCGCGAACAAATCCTCGAACACGTCGAGCGCATCCAAGCGCAGGGCGTCGAAGTGAAAGGCGTCGATCAGGGCTTGTTGGACTTTCCAGCGCTGTTTCGAGGCGAGCGTGTGTATCTGTGTTGGCAAACCGGCGAAACCAAAGTGTCGCACTACCATCCCATCGCGTCCGGCTACGCGGGCCGAAAGCCGATCGAATCTTTCGAGGCTGGGTGGGAGTGGAGGAATTAGCGGCCCGATCCGCGAGTGCCCCAGCATGATCCGGGACCGTTCCCGTCCGATCCGGCCACGTGTCGGGCCGAAGCTAGCTACGCTGGTGTGGCTGCCCTTCTGCGTACGAGGATCGAGACCAGCAAGATCACGGCTGAAGTCGAGACGCCGAGCGAGACCACCTGGCCCGTCGACATTCGAATGCCTGCGAGCGACACGAAGCCGCGCTCTGCGTCATGTCGAACGAACTCCAGCAGCGTGCGCAGGATTGGATACACGAACAGGTACGTGAGCAGCGCCTGCCCATGGAACCGCTTCCTCGATCGCACCGCCAACAACAGAAAGAAGATCATCAGCTCGCCGAAGGACTCGTAGAGCTGCACGGGGTGGAGGTGGATCGTGTAGGGATCGTTGAAGCCGATCTCTCCGTGGGACCGCATGCTCGAGTGAACGAGGCTCCCGGCGGGGAACTGCACGGCCAGAGGAAAGGTCGAATCGGCGGGCGCTCCCCAGCAGCAGCCGGCCGCGAAACAGCCGAGCCGACCGAAGAAGTGCCCAAGGGACACCGACGGAATCAGCGTATCGGACACCATCAAGAAATTGATTTGTCGATGGACGCTGAACCACGCGCTGTAGAGCACGCTCGCGATGAACCCGCCGTAGAACACCAGCCCGCCTTCCCAAATGCGAAAGACCTTCAGCGGGTCCTTCGCGTATTCGTCTCCCCAGTTGACGATGATGAAGAGCACGCGGCTGCCGATCATCGAGACCACGAGGATCCAGAAGCAGAGGTCCGTGATGTGCTTGGCGAGGCTTCGATCTTTGGAGGTGTCGATTCGTTCGGCCTCTCGAACACCGAGCTGCGTGCCGAGCAGAAAACCAATCGCGATCAGAAGACCGTACGTGTGCAGCTTGAAGAAGCCGAAAAAGTCGATCAGGACGGGATGCATGCTCAGCTCACTTCGCTGGCCCCACGGGCCGCGGGTTCAGGCTCGGGCTTACGCTTCGGCTCGAGAACGCTGTCCAGAATCAGCAAGCCCACGCCGGTGGAGATCGCGGCGTCGGCGACGTTGAAGGTCGGCCAGTGAAAACTGCCCGCGTACCAATCGATGAAGTCGATGACGTATTGGAGGTGGAGGCGATCGACGAAATTTCCGAGCGCGCCGCCGAGCACGAGCGATAGGCCCCACGCCATCATTCGCTGTCGGTCGGAGAGCTTTCGCAGATAGCCGAAGATGAACACCAACGCCGCGATCGAGATGGCGTAAAAAAGCGGAACTCGAAAGCGATCGCTGACTCCGGCAAAAAGGCCCCAGGCTGCGCCTTTGTTTTCGACATACCGAAACGCCCAGAAGCCGTCGATGAACGAGATGGTCTCGCATCGCGGATACACAAATCCTCGGTGGTCACACGGATTCGACACCGCCCCATAGAAGTAGCCGAGCTGCTGCGTCAGATCAGGATCTCCCGCTGGCAGCCCGCCCTCGATGGCGCGTACGTGCGCCTCTCTTACGCCCGGCGTGAGGTCCCTGACGGCGAGGAACTTGGTCCACTGGTCGGCCAAGATCACGAGCAGCGCCACCGTCGCAACGAAGATCCAGCGCATTCGATCGGGCATATCAAACCGAGCCTGCGTCCGCCAACGGTTAGTCAGGCTTGGCCACGAGGGCCTCGTCCTTCGCTGGCAGCTTCCTTTCGAGGAGCGAGTCCAGGATCAACAGCACGACGCCCGAAGTTATTGCCGAGTCCGCGACATTGAAGGTCGGCCAGCGATAGGTGTCTACGAACCAGACGTCGATGTACCAGACGATGAAGTCGATGACGTATCCCATCCTGGCGCGATCGATGAGGTTACCGAGGGCTCCGCCCAAGACGAGGACGAGCCCAGCGACGACGCGGCGCTGATCGGGCCGCGCCTTCTTGAGGTAGTAGATGATGAAGCCGATCGCGAGAACAGAGACCGAGACGAAGAAGGGGACGCGAAGGCGCGGATTTGTGCCGGCGCCGAAGCTCCAGGCAGCTCCGGGATTTTCGTGGTACTCGAACGACCAGAACTTTCCGACGAAAAATTTTTCGGGGCAGTCACGCTTGGGGACCCCGCGGCACGGATGCTCGACCTTGGTGTAGAAGCGCAACACCTTCTCGGAGAAGGGCATGACGTAGTCGGGGGGCGCGAGCAGCCCTGGTGTCAGGCCTTCGACCGCCAGGAGCTTGGTCCACTGATCGAGCACGACGAGGGTCAGCGCGACCAAGGCCACGAGGAGGAATCGGGTCCGCAAGCTCGGCGAGCGTCGAAGGCTGTTCTGGGAACGTCAACCCCCTTTGGCGACCGTCCCTCGCCGGACGCCCTTTTGCGTTCGACCCTGATAGAAGCTCCCCGTGCGCATCCTTCGCACGCTGCCGCTGATGGCGCTGACGGCCTGCGGGTTCGACGGCGTGTTCCTGACGCCGCGCGGGTTCGACGCCACCGAGCCACCGCGGGCTTCGATCGGGGGCCTCGCCGATCCCGGATCGACCGTGCTGGTGCTCGGCCCCGACGGAAAAGTGTTGGCGCAAGCCGAGACAACCGACGGTTCGTTCGAGCTCGCGTTGCCGCCTGGGCCCACGCTGTACTCGAACCTGCGCGTCTCTTCGCTGAAGGGAAGACGTCGCCACAAGGGGCTCGTGCCGTTCGCGCCCAAGGGCGAGGTCACGGGTGTAGGCACGCTCGACTCGGTGAGCACGGGCGTTGCGCAGTTGGTCGCCAACGAGGTGATCTCGGATTCCGGGTCGAGCTTCGCGGCGACGCCTCCGACCGCGCTCGCCGCGCTGTTGCAGGCGCTCACTTCCTCGCCCAGCGCCGAGCTCGGCGAGCTCGTGTCGGTCGTCGGAGAGATCGACCAGGCGAGCGAAGGTGAAGGCGCGGAAGCGTTCAACGCCGAGAACGCCGAGCTCGATCCCGCGTTCGGCCCGAGCACGAGCCTCGGCGCCGACATCATCGAACGCTACTCACGCGCGCTCAGCGCGGCGTCCCGCGGCGTCGCGCTCGAGGTCCGTTGTGATCCAACGAAGTTGAACGCGCTCTTCACGGTCGACATGTCGGGGCGCGGGCGCGACGGAAATGGGGCCCCGCAGCTCATTCGACAAGCGTCCAAGGAGAGCCGCGTGTTCATCGGTCTCACGCTCGACGAGTCTTCGCCGGCTCGAGACGACGCGATCCCAAACAAGCTCACACCCAACGATCCGGCGTTCGCCATGACCGACGACGGAAGGAACGGAGACGAGCTCGCGGGCGACGGAGTCTTCTCGATCGTCGTGCCGCTGCCTCGAGGCGCGAGACTGCTCTACAAATACACGAACGGGTCGGCGCGCGAAGGCTTCACCGGGACCGAGGAGTGGCCTGGCAACGCACGCATCCTCGAGATCGAAGACGTGCTCACGGGGCGGCCCGATGGGGAGCCCGACTGCCTGATCGTTCGACGTGACTCGTTTGGGGACGAAGCGTCGAACAAGAACTTCGTCAACCTGAACGCGGTGGCCAAGAAACGCGGAGGGACGCTCGCCTTCGACGCGGACCTCGGCGGCGCGGCGCTTCCTGCCGGCGCGTCTGGTTCGAAGCTCGGAGGGCTCTCGGCCACGGACGGGCGATCGCGCCCGCCGCTTACGCCCGAGGGCGTCCCAGAGGCTCGAGAAAATGGAGTGTGCCAGCGGTGTCCAGCTCCGCTCGCGCTCGACCCGGACGACGACGACGCACCCGCAGTCGTCGCCGCCGAGCGGCTCTCCACGTCGAGAGTGCGCGTGCGCTTCTCCGAGCCGCTCAGCTTCGTGGACGCCTCCGACGTCACCCACTACGAGTATGTCGACGCGGCCGAGCGAAGCATCCGAGTGCGCTCGGCGCGGCCTTCCGGCAGTGAGGTCTCGCTCGAGCTCGACCCAGTGCACCCCCGTGAGCCAGCGCGATTGTTCGTGAAGTCGATGCGAGACGTCTCCGCACGCGGAAACCTCCTCGAACGCGCGGAGGTCGACGTCGCGGCCGATCGGACGCCGCCCCGGATGGTGAGCGTCCGAGCCCTTGGGTTGCTCGACGTGATACCGACGGCGCAGGTCGACGATCCGACCCGCGGTGAGATCGTCGAGATCGAGCTCGACGAGCGACCCGAGAACAGCGCCGCCGAAGACCCCTCTCGATATCGCATCGAAGGCCTCGAGGTGTTTGGCGCGGAGCTCCTCGACCTCGGACCGCCGACCGTCCGACTCCGAACCTCACCCCAGAACAAGAGCTCCACGTACGTCCTCGAAGCCGTGGGCTTGCGCGACGACGCAGGCAACGCCGCGGAGCACGCGATCGCGTTCCGAGCGTTCGCGCTCTATAAAGTCCGCTTCGGCGTCGTGCCTGGTTTTGCGTATCTCGACGCCGCCGGCACGAGCCGCGGCCTTCCGCGCGGCGAGAAGCTCTACCTCACGCAGACACCCCTGCTCTTCGCACGCGATCTCGCGGGGCGATCGATCTCGATCACGAAGCTCGGAGGCCGGCGTCCCGACGTGACGGGCTATCCGAGCTTCGAGCTCCAGCCCTCGCAGCAGTTGTACGAGGGACAACCGGTCTACACGCTCGAGGTATTGCTCCCGCCGGGAAGCTGGGCTTGGAAGGCAGCGCACGGGGCCGAGGGCGAATACACGAACCCGCCCACTACCTTGGAGAAGGTCTACAAGGTGCTCGCGACGACCAACGACGCGACGGGCGTCCGCGTCGACCCCGTCACGATGCGCGCGGACGACGGGTCCGTGAGACAAGGCGCTCGGCTCTCGGCTACCGGAGACGATCCAGCGCGACGATCGTTGGTGTTCAAACGAGAGGCGCCGGACGAGGTCTGTGAGGTCGCGAGCCGCGACACCGAGTGCCCGTTCATCTTGATTGGGACGTGGCGCGACCTCGTGCTCGACCAGAGCGGGACGACCAAGGACTACGATGACGGTGTCCCGGCGCTCCAGCCTCATCGCCCTTCCCTCCCCGACTTCGCCCCTCCGAAGCTCCTCGGAGCGCGAGCCCGCGACTCGAGCTCGATCCTGCTCGCGTTCGACGAAGCGCTCTCGGACCCGATGGGCTCGCTGTCCGTGCAGCTCTCGCGCGCCGATGATGGCCTAGGGACTCCGGTGAGCTTGCTGCCCTCGCCCGAGTTGCCGGCGAATCAGGCGGTGGTCACGCTCTCGCAGGGCGCGACCATGAATGTCTCCACCGCGTACACTCTGCGCTATCGCGGCGCGACGGATACGGCCATGCCGGTTCATGTCGACCGAGTGTTTCGAACGGCCACGGTGCTCGCCCCGGACCGCATCATGCCCTTCACGCCGATCGTCGACACCTCGCCGCCGTCGGTGTCGGAGGTGATCGCACGTGATCTCGACGTGCTCGAGGTCGTATTCGACGAGGCGATCGACCCGGCGTCGCTCACACCCCAAGCCTTCATCGTAAGGAAGCGTGATGGTTCGGGTCAGGTCGCGACTCGCGCGACGGAGCTCCTGCCCGATCGTTCGAGAGTCCGGCTCACCGTCGAGCCGCTCGAGATCTTGGCGCAATACGAGCTCGAGGTGCGAGGCGTGGCCGACGTCGCCGATCCGCCGAACGCCATCACCACGGCCAGCGCGCCCTTCGCTGGCTTCGGAGAACGCGATCCGCCGCAAGTGTCTGCCGTGCAGGCGATCGGCGCGTCCGAGCTGGCAGTCGTGTTCAGCGAACGCATGGACTCCGCGAGCGTGCTCGATCCGGCGAGCTATCGGCTCGATGGAGCGAGCGTCGTGTCGGTTGCGTTCAGCGGGGATCAGTCCCGCCGGCGCTTGGCGTTCAACTCGAGATCGGCGCCTGCGATCGAAACCATCGCGCGGATCCGAACGTCACCCCTCGACTCCGGCCGCAGCTACACCCTCAGCGTGAACGGCGCTAAGGACCGCAGCGCGAACGTCGCCAACGTCGCGGTCGGGTTCGTCGCGGCCGCTGCTCCGCCAACGGTGACCGTAGTGTTGGAGTATCAGGTGAGCGACGGGATCTCGGTCGCTGGGCAGACCCCGTCTCGGGCCATCAGCCAGAGCGCGCTCACGGACGCCCGCGAAGGTGTCTTCGTGATCGGCGCGAGAGCGGACGAGGCTGGGCGACCGATCCCAGGATCGGAAGGCCCCGTGAACTCGGTGCTGCGCGGGTTCCCGGAGGAGGGCGCTCCGCTCGACGGCATCGAACCCCAGCTCGCGGATGACGGGACCTCGGGTGACCTTCGAGCCGGAGACGGCGTGTTCAGCCTGGCCATTCCGGGCGTCCCCCTCGGCACGACGATCGTGTGGAAGGCGTTCGCGCCGTACAAGACGAGCTTTCGGGACCGCAACCCCACGGACTCCGCAGCGGCCTTCGCCGATCCGGTGCCAGGGCCGAGCGCCTTCGCTGACGGACAAGAGTTCCCAGGCAACGAAAACGGAGCCGTGATCGTGGCCGGGCAAGACGTGGTTCGCGTGCGCTGCATCTACGGAGACGAAATCACGTACAAGAAGTTCAGCGGCGGCCCGGCGTTCGTGTGGGTCGCCAACGGGTTTGCTCCGTCCGAACGCTGACCCTGGGCCTGCCCCTGGGAGCGCAGGCCCCCTGGGAGCACGGACCCCTGGGAGCGCAGGCATCTTGCCTGCGCGTAAGCTTCGCGGACCCTTCGACTGGGACCTCGGACTCCTGGGAGCACGGACCCCCTGGGAGCGCAGGCATCTTGCCTGCGCGTAAGCTTCGCGGACCCTTCGACTGGGACCTCGGACCTCTCTGCGCGTAAGCTTCGCGGACCCTTCGACTGCTCGGACCCCTGGGAGCACGGATCCCTGGGATGCCTGCAGGGATCACGGCTTGACGAACTTCGCCGGAATACCTAGGCGCCGTAGGCGATCGTGGAAAGTGCTCTTGGAGAGCCCGAGCTGTCGCGCGGCCTCCGCTCGGTTTCCTCCGCACTCCTCCAGCACGCGCGCGATCTTCTGGCGGTCGAGCTCGTCTGCGCTCCGGACGTGGCGATGCACGTCCACCTCGCGTGAGAACGCGGCCTCGCTGAACTCCAGAGCCTCTGCGCCGATCACGTGGGCATCGGAGAGCAGCACGGCTCGAAGGATCACGTTCTTGAGCTCGCGGACGTTGCCCGGCCAGCGATAGCGCACGAGCGAACGTTCTGCTTCGGGCGTCAGCGAGTGAGTACCGCCGGAGAGCGACTTCACGAAATGTCGCGCGATGGGGAGCACGTCTTCCGGCCGTTCCGACAACTTCGGAACCGTCACGTTGAGCACGAAGAGCCGGTGAAAGAGGTCTTCGCGAAAACGGCCCTGATCGACGAGCTCACGGAGGTTCTTGTGAGTCGCGGCGACGATGCGCGCCGCGAACGGGATCTCTTGCGTTCCACCGACGCGCCGGATCGATTTCACCTCGAGCGCGCGCAGGAGCTTGGGCTGAAGATCGAGCGGAAGCTCGCCGATCTCGTCGAGGAACAGCGTGCCGTTCTCGACCGCCTCGAACGCGCCCTTCCGATCACGATCGGCCCCGGTGAAGGCCCCTCGCGCGTGCCCGAACAGCTCGCTCTCGATCACCGTGCCCGCGAGCGCACCGCAGTTGAGCGCGAGGAAAGGGGCGGCCGCGCGAGGCCCCTGGTCGTGCAGCGCCCGCGCCACGAGCTCCTTGCCGCAGCCGGAGTCTCCGAGGATCAGCACGGGCGCGTCCGCTCTGGCGAGGCGCCGGACGACGTCGAATACGCGCCGCATCTTGGCGCTCGCCGCGATCATGCCTCCGAAGACCTCGATGTCTTGGACCGGGGCATCGTCAGGCGTGGAATCGAACTCGATTCGCGCGGTGCCGAGCTCGATGGTGGCTCGGCGCGGAAGCTCCGCTTCGCCCACGCGCAGACCGTTGACCCGAGTGCCGTTGGTCGACGCGAGATCCACGATGGTCCAGCGCCCTCCGGAGCTCGTGATTCGACAGTGAAAGGACGACACGAACTCGTCTTCCAGCTCGAGGTCGTTGTCCTCGTCGGTGCCGATGTTGAACGGCCGACCGCTCTTCAGCGTGAGCTCCCTGTCGCCGTAACGAAGTCGCGCAGACTCTACCGCCGACGTGGCGCCTTCCAACACCGTGGTGTGCCGCACCGGCGGTTCTTCATCGGGACGCACCCGCAGCTCGAGCACGTAACTTCCAAGCCCGATCTTGGAACCTTCGGTCAGCTCGACCTCGTCGGCTTCGACCTTCTGATCGTTCACCAGAATCGAGCCCGTGAGGTCCCGAAGTTTGTAACGCGACGCGCCTCGGTCCACGAGGATGGCAGCGACCGATGGCAGCGTCGGATCGGGCACGACCACGTCGTTCGTCGGGTGGCTTCCGATGCAAGTCTCCGCGCGGTCGATGCGTACGCGCAGAAGATCCTGGGCTCCACGTCGGAAAACCAACTCACCCCGCGGCATGCCCTTCGGGGATATCAAGAAGCTCGCCTCCGCCGCAAGCGGGCTCCGAGCAAACTGGCCTCGTCGACCAGCGGACCGATGTGTGAAAACCGAGCGAGGCGAGGTTTCGCACCGTGCCCCTGCCCGTGCCCGACGCGATTCCCCAGTGGAGCACTGCCGACAGTCTCTCTCCAGCCAGGCGTCGAGCGCACCGAGGCTTGATGCCTGGTCACGCGTCCAAACGATCGGCCCGAAGAGGAATCTGAGTAGCCGGCAGCGTGCTCAGCTTGTAGTTCTAGTGCGTGGGCGCCCGTGTCGCACTCACCCTCGCGGTGTCCGCGATCTTGGTCGCGTTTGTCTGCGCCGCGTCCTGCAACGAACCCGTCGACGCGAGCGGCCGCCCCGTCGACGTTGGCCGGTTTCGCCTCCGCACCTTTCCCACAGGCGCGAAGGTATGGATCGACGGAGAGCTCAAGGTCGAGGCGACTCCCGCGACCCTGTTCCTGGCCCCAGGCGAACACACGCTCCGCATGCAGCTCGAGGGCGCTGAGGCCGTCGAGCGAACCGTGCGAATCTCGGCAGGTGATGTCGTCGACCGCACCTACGATGTGCCAAAACCACCCGACGCCACAATCTCCGTTCGCAGCGACCAAGAGGGGGCGTCCGTGCGGATCAACGGCTATCCTCGCGGAAAGACTCCACTCACCAAGACCATCGTCCGCCCCGGCCCGATCGACCTCACCGTCGTGAGCATCGACGGCCGCGCGCGGGCCTGGCGTGGAAA
Organism: uncultured Myxococcales bacterium; assembly: GCA_964463485.1. Lineage (GTDB taxonomy): Bacteria > Myxococcota > Kuafuiibacteriia > Kuafuiibacteriales > Kuafuiibacteriaceae > CAYXDO01. Next base: position 27,263 of record CAYXDO010000063.1, on the reverse strand, counting down.
GCTCGGGATCGCCGAGCAGAAAGACCTCGAGATCCTTTTCGACCCACCCATGTCCACGCCCGACGAAGGCCCTGAGCATGCGCACATGACCGATGCGCCGCTCGAAGGTCAGCTGACGCTCGGCCTATCGCCCGACGGAGAGGTCTACGACGGAGAGGACGAGCATCTGATCGGTCGAGCTCCGCTCCAGGCGACGACGTTCCAGGCGGGCGAGCATCACCTCGTCCTCCGTTCATTGGATGGGAAATACGAAAAGCACGTGAGGGTTGAGGTTCGGGCAAACCAGCTTTCTGTTTATCGTTTTTACCTGGGAATTCAGGACCAGATCCGGTAGGGCCGGACGGTCTCTCAGGGTATTGTCCAAGTTGCGGCACTTCACGTGCCCGTTCCGGCATCCTCCTTCCAGGCAGTTTGTCCGCTGATCACTGAGCCGCGCGGCTTGTTTACCGCGCTGCGGGGGTCTCCTGGACGAGCGGCGAGAGTGCTGCGAAGATGACCGAATGCGGGTCGGAGCCGCCGTTGCGGTTTGCGCGCTTTCCGCGTGCGCGCACTCTCTGCCTGCGTCTGCGCCGCAGACCGACTCTGCTGAAGACTTCGACGTCGTGACACTCGCGCTCATCGTGAGCGGCTACGAATCGACCGAAGGTCTCGCCCAAGCGCGCGTGGCGCTCGAGCGAAAGGTTACGCCGATATTGGCAGCGGTGGACATGCGCGATCCGCCCGAGGTCCGGGCCCACACGTTGCTGCGGGCGCTGCACGGCCGCCAACTGCTCAGAACCTACGATCCGCGAGCGACGACGCTGCGCGAGATCATCGACGAGGGTCGGTTCAACTGTGTCTCCGCGGCTGCGCTCTACAACCTCCTGGCAGAGCGACTGAGGTTGAACGTCTACGCAGAGCTCCTTCCGAGCCACGCTCGTTCCGTCGTCGTCGTTCCAAGCGGCGCGATCTTCGTGGAGCCGACCTCTCGTGACGGCTTCGATCCGGATCCCCCGGTTCGCGCTCGCATTCTTCGGCGGCTTCAGATCGAGAGCGGTGATTCCGGCGACACAATCGCCGAAGGCGGAAGCCCTGCGTCGATCGTGGGCTTGCTCGCTGCGATCTACGTGAATCGCGCGTCCATCGCCCAAGAGGCCGGGGACGTGTCCCGCGCCGAGCGCCTGATCGCTCGCGCCCAGGCGATGGGTGAGACCTGGGAAATGAAGGCGCTCTTGAGGAGCCAGCGCGCGGCCCTGTTGGCGCAGCTGGCCTCCGACGATCTCGCCTCGGACGACGTCATTCGGGTGGAGCGGGCGCATCGTACTTTGCTGTCGGCGGCGAAGCTCCAGCCCGAGGATCCGCGGATCGCTGCGGCCGTATCGACGAATTTGCGGGCTTCGACGGAGCGACTATTGGCTCGGGATCGTGTCGAGAAGCGAGACAGCGCTCTCCTCCTGACCCAGACCCTGCAGTGGCTCTTGCCGAACGACAGCGCCGGGCTCCTTGCGTTTGCGTTGGCGGAGCGTTCGCTCGACCGCGTAGCGGCGGGCGATCTCGTGGGTGCGCTCGAGGCGTCCGAAGAGGCTCTGTCTCTACCGATCGCGGCCCGAGACACCAACCTGCGGGCGACCATCGAAGAGAACCAGATCGCGGCGCTTCGTATGTCGGCGATGGCTTGGGCCGAGCGCGGTGAGTACGACAACTCGATGCGAATGATCGCTCGTGTCAAGGAGCTCGCGGAGACTCGCGGCGGGGCGTCTCCGCCGTTTTTGGAGTCCGACCGGCTCCGCGCTCTTCACCTCATCGGGCTTCGGTGGTTGGACGAGAAGCGCTACGATCAGGCTGCGGAGGTACTTCGTGAGGGCTTGCGGTTGTCTCCCAACGACAGCGCTGCGAAGCACAATCTTCGAGTGGCGCTCGAGCACCTGGTAAAGGACGCTCTCTCGCGGAACGTCTGTGATCTTTCGACCCTAGAAGAGATCGAGGCGCTGGACCCCTCCGATCCATTCCCGAGGCAGGCTCGCGCGCGCTGTCTGTCCATCGAGGCGGCGTCGGCTCTCGACGCGGGAGACCAAGAAGAGGCTGTGACTCTACTGCGAGAGGCGCGGGCGGTAGATCCCAGCGCGCCGAACGCCGTTCGCAATCTCGGCGTGGCGCTCCTGCACCTGGCTCACTCGCTGGCAGCGGATGGCCACTGCGACCGGGCCGAGAAGGTCTGCGAGGAGATCGAAGCACTTCCGACGGACGCCATTGGAAAAGGGGACACGACCGAAGCGCTTGGGCCGTGCGCGCCGAAGCGATAAGAACCACGAAGCTCGTTCCTTCATTCCGCGGACGAAGATTCGACCGTTCGGCGGCTCGAGATCGTTCCTCGCCTCCTCTGGAACCTTGACCGACCGAAATCCAAGTGTAAGAAACCGCGCGCTCCAGCCCCGAATCGCGATCGTCCGAGGTCGCGCGGGCCTCAAGAAAGGGGTGCCAATGATTCGCACCGAAGGTCTCACGAAGTTCTACGCGAGCCGCTGTGTCGTGAACGGCGTGAGTTTCTCCATCGCCGACCGAGAGATCGTCGGTTTTCTCGGGCTCAATGGCGCAGGAAAGACCACGTCGCTGCGGATGCTCGCGGGACTTTTGACTCCGTCGTCGGGCCGCATCGAAATCGACGGTCGCGACCTCCTCGACGATCCGCTCTCGATGCAGTGGCGGATCGGCTTTCTGCCCGAGCCTCCTCCGCTCTACGACGACATGCGGGTCTCGAGCTATCTGGAGTTCGCGGCCCGATTGAAGGGGCTCGACGTCGAGACCTCTCGTCGACGCCTCGCCGAGGTGATCGATCTCTGCGACCTGCGCGAGGTCTCCGACGAAGCGATCCAGACGCTCTCTCACGGCTTCAAACAGCGCGTCGGGATCGCGCAGGCCATCGTTCACGATCCGGACTTCGTGATCTTGGACGAGCCGATCAACGGCCTCGATCCCGTGCAGATCGTGGAGATGCGAACGCTGATTCGTAAGCTCAAAGAAAAGCACACCGTGCTGATCTCGAGCCACATCCTCGGCGAGATCAGTCAGACCTGCGACCGCGTCTTGATCATGCACCGGGGCCGCGTCGAGCACGAGCAAGAGCTCGCGAAGCCTCAGGGCGGCGGGCGAATTCGGTTGGTCGTGCGCGGTGAGGCTCAGGCACTAGAAACGGCCGTTCGATCGGTGCCCGCGGTGGAGTCGACCAAAGTCGTCTCCAGCAGCGACGGCGTGATCGATCTAGAGGTGAGAATGACGACTGATCAGTCGGAGGCGCTCGCGAAAGCCATCGTCGGCGCGGGTCTCGGGCTCAAGAGATTGGAAGACGAGAAGTCGCAGCTAGAGCAGACCTTTCTCAAGCTGACGGGAGCGAACGTCTGATGGAAGCGAATGCGATGGCCGGTCGAACCCGGCCGAACCCGTGGCAAGGCATGGGGCTCATCGTTCGAAGGGAAATGGCGACCTACTTCGGCACCTACTCGGGCTATGTGATCGGCTCGTTGATGCTGCTGGTGTACGGGCTCTTCTTCAACACACGCGCGGTCGGAACGACGGCGCGCTATTCGAGCGACGTGCTCTCCAACTTCTTCGAAGACGCAAGCGGCATAACGCTCGTCGCCGCGCTGCTGATCTCGATGCGGTTGCTCGCCGAGGAACGCCGCTCTGGAACGCTCGTGCTGCTCATGAACTCCTCGCTGAGCGAAGGGCAGATCATCTTTGCAAAGTACCTCTCGGCGCTCGCGTTCCTGGGCACGCTCGTCCTCGCCTCGGTCTACATGCCGCTCCTCATCTTCATCCGCGGCAAGGTCACGATCGGTCACATGTTCGCCGGCTATCTGGGGCTCATGCTGCTGGGCTCGGCGGTGATCGCGATTGGCACCTTCGCCTCCACGCTCTCGAGATCTCAGGTGGTGTCGGCAGTCGTAGGCGGAGCCATCACGGCCTTCTTGGTCGTGCTCTGGCTCGTGGCTCGACTGGTCGACGGGACGCTGGGTGACGTCGTCAACTACATGGCGCTCCACAACATCCACTTCCGTCCGTTCATGAACGGCGTCGTGAGCTCGCGCGACGTCGCGTTCTACGTGAGCGTGACGCTGGTCTTTCTCGCCCTAGCGAGGGCCTCGCTCGAGGCCCGGAGGTGGAGCACATGAAAACGGCGCCTCGCATTCACGCGCTCTGGCCATCGATCGTCTCGATCGTAGGCCTCGCCTTCCTCTGGGCTGGAGAGCGAGTCCTATCGGGCGTCGAGGGTACCCGCGTTCCGCTCGCGGCCGTCGGCGGCGCGAGCTTGGTCGCGGCCTTGATCGGACGCTTCCAGGAGCTGGCCGCTGCTGGCCCCGACAAGAAGCCCGTCGCTACGCGGATCTTGCTCGCCACGTTGGGGATCGCGCTCGCGATGGCCTTGTATGGCGGCTCGGCTTTCGTCGAAGACACTTCACGGACGAAGGGCGTCTTGCTCGCCGTCTTCCCCATCGTGCTGATCGCCTCGGCGGCCCCCCTGTTCGCGCTCGAGGTGGCGGTGTGGTCCGTGGCGTTCATCGATCGTTACGAAAGCCGGCGCGTCCTCAAAGCGTTCGAACGCGGCCTCGCGCTGGGCTTGCTCGTGTCCGTGCTGTTCCTCGCGAACTACGTGGCCAAGGAGCACGAGATGAAGGTCGACTTCTCCCAGACCAGCGAAGCGCGACCGAGTGATGCCACCAAAGCGATGATGCGCGACCTCACCAAACCCGTGCAGATCACCCTCTTCTTCCCCAGAGCCAACGAGGTCGCCGAGGCCCTGCAGCATTATTTCGACGCGTTGGAAGGCGCCTCCGACAAGGTCACCATCACCCGCATCGACCAGGCGTTGGCCGGAAAGCGGGCCACCGAGGTGGGCGTGTCCGAGAACGGATACGTCGCGATCTCTCACGAAAAGACCAACGACAAGTTCCGCGTCGGCATGGACGTCAAGAGCGCCCGAAGCGCCCTCCGCAGCTTCGACTCGAACCTCGCGAAGTCTCTCATCAAGGTCACCCGCGGAAAGAGCGTCGCGTACTTCACGAACGGCCACGGCGAGCGATCGCTCGGCACCCTCGAAAAAGATGACACGCGATCGCCCGTCGGGCTGCTCAAGAAGAACCTCGAAGCGAACCAGTATGAGATCAAACCACTCGGGATCGCCGAAGGGCTCTCCAACAAAGTGCCCGACGACGCCTCGATCATCCTGATCCTCGGACCCGAGAAGCCTTTCATGCCCGAAGAGATCGCCGCGCTCGAGCAGGGGATCGCGAAGGGAGCCCGTGTCTTCATCGCGCTCGAGGCCGAGCGTGAAGGCTCACAGCTCGACGAGCTCCTGACCAAGCTGGGGCTGAAGTTCGATAGGACGATCCTCGCGAACGCGGCCGAGTTCGCCGCGCTGACCCACACCAAAGGAGATCACGCGCTCATCTACAGCAACCGCTTCAGCTCGCACGCCTCGGTGACCACCATGACCAGGAACGCAAACAAGCTGGCCACCCTCTTCTCGAAGACCGGCTCCCTCGAGAAGCTCGAGGAGACGCCGAAGGACATGAAGGTCGACCTGGTCTTGACGGCGATGAGTGCCACGTTCAGAGACGCCGACGGCGACTTCGAGCCCGGAGAGAACGAGAAAAAGTCCGGCTACGGCCTCGCCGCCGCGATCACACGGACGGCAACGGCGGGCGCAGAAGAAGGTCGAGTCTTCGTGCTCGCAGACGTCGATCCGATGGCCGACGACTTCATTCGCTTCAGCGGCAACCCATACCTCCTGCTCGATATCGTGTACTGGCTGCGCGACATCAAAGAGCCGGTGCTCCCAACCGTCTCGGAAGAGGACGTGAAGATCGTGCACAAGCGCAGCGAAGACTCGCTTTGGTTCTACGGAACGACGATGGGTGTCCCGATGCTGGTCGGCCTGCTCGGCTTCTTCCGCGTGCGACGGAGGCAACGATGAACGAAGTGAAGACTCTCTCCGCCCTGCTCGTGGTGGCTCTGGTCGGCGCCTATCTGACCTGGACCCGGGAGGAGAAAAAGGATGGCTCGGCGGCTACCAAGGTCACCGTGATCGACGCCAAGCCCGAGGAGCTCAAGGAGGTCGTCTTCATCACGAAGACGCAGACCGTGGCGCTCTCGCGGAAAAAGGACGCCGATCAGAAGCCGTATGCGTGGTTCGAGATCGAGACCAAGACGGGCAAGCGTGGCTTCGTCGGCAACGACAAGACCGAGGACTTCCTGAAAGATTTTGCTCCGTTCACCGCGCTTCGGAGCTTGGGGACCCAGCTCGATCCCAAGGAGCTCGAAGAGACCAAGCTCAAAGCGCCCGAGAAAAAGTTGATCATCCGCGCCGCTGGATCGGAGCGGGTGTTCGTGGTGGGCGGACGAACCTACGGATCGCGAGACCACTACGTGAGGCCGCGCGACGGCCAGGAGATCTTCCTGATCGAATCCAAGCAGCTAGGCGATCTCGAGTACCCCGAAGGCCGCTTCATGCAACGCAACCTCCGGGAGCTCGACTCCAAAGACGTCACCGACATCGTCATCAAGGCGAAGGGCAAAGAACGTCGCGTGGTCCACGGCAATCGCTTGAGCGAGAAGGACGCGTTCTGGGCCGATGTCGACAAGCCAGACGCTCGCGACGAGACCCTCGAAAATTACGTCGACAAGATCGAGAAGCTCGCGGCCCGAAAATATCTGCCCGCGGGTGAAGATCCCAAAGGCGAGCCGGTCATGGAGGTGATCTGGATGGAAGACGCCAAGATCAAAGAGACCATGACGATCGTGAAGGCCAAGGACGAGTTCTACGGGCGCTCCGGAGTCACCCATCTTTGGGCCGAAATCTCGAAGAGCGCAGCCCAGCAGCTGGAGACCGACCTCGGCACGATCTTGCAGTGATCGGCCCTTTCGCCTGGGAGCGCTTCTTCCGCCCTGGGAGCCCAGGCACCTTGCCTGCGCGTAGCCTTCGCGGACGAGCCAGCCCCGCACAGACGCGATCTGGGTCCGCTCCCGCCCCGCTCAACTCCCGCCCCGCTCAACTCGGGTGTGATCCCCCATTTTCGTAGTCCTTCGGAGCGTCGCTTCTGCCCACGGCTCTCGCAAGTCGATCCAGTCGCCCCGCCGCGAACGGGCCCAGGTGCTTCTCGACGATCTGTCGCGTTCGCGCGAGGTCGAGCTCCGGCAGCCGCAACATGGAATCGAGGTCCGCCTCGTCCTTGGGCCGGTCCGCAGCCATCTTGATTGCAACCAAATACGGCAGGGGCACGACCGGAATCTCAACGTCCTCGGCCCGAGCACGCTTGCCCTCGCGATGCGCGGCTTCGATGGCCTCCGCGTAAAGCGCCCCGTAGCGATCCCTGCGATCGATGAGGTCGACGCGTACGCCGGAAGACGTCAGGATCGAGACGCCGCCGATCCGAAGCGGCTGCGGGTCCGCATCGGCAAACAAGGCCTCTGCCGCGCTGCTCTGGGCGACGCTGACGGCGAGATCCACGTCCTTGGTGTAGCGGACGATGCCGTAGACCGAGAGCGCCACGCCGCCGATCAACGCTTTGTCCCCCTCGATCGCCGCAAGCCGCCGAATCGCCTCGGCCAACGCCCCGACCGTATCGACCGGTCGAGGCACCTCCACGACCTCTCGCTTTCCGCTCGACACCCACCGACTACAGACCATCGGCTGCCCCTTCGCCAGCGAGTCCTTATCCAGATTAACCCCCACGGACGGACGACCGAGCGCCAACGAAGGCGCCGATATGGTTCCATGAGGGTCGATGTGGGCTGCAGTCGCTCTCCAGCTCCTGGGCACCCCGTTCGTGCTCGAGCAGCCCGCCATCACCTTCAGCCTCGGCCCTGACCGCCTAACCGTCGCGCCCCTCGCCGAGCGATTCGAGCTCGACACAGGTAAGCCGAAGAGGGCCCGTCTCGCTGCGAATCGTAACGTTCCAGCACGACTTGGTGATGCGGACGTTCGAATCGACTTCGGTCCTGCAGAAGGCGCGATCGACGCTCACGGCGACGTCGCGTTGGAGCGCCCTCTCACGTTGCGGGACGGCCAGGGACGCGTCTCGGTCCTGAAAGCGCGGCTGGTCGTAGACATCTTGGGCCTGGCCGACGAAGAGCCCAGCCTTCGAATCGTTGAAGCTCAAATCATTCGAGCCGATCAGATCGCGCAGCTCGCGACCGCGCGGGCTCCCATTCACTGGACCACGCCCAAAGCACGTCTGATCGCCCGCAGGGACGGCACCGGGCTCGTGGAGCTCTCTGCGCCTCTCACGCCCGAATATTTTCTGGATGGCGATCGGGCCCCCATCGAGCTTCAGAGCCAGACCGTCGACATCCGTACGGTCGCCAAGGTCGAGAAGGATACGTGGCGAGCGGCGGACGCGGGGATCGAGCTCAAGTGGGTCTCCATCGAAGGTCGCTTCGTCGGCAGCTTCCGAATTCCAAGCGTCGAGAGCGGAGACACGCTTCGCATCCGCCTCGGCACGATCGACGGGCTCTCGCTGCCACTGGTCGCCGAGCCTCGCGAAGAAGCCGCGTCTCTCTCGCCGATGACCTCGAACGACGGCTGAGCAAAAGCTTCGCGGATCCCTGTTTGGAACTGCACGCGCCTCACGCGCCTCAGGCGCGATAGCGCGCCCTGACGTTTGGGACCAGGTACTCGGCGAAGGTTCGCTCGAGGTCGAACTTCGGAGCGAAGCTCCAGTCTCTGCGAGCGGCGTCGTCGTTCACATCTTCGGGCCAGCTATCCACGATCCCCTGGCGTCGCTGGTCCGGGTTGAAGCTGATGTGACCGTCCGGAAAGAACCGGCGAGTGAGCTCCGCGAGCTCCATCGCGCTCGGAGAGTAGGCTGCGATGTTGTAGACGGTGCGCGTCAGCGAGTCCCCGGGCGCCCCCATCAGCCCGAGCAGCGCGTCGATCGCGTCGGGCATCGCCATGAACGGGATCCGAGTGTCCTCGCGAACGAAACACTCATAAGGCTTCTTCTGCGCCGCAGAGTGCACCATCTCCGGCGCATAGTCGCTCGTCCCGCCGCTCGGGAGCGTGAACGCGGAGATCAATCCGGGGAAGCGAATGGAGCGAAAGTCGACGCCCTTCTTCTCTTCGGCCGTGCTCGCGAGCTGCCGATAGTGCATCGCAAAGTAGCGCCCCAGGTGCTCGCAGTAGAGCTTGTTGCAGCCGTACATCGTGTGCGGCTCGGTCGCTTCGCTCTCCTTCACGCGTCCCGCGGCGGCCTTGGCGGCGACGTCCGCGAAACCATAGACCGCGATCGAGCTTGGAAACATGAAGGTGACCCTGCGCCCATGCCACCGCGCTTGATCGACCGCGAGCTTCAGGAGGTTGAGCGTTCCGCTGACGTTCACCTCGTGGGCCGTGTCGGGAACGAACTCGGCGCGCGTAGACAACAGCGCGGCGAGGTGGAAGACCGCGTGGATCTCGTACTCTCCGACGAGCCGCCCGATGAGTCGGGCGTCCAAGATGTCTCCGGACAGCGCGCCCGCGCACCGCTTCCGAATCGGCTCCTCGATCTCACGAACGTCGAGCGCGAGCACATCCCACTCCGGCATGTCGGCGAGGCGATGAATCAGTCCGTGACCCATCTCCCCAGCAGCTCCCGTGACCAAGACGACTGGCTTCCTGCGCACTCCCTGTTGCTAGGGCACCAGTGAAGACGACGCAACTGAAGCGCTGTCGCGGACTGTCCCCGCAGGGTGCACGACCCAGTTGAGCGATATGATCGCTCGGCGCCGGGCAAACCACAGAGGACACAGCGCAGGAACGCAGAGAGCACAGACGATTTTTGAGAAAATCCTTCGTGCCCTCCGCGTTCCTTCTCTGTGCTCTCCGTGGTTCATCATGCGGAGGTTGAACTGAATCGCCGCAGGCCGGTCTGTCCCCACACTTCGAGACGCAGGCATATGGACAACGAGGATCGAAACGTGGGATGAAGTCGGTGCCGTGAGGACTCGGATCGCCCCCCAATCTCCCGCCCCTCAGTCGATTCAGCCGACCGTCCAGCAAGCTCCGGCTCAGCCTCCGACGCAAAACGCGCAAGCGGAGGACGGCGTCGACACCGCACGCGCAGTCGGAGCCGTGGTGGGCGGCGCAGCCGGCGGAGCGGGCGGCGCGGTCGTAGGAGGCCAGCTCGGTCTGGCCTACGGATTTGGCATGGCCATGAGCGCCTTCAAGGGCGCTGGCGTCGTGGGCACTCTCCTTGGAGTGATCACCGGAATCGCCACGGGCAGCGCTTGGATGGTGATCGGAGGAGCGGCCGCCGCGGTCGGCGGGGTCGTCCTGGGTGCGCTCGCCGGGCGCGCGATCGTGAAGGCGTTCCAAGGCGATGACACGCCTGTCAAGGCGAGCTGAGCGCACGACGAGCTGAGCGGACGACTCTCAGAAGTCTCTCGGAAATCTTCGAGCTCCGACCTGACCGACTCACCTCCCCTGCGGACCTGACATACCGAGGCGCTCCTTGAGCTCGGCGAGCACGTCACTGTTCTCTCGCAACCGACTACTCAGCATGCGAATGAAGCTGTGATAGACCCTCGCGGCCAACGGGTCCGAGTTCCACATGTGGCGTTGAAAGGCTTCCCGCCCAATCACGAGCGCTCGGACGTGAGTCTTCGCCGTCACTCGTGCCGAAGTGGGTGCGTCGTCGATGAGTGACATTTCGCCAACGAAGCTACCCACACTCACCTCTCTCAACGGGACGTCGCGGCCCTGGATGACTTTGGAGATGAACAGGATGCCCTGCTCTACGATGAACAAGCCGGGTCCTGGTCGGTCTTGCTCGATCATCACCTCCCCGGGCTCGAACGAGCGAAGCTCACAAAGTGAGTGCAAGTCTCGCATCTCCTCCAACGACAGCTCCTTGAAGATCAGGAGCTCCTTCAGCAACCCATACCCAGGCAGCGGCGGGGGCTGTTGGCCTTGCACTTGGCCGGCGAAGGGATCGATCGACGGCTCGAGCTCGGCCGCCTCGATCGCGACGATCTCTTGAGAGACACGGACGCGGACGGTGCCTTCGGTCGGTCGAAGCGGCTGCACAGCCTGACCTGCAAAGGGCTCGAGCACTTCAGGAGGCGCTGAGATGGAAGGCTCGGACATGGGAAACAGGTCGACGGGAGGCAACACCGAGCGCGCTTCCGCTGCCCGAGGTGGAGCAGGCGTGGCGACGACTCGGGTGGGGACCGTGTTTCGAGTCCCTCGAGCGGACGCGTCGCACTGTTCGATATAGCGCGTCGCGTTGCGGTAGCCCGGATCGAACGCGACGACCATTTGGAACGCGATCTTGGCCTGCTCGCTGCGTTTCATACTCATGAGTAGCTTACCCAGCTGGTAGGCGACATCGACCATGTCCCCGTTCGTCAGCACTCTGCTTCGAGGCAGGCTCGCCGCGAGCCGCCGGAGCGCCTCGTCGTGTTGACCAGCCTTGATGAGGACTTCGGCGGCGACGAGCACCGCTTTCAGGTGCAGAGGTGAGCTGCGAGGCGTCCGATCCAGCGCCTCGATCGCCCGCTTCTGATCGCCCATGTTCAGATAGAGCTTGGCTGCGCCGAGGTAGTCGCGGGAGCGTTCGAACGACTCCGCGGCTCCGCGGAGATCCGCCTTCTTGTCCGAGAACAGAGTCGCTGCGCCCTTGGCGGCGCCGGCCCGAGCCAACAGGCTGCCCGCCCGATCACCACGGCCTGCGCGCGCGTGGCACTGAGCGGCCTTGTCGAGCATACGCGCAGACTCGTAGGCGGACGCGGCGCGGTCCCAATCGCTCAGTCGCTCGAAAGCCTCGCCGGCTCGTTGATAGTCTCGAGCTTCGAAGAACAGCGAGGCCAACTGCCGCTGCAGCCCGTTTGGCATTCTGTCCAGCTGAGCCAGGAGCTGCGACCCGACGTTGAACGCGCTTCGCTCATACAGACTCACCGCATCGGCCTGCGCCCCCGTCGCGAGCAGCCCGCAAATGTCCCGGACAGAATCGCCAGCGACCTGGAACCTGCCGGTGCTCTCCGAAAACTCGAACTCGATGCTCACGTCGGCAGAGTACTCTCACTCTCGAGCGAGAGCCAGTCGCCCAAGCTCCCAACAACAGCCCCCGTACTCGTCGATCAATCGACAGAAGCACCCGACCCTCGACGCAGGCACAACTCATTCTCGGCAGCTCGAGACGATCTCCAGTCGGTTGAGAGTCGTGTCCCTCCCCTCGTTCTGGTTGTATCCGCCGGATAGGTGCACTCCGTTTGGAAGTCTTTGAAGCAAGAGGAGACTATGGTCGGCAACGGCCCAAGGACCACACGCTTGCCCGTCCTTCCTCAGGCCCACGAGCCCCTTCCTGCCCACGTAGACGAGGTCCCCGTCAGCGAGGAGGTCTTGAATCGGATAGACGAGGTCGGGAACGGCGATCGGATCCGACCACGTCCCGGAGACGGGGTCATGCGTCGAATAGATCGAGACCGCAGTCCCGACGAGCGTCGCGGCAAAGAGCCCCGCGCCCTGGAACCACCGAAGCGCTGTGAATCGTCCGGGAACGCTGGAATCTCGGAGGAGATGACCCGCGATTTTTTCCGGTTCTTCGTTGGCCCGCAGAACGTACAGAGAGTCGCCCCCCGTCGAAGCCACCGCCAAACCAGGCGAGATCCAAACGACACGCTCCATGTCTTCGGACGCAGCGAGCCGGTGCCCCTCCGTGACCCCCGCGCCCACGTCGACACGAAAGGCCACGACACTGCGCGAATGCGGGCCCGAGTCTTGGTTTCCGGTGATTCCGACGAGCTCTACTCCGTCGCCGGTCTCGCCACCGCTGAGTAGTGTGACGGCCGTGAACTCCGTGCCGAGCTCGAGCGGAATCCTCCGGAGCTCATTCAGAGCCAGGTCGGTCTCCGCAAGCTCCCCGTCCCGAGCGAACCAGAAGTGGTCTCCGATCCGAGCGGCAGCGCCGGTCGGCAACGTCTTCGTGACCAGCTCGACTTGCTCGCCGATGGCCTCGTAGAGCCGGTCGGACGCACTCACGAGCGCGTGGTCGTCTCCCGGCAAAGGCAAAATGAACGAGACTCGCTTCAGGCGATCGTTCGAGGTCGGCGCGGACCCAGGCAGCGAGACCGGTCGCGCTCGTACGAACGGACAGGGGGGCTCGATCGTCGAAAAGAGCTCCCCGAGCAATCCAGGTCGGTCGATCGGTACCCACCGTCCATCCGCGCCCATCTCGAAGCTCGCAAGCGCGCGCTCGAGGCGCAGGCCCCTCTCCATGGCGCACGGGAGGGTTGGCTCGGGCCTCGACACGTCGATTCCAAAATCCAACGGTGAGGGCCCAAAAAAAGCGAGCCCCAAACTCGGAAACTCACCATAGCTCGGCGCCAACTCCAAAGGGGACGAGCTCAGGTCCAAAATTCGAAGCTCCGTCGCGGAATCCGCTCGCCGAACCCAGAGCGCGGTCCGCGCACCCTCCACCGACGGAAACGAAAGTTCGACCTCCGCGAGGCACGCTGATACACCCGAGAGAAGCAGCGCAGCCGCGCGCATGATCCGCGAGAGTACCACCGGCGAGACCGGCGAGACAAACGGGATACCGCGAAAGTCCGACCGTCCGACTGCTCGTGCCCTTAGAAACTCACGAGGGACGCGACCCTCGTCCCCTCCGGCAACTTCGTGCGACCAGCCAAAAACGCAAGCTCCACGACGAACCCTGCCTCGTGTACATGCCCGCCGAGACGATTGACGAGTTGCACCGCAGCACTCATCGTGCCACCCGTGGCCAACAAATCGTCCATGATCACCACCCGCATTCCCTCCCGCACGGCGTCCTGATGAAGCTCTAGGGTGTCGGTGCCATACTCGAGCGCGTAGGTCTGCGAGTGCGTCTTCCACGGCAGCTTCCCGGGCTTTCGAAGGATCACCATCCCGGCGCCTAGCGCGGTCGCAAGCGGCGCCGCGAGAATGAACCCACGAGCCTCGATCCCCACGATCGCGTCGATCTTGGAGGCCGAGTAGCGCTCCGCGAAGCCCTCGATCAAACTCCTGAACGTCGGGCCGTGTGCAAAAACAGGAGTGAGATCTTTGAACATGATTCCGGGCTTCGGAAAATCAGGAACGTCTCGGATCCGCTCACGGACCTTGGTGGCCAACTCGGGGCTCCATTCACGCATTTTCATCTCCTCTCATCGGGGCAAGAGCAAAAGGGGGTTCGTAGCGACGGCGCCTTTGCGCACCTCGAAGTGAAGCGACGGGGTCAGCTGTCCGCCGCTCTGGCCGACTCGCGCGAGCGGTTGGCCCTTCTTCACCTGTTCGCCTTCGCGCACCAGGTTCTCTAGGTTGTGCCCGTAGACGGTCACCAAGTCACCTTCGTGTCGAAGAATCAGAATGAGCCCATAACCCTGTTGCTCACCCGAAAAAAGAACTTCTCCGTCCGCGGCGGCCCAGATCGGTGTCCCTTCCGGGGCGGCGATGTCAATCCCGTCGTGTCGCGCTCCATCGTCTTCGCCAAACAACGAGATCACGACACCGTCCACGGGCCAAATCAACGGGCCGACCATGGTCTCCGGAGCGCTCGGGACCGCCTCGGCGCCTTCACTCTCTTCGAGGCGAACGACCGCTTCGTCGATCGCGCGATCGTCCTCTTCCGCCCTGCCCTCCTCCTCCGCCTCCCGATCGCCTTCGCTAGGCGCTTCTTCCGCCGAAGGAATCACGAGCTTCTGGTCGACGTAGATGTGGTCGGGGTCCGCGAGCCTGTTGGACTTCACGAGCTTCTCGAGCGGCACGCCGTAATGGTCGGCGATCTCCGAGAGCGTCTCGCCGGGGGCCACGACGTGGACGTCGTCGGAGGAACGACCGTGGCGGCAGGCCATGAGGCCGCAAAGCAACAGCGCCAACGATGTTCGCTGCCCGATCACTCCGCCTGGCGAGCCTCGAAGCCCGGGAACTCTTGGGGCTGAGCCGCTCCGAGACTCGCGTCGAGAAAGGCGCGCGCCGTGACGTCGGTTTGAATCGGAGTGACCGAGATCAGGCCGGAGGCCACAGCGTTGCAATCGCTTCCCGGAACATCGTGATGCGCCGTGGGCTCTCCACCGATCCAGAAATAGACTCGGCCTCGTGGGTCGGTGCGTCGCTCGACCGCGTGCTCGTAGGGTCGCACGCCCAAGCTCGTCCACGCGTACGCCTTCGGCGAACCCTTGGGCACGTTGACATTGAGCGTGACGCCGGCCGGGAGACCGTGTCTCAACACATGTCGCGCGAGCTCCCGAGTGAAAGCGGCAGCGGCCGCGTACGTCTCTTCGTTCGGCACGAGCGCCGAGACTGCGATGGCTGGCACGCCCAACATCGTCGCCTCGACGGCTCCCGACACCGTGCCCGAATAGTGCACGTCCTGAGACAAATTGGGCCCGGCATTGATCCCCGAGACGACCAGCGAAGGCTTCTGCGGCAAGAGCTCCACGACGCCGAGGTACGTGCAGTCCGTGGGCGTCCCGTCTACGGACCAAAGCCTCGGCTTGATCTCCTGCGCTCGCACCGGTTGGTAGAGACTGATCTTGTGCGAGACCGCGGACTGATTCCGATCCGGAGCCACCACCACGACGTCGCCCAACACCGCGAGCTCACGCGCGAGCACCGCGATCCCGTCAGCGAAGAAACCGTCGTCGTTGGTCACGAGGATGGTCGGAGCCATGGGCGGCATGCTTCCTCGGGATCCGCGTCTTGACCAGTCGATGACCAACGAATCGGCGATTTCCTCTCGAGCGGGAGAATCCGCTGAGCTCGACGGACCAAAAGGCCCATCGTCCACTGACAGCCGAGCCCCGCGAGCGTAGATTGCCGCGCCTTGTCGCGTCGCGCCTTCTTCGGAACCCTCGCTTTGATCGGCGGTTCCTGTTTCATCGCCGTCGCTCTCGCCGAAGGCGCCCTCGCGCTCCTCTCCTTCGCGCCCAGCCAACTGCTGATCCCAGCCAGAAATCACGACGACGTGCTCGTGTACCGCCTCCCGAAGGGCTGGCCCGACGCCGATGCCCGCGGCTTTCGAAACGCGTCCGTCCCCGCAAAGGTCGATCTCGTCGCCTTCGGTGACTCTCACACGTACGGGTACAACGTCGAGGCGCCCTCGAGCTGGCCGAGTCTCGTGGCCAAAACGAGCTCCTCGACCGTCTACAACTTCGGCATGGGAGGCTTCGGACCGCTCCAGGCCTACAAGCTGCTGGACGAAGCGCTGTGTATGAACCCGAAAGCGATCGTGCTCGCGCTCTACTTGCAGAACGACCTCGCCGATATCTGCGAAGCCTATCACCAGGCCGAGTGGTGGAGATCTCCAGAAGGAAAGCAGCTCGTGGACCTAGGCTTCTGCGACTCGATCACCGTCAAGCCCGGGCCGTTGTCGTTCTTGCGACCCATCCGAAAAGGCGCCCAAGACTTCATCTCCTCCCTTCGCCTAGCCAGCCTGGTCCGCACCGCGCTCTACAAGTGCGAGTTGAACGAGCCGGCCGTCGGCGAGCGTTGGGTCGTGGCCGACCTGGCGGCGCATCGTTTCGAAATGAACAAGGACCGCTTCGCGGCGGTCCTCGAGGCGACCGATCTCTCGAAATCCAAGACCCAGAAAAGCTTCGAGCTCGTCGTGGAGCTGCTCGTGAGAATGGCAATGGATTGCTCGCGAGCCGGCGTCGGATTGGGTGTGCTCTTCGTGCCTTCCCGCGAGCTCGTCTTTGCGCGAGCCCTCGAACGCGCCGGCCAGCCGGTCCCCGAGCTCATTCGTCGCGTGGCCGACCTCGAGAGTCGGCTCGAGCTCGAGCTCGTGCCGGAGCTCGATCAGCTAGGTGTCCCGTGGGCAAAGGCCGAGCCTCGACTCGTCGAGCTCCTCGAATCGAGCGACCTGCTGTACCCTCCGCGAGACTCACACCCATTTGCCAACGGCTACCGGGCCTACGCTCGCACGGTCACCGACGACTTGCTGCCGGCCCTCGGCGCCAAAACCCAAACCTCCACCGAGGCACGCTCGTGTGTTCACTGACCCGAACGCCTCGAAGTAGCGGGCCTTACGGACGACCCAGCTCTCTCATCAACTGAGAGATCGACTGCATCCCTGGCTTGTACCTCATGCCCGAAAACCAACAGTCCACAAACTCCGCCCAGTTGGTCTCGTTCACGAAATTCCCCGAAAGACTGATGGCTTCAGTCAGACTCTCCGCGGTGTGCCACCACCCGGTCGGCAGGAACAGGAAGTCACCCGGCCCGAGCTCGCCCGTAAAAGGCCTCGAGTGCTCGAAGAAGCCCTCGAGGTCCCTTCCGATGCAATCGAGGCCGCGCTCGGCCTGCTGCTCCTCCGAGTGAATCGAATAATTCGGCTGACCCCGCCTCGGCGGCCACGCCCAGAACTTCTTTCGCCCCATGACTCCGATCACCCACGCATGAGTCATCGAGGAATCGACGTGGACCCGCGGAAATCGAGTCCCCGCGCAACTCAGAAAGAGCTCGGCCCAATACGTCCAAACCGGCGGAATGTATTTCGCGAGAGCCTCACTCTCCAACCAGTTCGGATAGCAGTAAATCGGAAGCGGGACCTCCGGGATGAGCTCCGGGAAAAATTCCACCAACGACGAGTTTCGAAGGTAGGGCGGATTGCGTCGATCACCCCCGGTCCCACCTTCGAGAACCTCTCGGCCCGATTCCGCCGAGCCACGCAGCGAGTCGATGAACTCGCGGACTGCCCACTGCTCCACCTGTCCGCTCACGTCGACCCGGACGACCCGGTCCCCGACGCGAGCGCGAAGGGACTCGAAGGTCCAAGTTTTCACTGCGGGAATTTCGGCAGACGCACCTGGGACGATCACCGGAACTCTCGGCACGAGATGTTGGAACACATAGGGCAGGTAGGCGAGCCCAGGCCGCACGGCGATTCGATTCATCACGATTCCGCGAGACCGGATAGTAGTTGCCAGCCTCGTAAAAGCGCAATACCGGAGTGAGTTCTCCAAACGGAGGCTCCGTGAGCGAACGAGACCGAGAAAAGCTGATCCAAGTGATCCTCCGCGGAGGAAGCGCCGCAGAGGTCGAAGCCGCCTATGGCGCCGAGCGATCCCTCGCGGAATCGGATCGACGCTCGATCTTCACCAAGCTTGGAGCCCCCACGACCTCGAGCGCTCCAGCCGCTTGTGTCTACCACGAGCAAAGCAAGATCACGCCAAGCTACTGGCCCACGATGACCACGGCCGAAGCCGTGGACCACACGCTGGCCCTGGACTATCGCCGCTACCCCAAGGCCGAACGCGTGAAGCTCGCGAAGAGCCCGCTCGAGCTGACTGCGCCGATCGGCCCATTGCTCCGTGAGCGAAGATCGGTTCGACGGTTCGGCGAGCAGCCTGTGGCGCTCGCCGAGCTCTCTCAGTTGCTCGAGGTCGCCTGTGGAGTGACTGCGACGATAGACGCAGTGCCACGTCGCAGTTATCCGTCGGGCGGTGCGCTCTATCCAGTAGAAGTCTATCCACTCATCGTTTCTGTGTCGGACGTTCGGCCCGGTATCTATCACTACGCCACGCTCGCGCACGAGCTCGAGCGGCTCGGCCCCCTCGCTGGTTATGACGAGCTGCATCACGCCGCCCCTCAGCTCGTCCGAGAAGCCCATCCCGCCCTGATGATTGTGCTTACGCTCGTGCTCGAACGTTCGGCCGCGAAATATCTCGAGCGTGGGTACCGATTCGGCCTCCTTGAGGCCGGTCACATCGCCCAGAACATCGTGCTCGTGGCTTCGGCGCAGGGCCTCGGTACGGTCTGCTTGGGCGGATTTTTTGATGATGACATGAACTCGTTATTGAGGCTCAATGTCGAAGAAGAGAACGCCGTGTACGGCGTGCTCGTGGGACGGCGACCTTCGCCGGCAATTTGAAAAATCCAGGAAGGGTGCAGACTAAATGGATCAGAAAGAAGCTACCGCCAAACTCGATGCGATCGTGGGCCGGGCCATCCGTGACCCGGAATACCGTCAGAAGCTCGCCGCCAACCCGAAGGAAGTCCTCAACAAGGAAGGGCTCACCGAAGAGGATCTCGATCAGGTCGCCGGAGGCGCCCTCTCGTTGAGCTCCAACCTCACCAACAGCGCGCATATCTATTCGAACATCCAGCAGACGTTCAACCAGGGCTTCAACCCTGGCCAGGTCGCCTGGAGCACCGACCTCACCTGCAACGAGCGCGGATGAGATCGATCGCCGAGAGCACCGCGCTCATCGATCGAATCATCGGTCGCTGCGTTCGCGAGCCCGAGTTCGCGAAGCGGGTGCTCCTCGACCCCACCGCTACGCTCGCAGAGTACGAGCTCACGAAGCCCGAGCTTGACGATTTTTTGGCGCTCCAACGATACTCCGGGGACGCCGATGAAGTTTGGACTCGCGTGCGCACCGGCCTCCGCGCCTAGCAGGTCGCTGAGGAAGGCTCCGAAACTCATGCCGTGCCCGTGCCCGATTCACCGGTAAGCGATGGAGTTTGCTTATCCATGCCGATCGCGTGTCGCGTCGCGGCCGACGAAGAGTCGACTCTTTCAGCGACCTGCTAGCTTCCGCTCCGCCTTCCCCTCATGATCAGCGCTTCGCTCATCGACCCACCGAGCCTCTTCGACGAGCTGCTCTCGCCCATCTCTTGGACTGATTTCTGCGACAAACACTGGGCGCAGGAGCCGCTCCACGTGGCCCACCACGAGAGTTTTTTCGACGAGCTCTTGAGCGTCACGGAGCTCGAGCGGGCGATCCGGACCGAAGGCTTTTTCGAGACTCGAGCTGCGCGCCTTCGAGGGAGGGACTACGGCGCGTTCGAGCACCCGAAGTCGTTCAAAGAAGCCTGCGCCGGCATCGAGGATGGCAAGTCCCTTCAACTCAGGAAGATGGAGCAGTTTCTCGACCCGACCGGGAAGCTGCTCACGTTGGCTCGGGACATGGAGCGCAAGCTCCGTCACCCCCTCGAGTCGATCTCCTGCTATCTCGCGCCCCCAAGCTCCTTTGGGCTCGGACCGCACCTCGACGAAACCGAGATCTTCACGCTGCAGATCTCCGGGCGAAAGCGCTGGAAGCTGTACCATCGAGTAACCACCGATCGAGAGCAGACCGTCAAACGCGAACAACTCGGACCACCCAGCCTGGAGCTGACCCTCGAGGCCGGCGATTTTTTCTATCACCCACGCGGGCTGATTCATGAAGTCTCGACTGTCGGAGTCTCTTCGCTCTCGGTCACGCTGGTCTTTGCGCCGCGGACGTGGCGGACGATGCTCGAGGCCTTCGTCTCCGCGCTGGCCTCCACACCCGAATTTCTCGAGGCCCTCCCGGCGGGGCCGATTGGACCGGCTCCCGCCGCTTTCGAGTCCAAAAAAGCGTTGATCGAACGCGCGCTCTCTCGATTCGCCCTCGAGGATTTTCGAAGAGAGCTCGGGACGCACGCGACTCGAACGCTGCCGGACTTCGTTCCAGGTGAATTGGAGAAGGCCCTCAGAATCGGAGCACTCACCGTGGGTTCACTCGTACACAAGCCCGAGACCCTACGGCTCGAACGGAAGCCAGACCGCCTCCTGCTCACCTCGCGTTCGGGCTCGCTCGACTTCCCGACCGGCGTCGAGGTCGCCCTCGAGTTCGTGTGCTCCATCGACCGGCCGTTTCTAGTGCTCGAAATTCCAGGGCTCGATGCCGGCGGACGGGTCTGGCTCGCCAAACGCCTGCTCCACCTCGGCGCCCTCGCCGAGCATGGTTGAAGACCTCGAGGCTTGGGCGTTGACTCCCTTCACGGGCGACCGTACGCTCCGGGAGTGAGTACCGACGAACCCAAATCCGCGCCCGAGGCCGACCCAGAAGCTCGCCCGGCGCCCTCTGCGGAAGGCTCCGAGGCGTCGCCCCCTCCGCAGGCCTCGAAGAACGGCCTGTGGCCCCGACTCACCGAGCGCCTGAGACAGCGCCTCGAGTCGGCTCGCGAGTCCGATCCGAACATCTACCCGCTTTTTTGAGGTGAAGCCGCTCCTGCCCTACATCGGCGACCGCGAGCAACACTCGATGGGTCGGGACGGACGGGTGAGTTATGTGTACGGCGCGGACACGACCGGCAAGGTGAGTTATCGCTTCAACTCAGGAGGCTTTCGCGGAGACGAGCTCGACTCGAGCCGGCCGTTCACGGTCTACGTGAGCGGGTGCAGCTACACCTTCGGCGTGGCTCTGACCTACGAGGACACCTGGGTGGAGCGCTTCGGCCGGGAGCTCGCGTCGCGCCTGGGTAAGCGCCGCGAAGACTTCAACGTGCTCAACTTCGCCCAGGGCGGCGCGTCCAACGACTACATCGTCCGAACCCTCACTACCCAGATCGGACGACGCCGTCCGGACCTCGTCCTGGCGCTCCTCACTCACTCCGCCCGCGCCGAGCTCCTCTTCGAAGATGGGTACAAGACGATCGGACCCTGGGCTCTTCGCTACCTCGACCAACCCATGGACCAGCTCGACGAGGCGAACCGCGAGCGGGTGGAGCTCACGCTCGACTACTACCGTTGTTTTGGACCGATCGCCGGCATCGCACGAAGTCTTCAGTCCCTGGTCTTTCTTCAGAGCTTCCTCACGGCTCGTAACATCCCGCACGTGCTCGCCACGGTGGAGCATACCGTCCTGACCGATCCCAAGCTCGCGCAACATCCGTACCTCGGCCCGCTCGCTGAGCTCGTCGACACGACCAAGCTCTGCAAGCGCTCCCCGATGGACCCCGAGCTCATGACCGACCGCGCGGAAGACGGAGTCCATCCCGGTCCAAGAACTCACGCCGAGTTCGCTCGAGTCATGGTCGAAACACTCTTCGAGAATGGCTTCGCCTACGAGGATCGACGATGAGCTTCTCGGGCGGAGACCCCTGGGAGTGGCTCCTGTCCCCGTTTTCGAGAGATCGCTTCCTCGAGCTTCACTTCCGTCGTGAGCCGCTCTTGCTTCAGGATCGCCTGGGTCGGTATGCCGGCCTGTTCGACGTGGATGACGTCGCCAAGATGGGTCACGCCGCGTCTGATCGGATGCGCGCGCTCGGTAGGCTCATGCGCGGTCGCGAGTCGCTCCCGATCGGACCAGGAGCCGTCGTAGGTCAGTTGCGGACGGCCTTTGGGCAAGGGTTCACGATTCAGGTCAACAACGTCGAAGAGATGGCTCCGGCCTTGGTCCCGCTGCAGCGAGCCTTCGAAGAATTCATCGACGGGGAGGCTCACTTCAACCTGTATTTTTCTCCGCCGGAGTCTCGCGTGTTTCCGCCCCACGCAGATCACCACGACGCGCTGGTGCTCCAGATCGACGGCACCAAGCGGTGGCTCGTCTACGAAGAACGACGTGAGTTGATCGCCGCATCCCTGCGACGCGAAGACCCTCCCCTGCCAGAGCTTCTAGGTCCGCCGAAGCTCGAAGTCACGCTCGCACCGGGCGACTTTCTTTATTTGCCGCTCGGCCGCTTTCACCATGCGGAGACGAGCGCCGATCAATCACTCCACCTGACCCTCGGGCTCTATCCGTACACCGCAGGTAAGTTGCTCGGCGACCTGCTCGAGACCCTCGCGAGCTCCGAGCCCGATTTTCTGGAACCGATCTCCTCGTGGCCGCCTGCCGAACGAACGACCCGAATTCATAGGCTCCTTCAGATCCTCGGAGCGCGAACCGACGTGGACGCAGCCGCGGCACGACGCCGCGCCCTGCTCGTGAGCGAGCGGACGATGGTCCCGGTAGGAATCTTCTCCGCAGAGGTCGACGTCGAGCACGAGGATGAGCTCGTCGAAATGAGACTTGGTTCGCGTTGCGCGCTGACGAAGCTCCCCGACTCGGTCGTATTGTCCTTCCCCGAGGGAGCCTTGAAAGCGCCGACGAGAGCCGAGAGTACGCTCGAAGCCATCGCGAAAAGTCGTGGACCTTTCGCTGCGAAAGACCTGCCGCCCGACTTGCCGGTCGACTCGAGGATCCTGCTGCTGAATCGACTGATCAAAGCCGGGCTCTTGGTGAAGCAAAGCTCCAAACCGACCTGAGCCTCCACGAAAGCGTCGACACACGCGACTCCGCTCACCGTGTCTCTAACCGCGCATCTTGACGCCGGAACTTGCAAGCATCATGATGCTCACATGCGTACGACCGTTACTCTGGACCCGAACGTCGCCGCGCGGCTGAAGAAGCTCGCTCATCGCAAGGAGGCCTCTTTCAAGCAAACGATCAACGAGGTCTTGCTGCGCGGCTTGTCGTTGGAGGAATCCGGAAAAGACGGCCCCTTCGTGGTCGAACCTCATTCCGGTGTATTCAGGCCGGGCATCGATTTGGGAAAGCTGAATCAACTGGCCGACGAGCTGGAGATTGCCGACTTTGTCGAGGAGTCCAGACGATGATTTTACCCGACGTGAACCTACTCATTTACGCGTATAACCGCACCGCTCCGCTCCACGATCGCGCCCGAGAATGGTGGGAGAGCTCGATGAGTGCCAACACGCCGATTCGCGATTGAGAATCGGTACGAGCTCCACTCGAGCGACGCTGATTTCGCTCGTTTTCCAGGCCTACGTTGGCGGAACCCGCTTTGACCGCGCCTGTGGCTACCCTGCACGGCCAGCTGGGACCGGCTACCCTGCACGAGCGCCGGGGACCGGTACCCTCGATTTTCAACGCCAGCCGCGCGGGGCAGCTCGGGCTCGTCCCTTTTGCCGAATTCGTGGCGCCCTAGAGGCTCTCCTCCGGGTCAGCGTTCAGCCGCTGAACGCTGACGGCTGAACACTTACCGCTGAGTCGCTCCACAGGCGGCCATCGGGTTCTTGGGTCCCTGCGACGAAAACGAATTCCTGCTATACTCCGCAGCTTGCGCTCGACGGTACTCTGCCTGGCTTGTTCCCTCCCGCTCGTCGGCTGCTCGCCTTCGCCGCCTGCCGAGCCCTTCGAGTGGGCTGACCTCCGAATCGATCACGGGCCGGGGTCGGATTCGAGCGGGTCCAATGCTCGCCGCCCGCGCGTCTGCACGAGCCATCGGTACGTCTACGTCGTGTGGCAAGACGATCGGGACGGGGATCCGCGGATCTACGCCAATCGCTCGCTCGACTCAGGCGCTCACTTCGAGCCAACGGACCTCCTCGTGAGTGAGGCACTGAATGCTCGCAAGAGCGCTCGGAACCCAGCCCTCGGCTGCGATGGGGGCACGGTGGCGATCGCTTGGGAAGACGACAGGGACAGCGACTTCAAAAATCCGACGATTCGAGTCCGAGTCAGCGACGACGGGCTGACGACCTTCACGACTCCGTCCAAGCGCGTCACCTCCGACCTCTTCGGGGACTGGCGCGCGATCGAGCCTGCCATCGCAGTCGCGGGACGATCGGTGTTCGTTGCGTGGGCAGACGGCCGGTCCGGTGCGTTCGATATCTTCTTGAGCACCTCGCCTGACGCCGGACGCTCTTTTCAAACTCCGGAGCTTCGGCTCGATACCGACGCTGCGGGTGCCGCCCACTCAGCCAGTCCCCAGCTCGCCCTGAACCGCCGCGGCGGCGTCTTCGTCGTGTGGTCGGATCGCCGAGCTCGTCGAAACGCGATTCGTGGCAACGTATCACGAGAGAGCGGGCGCCCTGGAAGTTGGCTCACGAGCGACCTGAGCGTCGACGGCGATCAGACGAAGAACGCGTACTCACCTTCGATCGCCGCTCTCGCAGACCTCGTCGCCATCGCCTGGCACGCGCGCGCGAGTGATCTCGATCCCGCCGACATCTACTCGGCGACCATGACGAGCTCCATCGCGGACGGCTTCTCCCGACCCGTTCGCGTGGACACGGACGTCGGCGGAGTCGGAAACAGCTCGTTCGTCCGACTCGTCGTCGACGACTCCAAACGGCTGCAAGCGGTCTGGCGCGACGATCGGTCCGGGTACTTCGATATCTTCGCCTCACGGTCACTGGATGCAGGAGCGACCTGGAGCGAGTTGGAAACGAGATTGGATAGGGGCGGTTCCGGCACTCACTCCGACTCTCCCGAGCTGTCCGTCGCCGGCAGCAGAGTTGCGGTGGTTTGGCCGGACCTTCGGGGCAGCACACCAGAGACGCCCGCCGAAGACGTGTATGTCGCATTCAGCGACGATGGGGGCGCGAGCTTCTCAGAGGAGCGAAGGGTCGACGACGAAGCTTCGCAGGGTGCGCGCTCCGTATTCCCGGTCGTCGCACTCGATGCTGCCAAGCAGGCCCACGTGTTCTGGGAAGACTGGAGGGCCGGGAACTCGGACATCTACGAGCGAACTCTTTCCCTTGGAGGCGACTCGTGACGACCTACTCGGCTTCCAAAAACCGACCGTCCGGCGCGACGCCGCGGTCGCCCCGGGGCTTCGTCGCGCCAGACCTTCGACGCGTGTCGGCCGCCCTCTCCATCGCGTGTTGTGCCTTCGCGACCGCCTGCGAAGACGATCCACTCGGGAACGTGGCTCCGCCGCCCGGAGCCCAGCCCGCGATCCTCATCCCGACTTCGATCGAAGATACCTTCGTTCAACGAACCGCGCTCGCCAGTGATATCCTCTTCGTCATCGACGACTCGGGCTCCATGGGAGAGGAACAGCGAAATCTCACTCAGAACTTCGAGGCATTTGCACAGTACTTGTTCGATTCGGAGATCGATTATCACATCGGCGTCGCCAAGGGTGGAGTCTCCGGGGACACGTCGGACGGCCGCCTGGAAGGCTCATCGCTCTACATCGACCAGGAAGCAAGAAGCGGCTATGCCGAATTCACGCGAATCGTCGAAGGCATCGGGACCGAAGGAGAAGGGGGATGTGAGTCCGGCTTGCACGCTGCCCGCGCCGCTCTGGAGGAGCCCAATCTCGGCGGCTTCAACGCTGGCTTCTATCGAAACGAAGCCACTCTCACCGTCGTCATCGTCAGCGACGAAAACGATCACGCCGTCGAGTCTGACTGTGACTGGGAGACCTCTCGACCCACCTCCTGGGCGGAGTGGTTTCTCGGCCTCAAAGCTCGGCCCGAGGTGCTCCACTTCGGAGTCATCGCCGGGTTCAACCCCGCGGACAACGAGTCTCCCGCCGACTGCACCTCGCCGGGCTTCGGCTCCGCCGACGCCGCGCCAGCTTATGCCTACGCCCGGCAACTGACGGCTGGAGTGAGTTGGTCGATCTGCAGCTCGGACTGGACCTCGGTGCTGAGCGACCTCGGCGTTCGAGCGTCCGGGCTCACGCGCCAGTTCAATCTCACGCGGGCTCCGCGCCTCGACCTCGCCGACCTCGATGGAGACGGCGACCGAACGGAGCCGCGCCTCGAGGTCTGGCTCGACCGAAAGGACGGCGCAGGATGGGTCAAGACTCTCCCAAAGTGGGACGCCGTACCCGACCCACGCAACCCGTGGGACTTCGACGATACTCAAAACGCGGTCCTCTACACCATCGAAACGATGCCGCAACCTGGCTGGGAGCTCCGTGCCGTGTATCCCAACAGCGAGGAAAACTGATGCGCCACACCTTCGCGCTCCTCCTCGTCGTTGCGTGTATCGATCAAGTCACACCGACCGGCGTCGATCCGAGCTCGAACCCTCCCTCCGGGGAGTGGGGCTCGGGCGCCGATCCGAACGTCGACCGAGACGGAGATGGCGTGCCGGCGGACCAGGACTGCGACGATTTCGATCCAGCCGTGAACCCAGCCGCCACCGAAGTCTGCGCCAACGGCGAGGACGACGATTGCGACGGCGAAGCAGACTGCGATGCTGCGGCGTGCGAGCACGACTCCTCCTGCTCGACGAACGGACCGAGCTGCGGGCGAGAGCTCGGCTGCGACGACGACGCCTGCAGGTACACCCACGAGTGCTCGCCGTGTCCCATTCAAATCACCGCGGGATGCCACCACAACTGGAACCCATGGTACGTCACCCCAGTCGCCGCCCTCGCCGATTACGCCGGCGAGCTTCGGCCAGGCCCCGAAGTCATCTATGAGTTCCTTTCGCCGCTTCGAACGACGGTGACGGTGACGATCGACCCCGAGGACTCCACTCTTGGGTTTGGCGGAAACGACGTAGCTGTGTATCTCATGGACGGAGTATGTCACCCGGATCTGACTTCGATGACCGCTGCCACTTCGGCGCTCGGCGACCCTGAGTCTCTTACGTTCGTGGCGGAGCCGTGGACTTGGTATTATTTTTCCGTGGAGGACGTGGGCGGGAGCTCGGCCGAGTTCGACATCGCAGTCGACTGCTCCCCGTGAAAGGGCCTCCGCGATACTCATAGGTGATCACTTTGGAGGCAGGATCAGGATCGTGCGGCAGGATTAGGATCGGGCACGGGCACGGGCACGGGCACGAAGTCCTCGCAGAGC
>CAYXDO010000062.1:51534-59409 GCA_964463485.1 uncultured Myxococcales bacterium | reverse complement strand
CCTGAAAGGCTTCGCCTAAAGGCGAGGGGTTTACTCCCCGAACGGGACCCTAAGACAGAAGGAGAAGAGCAATGGCCGAAAGAAGCGATAACGGTGCAACCACCACGAATCCCACGACGGCGGAACGGACGTCCGAGCGCGAGCTTGTTGTCAGGCGTACCGTCAACGGCCCAGCGCGCCTCGTGTTTGAGGCGTGGACCAAGCCGGAGCTGTTTCAGCGGTGGTGGGTGCCGAAGTCGTATGGTCTGACGTTGCTGTCATGCGAGATGGATGTTCGCGTCGGAGGTCAGTATCGCCTAGTGTTTCGGCACGGGGATTCGACGATGGCGTTCTTCGGCACGTACCGCGAAGTGACGCCGCCCTCGCGCCTCGTTTGGACGAACGAGGAAGGAGAGGATGGCGAGACGGTCACCACGGTCACCTTCGACGAAAAGGACGGCAAGACGCTGCTGGTCGTGTTTGACCTCTATCCCTCGAAGGACGCACTCGACGCCGCGATCGCCTCTGGAGCGACAGGCGGAATGCCAGACCAGCTCGACGAGCTCGACGCGTTCCTCGCCAGCTTTGGCGCGAGCTCGGAGAACGTATGATGACGACGGACTGGTCGCCCCCACCCATGAGCCAATAGGGGCATTGTCATTTCCGAATTTGAGGGGCACGGCTCAAATGTGAGGGCATGGCCTGAATTTGGGAAGGGAGTCTCTACTGAACAAATCCGACCGCCCACCGCGTGTTTCAGGCGTACGCCCGACTGCTTCGAACGATGGCCGAGGCGCAAGGGATGGTGCTCGATTTTGCGGGGCCCGCAGAATTTGCCGGAGCGTCGGTTCGCGCGGGTGCGGTCGCTGCATACTTGGCGTCGACTCCGGTTGGGCGAACCGGCCAAGCGGGCGATTGACGCGAAATTGGAACTTCCATATCTGAGTCCTGGACGTCCTCGACCACGATGAGAAGTCAGCCATCAAAGGCCGTCAGCTCAGCCGCCCGCGCGAGGCAGACGCGCCCGCGGGCGTCCTCGTGACCTTCCCCAGCCAATCGGCTCCCGATGCGCCGGGTGATTCGTTGATTACGATTCCGGGCTTTCAGGTCGTCGCCAAGCTGGGTGAAGGACCGCGATCCGTGGTCTATCGAGGCTTCAGCAAAGCCGCGCCTGACCGCCAGCTCTCGATCAAGGTCTTCAAGACGACGTCGCTCTCGGAGCGCCAGCGGGCCCAACTGCGCCAGCGCATCGAGCACCTGCGCGTATTGGACGATCGAGCGCTCCTCACGCCGACGACCTTCGACATCAAGGGCGGCACGCCGTTCGTGGTGCAGGACTACTTCGAATGCCTTTCGCTCGATGAATGGATGCGCCGGCAGGCCACCAGGCCGCTGGAGTCCTTCTTTGCCATCGCATGCCAGCTCGCCGCGGCGCTCGATAAGGTCCACGAAGCAGGCGTCGTCCATGGGGGCGTCAAGCCCACGAACATCTTCGTGGACGCCACGACGCTCGAGACACGACTGGAGGGGTTCGTGACTCCGTTGGACGTACGCGACGTGAGCCACTTCTTTTACGACCCGGCGTTCTTGTCCGGTACGCTCGCGTACACCTCGCCCGAGCAGACTGGGCGCATCCACCACGTGGTCGGGTTTGCGTCTGACCTCTACGCGCTGGGTGTCGTTTTCTTCGAGATCCTCACCGACCGGCTGCCGTTCCTCTCGACCGATCCGCTCGTGCTCATCCACCAGCACCTGGCGGAGGAGGCGCCACCGGTCTACGAGATCAACGAACAGATCCCGCCCATACTCGGCCGGATCGTGGCCAAGCTCTTGCTCAAACAGCCCGAGAAACGGTACCAAAGCGGTCGCGGCCTTCTCGCCGATTTGGTCCGCTGCCGAACCGAGTGGGAGGTCGGCCGCTCGATCGGGCGCTTTCCGCTCGCCACGCGCGATCGCAGCCGCCGGGTCGTCTTCGTCTCGAAGATGGTAGGGCGCGACGCCGAGGCGCGGGCGATTCTCGATGCCTACGAGCCAATCGCGCGAGGAGAGTTCCGGTCGCTGCTCATCTCAGGTCCACCCGGTATAGGCAAGACGCGGCTGATCCAGGAGTTGCAGCAGTCTATTGTTCGCGGCCGCGGATACTTCACTTCAGGCAAGTTCGACATCTATCAGAAAAACATCCCTTACAGCTCGATCATCCAGGCGCTGCGCAACCTCATCCGCACGTTCCTGACCGAAAACGAGGAGCGAATCGCTGGGTGGCGGCGCCGCATTCTCGATGTGGTCGGCCACAGCGGCCGAGTGATCATCGACGTCATCCCTGAGCTCGAGGCGCTGATTGGCCCGCAGCCCGCCGTGGCTCCGCTGCCGCTAGTCGAGGCGCGCAACCGCTTTCACGGCCTTTTCGACCGCTTCCTCGGCTGCCTGGCGAGTGCTGAGTCACCCCTGACGTTGTTCGTCGACGACCTACAGTGGTGTGACGTCGCGTCCTTCGACTATCTCCAGACCGTTTTCGCGAACCCGGAGGAGCACTCCCATCTGCTCCTGCTGGGCGCCTATCGGCACAATGAGGTGGACTCGAGCCATCCTCTGGCCAAGCTGCTCGAGAGAGTGAAGGGCGACGGGAGGCCGATCGCGGAGATTTGCCTGAAGCCGCTCGAGCCCAAGCACTGCCACGAGATGGTCTCCTATATCCTCGACGCACCTCTTTCGCACACGGAGGCGCTAGCGGCCTTTCTGGCCGACCTCACCGAAGGCAACCCTCTGTTCGTGAGCGAGAGCCTCTCCTTTCTCCACAACGAAGATCTGCTCTTCGTCGATGACGAGCTGCAGTGGCGCTGGGACCTCGAGCGCATTCGCCATTCCAAGATGCCCTCGACCGTCGTGGCGCTCTTCAGCTCGAAGATCGGCAGGCTGCCGAGGCCCACTGTCGAGCTGCTCGAGACCTCCGCGTGCATGGGCAACACGGTTGCGCCCGAGGACCTCGCTCAGGTCAGCGACCTCCCGCTCACCGCGGTCTTCGAAGCTCTCAAGC
Source organism: uncultured Myxococcales bacterium (assembly GCA_964463485.1). Taxonomy (GTDB): domain Bacteria; phylum Myxococcota; class Kuafuiibacteriia; order Kuafuiibacteriales; family Kuafuiibacteriaceae; genus CAYXDO01. Next base: position 56,396 of record CAYXDO010000062.1, on the reverse strand, counting down.
CCGCCTTGGGGCAGGGCCTCATGATCGAGAACCGGGGCAACCTCCAGTTCATCCACGACCGGGTACAAGAGGCCGTGCTCACCGCCATTCCCGCAGAGCGGCGGAGAGTCCTTCACTGGCTTATCGCAAACCGTCTGCTCGCGGCTGCAGGCAAGGACGCCAACCTCGAAGCGCTCGACGACTTGTTCGCCATCGTCTCGCACTTGAACTTTGGCCGGCCCCGGCAGTTAGACGCCGCCGAAGCGTGGCGGCTGGCTGAGCTCAACTTCCGGGCAGGGGAGAAGGCGCTCAACTCGCTCGCGTCCGAAGCCGCCAACGAGTTCTTCGCCACCAGCAAGGATCTCTTGCCGTCGGATTGCTGGGAGGCGGGCTACCAGAAGACCTTCCAGATTTTCAAGAAGCTGGCGAAGACCGAGCTCATGTGCGGCCGGCCGGAGCAGTCCGAGGCTTTGCTCGGCAACCTCCTCGAGCATGCGAGGACCGACCTCGACCGCGCGGAGTGTCTCGCCGAGCAGACGACTTCGCTCTCCTCCATCGGCAACTTCATCAAGGCGATCGAGACGGCAAATCGAGGGCTCGCATACTTCGACAAGTCATTGCCTGACGATCCGGAGGAGGCAGAACGTCGCCGCGCCCGGTTGGTGGGCGACATCCATACCAAACACCAGGACGTCTGGGGCGCGATCCTCGAGATGCCTTTCACCCAGGACCGAAAGAGCAAGATCGAGCTCGCCTTTTACAGCGAGCTCATCCCTGACCTCTACATGTCTGGGCTGGTTCCGCAGCTGTACTTGTCGGCCGCCCAATCAACTCAGCACTGCCTGTCCGGCGGCATGGATGAATCGGTCGTCTATTCCTTCAGCATCATGGGCTTGCAGCTCGGAGAACAGGAGGAGTTTGAGCAGGCCTTTCGTTACGAGGACCTCGCGCGCGAGCTCTCGGCGAGGCACCCGAACACATTTGGCGCGACTCGAGGAATGAACGGCATCGTCTGGTGCAACATGCACTCGCGCAGCCACCCGGAGCAGATCGTGGAGTACTGCCTGCGCGCGATTCAGTGTGGGAGAAACTGCGGAGATCTGTATAACGCCGGGCTCTCTTACGGCCCGTTGATGTGGAACCTCCAGGTCCAAGGCGCGGACTTCGGGGCGATCGAAGAGTATGCCGCGGAGTGCCATCGCTTCTCCGAGCGAAACAACCTGGCGTTCTCGGTTGGGCTCTCCCAGGCAATGGAGGCCGGCTGGGTGGCCCCGATGAAGGGCCAAGCGCCAAGTGCGATGGATGAGCGCGTCGAGCGTTGGGAGGCGGACAACCACGTCGCGGCCGCCGGCAGCTACTACGTCCACCTCGCCCTCAGCCACTACTACCTCGGCGAGCACGAGCAGGCCGCCCAGGCGCTCGCAAGGGTGAAGCGCTATCTCACCGGCCTGACTGACAATGTCCTCAAGCGTCAGTGGTACGTGTTCCAAGGGCTCAATGCGCTCAAGCTCCACGAGCTCGGCGGCGGTGACCGGGCCGCGGTCTTGGGGGAGATCGCAGCGCTTGTCGCGAAGATCGAGAAATGGGCGTCGCTCGGCCCTCTCCTGCGCCCTTACCTCGCCCTACTGCATGCCGAGCGTGAGCGTGTCACCGGTGACTTCGACCAGGCCCGAAGCCTCTATCTCCGCGCGATCGAGCAAGCCCATCATCAACGCTACACGTTCCTCGAGGGGTACTTGAACGAGCGCCTCGGAGAGATGCAGATCGACAGCAAGCGTGGCCCGGCCCGGCCGTTCATCAGAGAGGCGGATCGCCTTTATCTACGCTGCGCCGCTGAGCACAAGCGAGGGCTACTGCATGAGCGCCATCCTCGGCTCTTTGAAGAAGAACCCGCTCCAGTCGTGACCACAGAACCCCAGGCGGCCACGCCCTACGCCCTGCTCGAGCTCGACGTCGGCTACCTGATGAGATCGGCCATGGCCATCTCTGCCGAGATCGAACAGGCCGCCCTGCTGCGCCGGATCATGCAAACGGTCCTCGAGAGCTCGGGCGCGCAGCACGGCTACCTGCTCATTGCCGAGGGGGAGCACCTTTGGGTGCGAGCCGAGAGCCACGCCGGAGCCGCCGACTCAGCTCGCACGCTGAACCAGCGGATCGAGGACTGCGCCGGGGTAAGCAAGGCGGTCGTGCGCTACGTCTTCCGCACCGGGCAAAGGCTGGCGCTTGCGGACGCATGTCGAGAGGGTGAGCTCAAAGACAACCCGGAGGTCCGTGCGCTCGGCCTCCGCTCGGTGCTCTGCCTTCCGATCCGCAAGCAGACGCGGCTGGTCGGCGTCGTCTATTTGGAAAATCGCCTCGCCGATGGAGTCTTCACCGCCGCAGGAACCCAGACGACCGAGTTGCTCACGGCGCAGGCCGCGATCTCGCTCGAAAACGCTCGTCTGGTCGATGAGATGAGGCGCGCGGAAGAAGCTCTCTCTCTAGAGCGGGAGAAGCTTGCGGCTGCATTGTCCGGCGCAGGTGAGGGGGCCTCGGCGGTCCCTTCGCACCGGTTGGCCGCCGGTCGGCCACCTCGTGTTCTCGTGATCGATGACGATGCGGTGAGCCGCCGGCTGGTCCGGGCGATCTTCGCTCCCGAGGGCATTCTGGTGAGCGAGGCCGTCGACGGAGAGGATGCGCTCGCGCAGGCCGCAGCGGAGCGTCCAGATGCCGTGATCCTGGACCTTCGATTGCCGGGGATGGGAGGGCTCGAGGTACTTACCAGGCTTCGGAATGCGGAGCCCGACCTTCCGGTCATCGTCCTCACCGGGTATGGCGATCCGAAGACGGCGGTCCGGGCGACACAGCTTGGGGCCTTCGACTATCTGACCAAGCCGATCGACCACGAGGAGCTCGTGATCGTCGTGAGGAGGAGTCTCGAGCATCGGGCACTCCTGGCGGAGGTCGAGGACCTTCGCCGCAGGGTCGGAGAAGGCTCGCTCGTGGAGCACATGGGGCCCAGTCCGGCGGTTCGGCGGCTCAGCGAGCAGGTGCGGTCGGTCGCGGCGTCGACCTTCACCGTCTTGGTTCAGGGAGAGACTGGGACGGGCAAAGAGCTCGTCGCCCAGGCGCTCCATAACGAGAGCCCGCGGAGGGACCGGACGCTCACGGCTCTCGATTGCGGCGCCATTCCGGAGGCGCTGCTCGAATCGGAGCTCTTTGGCCACGAAAAGGGAGCGTTCACCGGAGCTGAGAGCAAGAAGCCGGGTCGCTTTCAGCTCGCCGGGGGAGGCACTCTCTTCCTCGACGAGATCTCCAACCTGCCCCTGGCGCTCCAGGCAAAGCTCCTGCGAGTGCTCGAGACCCGCGAGGTCACACCGCTCGGAGGCGGCGAGGCCGCGCCGCTCGACGTGAGGTTCATCGCGGCGACGAACCACGACCTCCGAGACCGAGTCCGCGAGGGCAAGTTCCGGGAGGACCTCTACTTCCGCCTGGCGCAGGTCACCATCTCCCTGCCGGCCTTACGGGAGCGCACGATTGACATCCCGTACCTGTTCCGCCGCTTCCTGAGCGAGGCCTGTCTCGAGTTACGGCGGCCAGTGCCGTACCTCCCCGCAGAGGCCGCACAGCTCCTCCAGCAGTACCGCTGGCCCGGCAATGTTCGCGAGCTTCGAAACATCGCGCGACAGGCAATCCTGCATTCGAAGGATCTGGCGATGGATGCCCGCCTCGTTGGCGCGTTGCTCAAACAAGCTACCGAACCGCGACTGATGGGCGCAGCGACTCCGAGCGGAGCGTCTTTGAGGGAGGTGGCCGAGGCGGCCAGCGCAAAAGCAGAGAGCTCGGCCATTCGGGAAGCGCTCCGAGCCGCTGGCGGAAACAAGAGCCACGCGGCCAAGGCGTTGAGGACGGACTACAAGACGCTCCACCTGAAGATGAAGCGCTACGGCATCGCGGCCAGGGATGGCGGCGAGTAACGCTGTGGCGCGGCTGCTATGGTGATGTCGCCATAGTGGGCAGACCGTCCCTAGGAGCTCAGTCGGCACAGAAATCAAATACGAAGCTATATTGGCATGTTATTCATAGTGACACGCTGGGCACGTGACGTGCTTGATCTTCAGCCATGGGTCAAATCCTGTTGCGCGACATGGACCTTGGGGGGCAGGCCGCGTTCCTGCACTCGGTGCTCGAGGGCTCGACTGAGTATGCGATCATCGCCAAAGACCTGGACGGCCACATCCTGGCCTGGAACGAGGGCGCACGGCGTATCTACGGCTACGAGCCGAACGACGTCCTCGGCAGAAGCGCCTTTTTGCTGCACGACCCCGACGACGTGAAGACGGGCCGCGCGAGCGCGTTCCTCAAGGAGGCTCGCGACGCCGGGAAGTGGGAGGGGCGCATCCGCCGGGTGCGAAAGGACGGCAGCGGCTTTACCGCCCAGGTGACCATGACGCTCAGGCGCGATCTGCACGGCGCACCGATTGGCCTGACGATGGTATCGCGTGACCTGACCGACTCCGAGCGGGTCGATCGTGAGCTCCGCGAGTCCCAGGAATACAACCGCGGCCTCATCGAGTCCAACATGGACGCGCTGATGACGACGGACCCGCTTGGCATGATCACCGACGTCAACCGCCAAATGTGCGAGATGACCGGCCATCCGCGACAGGAGCTCATCGGCACGCCGTTCAAGCGGTACTTCACCGATCCGAAACGCGCTGAGGATGGCATCCGCAAGGTGCTCGGCGAGGACCAGGTCAACAACTACGAGCTGACGATGCGCTCGCGGGCCGGAAAAGAGACCGTAGTTTCTTACAACGCTACGACCTTTCGCGCGACCGACGGCAAGCTCAAGGGCGTCTTCGCGGCCGCGCGCGACATCACCGAGCAGAAGCGCCTGGAAG
>CAYXDO010000062.1:0-51434 GCA_964463485.1 uncultured Myxococcales bacterium | reverse complement strand
GACATCACCGAGCAGAAGCGCCTGGAAGAGGATCTCAGGCAAGCTCAGAACTACACTCGCGGCCTCATCGAGTCCTCGGTCGACCCGATGGTGACCGTGGACAGGGACCTAACCATCAGCGACGTGAATGAGCAGATGGTGCGCCTTACCGAGGTCTCCAAGGACAAACTCGTGGGAAGCCGCTTCGACCGCTACTTCACCGAGCCCGAGCGCGCTGGCGGCGGTGTCAGGCAGACGCTGCGCGAAGGCTACGTCACCAACTACGAGCTGACGCTGCACACGCCGAGCGGCCGGCAGGTGGTCGTTTCTTTCAACGCCTCGATCTTCAGGGACGCTGCCGGCAAGGTGAGGGGTATCTTTGCGGTGGCTCGCGACGTCACCGAGCAGCGCCAGCTCGAGCAGCAACTCCGCGAGCAACAGAACTACAGCCGCAGCCTCATCGAGGCCTCGGTCGACGCCCTGGTCACGGTCGACCCCGCAGGCAGGATCGCCGACGTGAATGAGCAGATGGCGCGGCTGACCGGTCACACACGCCAGAAGCTCATCGGGAGCCTCTTCGATGTTTACTTCACCGAGCCTGAGCGGGCGAGGGTGGGCGTCAAGAAGACGTTCGACGAAGGGCTGGTCAAGAACTATGAGCTGGTCGTCCGCTCCGTTGCAGGCCGCGAGACGAAGGTGTCCTTCAACGCCTCGGTCTTCAAGGACACCGAGGGTCGCGTCGCCGGTATCTTCGCCGCCGCCCGTGACATTTCGGACCAGAAGCAGCTCGAGCAAGATCTTCGCGAGCAGCAGGTCTACACGCGCGGTTTGGTCGAATCCAACATCGACGCGCTCATGACGACAGACCCGCTGGGAATCCTCACCGACGTCAACAAACAGATGTGCGCGGTGACCAGCCGGACGCGGGAGGAGCTCGTCGGGACGCCGTTCAAAGACTACTGCACCGACCCCAAACGGGCGGAGGACGGGATCCGCCGCGTGCTGAGCGACGGGCGGGTCACCAACTACGAGCTCACCATCCGCGCCAAGGCCGGCAAAGAGCTAGTGGTGTCCTACAATGCCACCACGTTCACGGGCGCCGATGGCAAGCTCAAGGGCGTCTTCGCCGCGGCCCGCGACATCACCGACCAGAAGCGACTCGAGGAACAGCTGCGGCAGGCGCAAGCGTACAACCGCGGCCTGATCGACTCGTCAGTCGATGCGATGCTCACCGTCGGCCCAGACAACACCATCACCGATGTCAACGAGCAGCTCGTAAAGCTGTCCGGCTACCCCCGGGAGCTGTTGCTCGGCAGCTCGTTCAAAGACTACTTCACCGAGCCCGACCGTGCCGCCGCTGGTGTGAAAAGGACGCTCGACGAAGGCTATGTCACCAACTACGAGCTCACGCTGCGGTCTCGCCACCGCCGCCATATCCTGGTGTCGTTCAATGCCTCCATATTCAAGGACGCTGCCGGGAACGTCCGCGGCATCTTCGCCGTGGCCCGCGACGTCACTGAACAGCGGCGCCTCGAGGAGAAGCTGCGTGAGTCCGAGACCTATAACCGCGGCCTCATCGAGTCTTCCGTGGACGCGCTGGTGACCGTGAACCCAGAGATCACCATCACCGATGTCAACGAGCAGTTCGCGCGCTTGACCGGCTACTCCCGAGAGGAGCTGATCGGCAGCCCATTCAAGGACTACTTCACCGAGCCGCAGCGAGCGGTCGCCGGAGTGCGCCAGGCGCTCGACGAGTCCCTTGTGGCCAACTACGAGCTAGTCCTAAAGTCGCGCTCCGGCAAACGGACCCTTGTCTCCTTCAACGCTGGCACGTTCAACGACACGGCGGGTCGAGTCGCGGGCATCCTCGCCGCCGCTCGCGACATCACGGCCCAAAAGAGGCTCGAGGAGCAGCTCCGCGAGCAGCAGGCGTACAACCGAAGCCTCATCGAGTCCTCGGTCGATGCGCTGGTCACGGTCGACCCGGACGGCATCATCACCGACGTCAACGAGCAGACTGTCAAGCTGACCGGCTACAACCGCAAACGGCTCATCGGCAGCCCCTTCGTGGACTACTTCACCGATGGCGAGCGAGCGCGCGCCGGAGTGAAGCAGACCTTCGATGACGGGCTAGTGACCAACTACGAGCTGATCATCAAGTCGAAGGCCGGCCGCCGAGTCTCGGTCTCCTTCAACGCCGCGGTCTTCAAGGAGACCACTGGCGAGGTCGGAGGCATCCTCGCCTCGGCACGCGAGATCACCGAGCAGAAGCGTATCGAGCAGGAGCTGCGTGACCAGCAGACCTATACGCGTGGCCTCATCGAGTCGAACATCGACGCGCTGATGACCACCGATGCCCTCGGTATCCTCACCGACGTCAACCGGCAGATGTGTGAGGTGACCGGGTGCTCCCGCGAGGAGATTATCGGCACCCCGTTCAAGCAATACTTCACCGACCCCCAGCGAGCCGAGGACGGCATTCGCAAGGTGCTCGCCGAACGGCGAGTGACCAACTTCGAGCTGACCCTGCGCGGCAAGGACGGCCGCGAGACGATCGTCTCCTACAACGCCACGACGTTCACCGGCGCCGATGGGAAGCTGCGCGGCGTCTTTGCCGCGGCCCGCGACATCACCGACCAGAAGCGCCTCGAGGGTCAAGTCACCCAACGCAATCGCGAGCTCACCGACACCACCGCGTTCCTCAACAACATCCTCGAGAGCTCCACAGAGTACTCGATCATTGCCAAGGACCTTACCGGCACGATCCTGGCCTGGAACGAGGGCGCTCGGCGTACCTACGGGTACGTGACCGATGAGATGATCGGCAAGACCAACTCCCGCATCCTCCACACGCCAGAGGACATCGAGTCAGGCAGGGTGTCGGAGGCGCTCGTGCTCGCACTGTCCACTGGGAAGTTCGAGGGCGAGTTCCAGCGTGTCCGCAAGAACGGCCAAAGATTCACGGCGCAGGTCGCGATTACGCTGCGCCGCGACTCGGCGGGCAAGCCCATAGGTTACGTGCTGATCTCGAAGGACATCACCGCCCAGAAGGCACTCGAAGAACAGCTCCGAAAGAAGAACGAAGAGCTCGAGGAGCAGAACCGCCGCGTCGAGCAGGCGAATCGCATGAAGAGCGAGTTTCTCGCCAACATGTCCCATGAGCTGCGCACGCCGCTCAACGGCATCATCGGGTTCGCCGAGCTCATGCACAACGGCAAGGTCGGCCCGATGGCCGACACACACAGGGAGTATCTCGGCGACATCTTGACCAGCGGCCGCCACCTCTTCCAGCTCATCAACGACGTGCTCGACCTCGCCAAAGTCGAGGCCGGACGCATCGAGCTCAGGGCCGAGTCGGTCAATCTCGACAAGCTCTTCGGCGAGGTGCGAGACGTCCTACGGACGATCGCCGCAAACAAGCGCATCAAGGTCGACCTGGAGGTCGACGCGGCGGTCTCCGAAGTCGTGGGCGACCCATCCAAGCTGAAGCAGATTCTCTACAACTACCTCTCCAATGCCCTGAAGTTCACCAGAGAGGAAGGCCGCGTCTGGCTACGATGCAGGCCCGAGGGCGACGCCGCCTTCCGCATCGAAGTACAGGACACCGGCATCGGCATCAGGCCTGAGGACCGGCATCGCCTCTTCGTGGAGTTCCAGCAGCTCGACTCGACGACCTCGAAACGCTACCAAGGCACGGGCCTTGGTCTCGCCCTGACCAAACGCATCGCTGAGGCCTACGGAGGACGCGTCGATGTCGAGAGCACCCCCGGAAAGGGCAGCACCTTCGCGGCGGTGCTCCCGCGCATCGTTCAGGTCGGCGCCGCGAGTCCACTGAGCAAGCCCCCCGAAGTCGGTCGCGCTCAACCGGGCGGCCCCAGGATCCTCGTCATCGAGGACGACGCCGAAGACCGCCGCTGGCTTTCGGCGACCCTCACAGCCGCGGGATACCTGGTCGAGGCAGTGCAGAGCGGTAGCGAAGCGCTCTCTCGTTGCCGGGAGCGTGCGTTCGCGGCCATCACCCTGGATCTGCTGTTGCCCGACATGAGCGGCTGGTCCGTGCTCGCCGCCATCCGCTGCACCGAGCTCAATCGCGACACCAAAGCAATCATCGTCACCGTCGTCGCCGATAGGGGACTCGGAGCGGGCTTCTCGGTCGAGGATCTGCTCGTCAAACCGGTCGCCGCCCCAGACCTCCTGCACGCGCTTCGGCGAGCTGGCCTATCGGCCGGACCACAGCCGGTCCTCGTGGTCGATGACGACGACGCGACCTTGCGCCTCGCCAAGGCAGCGCTCGAGGAGCTCGGGTATCGCGCGCTCTGCATGAGCGATGCGGTAAGTGCGCTCGAGCAGATCGCCGAGGCGCCACCGGCGGCTGTCGTCGTGGATCTCCTCATGCCGCGGATGAGCGGCTTCGAGTTTATCGGCCGCTTGAGACAGAGCCCTGCTGGAAAAGACCTCCCGGTGATCGTGTGGACCATCAAGGACCTCTCGCAGTCAGAGCGTTCGCGCCTCCAAGCGTCGGCCGAGGCCGTGGTGGTCAAGGGCGGCGGAGGCGTAGGCGCACTCACCCAGGAGATCCAACGGCTTGTGGGTGACCATGCCCAGGGAGGTCGTCATGTCCGGTGAATCCATTCTCGTGATCGACGACAACCCAACGAATCTCAAGTTGCTGCGCGTCTTGCTCAGCGGCGCGGGATATCACGTTCGGACCTCCCAGGATGCCGAGCAGGCTTTGGCCGAAATGGCGACCTTTCGACCGCGACTCATCCTGATGGACCTCCAGCTCCCTGGCATGGACGGCCTGGAGCTCACGCGCAAGCTCAAGGCCGCGCCCGCCACCAAGGGCGTCACCATCGTCGCCGTGACCTCGTACGCGATGAAGGGCGACGCCGAGCGTGCGCGGGAAGCCGGGTGCGACGACTACGTCCCAAAACCAATCGATACCGAGGCACTTCCGCGAATTGTCGCCCGCCACCTACGCGAGCAAGAGTCGAGAGGGGGAAACGATGTGTGAGCACACGATCATGGTGGTGGAAGACAACCCAACCACGCGAAAAATGTTCCGCGTAGCCCTCGAACGTGAAGGTCTACGCGTCCTGGAAGCTCAGGACGCCCGCACGGCGCTCGAGCACATGAAGCGCCAGGCGCCAGATCTTGTCCTCCAGGATTTCTGCCTGCCGGACATGGCGGGAATCGACCTCGTCCGGAAGCTGCGAGGTCTTCCCGGCGGACAGGACCTTCCGATCATCGCGCTCTCTGGGTTTCTCGAGGGGATGGAGGAGGCCCGGTCGGTCAGCGCCGGGTTCACCTCTTTCCTCGTCAAGCCCATCGAGCCGTCGCGCCTCGTGGACGCGATCCGCTTGCACCTACCCGTGCTGAGCGGAGCGGACCCCAACCTGGGTCGCGCTCGCCGAGTCCTCTTGGTCGACGACGAACCCATGCAGCTCAAGCTGCTCAGTCTCCAGTTGACCAGCTACGGCTTCGAAGTGGCCACCGCGTCGGACGCTTCCGCGGCGCTCGCGCACGCTGCGAACAATCCACCCGACGCGATCATCAGCGACATCCTCATGCCTGGCACGGATGGCTTCGAGCTGTGCCTTCGGATCAGGAGGGATCCCGCGCTCGCCCGAGTGCCCGTGACCCTGGTGTCTTCGCACTACTTCGAGGATGAGGACCAGAGCCTGGCCCGGAGGGTCGGCGCCAATGCCCTCGTTCGCCGGACGCCCGAGTCCAAACAGGTATTGGACGCGCTCGTCGCCAGCCTGGCTGTGGACGCGCCGCGACCCATCGAGCCCGTCGAGCTGCTCATCGACGAACACAGGCAGCGTCTCATCCGACAGCTCCAGAGGCAAGTTCGAGCAAACGGGGATCTCGGCCGCGCCTGCGCGCTCCAAGGGGCGCAGCTCGCGTTCTTCCACCGACTCGCGACCATGTCTGAGAACCGAGGCGAGAACACGGTCCGGGAGGCGCTCATCGCGTGCCTGGACGCCGCAGGGCTCTCGCGTGTCGCCCTGTACCTTGCGGGCCCCGACGGCGCTCCGGTCCTCCAGCATGCCATCGGCTTCAATCCTGCCAACCATGAGCGGCTGGCTGACTTCTTCGGGCTAGAGTCGCTGTTCCAGGATATCGTCTCCGCGTCGAACACCTGCGTCATTCCCTCGGCTCAGGTGCCTGCGGACATCGCGGCCGGGATCCTAGATGGGGAGTGTTCCAAGTCGGGACTGCTCGTCCCGCTGAGATCTGACGGCCGGTGCGTGGGGGTGATGGTCCTCGCCTCCCGCAGCGACATCACCGACCCGGACTCCGTTGGGTTCGCGGAGAACCTGGCCGCGAAGATCGGCAGGGCGATGGCCCTGGTCGCCGCACACCTCGAGGCGACGGCGGCCAGCCATCGATACGCAACGCTGATGGAGCACGCGCACGATGTCATCGTGGTCTTGACTCCAGAAGGCACGATCCGCGAGGTGAACCGGCGGACGGAGGAGCTGCTCGCGCTCCCTCGAAACCAAATCATCGGCCGCGATGTTCGGGACTTCGAGGCGGCGGGCCAAGTCGGCGAGGAAATGCGGCAGTACAAGGAGGAAGTGGAACGGGGAAGCAGTAGGAACCGGTGTGTGCGGCTGGCGAGGGCCGATGGGGCCATCGTGTCCGTCGAGTTCAACTCGACCCCGCTGACCGTCGGCGGCGAGCGCCTCGTATTGTCGATTGGCCGAGACATCTCCGAGCAGCTACGCGTGCAGTCCCAGCTCATGCTCTCTGACCGCATGGCGACGGTTGGCACCATGGCAGCAGGCGTCGCGCACGAAATCAACAACCCGCTCGCGGCGCTCATCGCAAACCTCGAGTTCGTCAACCAGGGGCTGAATTCGTTCGGCAACGACGTCCGATCGCGCCTGCAAAGCGCCAAGCCCAGTGCTCATGATGACCTTCGGATCTGGCTCAGCGGGCAGCTCGCCAGCGTGGAGGAGCCTCTTCGGGACGCCCGGGCGTCCGCCGAACGCGTGCGTCAGGTCGCCAGAGACATCAAGGTCTTCTCGCGCCCCGACGCCGAGAAGAAAGAGGCGGTCGATATTCGCCGTGTGCTCGAGTCGGCGCTGCGGCTGGCCTGGAACGAGATCAGGCATCGCGCTCGCTTGGTGAAGGACTACGGCGATGTGCCACCTGTCGAGGGCAACGAAGCCAGATTCGGCCAGGTGTTCCTGAACCTCATCGTGAACGCCGCGCAATCGATCCCCGAGGGAAGCACCGAGAAGAACGAGATTCGCGTCACGACTCGGCTTGCCAATGACGGTCGGGTGATGGTCGAGATCCGCGACACCGGCTGCGGCATCCCCAAGGAAATCCGGACTCGCATCTTCGATCCCTTCTTCACGACCAAGCCGGTCGGCATCGGCACGGGGCTAGGTCTCGCCATTTGCCACCGCATCGTCACGTTGTTCGGCGGAGAGCTCTCCTTCGAGAGCCAGGTCGGCAAGGGAACGGTCTTCCGCACGCTCTTCCCCGTCGCTCAGGTGAAGACAGCGGAGGCCGAGCCGACGGTCGTCTTCCCCACGGCGACTCGCCGAGGCCGCATCCTAGTCGTCGACGACGAGGTGATGTTCGGCGCGGCTCTCCGGCGAGCGCTCACCCCCGATCACGAAGTCGTCTCCTTGGACGCAGCGACCCCCGCTCTGGAGCGGATCGCCGGGGGCGAGCGGTTCGACGTCATCCTGTGCGACTTGATGATGCCGCATATGGGCGGGATGGAATTACACGCCGAGCTCGCGCTTGTCGCCGCGGACCAGGCCCAGCGGATGATCTTCATGACGGGCGGCGCTTTCACCCCGCGTGCCCGCGAGTTCCTTGACCATGTGCCGAACCCGCGCCTCGAGAAGCCGTTCGAAGTCCCAAACCTGCAGCACCTCATCGCCAGCATGGTGCGCTGAGGCTCGATCGATCCGCTGGCACCTGCGGCCGTTTGCGGGGCAGGTTGACCGCTCGACAAGCAGACCGAGGCCGCTTGTGGGGCAGAACCGGCGCGGCGCCAACGCGGGCCGCGGACTGTGCTTAGGGCGATCTCCGACCAGTGGCCAACGGGCCGCAGCCAACTGAGGCGACGCAGATTCGTCCACGCCTGACGTTTCCCGCCCGCCCAGCCCCACGAATTCGTCCACCTCAACGACAACGCCGACGATGATTGCGTCGAGTCAGCAACTCGCCCGAGCAGCAAATAACCACGGAGAGCACGGAGAATGATCACGTCACGGAAGCACGGTGCAAGAATTCACAAAGCCAATCGTTTGATCCGTCCTCACTGAATTGGGTTCGCTGCCGAATGACTCACCGCTCGGGCGAGCTGTTTTCGTCGCCGCCGCTCGATCTTGACTTCGAGCCTCTGGACTCGTCGGCGCGCCGAGTCGTCTCCCGAGTCTGGAACTCTCTTGGCGACCTCGAGCGCGGCCTCCAGCGACTTCAGCTTGTGCTCGAGGAGCTTCGCGAGCGCCACGTCGGTCTCCGTGCGCTCGAGGGTGTTGGGCGCGAGCGCGCTTGCTTCCTCGAGCCTCGACACCGCAAGCTCGACTCGCTCCGTGCGCGTGGCGGCCTTGGCCGCGAGTCGCTTGGCTCGGTAGGCGATCGTCGGCTCGGACTCCGCGACCTCGGCGAAGCGCAGCGCCCGCTCGTAATCATCGACGTCGAACGCGATCTCGGCCAGCCCCAGCAGATCGCGGGGGTCGAAGGCCGATCGAGGTGACTCGTACGCGGCGCCAAGGACCCCTAGGAGCGCCGCCAGCGCGACCACGTCGGCCGAGTTGTGCTCGAGCACCTTCTCCAGAATCTTTGGATCACCCTCGCGCACGAAAGACCAATACAGCTGCGGAATGGCGGACCCCAGCACGTCGTCGTGACGAACGAAGCCGAGCACGCCCTCCTCTACTCTGACGAGCTTGGCACTCTCCAACCGAGCCCGAAACACCTTCCTCGAGATGTGGAGCAAGTCCAAGTGCGGCGGACACTCGGGGGGCGCGATCCGATTCATCACGAACCTATTTCGCAGGATCGGCCAGTCGAAGGACTTGCCGTTGTAAGTCACCAGACTCGTCGCCGACTCGATGCGACTCTTGAGGAGCACGAGCGCCGGCAGCTCGTGCCCCGGCCGACATACCAACAACTGCTCGAGCGCCAGCGACTCGTCCTCGAACCTCGCCAAACCCACGAGAAACGGCAGCGTACCCGTCCCTCCCGCGAGCCCCGTCGTCTCGGTGTCGAGGATCAACATCCGTCGCGGGTCGAAGTCACCGAGCCGCGCGTCGCGTGCGAGCGCAGCGACGACGTGCGCTCCAATCTCCAACGCGCCGCGGACCGGGCTTCGACCGTGGCAGTGGGCTGGCTCCAAATACTGACGCAGCGCTCGAGCGAACCCGTGCTGATCGAGCGGCTCACCGATCGCGGGCGGCGGTGCCCGAGGCAGCGCCCGGCGCGCCACGGGCGCGGAGCGCGCGACGAACGCGTCCAAGAGGCTCCGGAGGCGCTGAATTCGTTCGGGTCGCTCCAAACTCTCGAGCTCCGCGGCCGCAGGGCCCAAAGTGACCACAGGGGTGAGTGTCCCCGGTGTCAGGGGTGCGACCGACTCGACGCGGTCCGGCCGAGGCACCGGACGCGAAAAGGAGACTCTCCTCGTCCCCAACTCATCGGCGTCCGGGACCACGATGGCGTCCCCCGCGGACGCCGCGCGAGCCAAGAGGGCCCCGAGCGCTCGAGTCGGGTCGCTCGATCGCTCGCTCGGTCGAAGCGCGGCGGTCCCTCCGGAAGCACCGCGAGCGAGGAGCGCGTCGAGCGCGCCGCGAGCCTCCGGAGACCGATCCCGGCTCCGAGGAGCCTCGTCGAGCAGGTCGGTCGACCGTCGACCGACCGCCCTCGCCTGGAGGTCCGGAGCTTGTCGTCCGGCGCCGGACTCATGACTCGGGGCCGCGGAGGGTATCATCGACGGCGAGCTCTCGACCGTCGGCGGCTCCGAAGGAGTCGGCGCAAGCCGAGCCAGGCCCCTCGCGAAGCGGTCGGACCTCGCCTGACTCATGCCTGACTCATGGCAAGCCCGGCGCGCTCGACCAGCGTCAACGCGAGCGACTTTCGGTTGGATCCCGGGCTGACCGGCCCCACGCAGCTCGGACACCCGCTCGAACACGGGCAGGCCCCGACGAGCTGCACCGCGCGCTCGATCAGTCGGTCGCGTTCGACGTAAAGTCGCTCCGCCAAACCCACTCCGCCAGCGACTCGGTCGTAGAGATAAATCGTGGGTGCAAACCGAGGTCGACCAGGGTCGGCCTCACCATCGTCCACGACGGTCACGGCGAGATCACGCGGGTCGGTCATGAGTCCCACCGCGGCCACCCCGTGTAACGCGTACGAAAGTCCTCTGAGTGCGTCGATCACCGCAGATCGCGGCGCCGCCACCGCGTCGATGATCCCCGGCGCCACGGCCAGCCAGAAGGCGGTGGTCGGGAGCTGCATCTCCGGGAGGTGAACCTCGCCGTACCCGACGTTCTCGTGAGTATGGTATTTGATTTTCTTGAAGCCCACGACCTTCTCGATGACGTCCACTTCGCCGAGGCCGTAAACGAGTAGGCCGTGGCCC
This sequence comes from uncultured Myxococcales bacterium, assembly GCA_964463485.1. GTDB lineage: Bacteria > Myxococcota > Kuafuiibacteriia > Kuafuiibacteriales > Kuafuiibacteriaceae > CAYXDO01. The sequence goes on along the minus strand of CAYXDO010000062.1, from coordinate 40,843 downwards.
GACGCGCGCTCGGTCTTCTGGTCTTCGTAGAGGACTGCGACCTTCACATGAGTCATGGCCGTGGTGTAATAATCAGGTCTGACTTTGCGAACGAAGGCCTTCTTGTTGGGTAGGTCGAGAGTCTCGACCTGATACTGCTCCGCGTCATGCTGGTAAATCGCTTGCTCGTGCAGCATCGTGTGCGCGGAACGAAAGTCCATCTCGGCCAGCGTGAGGCTCTTCTCGACGTCGATGACGACCACGTTGTCCCAGCCGGCGCTGCGCAAGCTCACCGCGTTGGCCGGATAGGACTCACTCGCCCAATGCCACACCGTCTTGTCGGCGGCGCTCTCGACGGGCTGGATGACTCGGCGATCGGAGAGAAAGCCGAGCGCGTCCGAGAGAGACTTGTCGGGAACGTCGCCGAAGACCGACGCGCTCGCGCCGCCGGTCTCGAACGGGAGCTCGAAGGTCGAGCACTCGACGTGTTGAAGGAAGATCTCGACGTTGTCGGGGTCGATGCGAGCCTCCTCGATCGGAGGTGACGTCACGAGCTCCGGGCTTCGGGCGAGGTACTGATCGATGGGAGCGCTCGAGGTCACGAGCAGCGCGAGGCTCAGCTCGGAGCGGCGACCGGCGCGGCCAAAACGCTGCCACAACCCGGCCATCGTCCCCGGGTAGCCCGCGCACACGACCGCATCGAGGCCTCCAACGTCGATGCCGAGCTCGAGCGCGCTCGTGGAGACGACTCCGCCGACCTCACCGTCTCGAAGGCCGACCTCGGTGCGCCGCCGAGCGTTGGGCAAGTAGCCTCCGCGATAGCCTTGGACGAGGCTGCCTTCGCGACCGGACTTGGCGAGGCGGTCGCGAAGGTACTTCAACATCACCTCGACCTCGTTCCGCGACTGGCCGAACAAGATCGTTCGCACGCCCGACTCGATCAGCTCCGCGGTGAGATTCACGGCGGTCTTGACGGTGCTCGCGCGAATTCCGAGCTCTTCGTTCAGGATCGGTGGGTCGTAGACGATCACACGGCGAGGCCCGCTCGGCGCGCCGTTTTCGTCGATCAGCGCGACCTGTCGCCCCACGAGGCGCTCCGCGTGCGCTTTGGGGTTCGCGATGGTCGCCGAGGCGAGCACGAAGCGCGGCTCTGCGCCGTGAAATTGCGCTACTCTCCGAAGCCTCCTGAGCACGTTGGCGAGGTGCGATCCGAAAACGCCGCGATAGCTGTGCAGCTCGTCGACGACGACGAACGCGAGCCTCGCGAAGAACCGCGACCACGACGCGTGGTGCGGCAGAATGCCCGAGTGGAGCATGTCGGGGTTCGTGATCAACACGGCGCTGCGCTCGCGAGCGGCGCGTCGCGCGTCGTTGGGCGTGTCTCCGTCGTAGGTCACCGCGCCTGAAGGCATGCCGGCCTCGGTCATGAGCTCCAGGATCGACGACTCCTGATCGCGCGAGAGCGCCTTGGTCGGGAACAGGTAGAGCGCGGTCTTGGTCGGATCTCGAAGCAGCGCGTCGAGCACCGGGAGGTGATAACAGAGGCTCTTGCCTGAGGCCGTAGGGGTCGCGACGACGATGTCGTGCCCGCTCGAGACGCGTTCGAGCGCCTCGGCTTGGTGCAGGTAGAGCTCCGAGATCCCTCGACGCCCGAGCGCCGCGGAGAGGCTCGGTGACAGCATCGCGGGCGTGGGTCGAGTGCGAGCCTCGCGGGCCGGCGTCACCTTCGAGAGCACGAAGCTCGACGAGACTCGAGGATCGCGATCCCAACGCGCGAGCAGCCGCTCCAGTCCGCCTGGGGGATCCCACGGAGGAGGAGGACGAGGGAGCTCGCGGTCGGAAAGCACGGCGCGATCGTACGAGGCCCGATCTACTGAATCAAGGTTCAGATACTCTGGAAGCCGAGAGCTGAACGCCAGTGGCTGGACGCTCAGCGCCTCGGCGGAAGCCGGGCGAATTGTCGGCACCCGGTCGGAGTGAATCCGACCGGCCGGCAGGTTCGCTTCGCTCACCGCAAGTTGCTTCTTGTCTCGCTTCTTGACAGGGCTCCGGGGCTCGGATTCCTCTTGGGGGGCGCTTCGCGCACTGCATGCTGGTTTGCCGTCGATGCCGGTCTATCTACGGAAGGGCCGGACGTTTTTGCGGTATCGACGGGGAGCCTCTAACCGAGCTTGAAACGGATCCCCTGATCGGCCAGACGATCGACCGCTACAGCATCACCGATCTCATCGGCCGCGGGGGCATGGGATCCGTCTACAAAGCTATCCACCGGGAGCTCGACACCGAGATGGCGATCAAGGTGCTCTTCGGTGACTTGGGCTCCGACCCGACCTTCGTCGCTCGGTTCCGCCGGGAAGCTCAGGTGGCGAGCAAGATCCGCAGCCCGTACGTGGTCTCCGTCGTGGATTTCGGGACGACCCAAGAGGGCCTCACATACTTGGTCATGGAGTACATCCACGGTGTGATGCTCGACGAGGTCGCGTCGTTGGAGGGCACGCTCGAGGCGAAGCGCGCGGCGCGAGTCGTCGCCGACGTCGCCCGCGGGCTGGCGGTCGTGCACCGCATGGGTTTCGTACATCGCGACGTGAAGCCCGCAAACATTGCACTCATCCAGGACGCGGGCCGCGAGATGGCGAAGCTCCTCGACTTCGGCATCGTGCAGGTCGCGCGCACTGAGGAGTCCACGAAGCTCACCGGGGCTGACATGATCGTCGGGACGCCAGCGTATATGTCACCGGAGCAAGCCATCGGGGAGGAAGTCACACTCAAGGCTGACTTGTACTCACTCGGCGTGGTGCTCTACGAGCTGATTTCGGGCCACAAGCCGTATGCCGGCAACCGCAGCGAGGTGCTGGAGAAGCTGACGTCCGCCAATTCGACGCCGCTTCCGCTCGGGCGCGGGGACTCGCTCGCCGATCTCACCTATCGGCTCATGGCGAGAGATCCGAAGGATCGCCCGGCCAGCGCAGAGGAGGTCGCCGAGGCCGCCGATCGAATCGCGACTCAGTCGCAGACCGTGGTGACGGCCATTCAACCCGCTCCGCGCAGCACTCGCTCGACCCTCTTCATCACTTTGGCGGCGGTGACAGTGGGCGTCGCTGCCTTGGCTGGCACCTTCCTGGTCGGGGCGAATTCCAACGCGCCATCGCCTGCTCAGGTCGACACTTCCCAGCTCGAGCTCTCGCTGTCTGCGGAGCTTCGGGCGCATGGGTTGGAGGCGGCTGACCTGGGAGAGATTCCAGAAACTCGGAACGCCTACACCACGTGGACCAAGGAGAAAACCCGAGATCTCGCGGCCGCAAAAAGTGCGCTCGAGTCCCTCCTGACGCTTGCGAAAGAAGTGCGCGCGACGAAAGAGATCGTCAGCCGGAAGCTCGAGCGGCTCGACGCGCCGCTCGCCGCGCACGAGGCGACGATGAGCGAAGAACAGAAGATGGCCCTCCGAGCTCAGTACCTCGAGCTCTACAAACGCCTGAATTCGGATCCCGACATGGACGCGCTGGCGCGGGACGTCGCGGCGTTCTCGATGAGCGTTCGCCGCGGGACCAGCGCGCCTTGAGGGCTCACGGAGTGGTCTTGGGGCGCTGCTTCGGCGGCGCGGCGCGTTCCTTGGCCGTGTCGTTCGTGGCGTGGTTCGTGGCGTGGTTCGTGGCGTCCTGCGCGAAGGAGGTGGCGACGGACCCGAAGCCCCCTCCTCCGGCTCCCGCTGCGGCTCCTGTGGCGGACGCTGGCGTGATCGTGAAGCGGCCCAAGCTGCCGGGGGACTTCGAGGCAGGGTGGCGGCTGTTTCGCGAACATTGCCTCGAGTGTCACGGGGAGGGCCGTCGCGGCGGTCTGGTGCGCAAAGACGGTGAGTTGCTCGCGCCGGCCGATTTGAGAGATCCGCTGCTCCTCGTCTCGAAGTCCGACAAGGACCTCGTGGGGATCATGACGAACGGGCTCTCCGTCAAGAAGGGCGGCAAGTCGAAGAAGGGCATGCCGAGCTTCAAGAAGGACCTCGACGAACGGCAGATGCTCGACGTCGTTTCTTTTCTGCGCGGTGACTCCATTCACCTCGTGGAGTGCGTTCCCGACGCGACGCATTTCGTGCACCTGAACGCCGCCGATCCTGAGCCGCCCATCCTCGGTGCCTACAAGGCCGGGGCTCCGGGCAGTCCAGCCGTGGTCACAGCCGCCGACGTGCCCGCCGGGGCCGAGGCTCTGGGTCACGTGATGTTCTTCGAGCTGGACCTTCCGCAGGCGGGGCCGACGCCGGTGGCGTTGGTGGCGACCTCGGCAGGCGTGAGCTCGAGGGTCGCGTTGCCGGAGCCGGACAACGCGAACGCGGCCCGGGACTTGGACTCGGTGATTCAGGGCAAGGCGTCCCCCCTGGCGGCGCTTGGGCCGCTCGTCTCGGAGGCCAAGCGACGGATCGAGGCTGCGGCGAAGATCGGGACGAAATGAACAGGCACCTGCGCTCTCAGGGGGTCTGGGAAGCCTGGCCGTTTGTCCGCGAAGCTCCGGCGCAGCCCGTGCTCCCAGGGTCCGGGAAGCTTAACCGTTGGTCCGCGAAGCTCAGGCGCAGGCAAGATGCCTGCGCTCCCAGGGGTCCGCGAAGCTTAGGAGGGGCTTTGCGGTTGACGTCGAGCCGCGTGCTAACGCAGTGTGTCGAAGTCTCCGAGGGGTTGATTGGTCAAAACGGGCAGCAAGATCGAGCGCATCGAGCTCTTTCACGTGGATGTGTCGCTTCCGACGCCGTTCTTTCCGGCGTGGGTCCCTGGTTATCCGCAGAGCAAGCAACGCGCGACGCTGTTGCGGGTCACGACCCATGATGGGTTGGTCGGTCACGCGACCGGCGCGGCCTTCGAGCGTGAGCGCGAAGGGTTGGGAGACTTCGTCGGCCCTTTCCTGCTGGGGCTCGACGCTTGCGACGTCGAGGCGGCGGCCGAGCGGCTGCGCCAGGCGTCCTATCTCGGCTGGAACAACTCCTGGATGGAGATCGCGTTCTGGGACATCGCGTCCAAAGCTAAGGGTGTCCCGCTTTGGAAGCTGATTGCGGAGCAAAGCGGACGAGCTTTCAAGGGCTCCGTCGAGCCTCTGATGGCCTACGCATCTTTCGGCGAGGTGCGCTCCGCGCAGGTGCGTGCGGAGGCCATCGAGCGCGCCATGCGAACAGGTTTTCGGGCCGCGAAGCTGCCCTCGGGCGCGCGTGACGAGACGGAAGACCGCGCGCGCCTCGCGCTCGCGCGCGACGTCGCTGGTCCGACCTTTGGCCTCATGGCCCATGCGTACCAGAGCTCCACGGTCTCGCTCGTCGAGGAGATTCCGACTTGGGAGCGCGACCGCGCTCGGCGGACCGCCGACCAGCTCACGTCGCTCGGCTATCTCTGGCTGCAGGACCCTCTGCGGCTCGACCCGTTCGACGGCCTCGCGGGACTTGGCGCGGAGATGTCGATCCCTCTTGCCGGCGGCGATATCGCGAGCCGAGACCTTCTTCCAGGGCTGATCGCTCGCAGAGACTACGGCGTGTTGACACCGGACGTGACCTTCGCGGGCCTGCTCACCGTGACCAAGCTCTTGGGACGAGCGATTGACGGTGGGTTGGGCTTCTCGCCGCGCTCGTACGGGGACGGCATCAGCCTGCTCGCCAACCTGCACGCGCTCGCCGCTTACAGCGCCATGGACGCCACGCGACCGGCCTGGGTCGAGCTCCCCTGGGAGCCTCCCGCAATCATCCCCGAATACCGCGACGCCCTCCTGTCCGAGCCCGTCTCGGTGACGAGCCACGGCACGGTCCTCGTGCCTGAAGGGCCCGGGCTCGGCGTGGAGATCGACCCGAGGTCCTTGCGCCGCTATGCGCAGCGCTTCTTCACCCTCACGCCCGTCCGCTTCGTCGTGTCTTCGGCTCGCCGCGCGGGGCTCAAGCAGACCGCTGTGTTCGCTCGCAAGGAGCCTCACCTCACCGAGGTCGGGTGACCCGGTTCCATGACAGCTTGACCCGCCCCTCGGAAGTCGGCAGAGCAATGTCGTGGCTTTGATCGATACTGCGGACGCTGCTCAACGCCTCGCGCGAACCATCGCCGGCGACATCGCGCTCTACAACGAAGACAAGATCATCCAAGGGCTCACCAACGACACGCTGTTCGACTTGTTGGCGACGGAGCTCGAAGAGGGGCTCAATCACTACAAGACCCGCGTGACGCCCGAGATCTTCGCGTCGTCGAATTGGTACTGGCGGGCGATCATCGACGTCGTCATCAAGAACAAAGGCCACATCCGCTCCCGCATCTGGTGATTGAACGCCAGTGGCTGATCACCGAGGCTCACGACGGCGTGCGCCTCGATCGCGTGGTCGCCGAGCTCGTCCCTTCCGTCTCTCGTAGCTCCATTCAGCGACACATCGAAGCCGGCGCCGTCACGATCGAGGGAGCGCCGCCCGGCCGCGGCGCGAAGACGATCCTCCGCGCGGGCGATCGAGTCCGTTACGTCGAACCCGATCCGCCGAGCGCTCGCATCGAAGCAGAGCCCGAGATCTCGGTGCGCTTCGTCTACGAAGACGAGCACCTCGTCGTCGTAGACAAGCCGATGGGGCTCGTCATGCACCCAGGCGCGGGACGGCCTCGCGGGACCCTCGTGAACGCGTTGATGGGGCGCGTGCCGCTCGCGATCGCGGCGGGCGCGACGCGTCCGGGTGTGGTCCATCGCCTCGATCGGGAGACGAGCGGCCTGGTGATCCTGGCGAAGACGGACGAAGCCTACGCGGGGCTGAGGCGGGCCTTCGATCAGCGCGCGATCGAAAAGACATATGTCGCGATCTGTCACGGCGTGCCGAAGCCCGCCGAGCGCCGAGTCGAAACTCTGTTTGGACGTCACCCGCGCGATCGCAAGCGCTTCACGTCCCGCGTGCGCGTGGGCAAGACCGCGGTGACGTATTATCGCGTCGCGGAGATCTTTCCTGGCGCGGCCCGGCTCGAGGTCTCGATCGAGACCGGTAGGACGCACCAAATCCGCGTTCACCTCTCCGACCTGGGGCACCCGCTGGTCGGCGATCGTGTCTATGCGCGAAAGGCTCGCGTGACCCGCGATCCGGACACGCGCCGAGTCGTGGAAGCGTTTGCTCGCCCTGCCCTGCATGCGTTTCGGCTCGCGATCGTCCATCCGATCACGCACGAAGGCCTCGCGTGGGAGGCGCCGCTGCCGGCCGACCTGAGCGCGCTGCTGGAGGAACTCCGCGAAATTTCGACGGCCAGTCGGCGTGGCCACGGTCATCGGGAGTCTTAGCTCCACGGTGCAGCGCGGATTTCGTGCCCGGTGCCCGTGCCCACCGAAATTCACTGTTCAGCGCGGATTCCGTGCCCGTGCCCGTGCCCGTGCCCGTGCCCGTGCCCGATCCGGTTCCTCCGCGAACTTACGCGCAGGCAAGATGCCTGCGCTCAAAGGGGTCCGCGCTCTCGATCCGGCCACGAATGTTGCACGATCTCCACGAGGGTGCCTTACAACAACGGTGTGCGTCCGCCGCTGCTCACGAGCGCCCTCCTCGATTCGCTCGAAGGTGTGCGGCATGGATTTTCGTTTCGTAGCGGCGGCATTTCGACGGGACCGTTCGACTCGCTGAATCTGGGATCGAACGTCGGCGACGATCCTCGTGCGGTAAGCGAGAACCGTCGAAGATTTGCCGTTGCCCTCGGAGTCGTGGACCTCGCCGAGGCCGATCAAGTTCACGGCGATCGGGTCGTGATGGCTTCCCGTGCGGGTCACCAGGGCGTTCAGGCCGATGCGATGTTCACGAACACCCCGGAGCTCGCGTTGACGATTCGAACCGCGGACTGCGCGCCGATCCTGATCGTTCACGCGAGAGAGGGTCGGGCCCGACGGGTGGCTGCAGTCCATGCAGGCTGGCGCGGAGCGACGCGGCGCATTCTGCCGCGCGCGATCGCTGAGCTTCACGCGCCGCCCGAGGAGCTCTACGTGGCGATCGGTCCGACGATCGGCTTTGACGCGTTCGAGGTCGGGCCCGAGGTGATCGAAGCGGCCAAGGCCTCGGTCGAGGGTCCGGTGCCAGCGCGTGCCCTAGCCGACGGCAAGTGGCGCCTCGATCTCGTGGAGCTCTTACGCGCTCAGGCTCGGGAGCTCGGGATAGCTGCAGATCGCGTGGACTCGGTGGGCGGCGACACGTACACCGACGTCGACAGGTTCTTTTCGCATCGACGCGACCGCGGCGTCACCGGGCGACACGCGTCAGCCGTCTTGTTGAGCGGAGAGTCATGGGCGACGTAACCGCGCCCGAGCTGGAGGCGCGGTTCGGGGCGCTCTCCGCCGAGGTCAAGGGGCTCGCGAATCATGCCCAGCGCGTGGTCGCGGTGATGCGTCCGTCCATCCCGGTTTTGGAGCGTGCCTGTCACGAGATCGGCCGGGCCGCGAGCTTGCACACGGACGTCGACAAGCCGCTCGAGGCGTTGACGGTGATCGATCAGTGGGCGCTCGATCACGGCGAAAACCGCGCCGCCCTGGTGGGATCGATGTTCGCGATTCATCAGCTTCGCGCGCACGCGCTTCGCGCCGAAAAGCTTCGGGAGGCGCAGCTCGCCGCTCACCAGGAGCTCCGCGGAAAGGCGATGCGTGCGTACTACGTAAGCGCGCGGGCGGATCGAACGAGGTGGGTGGCCGCGCTCTTGGACCGCGTGATGGCGCAGTCGTGTCCGGAGCTGACGCGGGACGATTGGGTGGGGCTGAACGTCGGCGCGCTCACCGATCACGAGGACGTGGATCTCGCGATCGTGGCGCGCACCGAGGCCGCTCGGGCGACGATCGCGCAGGGCTTCAGCCTCGTGAGTCGAACCTTCGTACGCTTCGCGTCCAAGCTTCAGCTCTTCGTGAGCGAGCATCTCGAGAGCGGAGCGATCGCGGGCACGGTCGAGGAGTACAAGAAGCTCGTCGAGTCCCCGCGAAGTGTCGTCGTGGTCATGCAGTTGTTGCATGCAGAATATCTCGCCGGGTCCACCGAGCTCTTCGATCGCTTCAAGCGAGACGTCACTCGGCGCTTCGGTCCTGGGGCTCGGCAGCGCTTGGCGCACGAAGGCTTTCTGCGCGCCGTCCTGGCCGAGCTAATCTCTCAGCGCGTGCAGGAACCCGAGCCCGAGGTGCGCGGAGTCTCCGAAGATCCAGCCGAGGTGATCTCGCCGAAGCGAGAGATCTACATCCCCGGCAAGCTCGTAGCGGCGGCGATGCGCGTCATACACGACGTCCACGAGACGGAGCCCGCGCGGGCGCTGCGCGACATCTCGAAGATCGACTCGACCTCTCGCGAGAGCGCCGTGCAGTTGGCCCGAGCTTTCGAGGAGAATGAAGCGTTGCGCGGGTTGGTCTTCGCGTATGTGGCTTCCGAAGATCGGATCGACCTTCGCGAGCGATCGGTGCGCGAGGCGACTCACGCGATCACGCACCTCTTGGGGCTCGACGTTTCGCCTCGCAAGAGCGCGGAGGCTCGGCTCTTGAGCTTCTATCGCGAAATTCGGGCGCGCTCGAGGGAGAGCATCGCGGACCTGAGCGGGCACGTTCGTCGATATCTCGCGCAGATCTCGTCGCTCCGACAGCTCGTCGTGCGCGGCTCCGAGCTTCGAAAGAAACGCGGCGCCAACGTGGCGGTTCGTTTCGTCGCAGCGCTGCGCAGGTTTCGAGGCGCTGTCTTCTGGGACGAGCTCGTCGAGTTGCTCGCGGGACCGTCCGGCGAGCCGGGGGAAGCCGTCCCCTCGGACCTCTTCGCGCGCTTCCTCGTCGACCTGAAAGAAATGGGCCCGGCGCGCGCGGAGCTCATCGACGAGCTCGTCGGCATGATGGTGGTCGAGCCCACCTCGGCGATGGAGTTCCTAGCGTTCGTAGCGCGAGCGGCGGGCGGCGAATCGGAGCTCGTCGGGCACATGTTCGAGGTGCTCTGCGGGACGCTCTCGCGTGAGCCGGAAGTGCGGGATCGATTCGCGGCGCGCGTCTTGGACGAGAGCTCGGGAGCGGCGTTGTACAGGCTGGCGCTGGCGTGCCGGCCCGAGCAGATCGGCGCGCTGGCGAGGTGCTTCGACGCCGTCGACGCGAGCCCGACGGATCAGCGCGCGGCCCGTACGGTCCGCTCCGCGCTGATCTTGGCCCATCGCCACTCGAACCAAGTGGGTCGAACGATGTTGCGCGCGGTGAAGCGCTCGCCGGAGCTCTTTCGACACCTTCGCAACCCGAGCGAGCTCGCGATGCTCGAGCGAAAGATTCAGGCGCTCGCCGCCAAGGACGCCACGGGTCGCGCGCAGATGGCCATGCTCGGCGACGCGTTCGACATCTCGGTGCTTCGCGCGGTGCTCGGCGCCATCCTCGAAGGTTCTCCGGTCGAGCAGGACGTCCCGTTCATCGAATCGTTCGAGGTGTACGCGCGAGAGCTGTTCAAAGCTTGCTATCGCGAGGTCCACGCGCGGTCGTCGATGTTCGCGTTGTATCGGCCCGGCGCGGGCGTGGCGTTGTTCGCCACGGGCGGCTTCGGTCGAGGCCACGCCTTCGGCGCGGACTGGGACTACTTCGCGTTGGTCGACGAACGCGACGAAGGCCTCCGAAAATTTCTCGGAAAGATCGTTCAGCTCGTCGAGGGGGAGCTCGCGCGCCGAGGCGTCATGCCCCACAACCGGCTCTCCGACACGTTTCGCAGCTATGCGGTCACCATCCCCGAGCTCCACGCCTATCTGCGCGCACGCACCAGCGAGACCTTCGTCGACGAGGCCGAGATCCTCGAGTCGCGCTTCCTCCTCGGAGATCGGATCTTGAAACGCCGCTTCGAGGCGGAGGTCGTACATCGAGTCTGCGCCGACAACGGCGGCCCGTTCGTCCGCGACGTTTGCTCAGAGATCCGAGGTCGCCGCAGCGAGCGTCTGCCTGCGCTCGATCTGAAGCTGACGCCCGGAGGACTGCGCGACATTCACCTCATCGGCCTCGCCGTCTCGGTCCATAGCGGACGCCAAACCGGCGTCCACGCGCTGGCGTTCCCCGAGGCGATTCAGCGTGACATGCGCTTCTTGGCGGTGGCGGAAGCGGAGATCCGGCGCGTGCGCGACCTCTATCGACTCCTCGTCGCCGGCGAAGATTACATCGATCTCGAAGCGCTGCCGCGGCTGTTCCTCGATCTGCCGTCGATCGGACAGGCCGGCACCGCCGTCGGCGACGAAATCCACAAGCTCCTGCACACCAGCGCCGAACGGATCGAACGGGTCATGGTCTTTCTCGAAACACACCCGATGCGTGCGGGATAGCCTGACGGCGTCCGCAGACTCGGGTGGAGGTTGGGAACCGCGCCACGTTCTGCTAGATTCCTCCTCCGACGGGTCGCCACGCCCCGATCCCTGCGACCCCCACGAGCGACACTGTGACGGATTCCGAGACCGCGCCGCACGCCGACGACGACGTCGACGGAGATTTCGGCGAAAAAACAGATTTTGACACGGCCAACGCAATCAAAGCGGCCGTCACTCACGCGGCCAGCGACCTCGAAGATGTGTCCGTGGACGATCAGACCATGGACTGGGACACCTACGAGAAAGTTTCAAAGAACCCATCTGCACTTTACGAAGCGGCGCTAGCCGTGGAGGATCCCGCCGACATCATGCCCCCGAAGAAGGACCCACCGACGCCTGCCGGGCAGGCATCCGATCCATCCAAGAACTCGGGCTCGGCCAAAGCCGCGCCTGCTCCGCCCAAGCCATCGACGAGCGGAAGCGTCCCGGCCAAGCCCGCGCCCGCCAAGCCAACGACGGGCGCAACGGCGACCGGCCCGAGAAAGACCGGCACTCCCGACGACCTTCACTCCAAGGTCGTCCCTGTCACGGGCCCTGCCACCGGCCCCACCGTCACGAGGTCGGGCATCAAGTCGGGTCCGGTTCCCGTGATTCCCAATCCGCATCCTCCGACTTCTCCCAAGGCAGCGCAGGGCAAAGCGACGCCGTCTGCGCTGCCTCCCGTCGAGCCCGCGCCGCCTACGCCTGCTCCCAAGCTCGCGCAGGGCTCGCAGAGCCGACCGATCATCGTGGCTGTGTTGGCCCTCGCGATCGCGGGCCTCGTCTACATGTTGCTGTTGTCGATGGGCATGCTCGGCGGCGATCACGACGTCGAAGGCGTCGCATCGACAGGCGGAAGCTCGGCCATCAACAAGCGCCCGATCGGTGATCCAGGTTCACAGACGCCGGGCGCTGGCACGACGACGACCTCGACCATGGGCGCCAAGCCCGAGGTCATCGACATGAAGTTCAAGGAGCGCGACGTGAAGATTCAATTCACGGCGAACGCTCCGAACGTCGAGATCATGATCGACGGCGTCGTGCAGGAAGGGCCGCTCGTCGTTCCGCGATCGATCAAGCAGAAGTATCAGGCGCGGGTCTCGGCCAAAGGCTACATCCCGGCCAACTACGTCATTCCGGCCGACGAAGACCGAACGATCCACTTCGAGCTCGAAAAGCTCCGCTGAGGCGCCATGAAGGAGCTGCTCGAACACCCGCGCCTGGACTGGAAGGTGCTGGAGGAGCACCGCTTCGATCGCGATCGATTCCTCGAGGCCGCACGGCTGATCCGCGACAAGCAGCTCACCGCCGAGTCCTCTCTGATTCGGGAGGCGATCGACCCGGTCCACGAGGTCGAGGACCTCGACACCGAGGGCGACGCGACCCTAGGGCAAGAAGCGCTCGCGCGCGGCGAGGTCGCGGTCGTCGTGTTGAACGGCGGCATGGCGACGCGTTTTGGCAACGTGGTCAAAGGTGTCGTCGAGGTCTACGAGGGCAAGAGCTTCATCGCGTTGAAGGCCGAGGACGTGTTGCACGCGCGAGCTCGATACGGAGCGGACATTCCGCTCGTGCTGATGAACAGCTTCGCCACGTCCGAGAAGACGAGCGAGCACGCCGAAGCGAAGGGACGCTTCGACCTTGGCGAGAGCCTGCTTTCGTTCTCGCAATCGATCTCCTTGCGCCTATCACCCGACGCCGAGCTCTTCGAAGAAGACGGAGAGCCGAGCTACTACGCGCCTGGTCACGGAGACTTCTTCCCATCGATTCGAGCGTCCGGAGTGCTCGAGGGCTTGAAGGCGAAGGGTGTGAAGACCATCCTCTTCAGCAACGTCGACAACCTCGGAGCGACCATCGATCCAGCGGTGTTGACCGCCCACCTGAGGTCCGGCGCCGACATGACCGTGGAAGTCACCGCCAAGAAAAAGACGGCGTCCGGCGCCTGGGACAAAGGCGGAGCGCCCGCCAAGGTCGCCGGTCGAAAACAACTCGTCGAAGGCTTCAGGCTCCCCAAGGATCTGCCCCCGACCCACTTGCCGGATTTCTCGACGAACAACTTTCTCTTCCGAGTCGAGGCCATCGACCAACCCATCCAGCTCCACCAGCACGTAGTCGAAAAGCAGGTCGGCGGTCGAACGGCCCTTCAGCTCGAGTCGATCGCCTGCGAAGCGAGCGCGATCTTCGACGAAGACGGAAATGCGCTCCTCAGCCTCCACGTCCTCCGAGTTCCTCGAGAGGGCGCGAGAGGAAGGTTCTTTCCCGTGAAGGAAAGAGTCGATCTGGATGCACTCAGAGGCGCGCTCAAAGAACGGCTGGAAGCCGGCTGGAGAGCGATGAAGTAAGGCCTGCCACCTGTCTTGCCTGGGACCGCAGGCATCTTGCCTGCGGCTACGTCGCACGGAGTGGCCCTGTCTTGCCTGTCTTGCCTGGGACCGCAGGCATCTTGCCTGCGGCTACGTCGCACGGAGTGGCCCTGTCTTGCCTGGGACCGCAGGCACCTTGCCTGCGGCTACGTCGTACGAAGAGTCCGCGAAGGCTACTCATTCTTGCCCGGCCCGCCTGAGCTTCGCCAGCTTCGCCTTTTGCCTGGTCTGACGATAGACCCACTCGAGTACGCTCCGCGTGTGCTCGTGGCTTGGATCGAGCGCCAGGGCACGTTCGAGCGGGCCCGCGGCCATGGCCGGGAACCCTCTGGCCACCTCGATCATCCCCAGAAAATACGGAGGGTCGAACGCCTCCGGGTGCGCTCTGGCGGCCTTCGTACATAGCGAGAACGCCGAGTCGAGTTGCTTCCTCTCGTACGCCGCCCGACAGCTGAGCACGTGAAATCCAGGCGCTCCCGGGAACTTCTCCTGGAGCTCCGCGATCACCTGCTGGACGCCTTCGAAATCCTTTCGCTCGATCGCTCCCATACCGACGCCGAGTATCGTCAAGTACTCACTCTCGGTCTCCGCGGTCAAACCTACCGCCTCGAGGTCCTTGGGTACCCTCCAGCTCTTGCGGAGCTCCGCCACCTTCTTCAGCACCTCGTCGAATCTGGGATCGAGCGCATGGCGACTCGCGGCGGACTCCGCCAACGAGAGCGCTGCGAAGTGTGTGTAGGCGCTGGCCACAGCCAGCCAGGGCTCCGGATCGGCACCAGGCGTCGCTTCGATCCGGCGCTGGGCCTCCCGCAGATACTTGACCGCGCGGCCTCGCTCGCCCAGCCGGTCGAGGAGCTCGACCATCCCGTACGCCGCGACCCAATTCCTCGAGTCCGCTTCAGCGAACCCTTCGCACGATCGCAGCGTAGCCTCGGCTTTGGTGTCGAGCTTGGTTCCAATGCGACAACGGATCCCCAAAATCGGGGGATCCGCGAGAGATTCCGGGATCGGGGCGATCAACTCCCTCGCCCCGGCGAAGTCTTCTTCGGAGAGTTTGTTCCACGCTCGGCGAACCCGGTCCACGGTCGCTTCGTCCATCGCCTGAGTCGCCGCCATGACTTGACCCGCCTTCATGAGCGACTTGGCCTCTTCGAGCTCCACCTTGATCCAGGGACCGGGGCCGACCGACTCTAGGTACCCGAGGCTCGCCGCGAGCCATCGATCCCGATGAGTCCGATGCTCGAGCCCAATCCTAATCAGCTCGACGCCGCCGGCCGAGAAGCTCCGGGCGTCCGCCGAGTAGATCGGGTTCATGATCGACTCGACGTCGCGCTCGTGCAGGGCCCCGAGGGCGTGCCCCCACTCGTGAAGAAAGACCGCCACTTCCTTGTGCGCGAGCCTCCGCCGGTACACCCGCTCCCGCTCGTCGGTCGAGAGCGCGTCGAGCATGACGCCCAGGTTGTCATACTCGACCATGCTGTTCATTCCTCGGAGCACGAAGTGCTTGGACCACGGCCTCGCCATCCCGAGATCGTGCAAGTCATTGGTGAACGCCGGGAGCGTAGAGGTGAAGCCGACCACGAAATCGACGTTCTCACCCACGTCCCGACCCTCCAGCGCAGCGACCAACTCAGTCAGCTTGGCACCGCCGGACGAGTGCGGCCACTCCTCGATCGACTCGACTTCCAGGGCCACGCCGAGCGCGGCCGTGAGCTCGGAGGCCTCCTCGACCTGGCGACGAATCCGAGCTCCGTAGTCGACCTGCTCGGCCCGGTAGTACTCATCGACGTAGGCGCGAATCCTCAGCTTCGGGAGCTTTCGGGCATAGGGTTCGGGTGCGGCCTCTAGAGTCGGTGTGAGCTCCTTCGCCAGCGCCCGCTGCTGGTCTTTGATGGTGTTGCAGCCCGAGAATCCCAGCACGACGAGGATCGCCAAACCGAAGCCACGTACTCTCATCGATCCGACCTCATCTCCCAAACCCGAGCGCGAAGGCACGCACGTCGCTGAGGGTCGGGACGCCCTCGGTGCGCACGCCATTGACGAAGAAGGTCGGAGTCGCGGTGACTCCGATGCGGTCCGCCAGGGCGACGTCACCTTCCACTCGATCACGGATGGACTGACTCGAAAGGCAGACTTCGAGCCTTTGCACATCGAGCCCCAACTCGTCTGCGGCTGACTTCACGGTCTCGGCTGAGTTCTTCGGCGACGTTTCGAACAGCTTTTCGTACATCTCCCAGAACTTCGATTGCTCGCCAGCGCACTCGACCGCGATCGCGGACTCCTTCGCGTAGATCCGATGAGCTCCGGGGGCGTGCAGGACCACGAACCGCGCTTGGCCCCCCGCTGCGCTCAGGAGGTCGTTCACCAGAGGGACGGACTTCTTGCACCCCGAACACTCCAAATCCACGAGCTCGACGATCACCACGGGCGCGTCGGGAGGTCCTTTCACGGCCCGACCCCCGACGGGTAGCACGGTCTGAGGTTGCTTGGGTGAGGGGAGATTTATCGTGACTCCAGCCTGCGCACGGATCTGCTGCGCGAGCGTCGCCCGAATCGTCCGCGCTCGCGTGTCCGCCATGTGCTGGCGAAGCGCGCCTTCGTTCCCCTCGAGTTGCTTTCCGCGCGGACGGAGCTCCGCCTCGAAGAATCTCTGGACGTCCTCGTCGGAGATCGGGGGTTGCTTCGCCACGAAGCTCGCCACGAACTCGGCCGCAGACTTGAATCCCTCGGTCTTCGCTGCCTCCTCGAGCAGACGCTGACTCAGCAGGCTCTCGAGCTCCTCGCGCTCGGCCAGCCACCGCGCGCGGGCCTGAGTCGCTTCGAGCTCTGCGAATCGAACCTTGGATCCGTCGAGCAGCTCCTGTCGCGAAATCGCCCCGCCCGCCCACGTCGCGACAGGCAGTGTCAGAGTCGGAGGAGCGGCCGGAGGAGGGTTTTTTGCGAGCTCGCAGCCCGACGCGAAGAGCAAGGCGCAACCGAGTGTCGAACGGAACACGGCGGCGACGTTACTCGGGGGCGAGCTCCAACGCCACCCGAGCTGAGCCACGGCCGGAGCACGGGACGGGTGCTCCGGAGCTCCGACCTCCGACCTGCAGCCTGAAGTCCAAGGCCTGCGCGGCCGCGCTAGGGATTGGTCGTGTTCGTCGTGATTCCCGACCAAACTCCGCCCATCGAGTCCGACAACACGAGCGTAAAGTCTCCGTCGAGCGTGTTCGGCACGGCGAGGTCCTGGAGGGTCTCGGGGTATCGGTTGAGCGTTCGATCCTGCGCGAAGCCGATTTGGTCGAACTCGAAGGCCGTCCAGCTGATCGCGATTCCGCCGAGCCCGCCCGTCACGCCGCTGATCACGTTGGCTTTGACGTTCTCACACCCATTCTGCACGGCGAAGAGCGCCGGGATCTGAATGAAGGGATCGGTCAGCCCGATCGAGTTCAAGAAGTCTTCGGCCCCGTCGCGAAGCCGGGAGCAGTCGATGATTTGGTCGAGCGCGTCGGAGAGGCTTCGATACTGACCATTGGTGGCCGCGTCGATCGCGAGGTCCACCATGAGCAGCACCAACCGATACAGATCGAGCCCCACGTGTCGGTCCTGAATGTCGATGTCGCCGACCCAGGTGTCGCGACCGGTCGGACCCGGCTGAATCCGCGTGGGTGAGATCGATCCGCTGAAGTCGCGAACGTCGACCGCGATCGCCAGCGGCCCGACGGGAGATCCCTGGGGCACTAGGTCGATCAGGACCTCCGCGCACTGCGGGAACGGAGGCGCTCCAGATCGGCGACAGTTCGCGGCGACTCGCACGATCGCGTGGTCCCACTCTTCTTGGGCCTGAAAAGTCGGTGAGATGGTCGAGCCTTGCAGAGTGAGTTGGCCATCGACCTGAATCACGTCGAAAAATGTGGCGATCGTGTCGAGCACCCCGATGACGTCGATCAGCCAGCTCGGGACGTAGCTCGCCACGAAGTCGTCGATCCAGCGATCGAGCAATGGGATCGCTGGGTCGATCTCGTCGGTGAGGAGGCCGTAAATGAGTCGCAGCGGGCCCGCGATGTCGGAGATTCCGAAGAAGAAGTTCGACAGATCGAGGTCGTACCGAGTGGTGTACGCGCCCGTGAGGTCGAGGTACGCGGGCACGCCAGAGTCCGGGAAGCCGACGTCGGCAGGTCCTAGGTCGGGTGGATCTGCGTCGGGGTGCTCGCCGGAATCGAGCGGCCCAAGGTCGGGCGCCTCCGCGTCAGCAAACTCACCGGAATCGGGCGGCCCAAGGTCGGGCGCCTCCGCGTCGGCGTGGAGGCCGGTGTCGAAGGCCGGCACGCCTGCGTCGAGCTTGCCGCCTCGGGAGCACGTCTGTCCGTCCGGACACTCCACGGGCTTGAACTCGTTGGTCGTCGTGAGCTCGTCCTGCTCACACGCAACGACCAACGCGCTCATGCAAAGGGCCGCTGTCACGCCTGCTCTCTTCCATCGGTCCAACATCACGCGCTCCTTGGTCGACCCGGCGACGGGCGAACACCGCCCCGTATCCAACCATGCCGGCTCGGGCAAGTCCGGATCTACGGTCGATCGCGTGGTCCAATTGCGGGGTGTCGTGGGCGCATGTGCAGCATTTGCGTACATGTCCACTCTGCTCTCCGCGACCGGCTGCGGTGCAAGCGCACAGATCTCCAGCAGTCTCTGGCCTCGCCTGGACCAGCACGTCTCGCTCGAGCCGGGAGAGCTGGGCGTGCGCTGGCTCGGCGCGGCTGGCTTCGTCCTGCGCGCCAGGGACAGCGTCTTGATGGTCGACCCGTTCATCTCTCGCCCTCCCCTACCCCAGTTGTTGCTCGGTCGGCTCGGATCGGACGAGGAGGCGCTCGCGAAGCTCCCGAGCGCCTCGCTTATCGCGGTCGGGCACTCCCACTACGACCACGTCATGGACGTCGCCGCGATCGCTCGGAGATCGAAGGCGGGCGTGCTCGGGAGCCCTTCGGTCTGCCGCGTCATCGAGGCGATGAGTGTGAACGTGCCTTGTAGGATCGCAGACGGACATACACGCGCAGCCTTGGGCCCCTTCGTGCTGCGAGCGATGAGATCGGAGCACGCGAAGACCGAGCGCGGTCGCGTGCCGCTCGACGGCGAGATCGAGCTTCCGATTCGCGGCCGACACCCGCACGTGTTGGAGCTGGCAAGCGGAGGAGTGATCGCGTGGGCGATCGAAGTGGAGGGGCTCCGGATCTTGCACTTGGGAAGCGCTGGAATCCCAAGCTCGACTCAGCTTCGAGCCTTTGGATCGATCGACGTGGTGCTCGCGGCAGTGCCGATTCGAGGAAGCGACGTCCAGCCTTACGCCGCGAGGCTTCGCGACGAGCTCGCTCCCAGCCTCGTGATCGTCCATCACCACGACTCTATCTTCGGGCCACTGACGGATCCGGTGTCGCAGCGTTCGTGGAGCTCCTTTCACGCGATGATGACAGGGCTCGAGCCGGTGCGAACGCGCGCCTTGCCTCCGTTCGAGGAGATGAAGCTGCGAAAACGCGGCGAGCTCGTTACGCTGAGCGAGTAGGACTCCGTGCTCATGCTCGATCCGACGATTTCGATCGAGCGCACGAGCGAGCCGGACACGAGCAGCTCTCCCTCGAGCAGCTCTCCTTCAGAGCTGGGCGAGCACGGCGGTCGTGACCTCGGACATCGTCGCCGCGCTGGCCTCGCCCACCAAGTCGAACGTCAGAGGCGCTCCGTTGGCGACGACCACCTTGACCGCGGCCTCGACGCGATCGCCCCACGCCGAGAGCTCGGCGTCGCTCTTCTTGGCGCCGAGCCATCGAAGCGCTTCGCCCGTCGCCAACAGCATCGCGAGCGGGTTCGCCTTGTCCTTCCCGGCGAGCGGCGGCGCGGATCCGTGGATGGGCTCGAACATGCCGTGGTGGTCGCCGACGTTGCAGCCGACGGCCATGCCCATCCCGCCTTGCAGCACGGATCCGAGGTCCGTCAGAATGTCGCCAAACAAGTTTGTGGTCACACAAACGTCGTAAAATTCTGGGCGCAGCATGAGCCACATCGCAAACGCGTCGACGATGGCGACGTCCTTTTCGATGTCCGGGTAGGCCGCGCCGAGCTCCACGAAGACGTCGTGGAACAACCGGCAACCCTCGAGCACGTTGTTCTTCACGATCGCGGTGACTCGGCGCTTGCCGTCTCCGGGCGCTCCGTTCCGCTGGCGCGCTTTTTCGAAGGCCAGCTTGATCACTCGCTCGGACGCGGCGCGGGTGATGATTCGCGTGTCGACGGCGACGGTCTTCACTCCGCCTGGCGCGAGAGTCCCTCCGGCGCCCGCGTAGAGTCCTTCGGTGTTCTCGCGAACGAAGAGAATGTCGATCTTCCCCGGTTCCCAGGCCTGCCGGAAGGTGCCGGAGAGCCCGTGGCGAACGCCGGGATAGAGCTTGATCGGGCGGACGTTCGCGTACAGATCGAGGCGGTTTCGATTGCCGAGGACGGCCGAGTGCCCGGCCATTTTTCCGTCTGGCATGGTCACCGGCCCTTTGCCGTCGGGCGAGGGCCAACCTACTGCGCCTAGCAGAATCACGTCGGCGCTCCTGCATTTCTCCTCGGAGCCGATCGGCCAGTCGCGGCCCTCGCGGTGTCCTCGCTCGAGCCAGTAGCGGCCGCCGCACGGGATCTCCTCGACGTCGAACTGGAGCGACGAGCGCTTCGCGATCGCGTCGAGGAGCCTTCGCGCTTGCTGCAGGACCTCTGCGCCGATGCCGTCGCCAGGCAGGGCGACAATCCGATGGGAGCTCACCGCGCCGGTTTGTTTCGGGCGCGTCGTCAGGTCAAGTTACTGGAAGCAGATGTCGAAGTCGTAGCTGTCGAGGCCCGTGCAAGCGCCGGCTCCGCAAGGGGTCATCATCGTGATGTCGCAGACCTGCCAGCACTTGAAGCCGGTCGACACGGGCGGGTCGCCTACGTTGAGGCTCATGCAAACGAAGCCTCGCGCGCACGGATCGGTCGAGCAGTCCGCGCCCTGCGTGCCGGTCCCTTCGGGTCGGCATGCGGTCGTAGGAGCGGCTCCGAAGGTCGTGCACGCCTGCCCCTGCGGGCACGTGTCGTTGGCGGGAACCGGCTGAACGGTGCAGGGCGTGAAGCCCTGGCATACGCCGAAGCCCAAACGCTCACCTCCGATCCGGATTCCGGTGCAGCTCTCATTGGCGCCGCACCCGGTGTTCGCGACCGCGTCGCACGGCTTCATACACGTCGGCGAGTCCGCGCCGAGACCCATGCAGACCGCGGCGCGCGCGCAGGGCATGGCGTTGTTGAGGCTGCAGGCCTCTCCGAGCTGCGCGGTGCCGGCGGTGATGCAACCCGTCGCGGTGGCGCCGATCCGATCGCAGTACTGGTCCTGCGGGCAGGTGTCGTTCAGCGGCGAGCACATGACCGACTGCGGGATGCCGGTGCAGATCGACCACGGGGAGTTGTTGATCGTCACCGAACACTCGTAGGTCGGGTCCGCGCCAGCGAGGCCGGAACAGTCGGCGTCGCCGTTGTTCGCATCGCAGAGCTTGAAGCACTTGGACTCACCCTGTCGGATCGAGAAGCAGGAGTAGCCTGCGGCACAGTCTTGCACGCCCGGATCACACGCCGCCTCGAACGCCTTGGGTGCCGCCTCGAGCTCGACGCACAACGCGCCCATCGTGCCCGGGGAATAGACGCAGGTTCGATCCTGCGGGCACCCGGACCCATCGATGGGATTGCAGGCCGCGGGCGTCGTGGCGTCCATGCCTGGGTTGGGGCCTCCGTCCGCATTGTTGTTGTTGTTGTTGTTGTTGCCGCCGTCCTGCGGAGGGTTGGGGCCCGCGTCTTGGTCGTTCGGTCCGCCGTCGTTTCGGGGACCGACGTCCGTGCCCGGCGGATTCGGTTCGTCGGAGCAGGCGCCGAGCATCGCGGACGCCAAGCAAAGGCCGAGGACACGGGAGGTGCGCATCGCCCTCTTCTACCGCGAGGGAGCGAAGCGCGCTAGCGAGCCCGCTGCATCTACTGCATCACCGCGATGGCTTCCGGGATCTCTTCGAAGCCGTCACCGAAGTCGAGCTGACCCAAGTCGCGCACTACCCCGTTCGGATCGATCTTCAACATCGCCACGTTGGACGTGCCGTTCGTGTCGATCGAAGGCAGCAGCACCAAGCCCAAGAGGCTGCCGCGAGGCACCATCGCCATTTGATCGACGAGCCCCAGGCCGCCGATCTCGAAGGCGACCGCCCAGCCTGACCCCGAGTCGCGCAGCACGGTGACGCGATTGGCCTCGGGGCGCGTGACGAGCACGGCGACACCATCGGGCGAGAAGAGCGCCTCCTCGGGGCCGTCCAGGTTCATGATCCGCGACGCCTCGCTGAGGACGGTGCCGTTGATGTCCGCGACGAGCACGAGGCTCGTCTCGTTGGATGCGATGGAGTTGTTGGGAACCATGAGCGTGCGACCGTTGGGAGACACCGCGATCCGGCCGGTGCTCACGATGTCGTGGAAGATGTCGGCGTTGTCGATCTCGCTGAACCCACCGAGCGCGTTGAGCTCGAGCACGCGCAGATCCTTGGGGTCCATGGGATCGAAGACGGCCTGCCCGCCGAGTAAGACCGCGCGCTGACCTCCCGGAAGAAAGGCCAGCGACTCCGCAAGGCGAATGTTGAGGAACAGGTTGGGCTCCTCGAGCAACAGGCCCGAGCAGTCGATGCGGACGACCGAGATGCCGCTCGTCTCCGCGACGTTGAGCCCGATGATCCAAGCGGTCTGCCCGTCCGGGCTGATGTGGATCTCGCCATAGTCGGCGGACGGAAGCTGGATCATGTCGAGGACCGAGAGCGTCGTACCGAGGACGGCCAGCGACACGAGCTCGCCGTCTTCTCCGAGCGCGAGCGCAAGCTCGCCGGAAGGCACGAACGCCAAGGCTTTGACGCGGGCGCCGGTGTCGAGGCGCATGCCGTTGTCGACGAGGGTTCCGTTCTGCTGGAGCGTGAGGGATCGGACTTCATGGCCGCGGCCGGCGTTGGCGTCGTACGGGTGGCTCACGAGCACGGTGCGAGGCCGCTCGGTGTCTCCGGCCGCGCCAAAGTTGCAGGTGATGCCGGAATCGACCGGCAGCCCGGCGTCGGTCCCGGCGTCCACGAGACCCGCGTCCGCAACGCCGACGTCGGCGAAGCCGAGATCGGCGACACCCGAACCTGCGTCGACGGCTTCCGCAGCGTCGGTGAAGGCGACGTCCTCGGCGAAACCGGCGTCGAGGCGCGAGGTGCGAGCGTCGGAAATGACCGTCGCGTCCACGACACTCAGGCGAGGCTGTTCGCTGCAGGCGAAGGACAAGGCGAAGGACAAGGCGGCCAGAGCAAGGGCCCGAGCTCGAAGCATTCGAGGAGGGTTCGCGCCGATGGGCGCGATTGGCAATGGGCTGTTCGCGCGGCCGATAGAGCCTTGACAGTCTGGCTGGGAAAGTTCAGAGTCCCTCGCGTTTTTCCAATCCGGAATAGCTCAGTCGGTAGAGCGGGTGGCTGTTAACCACTAGGCCGGGGGTTCAAGTCCCTCTTCCGGAGCATTTCTCTCGCCTCTTCAACAGACGGCGAGGGTCTGTCAGCAGAGCACCCAAAGCGGCAGTCCAAAGGGGCCTAGGCTGCCCGGGCCAAGCCTCCTACAGCTTTGTGTACAGCCACATCTTCTCGAAGAGGACCTTGCCGAGATGCAGGCGCCAGCTCGGTGCGCGTACGGTCAGGAGGGGCTTTGGCTCGGCGTAGAAATCGCCCGCGCCGAAGCCCGCCTTGCCATCCCCGATCTCGATGAAGCACTCACCGTGGCCGCGGAAGCGCTCGCCCGCAGCGCGACCGGCTATGACCGAGGCGATGTTCTTGGCGACGACTAGGGCCTGACCGTGCGCGAACACGCCCGCCTTCGGGAGCGGCTTGCCGAGCTTCAGCGGGATCGAGACCACGTCGCCGAGCGCGTAGACGCCAGCGAAGCGCGTCTCGAGGGTGTGTCTGTCGACGGAGATCCAACCACTCTCGGACGCGAGCCCGCTCTCGCGGACCACGCGTGGCGCGCGGTGGGGCGGCACGTACGCGAGCAAGTCGAAGTCCGCCCGCGCACCGTTCACGAACTCGAGCTTGCGCGCCACAGCGTCGACCGTCTTCACTTGGTGCTCAGGATGATAGGGTATGCGCCTATCCGCGAGCAACCGCTCCACGGCGCCCGACATTTCGGGACCAGCCACGCCCATCGGACCGGGTTCCGCGGCGTAAACGTCGACCGTGACCGCGTCGCGCAGACCGCGCTTGCGAAGATTCGCATCGATGAGCAGCGCGGCCTCGTACGGGGCGGCCGGGCACTTGTAGGCGGGCGCCGCCGTCAGCACGACGATGCGCCCCTTTCGCATGGACCCGAGCGCCGCGCGCAGTCCTTCCGCGCCGGCCTGTGTGTAGAAATTGTGCCCCGCGTCCTGGAGTCCAGGCACCGTCTCGGGAGCCAGCTCGGCTCCGAGCGTGACGATGAGGTCATCGGCCTCGAGGGCCTCGCCGGCCACCGTGACTCGACGCGCATCAGGTTCGATCTTCTCGACCTCACCGAGGCGCACCTCGATGCCTTTGCGCTCGAGGCCCAGGAGCGGACGTTTGATGCTGCCCACATCGCGCAGACCGACCATCAGCCACAGAAGCGAAGGAGCAAAGAGGTGCTCTCGCTCTCGATCCACGACCACGACACGATGTCGGCGCGGCAGACGCCTCCGGAGCTCGCGGGCGGCTACGACACCGCCGACGCCCCCACCGAGAATGACGATCGTCTTGGGCCCGCTCATCAAAACACCAGCGTCTTGTCGGCCCACTGGGTCCAGCTGGTGAGCTCTTCGAGCGTGCTGCGCTTCGTCCCCTCGGCGAGCTCGGAGTCTGCGATGCCGCGTGCGTCCATGCACGTCCCGCAGACTCCGACCTCGACGCCGCGGCGCCTTGGACCCTTCACCATCAGCTCGAGGTTATAGTAGCCCTGCGGAACCTTTTGGTTGGCCTTCGCGCACGCTGCAGCGTCGCCGATGAGGAACACCTTCACTTCTTCGCCTTCGCGCTTCGAGAGGGCTCCAGCGAGGCGCAACGCGTTGTAGCTCCGCTCGGTACCGTACGGAGGGTCGTTCAGGATGAAGAGCGTCTTTGCCATGGTCATGTTCCCTTCCAAGCCGAGCAAACCGCTTTTGGTTGCCCTCGACTCGCCCAGCGGCGTCGTCATTGATCAAGTATTCAACTGTACGGTTGAATAATCAAGACGAACCCGCGTTCAGGCGATCTCGGCCTTTCGGGCTTGCCGAGCCGCGAGCGACGCCTTACTCGCGGGCTGCGAAGCTCCGGGTCAGAGACCGCCGTCTTCGCTCGATTGGCCCGAGCGCGGAGATTTGTCGCAGTCTCTCGGAGTCGGCACGGCCGCCACCAACTCGCTGACGTCGGATGCGGTCGAGACAATCTCGGGCGCGAGCCCGCTGGGTCCAAGAACGGGCCTTGGGGAGGCCGAGAAGCTGCGGAAGCGCTGGCACGGACGGCTGAGGCCCGCGCGCAGGTCGAGACTCAGCGCGCCGACGCAGAAGGGAGGCGCGCCAGGGAGCTCGCTGCCCGGTTGCGATCGCTGGGCGTCGATCCCGACTCGCCGGATTCCGAGTGATGGCTTCTCGAATGGGTTTGATACCGAGCTCGGTCACGTTCCTCGTGCGACCCGTTCGACCCGTTGCTGAAGGCTTGGGCCGAGACTTCCCAAACCGCTCGCTCAATCATCCGCACTGCAAAGTGCGTCCGGCTGCTTGCCGAGCCCTCGGCGAGCCGCGAACGATGCTCCGCTCGCGTGCTTCGAAGCTCCGACGGAGCTCTGAGTCACCGAGCCCTCTGTGCTCGCGCCCTTCTGCGCCAGTCGTTTCTCGACGATGAATCGGCGGACCCTGCCTGCGTCTCCGAAGACACTCATCATCTCTCGCGCGCCCAAAAACACCGCGTCCACCGGTCGTCCATCGATCACCGCGCGCATGACGAAGGTTCGGCCGGCTTCGATCGTGTAGCCTGTCTTGGCCACCGCGATGGTCCAGTTGGGTGAGTGTGCGAGCCGGTTCGGATTTCCAAGCACCAGGGACCGGCCGTTTTCGTAGGGTAGCTCGATTCGCGTGAGCGCGGAGATTTGTCGCAGTCTCTCGGAGTCCGCGGCCGCCGCCACTAACTTGATGAGGTCGGACGCGGTCGAGACGTTCTCGGGCGCGAGCCCCGCTGGGTCCAAAAACCGGCTCTGGGTCATTCCGAGCGCTTGGGCTTCCGAGTTCATACGACTCACGAACTCATCACGGCCGCCGCCGATCACACGGGCGAGCGCGTACATCGCTCGGTTCTCGGACGCGCCAAGCGCCGCATCGAACAGATCCGAGGCCTGGAAGGTCCGGCCGATCGGCAGTCGCGACCGAGACCACTTGAGTCGATCTTTGTCGTCTTCCGTGACGGTGATGGTGGTCTCGAAGGAAGTCGAAGGAAGCTTCGTAAGTACGATCCCAGACAGGAGCTTGGTGACACTCGCGATCGGTCGGACCACGTCCGGATTCTTGGAGACGATCACCTCGCCCGTGTCCCCCCAGCGAACCAAAGCAGACTCGGACCGAATGTGGGGTCGACCGGATTTGTCGCGTTCGGGGATCGAGGTGAGGGAGAGGATGGCCAACGTCGCCAGCGCCGGAGTCACACGACCAGCGTACCACGACGATCAGGGAGGTCGAGAATCCATCTCATCAGCCACCGCGGAGGCCGCGACGTGGCCGCACGAGCGTCCCGGCGCGGGCGCCCGCGATTACGGTACGCACCGCGAGGGTCAGCCAGACCGTATCCAGCCGAAGAGAGGAGCCGCGCGAATCCACGAGCGCGCGGACGAGCTCCAAGAGGAGCCGCGCGTCCGTTCGCGGCGGCAACTCACCCCGGTCAATGCTGCGCGTGACCATCGACCTCCATTCGTCGCGGCGCTCGGCCACCACATCTCCGATGATCGCTTCCACCTCGGGGCGATATCGCTCGTCGAGCAGCCGCGCCCAAGCTCGACCCTCGACCTTCCGACCGACGGTGAATCGCCGCGTGAATGCCTCGACGAGATCACGCTCGAGCTGTCCGGTGTCCGGGAGCGGGCTCTCGCGAAGCGGCGCCCGCATCCGGTCCACGAGCGCAGTGATCAGCGCCGCACGGCTCGGCCAGCGCCGATAGATCGTGGTCTTGTTGACCGCGGCCCGAGACGCGACCTCGTCCATCCGAAAGCCGGTGTAGCCGGAGCGCGCGAGCTCGACGACCGCGGCATCGAGCACGCGGCGGACCACCTGCTCGCTACGTCCCCGAAGTATCCCCTGGGTGCGACGAGCTGAACCGGTGGAAGGGCCCATTGGCCGGGACGTTAGCATCGGCCTCTTCAGGATGGCAACGCGGTGTTGCCATCTCGCCGCAGCCGCATTAGAGTCGTCTTCTGATGGCGACCGAGTGTTGCCATCACAAGGAGTCTCGATGCCCTGGCTCGACGTTGTGGCGAATTTCTTCGGAGGCGCGTTTCTGGCCAACTTCGTCCCGCACTTCGTCGCTGGCGTGTCGGGGCGTTCGTTTCCTAGCCCGTTCGCGAAGCCGCCGTTCCGAGGGCTCTCGTCACCAGCCGTGAACGTCCTCTGGGGCCTCCTCAACCTCGCGTTGGCGTACGGCCTGCTCGTGGCGGTCGGGAGCTTCGAGCTGCGACGTGTGGGCGCCGTCGTCATTTCGGCGGCAGGCTTCGCGCTCACGTCGGTCGGTCTGGCTCGGAAGTTGAGCAGTCTCCAGGGTAGCTCGCCCTAGCTCGCCCTAGCCGGCGACTGCGTCACGCTGACCCCGCGAGCTCGGTGTCGAAGTTCAGAGTGCGCCGGACCTGTGCTCGAACCCAGATGTCCGGTGATCTCGAAGGCGAGGGCGTGCTCCCGTGCTCCCGTGCTCCCGTGCTCGCGTGGCTCGCGTTGGCACCCTGGACGTTGGCGTACCTCCCAAGCTACGATCAGTCGTGGTCCGAGCCCCGAACGAGGAGCCTCGCCGGAGGGTCTACGGCGTCAGCGAGCGTCTGGTGATGCCGGGGACGCGCTTCGAGATCATCGAGGGAGAGGTTCGCTACGTGAACGCGGCTGGCCCTGTACACGCGACGTATCACAGCAAGCTCGCCGCGCTCCTCGAAGCGTGTGTGGCTGAAGGCTACGACGTCGCCGCCGACATGCTCACGAGAACGTCGGCCTTCAGCGATCTCGCTCCCGACGCCAGCGTGTTTCGCGAAGGCATCGATCCGGTCACGCAAGACCGAGCGCTAGAGGAGCTCGCGTTCGAAATCTTGAGCTCCCAAGAGGACTCGGATGCGGCGCGAAAGGCCCGCTCTCTGACGATGCGCGGCGTCCGCCGCGTCTTCGGGATCGACGTCGTGGAGAAGCGCTTCCTCGAGTGGTCTCGCGCCGACGACATGTGGTTTGGGTATGCCGGCTCCGAGGCGCTCGTAGACAAGGCCCTCGCTGCGCCGTTGCCGATCAAAGACGTGCTCGACGCAGCGCGGGCCGACGACGCGATGGCACGAGCGCTCCTCGAGAAAAAGAATCCAGTGATCTTCGCAGCAGTCGCGGCCGGTGAGTCGCGAGGCGAGGCGCGAGGCGAGGCCAAGGGCCTCGCGAGGGCCGTTCTCCAGCTACTCCTCGCCAGGAGCATCACGTTCTCGGCTTCGGACGAAGCGCGGATCCGGGACACCCTGGACGTCGAGCTACTCGAAACCTGGATACGCAAAGCGACGGCCTGCAACTCAGTCGATGAGCTTTTCGAGGCGAAGCCGTCGAAACGGAAACGGCGCCAGGATCGAAGATGAGCCCACGATGATGGTCACGTCCACGAAGCTCGAGTTAGTTCCGCCGCTGACGAATGCTCGGGCGAGTTGCTGACCCGACGTAGTCGTCGTCGGCGTTGTCGCGGGCGTGGATGTGGACGAACGAAGAATTCGTCGGAGCTGGGTGGCTCCGTTCTGTCCGCGATGCAGCTCCGTCATTCGGCGCAGCCGAACGAAAGCAGGCTGGTGTAGTCGCAGCGCCACGACTCGAGCCCGTCCGCGGTGAAGCTGGTGAGACCTTGGCAGGCCTCCTCGCCATCCAGGTTCCAATGGCCGCCCAATGGGTAGTTGGGGTGCGAGGGGACGGGGCCGCCCGTGGCGTGGACGCCCCCGAACTCCTGGGTCAGCTCGAAGGCGAGGATGGACCGACACTCGGGATCCATCCGCAGCATCAAGCTGCTGGTCTGGCCTGTGGACGAGCGCCAGGCCGTGCCGTCGAAGGCTCCCGTGTCCGAGCCCCACACCCGGTTGTCCAACTCGGTGCCTGGCATGGCGAACCGGAAATCCCACGCGCAACGCGTGACGTCGCAGGCGTTGGGAGCCACCCTGACCCTGAAGGACCCAGAGAAATCCGGGATCGTGGCTCCATCCCCGGGCATGCTCACCGTCAGCGTCGTCGTACCCTTCTTCAAACCAGTCAGAACCAGGAGCGCATTTGGCCACGTGCCCGCCGTAGTCGCGGAGGCGACCGACAGGTCACCGTTGGTCATCGTGACGTTGGCCAGCCCTACGAGCGGAGTCGCCGAAGCAAGGGCAGGGTTCCAGCCACTCACGTCGAGTCGGAGCGGCTGACCGATCGCCTGGAGCGCGACGCCCGAGCTCGGATCGACCGGCATCCCGTCTTGTTCCAACGCCAACTCTGCGATTCCGTTGAAAACCAAGTTGTCGATGGTGAGCGGTTTGGTCGTCGTCCCATCGCTCAGTTTGACCTTCAGATCCTGGAATCCTCGGGCGGCGGTCACGCTAAACTTGATGGTTCTGGGATTTGGCACCGCGAAGGCACTCAGGATCCGCGCCCCCGTGGACGCGTCCTCCTGGGCAAAGTCGGTGAGGCCAACGTACAGAATTGCCTCGCGATAGCCGGGTGCGCCGACGACGACGGCGCCCAGGGCCTCGGCGGCTTTGAAGAGATCTTCGGAGTCCGACTCGGCGATCACCAGCGTCGTGACGACGTCGAACAGCAGGTATCCGGTCGGCGCAAAGCGCGCGTTCTCGATGATCAGCTTCTTCAAAGCATGCGTGTCAGACGGCCAACCGTCGGCGCCTTCCAAACGCACACCTGGAGGAGCCCCGCCCGACCAACGGAGGATCAGGAGGCGGTCTCGAGGAGTGCCGCTAGGCCCGGACAGCTCGCTCGGAAGCACTCCCTGCGCCAGCAGCGAGTTGACCATCGCCATGTTGGCCCGCTGGACGGCCTGATAGTACTTCTGATCCAGCACAATGGCGTACATGTCCGCCAGGTGGTCTGCGCCGGGGACGGGTTCCGAGACGAGCTGCACGACCCCGAACGCGATGGAACGGGCCTTCATCGCCACGAGCTCCGTCCGCCCTCTGAGATACTCCTTCTTGAGGTCTGGGAGACCCATGGCCATTTCGATCATGGTGTAGGTATTCGAAAGGCCGTCGCCAATGTACGGGACGTCCCCGACGAAGGAAGCCGCGAGGTCTCGGCCCAGCTTCTGCTCGTCGAGGGCGCCCGTCCACATGGCCTTCGTGAGCTTCTCGTTGACGGTCGCCCAGTCGACGAGCTTCCTCGACTTCTGAGTCTCCGAAGGCAGCCAGAGCTCGAAGTTCAAATAAGGGTCAGGGAATAGCTTGCGGAGCTTCCAGGCTCCGTCGACGCTGACCATCAAGCCGAAAAGTCCATTGGTCTGGCGATCCGCGAGCCCGTCGAGCGTCGCCGTCACGGTGTTCTTGAGCCGAACGATCGCCATCGTACCCTGGTCGCCCATCATCGTCGCCAAGTGCTCGACGGAGGGGTCAGACAACACCAAACGGCCACCGATCGTCGTGAGTCCTGTCCTGAGCTCAGTTTGCTCGTCCTGCGTCAAGAGCGACAGGTCCGTGTCGTTCATCATTGCGGAGACGTCGCCCCGAACCTGGTTGGCCAGGATCCGCTCCAGGACCACCTCCGGCGAGTCTGGCTCGGGTGACGGATCGCCGGAACCTGCACCGCCACAATCGCAACCCGATGGAACGGCAAGACAGGTCAGGATCGAGGACGCGAGTAGGCGCGGATTCTTCATGAGCGTTCAGCCATCAGCCAGCTCTCAGCAAAACCAGCCTGTGCAAGTCTTTGAAATTATTGACCCAGCCAATTTTATCGTACGGCTGGTCATATCGATCTCACGATGCACCTTACACGGTCCGAACGGCCTTGGCGAACGCTTTCCGAGTCGCACGTCAGTGAGTTGGGCGCTCGCCGCGGATCGAGCTCGAACAGAGCGTCGAGGATGACGTCGTGAGGAACAGGACGCTGAGCGCCAGATCGGGTTGCGTGGGGTTGCGTGCTACGCCGAGAGAGTGATGTGAACTCGAAGCTTACTATCAGTATACTCTCGCTCGTGCGCCGGCTCATGCCCGTGGAACCAAAGGCCGGCGATCTCGAAGGCGAGGGCGCAGCGGAGCACTATGACCGAGTCACCGAGAGTTGGCAGCGGTACGTCATGGGGGACGAGCTCCACTTCGGCTTGTTCCTTTCCCCCACGGAGAGCCTCACGCAGGCGGCGCGCAACTTGACCGAGCGTCTCATCGTCGAGGCCCAGCTCTCGCCCGGGCTCCGTGTTCTGGACCTCGGGTGCGGTCTGGGAACTCAAGCCGTTCACCTCGCAGAGACCCACCGATGCCACGTCACCGGCGTTTCGACGAGCGAGGTTGGGCTTTCGCACGCTCGGGCGCTCGCCGAGCGTAGCCACGCCCGCGAACAGCTCGTCTTCGCCATGGCTGACGGCGCCGACACCCAGCTTGCGTCTGGGAGCTTCGATCGCGTCTGGGCCCTCGAATCGGTGCACCTCATGCCGAACAAATCAGCCGTTTTTTCGGAGTGTTTCCGCGTGCTCAGGCCTGGCGGAAAGCTCGCGTTGTGCGACGTGTCGCTGGTCGGCCGACTCACCAGCGGCCAAGCGGAGGTCGAGGGCTACCGTATGCTGGGGCACTCCGAAGCGGTCGCGCTCCGCATGCGAGACGCTGTCCATCGTGCGATGCACCGCGCGTTTGGCTCGAGCGAGCTCTCGCATTTCGAAACCTATAGCCGCGCCGCGGAGACGGCGGGTTTTTCTGAGATCGCCATTGAGGACATTTCCAATCAGACGAGAGCGACCCTCGAGCAGTGGGGTCGCAACGCAGTCGCCCACTGGGACGCGCTCGAGGGCGCGATGGGTCGCGCGTACCTGGACGATCTCTTCCTGGCGCTGCTCCATATGTCCTTCGGATGGGGCCGCCTCGGCGGCTATGTCGTCATGACAGCGCGGAAAAAATGACACCGCTATGGTCCGCGAATTGTGGGTCTATGTATCCAAACACCCGATAGGTTTAGAAATATTCGTAACTTGGACGCAACTTCGAGCGCCTCCATCCGATAGAAACTCAACGGATTCGAGAGCGCGGCCGCCGGGCCGGCCAGAGGAGATCACCATGTCGTCAACGATCGACCCCAATGCGGCAATGATTAACATCGAGCAAATCAAGAGCAAAGGTGAGGACTTCAATCGAGCCTCCGACCAGCGACGACAGGCTCAAGACTTCATGCAGAACCTCACCAACCCGGCCATGATGAAGGACATCATGGGCGTGCTCTCCAACATCCTCGGCATGCTCGGCGGCAAGGGGATCTGAAGTACCGAGCTTTCGTCTTGCGCCGGCCCGGCTGACGATTCTCCGAGCTCAGGCACAAGCACGGCGGCGGCGAGCTTCACATGTCTCTCGAAGAAGACACCGAGCTCCTTCGAGCGGTTCGCGAATGGCGGCCGCCTGAGAAGCTGCACCCGATCGCGATGTTCACTTGGGACATCTACGAGGCGAACGAGTTCTCGATGCCGCCCGAAGGGGTGGCCAAGGTCAAAGCGGTCCTCGACGGCTACGGAGACGACCTGGTGGCCCTTGCCGAGGCGATGGAGGGCTTGATTCGGTTCATCCTCTGCGTCCGGCACATGAAGCAAGACGAAATCAGCGGCCAGAAAATCTCTGATCTCTGCCGCGCGTATGCGCACCTCTACGAGCCCTTTTGGACACGCGTCGGCGAAGCGATGGCCAACGTCGGCGACGACACGCGGGCCGTGTTTCAGAAGATGATGGGCGCGGAGCCAACGGACAAAGCCGCGCCCGCGGTGGGTCAGGCGCCCCCGCCCGGGACCATTCCGCTGAGTCGGCTCGTGGATCCAGGCCGCCCGCCGCCATTTCGGCCGGCGAAGCCAAGCAAGGCTTCCGAAAAAAGCTCCGAGAAGCAGAAGAGCTCCAAGAAAACGAGCGCCGGGAAGTAGCGCGCGCCTGCATGTTGGCTGGCGTGGCAAAAACCGCGGTCCTGACTCTTCGAGCTCGAGCAGACGAGCATCGACATCCCAACAGAGTCTTCTCCGACCCGACCGCCGCCCAATGGTCGGAGGCGCTCGATTGGCCCGAGGACCTCAGCGCTTGGTACGGGCCAAGTCGCCAATCACAGCTCGCGTTTCGCGCCGATGATATCGATCGGATCCTGGCTCGTTTCGCGGAGCCTCTGCCCTCTATCACCGTCGTCGAGCTTGGCTGCGGACTGTCGACTCGCCGCCGGCGCGTACCTCTCCCCAACGTCGAGGCTTGGTTCGATCTCGATCTTCCGGAAATCATCGAGGTCCGCCGGCGCTTCGGGGCCGACGCCGACGGGAGTCAGCAGATCGGTACGTCTGTGCTCGAGGAGGGTTGGCTGCAGCTGCTCCCGCGCGAAGGTAGCTCCCTCGTATTCATCGCCGAAGGACTCATTCACTACTTGACCCGCGCGGACGTGGACGCGCTCTTGGCGAAGCTCCGAGCTCGCTTCTCGGGCGCGGCTATGATTCTGGACGTCGTAGGCGCAAACGAACATGCCGACCTTCTGAGGTGCACGTCCGCGATCGGAGCTCCCGTGCAATGGAAGCTCGAGGGGGACTTTCGCGACGTCCTCTCGAACCTAGGTCTTGGCGTCGTGCCTGACTTCGAGCCCGAGCGCCTGGCGCAGAACGCAATCGAGCGCTATTGGCCGCGCTTCGACGCAAAGCTAAGAGCCGGGATCTACTTCGCGATGAGCGCTCCGACCCTCTGGGCGGCGCGCAGCGGAAACGTGGTGGGCCGACTGAGTTGATTGTTCATGTGACCGTCCTATCCACCGGGCCCTCGTCCAGGCACTCGGTGACATAGGATGCGAGCGCCCCTAGGGTGGCAAAAGGGCTCGACCTCCGAGACATCGCCTTCTCGCTTGCGAGCGTCACACTCAAGCCTGTCTGGTCTTCGATGCGCTCCTCGACCATGATGATGAAACGAACCAAGCTCAACGAGTCCAAGCCGCCGTCGCCGAACAACACACACGAAGGGCTGCGCTCCAAGCGGGCGGCGGACGCGATGCTCTCCTTCGCCTCCTCGACCGCGGGGTAGACGATTTGTTCGAGGACGTCCATGCGCGAGGAGTCTACCATTTCCAAGCGACTCGCAGTCGTCTTGGGAACACGAGGTCTACGATGCTCGCGAGTCGCTGCGGCCAGATGGGCGCCGTCGATGGATCGATTGTCGAATGTCGCGTGCCATTTCTCGATCGAGGCGAAACGCTCTCGCTCTCAGCGGAGAGCCTGGATCAGCCGGCCCTGTGAGTGGCGCTCATGGTATAGAGCCTCAGTTTGACCAGCGACTCTCCGATCGCGCCCGCTCGGCCCGAGAAGCGACGCCGCGCGGGCCGGGTCGAGGTGAGCAAGCGACTGCTCTTGGTGAACTCCGTCAGCTCGGTCACCGCGAAGCTAGCGTCGATCTCGGTCCTGCTGTGGATTCATCAGTATTTCCTGCGACGGATTTCGCCCGAAGAGTACGCGCTCCTCCCCGTGGTCATGTCCGTGATGGCGCTGGTACCGCTCTTGACCCTCGCCCTCACCGCGGGAATCGGCCGGTTCGTAACCGCAGCCTACGACGAAGGTGACGACGCCAAGATCACTCGAGTAGTCTCCACGATCCTCCCGATCCTCTGCGCGGGCGCGCTGATTCTGGCCGCGACCGGAGCCTTGGTCATCGCTTTCGTCGACTCCATTCTGGAGATTCCACCCGACCTCGTAGACGACGCCCAACTCATGCTTGGATTGCTTCTGCTCATGGCGGTCGTTCGCTTGCCGCTCGCGCCGTTCGGGGTGGGATTTCAAATGACTCAGAAATTCGTCCTGTACAACGTCATCGAAGTCGGGGCGGAGTTGTTGCGGATCGCGATCATGGTGGCGCTGGTCGTGGGCGTGTCTCCGCGGGTGATTTGGACCGTCGTGGCGGAGGTGATCGCCGAAGCCTCGACGTTGATGCTGACGCGCTGGATTTCCATTCGGCTCGTGCCCGCGCTCCGGTTCGAGCGCTCCGCGATTCGCTGGGAGATGGCCAAGGAGCTCACGAGCTTCGGCGCCTGGAAGCTCGTCACTCGAACTGCACAAACCATTCGACAGAGTATTGATCCGATCGTGCTGAACCGACTGGCCACACCGCACGACTTGGCCTGTTTTCACATCGGCACGATGGTGATCCGGCAGCTTCAGACCATCGGAAACAACGCGATGCAGACCTCGCTGCCTCAACTCACCGCGCTCGTCGTCCGCGGAGAGCACGATCGACTCAAGGAGTCGTTTCTCCGCGGGAACCGATATGCCATGTGGCTGACCATCGCGATCGCGTACCCGTTGGTCGTCTTCGCCGGTCCGGTGATTCAGCTCTATGCGGGCGCCCGATTCTCGCTGGCGGCGGACGTCATGCTGCTGAGCTTGATATCCGTACCCATACGCTACGCTAATTCGATGACGGCGAGGCTCGCGCACGCGACCGCCCAACTCAGGCCGTTTGGAGTGAGGCTCGTCTTTAGTCAGGCCCTGAACGTGGGCTTGACGATTTGGTTCGTGGGCGGGCTTGGTTGGGGCGCCCTGGGCTCGATCGCGGCGACGCTCGTGGCGAGTATCGTGCAACTCATCCAAGCCATTCCGCTCGGCCTTCAGATGAGCGGAGCAACGCTCTCGGAGTGGGTGAAGCAGACTTTCCTACCCGGGCTCGTTCCGGGCCTAGCGTCGGGCCTGCTTCTTTGGTGTCTCGGGGAATGGGTCGAACCTTCGAGCTGGCTTCGTATGGGCGCGACGACCGCGGTCACTCTTTCCTTGTACGCCGCTCTGGTTTGGGTCGTCGCAGCGGCAGACGAGCGACGAGACGCGCTCAGCGCCGTCGCCCAAGTGAGCGCTCGCGTACGAGCCAAGCTGGGGGCGTGAGTGCTCCTCAGTCAAAAAAGCCCGCGCGCAAGTCGCCGTTCATTTCGTCGATCGTCCTCCAGAAAATTCGTTCCGCCGAAACCGCCTCCACGAATCGAGGATCCGGCGGACCGCCTGTCGAGCCTCGCCGGCGACTTCGGCGCGCAGGCCGCGAGTGAGCTCCGCGCGGGCCCCGCCCAGAGGTTTCGCTCCGACAGGTTCGCCTGGGCGAGCTCCATGGGTTCGCTCGGTTGACCCGTCCGCGCCGAGCGACCGGCGCTCGATCACACACCAAAGCTGCTCGTTGACGGGGGGACGTTCGGACAGCCTCGCAAGTAACCCTCGCGCCCGCGCAGCCTCGCGAATCCACTCGAACCCATGCCCCACCATCCCGCCCTCTCCGGAGACGTGGCTCTTTCCAACCCACTCGTCTCCCAAATAGTCAGGGCGGGTTCCGAGCTCGGCCGGAACGAAGCTAGCGAGGAGGACGCAGTCGTCAGTGCCATGGTCTCGCACGCCGTCGAGCATGAGCCCAATTTGTCGCTTCGAGGCGTGGGTCCAAATGGACCGGGCCAAAAAGTGCGTGAACTTCTGATCCGATCCGAAAACGGAGAAATCGAAACGGTCGTTGTGGTCGAACCTCGGCTTTTTGATCTCGGCAATCTCCTGCGGGAGAAAGTCCCGCTGTCCCCGAGTGAGCATGGCCTGGTTGGGCTCGATTCCGAAATAATGCCCCGGGTCGAGAATGGGCACAATCCAGAGTCCTCCGCGCAGGCAACCGCAACCGATGTCGAGCACGAAGCTCGAAGGACGAAGCAAATGGTCTAGCAAGGCCGCGAGCTGCTCGCGACCCGCCGACTCGAAAGCATGCTCTGGGCCCCCCAGGAAATCGGCGTTGAGCAGCGCGGACGTCGGCTCGGTCATGACAGGCGGAGGGTGCTCCAGGTTTCTCGTCAAGTGCAAGGCGGACTTCCCGGCAACCCACCGGCGACCGGCCGCAAGTCATAGCCGACAGGCAGCCACTGCCGGCTCTGAACGCCGCGCAGCATGCCATCCTTGGAAAACGCGCACCGGCGCTTGACTCCGCCGCGAGACGGGTCCAAGCGACGAAGGTGAACCGGACACACATTGAGTATCCCCCTGAACGGAGCGCGCTCAATGGGGCGGGGGCGCGCTCGGGACTGGAGGGGGGCCGGGCGGGGGACGGGAGCGCCGGAGGCCTCGGAGCTTCTCGTGCTGCTCCGGGCCAAGCACGTTCTTGATTCGAACGAGGAGCAGCAGGTGCGTCCGCTTCATCTGACGCTCGATGTCCATGAGCTTGTCGGCTTCGGCAGCGGCCTTCGCTTCGTCGATGGGGTTCGCGGAGAGGAGCTGACCGACTCTCTCGGCCTGCTCCTGAACCTTCCACTGAAGGTCGACGAACTGACCTTGAGCGCCCTTCATCTCCTTGATGATCGCCGAGCGCTGAACCTCGGAGAGTGCGATCGTACTCTGATTTGCCATCACGAGCTCGGGCGGAAACAAGTGTTCGAACAAGGGATCTCGTCCGGGCGGTAAAGGGGTCCCCGGGGGTCCGGGGGGTCCGGGGGGACCTTCGGCGAATGCGGGCCCGCTGGCGCAGAGGCCCGCGAAGAGCAGCAGCCTAGCCAGCTGAGTTACGGTCATGTCAGATTCCTTTCTCGTCCGTCCATGGAACGGACGCTGATGGCACGAGCTCGAGGCTCGAGTCGTGAATTTGGGAACCGGGGAAGCTCCTCAGCGCCTCGAGGACACCGCCCGGAGCGAAGTCACCCAGAGTCAACAGCGCGTCGGTCGGAACCGATCCATCGAAGGGCGAGCCCGCCGAGAGCTCGACCACGGACTCCCCGGCGCTCGGG
Organism: uncultured Myxococcales bacterium; assembly: GCA_964463485.1. Taxonomy (GTDB): domain Bacteria; phylum Myxococcota; class Kuafuiibacteriia; order Kuafuiibacteriales; family Kuafuiibacteriaceae; genus CAYXDO01. Next base: position 3,050 of record CAYXDO010000062.1, on the reverse strand, counting down.
CCGCGCGCGAGTTGCAGCGCGACGACGACACCAGCCGCCAGCCCGAGGGTGACTAGGCGCAGACCCACCGGACCTTTGGCGAGCGCGTCCCGAGTCGCTCGCGCCCGCAAAGCGTCGAACGGAGGCGCACGCTCGGCCTCGGACTCACGGAGCTCCCGAAATCGGACGCGCAAGTCAGCGTCCAAGCCCTTCTGGCCCTCGAGCAACTCAGATCTCGAACCCTTCCCTGTCATCCCTCGACCCCCGCGAGCGCCTCCCGCAAGCGCCTCTTCCCGCGATCGTAATGCGTCCGCGCCGAACCCACGGAGATCGACAACACGCCCGCCGACTCCTCGACTGTGAGGTCGTGGTAGAAGACGAGCTCGAGGACCTGCCGCTGCCGCACCGAGAGCTCACCGAGGGCCCGCAGGAGCTCGAAGCGGCGGTGCGCCTCCTCCGCCAAGAAGGCGGGGCTCTCGACCGGCGCGGGTTCGGCGGCCACCTGCAGGTGCAGGAGGACCCGCAGCTGCCGGCCTCGCCGATATCGCGCAGCAATTCTGCGGATCACTCCAAAGACCCAGGTCTTGAGGCTCGATCGCCCGGCGAAACGGGCCTTCCGCCGCCAGATCTCCAAGTAGACCATTTGCAACACGTCCTCCGCGTCACTCCGCGACCGGCCGCAGCACGCCAGCGCCCAGCCAAAACAATCGCGGTGGATCGCTTCGATCGCCCGCAAAACCTCCGCGGGATCGGCGACCGCCTCGGTCGCTGTCGTGCTCGTCATCGGCTCCACGGCATCACACCCGTCCACGCCGAGCCTGACCTCGGCCGAAGGCGGGGGCAACCAAAGACGTGTCGCGCTCGGATCTCGCATGCTCTCCTGGGATCGGCGATGAGTGCCAGCTCGAGGCCAGGTCATATGACAGCCGGCCCACTCTTTCCCGGTGAGCTCATCGAGGCGCTATCCAGAGCGGGGTCGCTCGCACTCGAAACGTGTGCTCAGCGCAGGTTTCCACGTCGATTTCGGGCCGTAGAGCTCTCGGGGAGGCCGACCGGCCGGATAGTCCTGAGGGCCCTCCGATAACCCACCTTCGTCTGACGCAGGCTGGTTACACACGACTGTGCCACCCGAGCCATTCTCGAGCGGCAGGCGCTGGCATGCGTCGTGGAAGAGTGGGTATCGGAGCGTAATGCTGTCGAGCGCAGCTCGCTCAAACGGTCAGGAGGAACTCATGCCACGCATCCAAGGTCTCCACTTCATACTCCTCATTTCCCAAGCGTTGGCCGTCGCTGCCTGTGACGGCGAAGGCTTTTTCGCGGAACCTATCCAACCTCCGACGTGCATCGCTGGCTACTCCTGCGAAGACTCGGGGCTCGACATTCACGACGAACAGACGCTCGGTGAGGCTCGGGCAGCTCTGATCGCGCATGTTTGGAAGAGACGCGGCTTCCCGGTCGACGTGTATGCACGCAAAGTCGGTGCGGCTACGAGCCCGATCGACGGCCTGTCGAACCTCGAACGGATCGATGACCTCGCCTACGAAATGGCGCTCGCTCCCGAAGAGGGCGAGGGCTCCTTCGTCTATCACGCTCACCATTTCGTTCCATCCCAACGCGTGGGGCGCTTGGTGCTGGTGCACCAAGGTCACGACGGCACTCTCGTGAACTATGGGCTCGACACGGCCCTTCGATTCTTCATCGCCCGAGGGTTCGATGTCGTCGCGCTTCGGATGCCGCTGTTCGGTGACAATGCCGGTCCTCGGTCGTCCCACGGCGCGATCATGAGCCTCGAATCCGAGACTCGATGTGGGCTTCAGTTCTTCATGGAACCCGTCTTGGCGGCCCTGAACGCAGTTCTGCAAGAAGGCCAATACGAGGACGTCTCCATGATTGGCATCTCGGGAGGCGGGTGGACGACGGATCTGTACTCGGCGCTCGACGTCCGAGTAGGTTTGAGCTTCTCCGTTGCGGGCTCACTTCCCCGCGATCTGCGAACCGGCGGAGATGCCGAGGAGCGCCACGAGCTTCTGGACTACAGGGATCTGTACGTGCTGGGCGGTTCGGAGGGTCGTCGACATTTTCAAGTCCTCAATCCGAGGGACGGTTGCTGCTTCTGGGGCACCGACTATCGACGTTACGAAAATGTCGTCGGATCCGCAGCCCGAGCGCTCGGCGGCGATTTTTTGGTGTATCTCGACGTGACGATTCCCGAGCGCCACAGAATTTCGCAAGCCGCGCTCGATACTCCGGTCGCGTTGGCTCTCGAAGGAAGGGACCTTCGCATTCTCGACAACACGTCGTCTGGGTTTGGATACCCGGGCTCAGCCTACGGGGAGACTGCGTTATCAGGTGAGAAGTGGGCGACTCTGGCCGGTGGGTTCGAGAACGATCGGCTCAAAGCCGCCCCCGAACAGCCCGGTGACGCGGAGGTCAACTGGGTGTTTCGCGGCTTGAGGGCTGGTCGATATCAGGTTTCGGCGACCTGGGTTGCCGGCGAGGATCGCGCGAGCAACGCAGTCTATCGTATCGAAGATGGGACCTCTTTGCTCGGTTCAGTATCCGTAGATCAGAGGATCGACCCCGCCGGGCGAACGGAGCTGGGAATCGCGTGGCAGGTGCTTCAGAGTCCGGTGACGCCAGCCGGAGACACCCTCGTCGTCAGAGTGAGCAACGAAGCGAATGGCTTCGTGATCGCGGATGCGGTCACGGTCGAACGACTCTGAGTCCAGCCTCTTCGAGAAACTCAGCAGCCAAGGCACCAATCAGAGGTCAGCGCCTCGCAGGTCAGTCTCAACAACACCTCGCTCGGCGCTCAGGCGACACGCCTGGGCAAAGTGCGATGCCAAATGTCTGGCGTGGGAGTACGGTTCGACCACCGGCACGAAAGTCAGGTGAGCACAGTCGAAGCAATGCTCGGCGAACTCGACCGGAGCGTGCTCTCATTTCGAAGTGAGTAACAAACGATTTTGAACACCGTTGGTCCGCCCCCATTGCGCAAGAGGGCCGCAAATCATTGGGGCGCAGATCCGCCTGGCCATGAGTCTTGGAATGCTCACGAAGATGTGCCACTT
>CAYXDO010000061.1:0-59698 GCA_964463485.1 uncultured Myxococcales bacterium | reverse complement strand
CTCGTGCGGGTGAGGCGTGATTCCGTGATTCGTGGATTCGTGATTCGTGATTCGTGGATTCGTGATTCGTGATTCGTGATTCGTGGATTCGTGATTCGTGGATTCGTGATTCGTGATTTGTGATTCGTGGATTCGTGATTCGTGGATTCGCCCGTGGCTTGTGGTTCCGGCTCTGCCGGGCTACGGGTAGTTGCTATATTTCCGATTTGGTTGTCACAAACCAAATCCAATCTCCCGCAGGCTGCTAGGAATGAACCGGTCAGGCCGGTCGCGGGCGAGGCGGTATCGTCGCGGGTCGAATTGCACCGTGAAGTCGGCCGGGGCCATTCCGACGGTCCAACCTGCCGCGGGCGGGAGCTCACCCCGATCTTGGAGGTCGAGCTCCTTCCAACGGCAAGCCTGCCGGCGCCATTGCGGGTTTCGAAACGGTCGGGCGCGCGGCGAACCCGAACCCGCACCAAGCTCCGGAACCGGGCTGAACTGATCGACCGTATCGCGCTGCTTGGTCTTCCCACGATGTCGAGCGAGGCGTTTGTCCGCGCGGCTTTGCGCTCCCAGGACGCGGCTTGTCCGCGGAGCTCAGGCGCAGGCAAGATGCCTGCGCTCCCAGGACGCTGCTTGTCCGCGAAGCTTAGGCGCAGGCAAGATGCTTGCGCTCCCAGGGGTCCGTGACGCTTAGGCTCCCAGGGTCCGTGACGCTTAGGTGTGTGCTCCGCAATCGCCGTTCGCGCTCCCAGGGGTCCGGACGGAGCTTAGCTACAGGCAAGATGCCTGCGCTCCCAGGGGTCCGCGAAGCTTAGGTCCGACGAAGCCGTCGGCGCACCGCGAGGCCGAAGATCAACGCGACGTTGACGAGCGAGCGCGGGCTCGCGGGGGCGGTGCAGGCGCAGCCCCCGCTGATCGCGACGCGGGACTGAAACGCTTGGTCGGTTGGTCCGATCCCGTCGAGCGGTTCTGCTCCCGAGACGTCCGTGTTGCCACCGAGCTGGTTGCCGTTCGCTTCGGGGTCGGGCGTCTCGGAGACGATGGGCTTTGGGATTTGGAGCGCGGTGATTCGAAGGTCATCGATCGACCAACCACCGAGCACGTTGCCCGAGTCGATCTCGGACTCGAAGCGAATCGTCACCGGTTGCCCCTCGCTGGAGGGAACCTCGATGACACGCAGCACGAAGCCACCGCTCCACGAGGTTCCGTCGCTCGTTTCGCTGAAGACGGGTGCGCCGTTTACGAGGATTCGACGGGTCCCGCTCATGGCCCAATGCTCGAAGAGCTCGAGGCGCACGGCTTCGTGACCATCCACGACGAAGGGCGGAAGCTCGGCCCACGTGCGTCCGGCCTTGGCGATGCCGTCGCTGCTGCCGTAGACCGCACCCTGGCCCAGATCGGTGCCCAGCACTTTCGTGCCTTCCTTTGCGGCTGATGGGTCGAAGAGCAGGCCGCCCGGCACGGCCGCTTGCCAGTCTCCCGCTCCGGCATCCGCACCCGTGGTGAGGTCGCTCATGTTCTCGAAGCCTTCTCGCAGTAGCTCCACCTCGCCGACGCGGGCGCGGACTCCTCGGTGTGGGTTGCTCGGCGAGCCGTGCGTGAAGACCGCGCCATCGGCTTCGAGCTCGAGGTGATAGTGAAACGAGTCCCCTGGCTCGATTCCAGCGAGCGTCGCGCGGCCGTTGGTCACAGGGACGCGCTCCTCGGTTTGGCCTTCCTTGGCGTAGACGACGAGGAGGTCCGAAGGGTCGAGCGTCCCGCACGTCGAGCCGTTCTCGACCGAGGCCTCGATGACGACCTCACTCGTGAATCGGCCCGGAGGCGTGTGAGAGATCTTGGCGAAGGCTCGGCCCGTGGCCTCCCGGTGCGAGAAGCTGCCGCCGTCGACGAGGCCGTGGGCGCGGAAGATCTGGTTGATCTCACACGCGTTCGGCGTGCCGTTGTCGGCGTTTGCGTCGTCGTCGTCTCCGGCGATCATGGCTGGGTATGCGGTCGAGAGGTCGGGGCCTTGCGACAACGCGCGCAGGAAGATTCGGTTGGTGATGCGCACGCCGTTCCAGTCGCCGTGTTTGGCCATCAGAGCGGATCGAAGCTCCCACAGCGCGGTGGCGAAGATCAGCCCGTCTTCGTGGACTTCGTTGATGAAGTCGCGTGGGTAGATCCGGCTGCGATCGAGCCTTCGGATCGCCGCGCCGTTGCCGACGAAGCCGACGCCCATTCGAGCGTCACCTCGAAAGGAGCACGACCAGAAGTCGCCCGCGCCTTCGCTGAGCGCGCCGTCCATGCGAGAGGTGAGCGCAGCGTGCAGGCCGTGCCCAAACTCGTGATAGACCACCGACGCGATCCGCCCGCTGTTGCGGCAGTTCGGGCCGGCAGCGAAGAAGCTCACGCTCGAGCCGTCCCAGAACGCGTTGCATTCGTCCGCGATGTTCACGCGCACGTCGAGGCGCTGGTCGAGCCACGCGAGCCGAGGTGCGTAACTCGACGAGAAGCTCTTCACCGCGAGGACATGAGCGAACGGATCGGCCTGAGAGAGGTTGTTGGGCGTGAGGTCGATTCCTTGTGCCGGGATCTGAAATCGTTCGAGCGCCGCGCCGCTCGCATCGACGACACGGGCGCGCGCGCCGGTGTAGGAAGCCTCTCCGCCGGATCCAGCGAGCAAGCCATCTCCGTCGGTCTGTCCGCTTCCCACGGTGAGGAAGGGCAGGGTGACCGGGCTCGTGGGGCCGTCTTGGGTGGTCTCGACTTGCAGACGAACGCGCGCGGCGCGCACTTCGTCGTCGACCGCGAGGAGCTCGTTCGTTTGAGCATCAACGAACACGACACGCTCGGTACGAGGTGTCATCGATCGCGCCGAGACCGCCCAGGCGAGCCTGGCGTCGCGGGCGTCGTCGCTCGGCACCCAGATGCGGAGCTCGGGGTCGCCGATCCGTTCGGAGGTCGGCGCGTCGGATCGAACCAAGGCCATCGCGACTTCGAGAGCGGCGTTGGCGGCGAGCCGGGGCTCAGTGGACACGTCGAGCTTCGCGAACGAGTAGTTGTGCACGACCGACAATCGCCCGGCGTGGAACGCGAAGATGACGACGCCGTCGCGGACGAGGACGCCGCGGAAGCGCTGGGCGAGCGTGGCGGTGGCCCACTCATGGTCGAGCGGCCGGACGGACGAGAGCTCGAGCGCGTCCTCTTCGCCGAGTTGGAGTTCCGCGTGGAGGGCTCGCGCGGCGTTCATCGCCTCCACTGCGATCGCGCTCTCCTCCAGGGATCGCGGTGCTTCGTCGTCGCGGCGCCAAAGCGTGACCGGCGCGCCGTTTGCGCGTCGGGAGCCAAGGCCAAACAGGCCGCTCAGAGGGCCAGCGAGCCTGAGCTTGGCGGGCGCTGCGTCGGCGTGGCCGCTTACGAACCGAGGAGGGGTTGGCGCGAGCCGAGGCTTGCCGACAAAGGCGGAAGCGGGTCCAGGAAACAGGGCAACCACCAGCAGCGAAGCAGCGGAGGTGAGCGCGAGGCGCATGTGCCTTGATTCACAGCAATTTTCGATCCCTTGCGTCATTTTTGGAGGAATCGCTGTGAAGCGGGGACAAATCTCCACGAAGCGAGGACTGCGGTCCTCATGACGTCGGGGCCTCGAAGGGCGGCTCGACGACTGTCTCCTGTTTTTCCGAAGGGTTGAGCGGCACGCAGGCCCGCTGAGGGCGAGTGTGGGGTTTCTTTCATCGACCCGGACACGAGCCCAGTTCAATTTCCCCTTGCTCCCGAGAGGCTTTCCCGTCAAGGATGCCCCCGCTAGGGTTGAAAAGCAGGGTGAAGTCGCACCGCCGAGTACAATTGGCGGCCCTCCCCGAGTGAGCCCGGCCCGAGGAGCTACGATGGTGATCAGGAACGACCCCAACCGCATTCGCTTGCCGCAGACGCCCTCCACGAGCGCGCCCGCCGCGACCAAGACCGTCAAGGAGCCCTCCAGTCAAGGCAGCGTGAGCTCCCCGGGCATGCCTCCCCGCGCGCACAAATCGGACAAGTCCGAGGCGCAGGCGCCGACGACGCGCGCGACCTTCACGCAGAAGCTCGTTTCGCTGCTGCGCGACCATCAGCGGCCGGTCATGGGCGTGATGCTCGGCGTGATGGCGGCTCCAGGAATACTAGGCGGCGTCGCCCACGCGCAGCCGGCGGCTCCGACTGCGACGACGGACGCGGAGTTCGATGCGGCCAAGCTCACGCAGTATCCGCTCTTCAAGCTCTTCTGGGAGACTCCTGAAGGGACCAACGACGGCATGGCTCACCGAGGTCTCGATGAGCTCACGCCGCAAGGCGCGGCGAACCTCGTCGAATACGCGCGCACGCACAACATCGACGGCACGCCGTCTCCTGCGGGTCAGAAGGCCATCAGCAAGCCAGAGCGCGACCTGATTCGAGCGATCCTCGAGCATCCTCACTTTGGCGGTTTCTTCGAGCTCGATTCGAAGCCCGGCCTGCTCGAAGGTTTCGGGATCGATCCGGGGTCCGTGCATGCGTCGACCAGTCAGAGCGTCGTGGACCTCGGTGACGTGAACATTCCGCGCGGCGTGTCCGAAAAATCGCCGGCCGAGCTGCGTTCGCTTCGCATCGAGAACCTCGGCAAGAAGCTCACCTCGGAATACGACAGCCGGAAGGACTACTTCGAGGATCCGAGCGTCGGTGAGCACACCAAGGGCCTGCGCGTGCTCGGCTTGCTCGCGGACTACGCCGAAGCGCTGAACTCGCACGGCACGACCGCGAGCTCCGACGACGCTGGCATCACGCTCTTCAACGCGTTCGCGAAGCTGCCGTTTGCTCACGTGTACGGCGCCCAAGACTACAACGGGCTTGGCTTTGGCATCGCCCAGAGCTTGGTGCTCGGCTTCGACGGCAACGAGGTCGCCACGAAGTTCGATGTCAACCCCGACGCGCCCACGACCTACCTCTCGATGGACGGCGGCATGGCCAAGGCCATGGAGTTCGTCGACCAGTATCGAGAGGCGCTCGGCCAGGACAAAGGCGCCGCCGACTACGAGCGCGCGCCTGTCCTCAACTACATGGTGGGCGGCGAGTCGGGGCACAAGAAGTTCGGCTCCTTCGACGAGAAGCGCGCCTTCTCCACCTCCGGCGTGAACTGGGGCGTGATCATGTTCCCGGGAGATCAAGAGATCGCCAAGCTCCCGCCGGCCGCGAGCTTCGACATGGCCATCGACGCGGTCGACGCGCTCAAGCGCGCCGTCATCGCGACGCCCGGCCAAGATCACCTCGTCGTCGTCGACAAGAACGGCCAAGAGCTGAAGATCGAAAAGCAGATCCAAAAAGACGAGAACGGCAAGGCCGTGTCGTGGTCCGCCGTGTTCAAAGACGCCAACGGGCAGGAAGTACCGGCCGGCGATGTGCTCGGCTTGATCAAGAACGCGTGGGGTCAGACCCGCGGTGACGGCAAGGCCGCCGGAACGCTCGATATGGGATGGTGGGGCTTCTGTGACCGCAACACGGCCCAGCGGCTCTACAAGTCGAAGTACAAGATCCCGCAGATCGACGCGGAGACCGTTCGCGTCGAGGTCAACGGCAAGATCATCTCGATCCCGCGTGACGAAGCCCAGAAGCTGCTCGACGTCGACGTCGGCGACCTGGTCGGGCGCACCAAGTTCGTCGGCTTCCGGTTCGACGATCAGCCCAAGACGATTCGGCTCACCACCGGCGAGACGATCACCGGACGCATCCAGGACTTCCGTCTCGACGTGCGCAGCGCGGCCGATCGGGTCGGCGGCGACCTCGTGCGAGTCCGCAACGACGCAAACAATCCGATCCGCGGCAACATCGAGCTGAAGACCGAGTATGGCTCGCAGTCGATCGCCATCGGCTCGATCAAAGAGATGACCAAGGACGCCGCGGGCAAGGTGACCATCGACATCCAACACCCCGGATCTACTTACAGCTCCAAGTATTCGGGAACGGTGACCTCGCCCATCGATTGGTCTTCGGCCACGCCTGTCGAAGGCTCCGAAGGCACCGTCAAGCTGGATCCGAGCAAGCTGAGCGGCGAGCTCGTCGTGCAGACCGCCTCCGGTGAGAAGAGAATCCCGGCGTCACAAGTTTCCGAAGTCGTGGGCGAGACCGAGCACGAGCTCCGCGTATCTTCGTACGTCAAGTTCGTGTCCGACAACGGCGGCATGTTCGCGACCGACGGATCGACTGGCGTCGTCGTTTCGAACGGCGTGCGTTGGGTGAACGAGATCCAACGCAAGGTCGTCACCGACACGTTGCCGGACTGGATGCCGAAGTCGGCCCAAGGAATCATGGGCCCGCTCACGCGCGTCGAGGGCGACAAGCTCGTGCTCGTCGAGGGCATGTACAAGAACTACGGCGACAGCATGTACCCGGCGTTCCGAGGCTGGATGCAGGTCGGTCAAGACGGCGGGATCATCAACGAAGGGTTCGTGAGCGGAGAGCCCGATTTTGGCTGGGCCGCCAACGACAAGCTCGACTGGGGTGCGTCTTCGTCGTTCAACCCGCACATGACGCCGGAGCTTCGCCTGAAGCTCCTCGTCAACGGCGTGAAGGACATGACGAAGCTCGAGGCGATGGCCGAGAAGCTCAACCTCCCCGAGAACTGGAAGAGCCTCCGGGTGGCCGACGCGCCGGCGCCGACCGCCACCGAGACGCCCACGCCAGCTACGCCGTGACTCAGGATAGGATCGGGCACGGGCACGGGCACGGGCACGGGCACGAAGTCCTCGCAGAGTCCCGCCGAATTTCGACGCTACTGGCTTGCTCATCGAGAGACGGCTTGGGTTCCTGAGGTGGTTCGCCCGTGGCGCGGACCACCTCTTGATCTCCTCGACAGTCCCGAAAATGCCGTGCCCGTGCCCTGCCCGATCCTGTCGTAAGTCCTCGAAATCTTTCGAGCACGAGCACGAGCACGAACGCTTTCGAGCATTCGAACGAGTTTCGCTCTTGTTCGTTCGAGAACACAAGTCTGCGAATTCGCTCGCAGGATCGTGCTCGTGCTCGTGCTCGTGCTCGTGCTCGAAAAACGTGCGGGGGTTTCGTGTGACCAGGCTCTTCGGTGGACCGGCTACGGCCGCGTGGAACGCTCGACCAGACGGCGCACGGCGGTCTTCAGCTCGTCGGGGGTGAACGGCTTCACGAGCACCGGAATCCGCCGAGCCTCGATGAGCGTCCGAGCCTTCTCGCTGTAGGATCCTCCGGTCAGCAGCATGAACCGCTTGGCTTGGTCCGGGTCCTTCGCCTCGAGCGCCCGGTATAACTCGTCGCCACCTCCGCCGGGCATCGCCAAGTCGCAGATGATGATGTCGAACCGCCGAGTCGCCAGGAGCGCCACCGCGTCGGCCCCTCTCGTGCACTCCTCGACATCGTCGGTCTTCAGAATCCGTCGAACCAACGACAAGATGACCGGCTCGTCGTCCACGATGAGGATGGTTCGCCGCGAGACCGGAGCGGTCGGCTGTGGCCCAGGCGACGAGACTCTCTTTCGCGCCGGTGCGCTTGCGTCGGCGGGTGGCAGTGTCACCCGAAAGGTCGTGCCCTCGCCCAAGCGGCTCTCGCACCTGATCTCGCCTCCGAGGCTGGTGACGATTCGGTGGCAAATCGAGAGCCCGAGACCGGTCCCGACCCCCACCGGCTTGGTCGTGAAGAACGGAGTGAACAGACGCGGGAGGAGGTGGGTGGGGATGCCGACGCCCGTGTCGGATACGCTCACTTCAACACGGCCGAGCGAGTCCACGACGGCGGAGAGCCTGATTTCCTGGTGTTCAGGGTCGCCCTCCGGGATGGCTTGAGCGGCGTTGACCAGGAGATTCAAGAAGAGCTGCCCGAGCCGGGACTCGTTGCCGATGATCGCCGGGAGCTCCTCGAGCTGCCGCACGAGGCGAGCTTTCCCACGAATCTCGTGCCAAGCCATGCGGATCGAAGAGTCGAACACGCTGCGGAGATCGACCGACCGCTTTTCGTCGTCGGCTCGGGAGAAGATGCTCAGGTCTCGCACCAGCTCGCGCAGTCGCTCCGCCGCTTCTCTCGCGTCCGAGACTTCTCCGACGATGTCGTCGATGCGCTCCCCTGCCGCCGAGAGCTCGGCCAACCGGCCTCCCGCGAGCTCCAGGTTGCCCACCACCGCGGCAAGGGGTGTGCGCAGCTCGTGGGCGAAGCCTGCGGCGAGCGTTCCCACGGAGGCCAGGCGCTCCGAGACGATCAGCTGCGAGCGGGCGCGCTGTTCCTCGGTGACGTCGCGAATGAAACTGACGGTCTCCTCCGATTCGAAGGAGACGCGAAGCGACCGCACCTGCACGACCGAGATCGACCCCTGGGCGTTGACGAGCCTCCATTCGCCCGCGTCGAACGCCTTCGGCGACGAGCCATGCGCCTCGAAGCCGCGCTGCGTGTTCGGGATGTCACTCGCTTCTTCCGGATGGACGAAGTCCGCCAGGGACCGGCCAAAGAGGTCCTCCGGTTTCGCGACACCAAAAAGCAGCGCGGCCGGCGCGTTGGCCGATCGAACCACCAAGGCAGGCCCAGGAGAGTGAATCACGACGGCGTCCGAGCAGTTGTGAATCAGCCTATGCGCGAGCTCGTCCGGGGCATCGGCCTGCCGGAGGACCACCGCGCTGTGATTTATCCCGTTGACTCGGAACACCGAATGGGTCGCGCTCACCCCGATCTCGGCCCCGTTCTTTCGGAGCGCAACCCGTGCGTTGGGTAGCAGCTCGTCCGTGGATCGCGTCACGAGGTCGTCTAGCGAGCGTCCAAAGAGCGCCTCGGCCGCGCGATTCGCGTGCGTGATCTGGCGCTCTTCGTTGAGCACCAAGACCGCCGCGGGCAGCGAATCGAACACCGCGGAGAACAACTCGTCCGTCGCCTTGCAGTTTGCCCCGTCGGCGCCGCGAACGGCGGCGCGGGCATTTCCTTCAGCGGGGTTGAGGGTGCGTGGAGAATCCACGGGAGGAGCGTCGCAGAACCCGAGCCCGATGAAAAGCCCTAGATGCGGAAGCGCATTCGTTTGTGTTGGCCCAGAAATGGCTAAAAAAGGGTCACGCTGCGACGGATGGGGTCCCGGTCCAGGCACGAAGTCCTTGCAGAACCTCTACTTAGCACACGAACCCGCAAATTCGTGACCATCGGAGAAACCACAGAGGGCACAGAGCCGAAGCCCACGAGCACAGAGATGATGGATGAGAGATCTTTTGTGCCCTCCGTGTCCGCCTTCGACGCTGAGGCTAGATCCGTCCGAGCGGATTGCCGAGCGGAGAATCGTGTCGCCCCTTTGAGGCTCTAGGCAATCTCGTCTGTAACCCGGGACCTTCGGTTCTGAGGGCCTTCGGCACACTCTAGACTTTCGGACAGGGTTCGGAACAGGGCTCTACTTTCGGAACAGGGCGCGAGTTACTCCAGTTCTTCGACAGTGCTTTGCTCGGCGGCGCCGCCCTTTCGAATTCGATCGAGCAAGAACAAGGCTTTGGGTGTGCTCGCGAGCTCTTCGGCGGTCTCGAGAGCGACGCGGGCTTCCTTTGACGCGCCTCGGATCAGGAGCATTTCGGCCTGGTTCACGAGATGGTCGGCGGCCGCCTTCCGTTCGGATCGAGGGACGACTTTGTCGCGAACCTCCCTGCGTGCGCTCTTGTTCGCCAGCGCCGCGTGGGCTCGGTTGACAACCTCAAGGTACTTCCCCGCGAGCGCTTTGGCTTCTCCGTTCACGTTTTTCTCGGAGGTCCTGATTTCTTCGACCAGCCCAAGATAAGCCGACTCGACGCTAGCCTCGCTCGCGGACCAGTGCAGACCGAGCACCTCGAACGGGGTGCCCTTTTTGGCCTGCTCATAACGCAGCGAGTAGTCCTTCAGCACTTCCTTGCTGCGGTCCTTGGCGACCACGTTGAGCTTTCCGCGGATCTCCAAAATCCCGAGCGCGAGGCCGACGAGCGCCGCTCGGTGGGTGTCGGTCGGGGCGGTGGCCGTGATGGTCGCGGCGTCCATCAGCCGCATGGGCTGAGACTGAGCTCGTTCGAAGAAGCGCATCTCCTTTTTGGGCAAGGCCAAGTTCGGGTCGAGCCGGTCCGCCACCACGGCGAGCTCTCGCTCGTTGTTCGGCGTGAGCAGCGCCTCGAGCTCCGGTCCGGTGATCCGACGGACCCGCTCTCGGATGAGGTTCGCGATCAGCGGGGGCGCCGGGTAGGAGATCGGAATTCCGTTCGCCGTGTCGGGCTCGACGTAGGGGCTGACCTCGAGCGTGCCGGTCTCGTCGAAGAGGGAGTTCAGGCGGTCGAACATCTGCTCTCGAATCGTCGCGTGAAGGGTGGCCTTGGTGATCTTGCCCATGGAGACGAGCGCGGTGCCGAGCGGCTGCTTGGTCTGGCTCGCGCGGGTCAGCGCGTCTCTCAGGGTCGTATTGCTGATTTTCTTGTCGCGCATGAGGCGCCGGCCCAGGGAGTCGTCCTCCTGTGTCGGCTCCCACTTCGCCTGGTGGACGCGCCCGTCGGCGACCCACACGGCGAGCGTGCGGTCCTTGAGCTTGAACCGCGCGATCACGCGGGTCTCGGTGGCGCGCAAGAGGTAGTCGAGCTGGGCGACGTAGCTCTTCTTGGCTTCGTCGAGGCTCTGGGCCGCGCGCGTGGTGAACTCGAACAGCGCCTTGTTGTCGCCCATGCCGTTGAACGGCCCTTTCCAAGACTCGACGCCCGGCGTTTTGGGCGCAGGTGGCACCGATTGCCGAACAGCGGGCCGAGCAGGGCTCGACGTCGTAGCCGACTTCTTGGGCGCGACGCCGGCCATGATGTCCTCGAGGGCGCCTCGTTTCTTGTCGAGGTCGCCCACGACGAACCCGACCGTTCCGGCCCCCTGAAACGCCGCCGTGCAATACAGCGTCACCGGATCGGCGCCGGGAATCTCGAGCTCCAACGTCTTCGCCGTGCCTGGCGCGATCGGCGGCGACTTCACGACCAGCGCGCTCTGCTTGAGGTTCACTCGGAACTGCACTCTGAGCTGCGCGAGCGAGCGGAATCGCACCACCGCTCCGTCGAGCTCGGGCACGTCGGACGGCGGCGGCTCCGGCTCGTCCTCAGGCACCGGAGACGCCATCGGCGGCGGCGTGATGACGATCGGAGCGTCCTGAACGCGCGGCAGCGCGAGCACGTCATCGATCACGCGGGCGATCGATCGCGCGAGCTCCTTGAGCGGCTCTTCGTCGCGCGGCTCGATCGCCACGAGCCCTTCGGGCATTGGGACCGTGGGATCGAATGCGATCCGAGTCTCTCCGTAGATCACGTCGACGATGCGCGAAGGCTCGACGTGACCGGATACGACCAGCGGCCGCCCCGCCAGCACCCACAAACAAGCCGCGAGCGCCTCGAGCTCGCTGCCGAGCTCCACTTCTCCGTCGACGATCTGCAGCACGACGCCCGCGGTGATCTCGATCTCCGAGGAGCTGACCACCGGCTCCGGTGCCCGGCTTCGCGCCGGAATCGGCGGGGGCTCGGGTGTCGGGCCTGCAGAGATCGGCTGGATGAGGTGAGCTGGGCGCGCCGCGGGCGCCGGTTCGGGGTTGATCGCAGGGTGTGACTGCGTCATCGCAACCGATGGTTGGGGTGCATACGAGTTGGGCGCTGGGGCGTATGGCGATGGAGCGAACGAGGCCGGCTGAGCCGGAGCGGCGTACACGTTCGGCTGCGGCGCGGCGGGAGCAGCGTAGGGGTTCGGTTGCGCGGGCGCGGCTTGGCTCCAGCTAGGCTGAATGACGTACGTCTGCCACCAGGACTGCTGGTCCGGCGAGAGTTGATTCCACCACCAGGTCTGCTGCTCCTGCGTCAGTACGGGCCACCACGACGCGCGCTGCTCGTGGGTGAGCTGCATCCACCACGCGACCTGATGCTCGGGTGGAAGGGCGCTCCACCAGGCGACCTGTTCTCCGGTCGGCTGAGGGAAGGCTTGCGGCTGGGGTCGAGGTGCTTGCGGCGCTTGGTACTGAGGAGGTTGAGGGGTCGGGTAGGGTTGCGGTTGCTGCTGAGGTTGTTGCTGAGGTTGCTGCTGCTGAGGTTGCTGCTGCTGAGGTTGTTGCTGCTGAGGTTGCTGCTGAGGTTGTTGCTGAGGTTGTTGCTGCTGAGGTTGCGAAGCTTGCTGAGCTTGCGCCGCCATCGCGTTCACGTAGCTCGAGAGGGACGACTGATCTTCGGCGGAGAGCTGGCTCCAGAGGGTCGCCTGCTGATCTTGCGAGAGCTGGGTCCACCACGAGGCGCGCTGTTCGAGGGTCGCCTGGGACCACCAGCGAGCCATGTCTGGGTTGGACTGGGCGAACGAAGGTTGTGGCTCAGGGGGGCGGGTCGCCGCGGGCCGTGCGGACGGAGAGAGCGCCGCGGTGAGGTCTTGGCGCTGCGTGTCGTCGAGCTGCGCCCAGTATGCGGTCTGTTGTTCCGGGTTGAGGCGGTGCCAGTACTCACGCCATTCGGCGAGCATCGCCTCTCGTTCGTCGGGCGCAGGAGTGGGATTGGCCGACTCGCGATCGAGCTCGGCTTGGATGGCCCCGACGATCTCCGGCGTGGGCTCGAGCATCACGCCGAACCCCGGTGGATTCGGCGATACGAACACCACCTCGCCGAACGATCGTGCGCCGAAGATCTCGATGAGAACGCGCTCGCGATAACCGAGCTGCTCGGAGGTCACGAGGAGCAAGCTGGTCGTCGCAAGGCGGTCGACCTGAGCCGTGAAGCTCGCGCCGGATTCCCGCATGACGCGGGCGGTTCTCATGTTCGGAACAAACCCGAGGCTGTGGAGGTCGTCAACTTCCAGGTCCTACTCTTTTTCAATCGTACCGAATTCGATCGGTCCCCTTGACGAGGTCGATCGTCAGGATCGCGTTCAGATTCGGGCGGATCGTCACGTTCTTGACCACTTCTCGGCCCGACGCGCCGTCCACCGCGCGAATCGTCGCACACCCGGCCAGCACCTCGACTCGAGAGACGGGCGTGCTCCCTTGCTTTTTGCCATTCACGAACACGGTGCTCCACGGCGCGGTGTCGACCGTCAGAAAGCCCCACTCGCGCTTCGGGTTGGCGTGACAGCCGCTCAACCCCGACGTGGGCTCGGGCTTGGACGAGCGCTCGTCGAGGAGCTGGACGCCTTGGAGCCGTAGCAAATTCAGCGCGGCTTGATCCCGCTTGGTCTCGGCCTCGGCGAGCCGAGTGATCATGTTCTGATACTTCTCGAGGTCGACGCGTTTGATTCGCTGCAGGAGCGAGAAGACCTGCGCAGGCGTCGCCTCGGAGCGCTTCAACACGTTCCACGCCTTGATGCGGACCTCGTTCAACGTCTGCGCGCGTACGTTGCTCTCGGCGACCGCCACGAACAGCAGGCTCGCCTCCGCTCGATCGACCTTCTCCACCTCGTGCAGCAAGTCGATGATCTCGTCGCGCGTCGCGTCCGCCGAGCTCTCGTGAGGCTCCTCGGGCGTCGGCACCATGTATTGGCTTCGCACCGCGATCTCTTCTTCCGGATCTTCGATGCAGCGATCGATCGCGCGATCGAAGCGCTCGGTGGCGTACGCGAGCGACGGACAGCCAGTGCAGGCGTTGAAGAACTTACGATAGGTGTCGAGCGTCTCTTTGCAGTGGCCGTCCCAAAGCTCGTAGAGCCCGGCGACGTTCAGCAGCACCTCTGGCAGCGGGTGAGCCGTGTACACGGCCTCGAGCGAAGTGATCGCCTGCGCGTAGGCCTTGGGGTCGGCCACGGAGGCGTCCGCTTCCGGCGCTTGGCCCGCATCGGCTTTGGTCTTCGCTTTCGTGTCGGCGCCGAAGACGAGCGCCGAAGTGAGCGTGAGCACCAAGCCAGTTCCGAGCGCGACTCTCATGTCGCTATCTTCGCACGATCCGGTCTCCGAAAGAACGGCGCCTGGTGAGCGTTGGCGCCGACCGAGTGGATAGCGTAGAAGCTGCTCGTTGGCCCAGAGCGTTGCACGCTTGGAACCGCACCTCATGCGCTACGCGTGGGGCTCTCGCAGCGCGCTGCCGCAGTTGCTTGGCCTGCCCGAGGCGACCCAGCCGTGGGCCGAGCTCTGGTTCGGAGCGCACCCGCGCGGCCCGGCCAGGTGCGCCGACCGGTCGCTCCTCGAGCTGATCGCCGAGTCGCCCGCGGAGCTCCTGGGTCGACGCGACGTCGAACGTTTCGGGCCGTCGATGCCGTTTCTGGTCAAGCTGTTGGCGGCCGCGGAACCATTGTCGCTCCAGGTCCACCCGTCCGCCGAGCTCGCGCGGAAGCGCTTCTTGGACGAGCGCGCGCTCGGAGTCGCCACGCCCTCGATGGCCGACCCGAACGCCAAGCCAGAGCTCCTCGTGGCGCTCTCACCGTTCGAGGTGCTCGCCGGGCTACGGCCGATCGACGAAGCCAAGGCGCTGCTCGAACGCGTGGGCTTCATCAGCGCGACCGCCGCGCCGGTCGGTGAGTCGGTCAAACCGGTCGAGCTGCTCGCCGAGGTCCTCCTCGACCCCGAGCTTCGCGTCCGCAAGGTGCTCCAACAGGTGGAGCGGTGGCCCGCCGAGCCGGTGTTTCAGTGGGCGCGCGAGCTCGCCGGACGCTATCCGAGAGACCCCGCCGCGCTCTCGCCGCTCTTGCTCTCGTACGCGTGTCTGCAGCCGGGAGAGTCGATCGCGATCCCGACCGGCACGCCGCACCTCTACCTCGTCGGCACCGGCCTCGAGGTCATGGCGAGCTCGGACAACGTCCTGCGCGGCGGGCTCACGCCAAAAACCGTGGACGTCGGAGCGTTCCTCTCCGCGAGCTCCGACTCACCGATCGCGCTTGAATCGCCGCCCGTCGTCTCTGGCCGCCGCCGCTACTCGTCACCGTCCGATCGCTTCGCGGTGGAAGAGGTTTCGGTCTCCGGCGCCGAGCGAATCGCTCCTGCCAGCCTGGAGATTTTGATCGGGCTCCACGGCAGCGGCGAGCTCGAGGCGCTCTCGCCCAGAGCCGCGAGCGTCCCCATGAGTCCGGGGCGCGCAGTCGTAGTCTCGGCCAGCTGCGCCGAGTACGTGGCTCGCGGCCTCTTCGCGTTCCATCGCGTCTTCGTTCCGTGACGTTGCTCGTGCAGGCGCTCGGCGCGGTCGGCCTGGTCGGCGTCGGAGCCATACTCACGCTCGCTTGGGGCCGCATCCTGGGCCGCGCCTCCGAGGATCGCGGAGCTCTGGAGCTCGGGCTGATGACGCTGACGCTGATGACTTTGCCGCTCGAGCTCGCTCGGTTCACCGAGAGTATTGTGAGTGCGACAATTGCCTTGGCTGGTCTCGCCGCACTCAGTTACTTGGCCGTGGGGCCCCGGGAAGCTCCGACGATTTGGCCGCGGTGGCCCACGAAGCTCGAGCTGTTCGGACTCGGCGTGCTCGTCACGCTGGTGGGATTCGCGTCTTTTCTTGGCAATTTCTGGGACGAGTCGAACGTACACCTGCCGGTGACCGGCGCGATCGCTCGCGGAGTCTCTCCGGTAGTCAACGCGCTGTACCCGTCCCAGCGCCTGCCCTATCACTACGGCTTCGACGTGCTCGCTGCCGAAGTCCGCGCATTCTCCGGAGTAAGTACTCACCTCGCCCTCGACGTCGCCGGCCTGTGGCTCTTCGTGCTGTTGCTGTTGCTCGGAGCAGAGTTGGGACGCGCCTTGGGTGCGCCCGAGTGGCTGGCCGCGGCGCTCCTTCCGATGGGTTCGGGAGTCGGCCTGTGGCTGTTCTTCCAGGAGTTCGGCTCACTCGAGCTCCCGAGGCTTCCGTTCCCGGGCCGGTGGTACCAGAGCGTCCCCCCCGGGACGATCTCCAATTTTTTCCAGCACCCTCAGGGCGCCGGCATGCCCGCTTTTCTCGTCGCCGTGTTGCTCGACACCGGTCCGAAGAGGGAGTTGCGACGATGGCTCGTGGCTCTCTCGGTGGGGGCGCTGTGTTTGGCGCACGTGATCTACTTCGGCGTCGCTGGGTTGGCCCTAGGAGCGGCCGCGTGTGTGCGCTTCATACTCTCCAAGGACGCCGACCGCATTCGGACCCTCGCCATGGACCTCGTGAGCCTAGTCGCAGGGCTCGCGCTCGCGTTCGCCTTCGGAGGAGCGCTCCGAGGGCTCGGCCACTCGAGCCTCGTCTTCGGCTCGCAGCTCGACTCGTCGGTCCTGCTCGGCCTCGTTCATCACGTGCTGCTCTTCTCCCCCCAAATCATCGTCTTGATTTGGGTCGGTCCACGTCGGGATCCGCTTCGGGCGGCGTTGTGGTTCGCTGCGGTCGTGGGGTTCGTGGTGCCCAACGTCCTCGTGTATCAGCGCAGCTGGGATATCGTGAAATTCCACGCGGTCGCGCTCTTCGTCGCGAACGCGCTCGTCGCGGAGCTCGCGGGAGTCTGGTGGGCTCGCGGACGAAGAGCGCTCGCCGTGGGGCTGGTCGTCAGCGCACTCTCTTCCGGCACCGTGTGGCTCCTGAGAGTCTCGATCCTCGACGGAAAGCTAGGGGTGCCAGCCATGCAGTTCGGGCCGCCCGCACGCGTTTATCGAGAGCTCGCCGAAGCCTTGGGGCCGTTGGTGCCGCCACGCGAGGCGGTCTTCGCCACCAACCTCGGAGTAGCCGGGGCAGGGGGCTTTCTGACACCCGGTTTCGCGCCGGAGCTCGCTGCGGCTACCCATCCGTACGACCTGCCGCCTCTGTACCAAGCCTACAGTCATCACGCCCGGATCCGCCGGTCGCTGGACGTGGAGAGCCTGGACGCGCTCCGCATCCGCTGGCTCGTCATGTCTCCGGGAGATATGGCCGCACTCGCGGAGCCCGCTCGATCCCGCCTGGCGGACGGGAACGAATTCGAGAAGGTCTTGGAGGTCGAGGCCGAGGGAGAGCGACTCGTCGTGTTTCGTCGAAAGTGAGCGCCGAAGAAAGGAGCTTCGCGGATCCTCCTGGTGTGTTCATGTTGTGTGTCGTGACGCGCACTGGGAGCTTATCGGAGCTTGATGCCTAGCCACGGTCTCAGCCCACTCCCGCCCATAGCCCTGCTCGCGTGCGTGCTTGGCGAGCTGTGCGTGCACTTCGTCCCGTTGTGATGTCAGCCACGCCGCGAGCTCCTCGAGCCGCCCAGACCGACGCGCCGCGTGTGACTCAGTACAGCTCCCCGTAGGTTCGTGGCCAGGTTCCGGTCACCCTGAGCGAAGAGCACGCGAAGCGGGCTCGGAGTCGAAGGGCCCTTCGACTTCGGACTCGCTACGCGAGTCCTGCGCTCAGGTTGATCGGACCGACGAACCTGATTACGAACTTACGGGGACCTGTACTCAGGTCTTCGTGCAGACGGATCAGGATGCGCTCTTCGCTCCGTCCTGCTCCGAAGCGATCAAGGCTCGCACCTTCGACACGAGGTTCCGAGGGACGCCCATCATCGTGTTCTGAGGGTCCGCGTCCACGAACGCCGCCTCGTCTTCAGCGACCGCCTCGTCTTCCGTCTGGCCCTCGTAGTGAGCGAGCACCCCGAGGACACGTTTTTCATCCCAGCCTTTGGGAAACTTCGTCGTGTTCGTCACTTCCGACCTCGTCTTCGACGGTAGGACGCCAGAGGCTTGCCGGTCAATTGGTACGCGGTGATCACGAAGACGCTTTCGCTTTCGGGTTCTTCGTCCGCGACATAGATGACGCGAAGGAAACGTCCACCCGAAGTCTGGCCAACGGCGACCCTGGAGCCGTCGCGACCCGCACGGTCTTCTCCGGGCTCGAGTAGCACTTCTTCAACCTCGTCTTCGGAAACACCGTGGCCGTGGATATGAGGTTCGTCCGTTTCTGGGTCGATGTAGAAGCGAACGTTCATGCCGGGCACCGTCCGTCACCGTCGCACGGGCACGAAGTCCTCGCAGACCCGCGCCGAATTTCGACGCCAATGGCTAGCGAGCTGGCCGGCTCCTGAGGTGGTTCGCACGTGGCGCGGACGGTCGTGCCCGTGCCCGATCCTGATCTGACCGTCATCGTGGGGCTGGGCGTGGGCGAATTCGTGGGGCCGGGCGGGAAACGTGGGCGTGGGGGGTGGGCGGAGCGGGATGGTTGTTTGTGTTGTGGTTGACGCCCACTCGAACCGGATCGCCGACGACCTAGCCAAATTCGGCCGTGGCTCGAAGTTGGGAGCTATCGGAGCTTGATGCCTAGCCACGGAGCATACCACTCGCACGAGCACGCGCTCGCCCGCGAATGCTATTTGGGCCGGCATGGCCAAGTCATGGGTAGTCAGAGCGCTTCGATCTCACTCGGGGGTCTCGGCGCTAGCGTCTCCGGCGTCACTTTCCTCTTCGTCCGCCTCGATTCTCTGGGGCGACGGGAAGTACTTCTCGGCCTCCGCTTTGGAGCCGGACACGTTCAACAGCTTGCCGTAGGTCTGAGTTCGGGTCTGATTGATCTTCGTTTTCAGCTCGGACTCTTCGATGCGGAGGTTACGTCTCTGCCGCCGAAGCTCCTTTCGAGCGGCGTCGATCTCCCTTCCGCGCGCGACCGCACCCTTCAGGAGCGGCTCGAAGGTCTCCCTCAGGGTCACAGGAACGCCCGCGTCCGAGAGGCGCTCGATCAACTCTTCGGCGATGCCGATTTGCTTGGTCAAAGCTGGCCGAGTGAGCTCGGCGAGCGTCGCGAAGAACAGGGTCACGAACCACGCGACATTCCGGTTCTGCTCCGTGAGCGCCAACGCCGCAGACTGCATCTTCTTGATGAGCGCGTCGATGTCGCCGTCGGCCACGACGGCGCGCGCTTGAGCTCGCCGGAGATTGCGCCGGTTGAGTTTCTTGTTGGCCTCGAGCTCGTCGATCTCCTTGCTTCGGGCGGTCAACTCGACCGCGAGCCCCTCGGTCAGCGGTCGCGCCAAACAGGCCGACTCGGAAAACACGAGCGCGTCGTCGAAGCTCTGCAGGGATGAGGTGGGGTCTAGAACTTTCACGGGAGGAATTTCCCAAAAGAAGCGGCTCGATTCAAGCCAGAAGGCGTCGGATCCTCACTGCAGCCCATGAAGGCGACCTCCGAAGTCCACCGGGAGCCAAGATCACAGGCCGCAGGTGACCTCCGCAGCTCGTCGGAGGCTCACCTCACTCAATGATGTCGGCTCCCGACGACCTCCGGATGCTTACGTGGCTGAATGATCTCGAGCTCCGGCGATCTTCGGATGCGCACGTAGCCCCGTGAGCTTGGCTCCCAACGATCTTCGGAGGCTCGCGTAGCCGTTGGATCTTGGCTCCCGACGATCGCCGCAGTGGGGCCTACCGGAGGTGCCCATCCGTCAAGCTGTGTTGTCTCCGTCGCCAGAGCTTCCGTCGCCACAGCTTGTGCCGTGCTCGGAGCCGCCGCGATCAAGCGCTTCTGCACGAAGGCGATCGAGAAGCGTCCGTCGGTCTGGAAGGCGGGGGCGGAAGGGCCCTTGCGCTTGCGCGTGGACAGCGTAGTTTGCGCAGCCATGGATATCGGGAGAGGCGTTGCCAACCTGCGGGTAAACAGTGGGAGGGTATCGCAAGAACGCCGACGGCGAAGTGGACGCGCGCGGGTGACGCCGCGATGAGGGCACGAAACCCCGATAGGTCGCTCGGGTCGAAAGACCGCGGGCGGCGGCTGACGTCGTGAGACTCTGAAGAGGCGCGGCCTCGGAGAGCGGTCGGCCGGTGATGAGGCGCGAAGGGCATGGAAACAGGGCCGAGCGTCCTCCGCGAGGAACCCAATCCCTCGCAAAAGCCGGCCGGCATTCAACGCTTCCCGGCGCCGAAACCTCAAGAGAGGTGCGGTCGAGCGAGCGGTGACCAGGCTCGACCAACGAGTCGCTGAAACCTACGGCAGGGAGCTGCGCCGACCTGAGCTCGGCTTCAACCGCCAAACGCGTTTACTTTTTAAATCACTGATGGTGGTGGCCGTCGCGCTCCTCGCGCTCGTGATGGTGGCGTTCGTCGACTCCGTTTTGGCGCTGATCCGCGCCCCGGCGCGACCGCTCGCTTTGCTGGACGCCCTCTGGCTCGCCGCCCCGGCGGTCGCCGGGACGTTGTCGGTCGAGATCAAGAGCGCAGTTGCGACCGGCGGGAACCACTCCTTACTCTTCATGTCGCCCTTGGAGAGCATCGTCCTCTTCATCGGCCCCCTGTTCATGGCCTTCATCGGGATCCGCGCCTCCCGGGCGGCGGCCCGCGGCTACCCGATGTGGATCGCCGGCGCCTCGATCGGAGCGGGATGGGTCGGCTTCCTCGGGCTATGGGCCCGGGTCGCGGACTAGGCGGCCGACTCGGGAATGTCGCGCTCGATCGGGATCCGGATCGTGAAGGTGCTGCCCGCCCCGGGCGTGCTCTCCGCGCGGATCCGGCCGGCGTGCTCGTCGACGCTCTGGTTTTGCGTCCTGACCGAACCTGGCCGGGGGATCGGATGGAAAACACGACATGAAGAGATCGAGGAGAGCGGGCGAACAACACGCTGCAGCAGACGGGCCGGCCCCGGCTTGCTGGAATGAAGCTTGGGAGGGCCGGCCCGCAGCTGAGCGTGGCGTTGAACGAAGCCGCGGCTACCGCCGCGTCAGTCAGACGGGCTCGGCCCGTACCCGCCAGGGGACACGTCCCCTGGACCCCACTGGCGCTTCGCGCCGATCTCAAGGCGAGGGCCAGGGGCTTCCGCGTTGGGCCCGCGCCGATGTCTGGCACGCAGGCAACCGCAGGCTGGCCTGCAGGCGCGGCTCGGGCGCCGGATCGGGCGGGCTTCGGTCGGACCTCGGCGGTTCGGCAGCGGCCACGTTCGGAGCGGGGGCCGCGGCAGCCGCGCGCGCCTACAGCCCAGTCCAGACCTGTGGCCGGTCGATCGTCCGATGGGCGCAAGCGCTGACGGCGTCTAGCCTCCGCGGGCTGCTCAGGCGAAGACAGCGGTGCCTGCTGACGTCCTTGCGTGGCAGTCGCAAGGTGCCTTTGGCACCAATATAGCCTTTCGGTGCCGCTGAGCCTTCGCACACCACCGTCGCCGCGCCCAGGCATGACGATCCGCCGAGCAAACTGGCCCTTCGTCGAGTCCGTAGCCGTCTCGGGATCCCCAGCGGACCGATACCTGAAACCGAGCGAAGCGAGGTTTCGCACACAAGCAACGTCTCGGTGCCGCCCGCGAAGGACTCACACCTGAAACCGAGCGAAGCGAGGTTTCGCACCCGTGCCCGTGCCCGTGCCCGTGCCCGTGCCCGAAGCGATTCCCCAATGGAGCACCAGCCGGGCCGTCCAGCGCACCGGGGATTGATGCCTGGCCCGGGGCTTGATGCCTGGCCACGACCGTCGCAAATAGCGACGTGGAGTACTCTCAGCTGCAGACCCCCGCGCGGCTGGGTATTGGTGTGCCCTCGCGAGGGGCCTGGGAGCTGAGATCTCCCTATTTGCAAAATTGCCACGCCGCTGCTCACGTTCAACGCCGGTTTTGGCGCCCGCCCTCGACGAGCACGAGGGGGCGCGGACTTGTCGGCGGAGGGCGGCCGCGAAAACCTTTAGTGTTGGGCAGAGCTACTGCCCGTCAAGACCACCCTTTCCGTCGTTCTCCTCTGCCAGAGCGGAACGCCGCCAGAGCACCTTCTTGGTTGCGTCTGCTTCGGCAGTTGCGACTGTTGCGTTCGTTCGAGAGCCATGGGAAGATCCGGCGATGGCATCTGCACCACGCGTGGAGGGCCTTGTGGTCCCGACCTCCGAGGCACAGCGAGAAGCGGAGGCCGTGCTGACGAAGCTCGGGCCCCTGTTGAAGCGGCGCAAGGCGGTACGGCTGTCGGTGGAGTCCGCGCGGGGAACGCGATCTGAGCGAGTCTTGCTGCCGCCCCTCGCGTCGGATCTTCTACGACAGATCCTCGAACTTCTCGCGTCAGGGAATGCAATCAGCCTTCTTCCCGTCCAGTCGGAGCTCACCACGCAGGAGGCTGCCGACCTCGTGAACGTCTCCCGGCCCTACCTCATCAAGCTTCTCGAGGAGGGAAGGATTCCATTTCGCCTGGTCGGCAGTCACCGCCGAATCAAGGCCACCGACCTCCTGGCGTTCAAGGAGAAGGACGACGCCGAGCGTCGAACGGCGGCCGATGAGCTCGCGCGAGCGGCGCAGGATCTTGATCTCGGCTACTGATCGACTGGTGGCGATCATCGCTGTCTACGACGCGTGTGTTCTTTACCCGGCCCCTCTCCGCGACCTACTCGTCCGCTTGGCGATGACTGGCCTCTTCCAGGCGAAGTGGACGGATCGAATTCTCGACGAATGCTTCCGAAGTATCCTGCGCGACCGGCCGGAGCTCACGGCTCAGCAACTCGATCGCACGCGGTCGCTGATGATCGCGGCCGTGCGGGATTGTCTTGTCGAGGAGTACGAGGCTCTGAACGACGGGCTACACCTCCCAGATCCGGATGATCGCCATGTACTCGCAGCCGCGATCAAATCTGGCGCGCAAATCGTCGTCACGTCCAACTTGCGCGACTTTCCACCGGAAGTTCTGGCGGCCCACGGGATCGAGGCAATCTCGCCGGACAGCTTCGTCGAGCGAATCCTGGACCTCGACTGGCGCTCCGTTTGCTCAGCTGTTGAACTCCAGCAGGACTCCCTGACGAGGCCGAAGGTCACGACAACCCAGCTCCTCGCGAAATTGGAGACGCAAGGCCTCGTCCGGTCTGTTCGTCGCATCAGAGATCTTCGCATCAAAGAGGGCTTCGAGGATGACTGACGCGTGGGATCAGCTCGGAGGCATTCTCGCGATCGCGCTTCGCCGCCGATGAGGAGCCCATTCGGAAGCGATAATCCGACTTCGTACTGAGAAGCCTGGACAGGCTGGGTCGTTGATGGCGTATTCATCATCGTGACCCCGACGGGCTGCAATCCGAGCAGCTGAATCAGCCCGGGCGTCACGACCGTACCCGAAGCGCCCGTATCGACCATGGCGATCGATTTGATGGGTGTTGGCGCTGTCTTGCCTTGCTGCGCGGGGGCACGAACGAGCGACTGGCTCGGGCCGACGAAGACTTCGAGAATCGGACCCACTTGGACCGTGTTTGCGACTTGGTTCGTGAAACTCGGCATTGTTAGGCCCGTGTTGTCCCGATTTGGAACGAAGTGAAGTTCTGGACGATTTCGACTTCCAGAATCTCCTTCACGAGAAAGGCTTCGTTGCCGTAAAGCTCGTATCCCCGCTTGAGTGCGTCATCGAGAAAAAACATCAATCACTTTGTCACGCTTGATGAGCACAAACTTACCTCGATGCTGACCGAGAAGCTGCGCTCGATTTGCTTCAAACGTCTCCAACTCCGTCTCGAGCATTGACATCACTCCTCTTCTGCTTCTCGTGGAAGCGGGCCATTCAGATCGGGACCAGTTCGTCATCGAGCTTTGCAATCTCTGCCCACGCGACATTCCGGTTGTGCTCCGTGAGCGCCAACGCCGCACACTCGACGGCACTCGACGACTGAGCAGCTCGTCGAGCGAGTTCTGCGCCCCGATTCCGAGTGGTGCGCCCCGATTCCGAGCGGTGCCGGGCACCGTGCACCCGAGCCGACTCCCGAGCGGTGCCCGGCACCCACCCGAGCCGACTCCCGAGCCGTGCCCGCACCGTCCGGTGCCCGATTCCGGGCGGTGCCGGGCACCCTCCCCGATTCCGGCGGTGCCGGGCACCCTCCCCGATTCCGTCATTGGTCGTCGACAATCGTGCCTCGGACCAGTCGGGTCGGTGCCTCAGCACGCGCGTAGGTCGGAATCTCGCGACCTGCAAGCGCCCACGGGTCTGCCCGGCCCGATTCCGAGCGGTGCCGGGCACCGTCCCGAGGGCACCGAGGCACCGTCCCGAGGGCACCGAGGAGATTCCGGCGGTGCCGGGCACCCTCCCCGATTCCGTCCGGCACGCTCCCCGATTCCGTCTCGAGGGGCCGGGGTCCTGGGTGCTCGCGAAGCCGAAGATCCGATGGTCTGCTTCGCCGACGAGGCCGGTTGTACGTGGGATGCGGGGGAAATGGTGTGCGAGGTGAGTTGAAAGGGAAATCGCGACTCCTGCTGTAGAGCGGTTGGTCCTCAAAGCTCGATCGTCGACGGGGGCGGCTTTGAGGTGCTTTGAGCGATGGTGGCCGGGAAGATCCTCGAACATCTGGGATCGCTGAACACTTCATGGTTCGTTTCGATCGGACCCGCTTGGCTTGGACTGTGACGGGTCGTGGGGCGGGGAGCCCCGCGTCCTTTGTGCTTCGAGCTCCGCGACGTCGAGCAGATCCTTGGGACGAGCTGCGGCTTTCTTGTTCTTCATCAGCGCCTCCGCGCCGATGAGCTTCAAAGAAATGCCCGCCGTGGTCGTGGTGACGCGTTGGTCCCAAGCCTCTGAAAAGGTGACTCCGCTGATCGCGTTGAGGATATCGATGCGTTTCGGCTCTCGCCCAAACTGGAACACCGTGCCCGGTGAAGCGAAGTCGTCGACCCGCACGGTCGATAGCGGTGCCCCGAACCGCTTGAGTCCTTGGAACACACGTCGGGCGTTTTCGGGCGTGGCTCGGACGAAGACGTCCAGGTCGCCGGTCGCACGAGCAAAGCCATGGAACGCAACGGCATAGCCGCCAACCACGACGTATTCGACGCCCGCCTCCTCGAGCATCGGAGCAGGTCGACAAAATCGACGTTCAAGCCGCCGGTTGCGCTGTCATTGGTCGTCGACAATCGCGCCTCGGACCAGTCGGGTCGGTGCCTCAGCACGCGCGTAGGTCGGAATCTCGCGACCCGCAAGCGCCCACGTGTCGAGTACCAGCTGCCAAACCATGAGAAGTCGCTCCTCAGGGGTCGTTGCATCCTGAGTCGGCTCGTCACCAAGCCGAAGTCGCTGGACAGGCCACGTCGCGCGGGCCTCCGCCCGAGCGTCTCGATCGGATCGAGTCATGGCCCAAGGTGCCCTTGCGCGCAGCGGTCGTCAAAGACCTTCAAACGCAAGCGGCGAGCTATCCACTTTGACGGCCGCCTGGACCGACAATCCTGGCCTGCCAGGAAGGAGGCCGTCGCGCCGCCGGGACGCCTCTGATCCACCGACTCGCGCGGAACGGTGGCTCCTGGCTTCTCGGAATGCTTGGGGCCGTCCACTGTCGACCTACGCGATCTCGCGACCGCATGGCACGGCCGCGGCCTTCGCCCAACCGACGCCGTGGGTTCTTCGATCGATGGAAGTGCGCGACAAGGCGACCATGACCAACACCGGGACGCGCTGGCCATCGTCTGGCGTCCGGGTGTCCACATTTCGAAGCGCGGTGCCCGATTCCGACCGGCGCCCGATTCCAGTGCCTTTCGCTGCCGGGCTCCAGTGCCTTTCGCGCGGTGCCAGGCTCCGTTCAAAATCCGGGGGCCGGTGCCGGGCTCCGTTCAAAATCCGCGGCCCTCCGTTCGGAAATCCGGGGCGGCACCGTTCGAAATCTCGGGCATTCTCTCGTTGGAAGGCGCTCCGATTGCGCTCATCGGTAAGCGTGCAAAATGGGCCGATGGACGAATCTTCTGGAAACTTCTTGTCGGTACGCTCTCTCACCGCCACGTTTCTCGAGCCCGACAGCATGGACTCGCTCCGTGAGACTGCGTCGCTTCGTGAATTGCTCGAACAGGGCAATGGCTTCGACCCGCGTCTTCGACACGGAATCGAGCTCGCTGCGGGGCGGTGCTTCACCAAGGCCGGATTGCTCTCCTTGTATTCGGACGTCGTCGAAGCGGCCGTACCCGTCCTCTCCCACGTCCGAGCGGCTCAGACAGAGGCGTCGGCGAGCTTCGCCTTTCAGGTGAGTTGGCTCGACGAGGGCGCCAACGTCGTGGCCTATGCGAGGCGATCGATGAGTCTTGCAGACGATGGGCTCACGCTCTCGCGCGAGAAGGCGAGAGTCGAGCCAAGTCATCGTGGGCTCGCGATCGCCACCCGGATGCTCGTTCGCGAGGTGAGCCTGGTTCGCGCCCTGTCCGGAAGGTCCGGAGACGTCTTGACGGTGCGAGCCGCTGACAGTCTCGGCCGATACGTCTGGGCTGCCTATGGATTCGAGCTTGCTGGCGACGATGGCTCCCAGATCCTCGAGGAGCTACGAGACGCTTTCCCTGGGTGGCTCGACGAGCAAGCGATCGATGGAATGACCGCCGAGGCCGCTGCACGATTGAAGGCGTTCGCTCGCGACGCGACGCTCCTCGATTTTGCCAACCTCACGGAGCCTGGGCTGCGAGCCAGCGTGGTTGTGGAGGGGTCGAAAAGCGCGTGTGAGTTGGGCAAGGCGTTTCTCATCGAAAGGTGTCCGCCGTGGCGTGGCGTCCTTCGAGCTCAGGCGGCGAACCCAAATGCGTTTGGGTATGCAACTCGACAATTGCAGACGGCTCGTGCTCCAGGCGGTCCAGTCTCGAGAGCGGCGCTGGCGCTGGCGCTCAGGAAGCGCGCCTCCGATGAACCGCTCCTGCGGATGACGGCCATCGAACAGCTCGCCGAGCTCGAGGGAAGGCTCGATCCTGAGCTCGTTCGGCTGGCGCTCGAATCAGGCTCGGTAGCCGATGCGCAAGAGGCGAGAGAGCTTTTGAATAAATTCGGAATCAGGCCCGCGCTCGTTGCCCCGATCTGACGGTTCAGCTCCCGTCCCGATTCCGAGCGGTGCCTCCCGATTCCGAGCGGTGCCGGGCAGCGTCCCCCGATTGGCCTTCGTCCGTGATGACGACGCGAACCTTCACGAGGTGCGTTGTGCCTTCAGCTTGACGAGAAACTCGCTCGCCTCGGTGAACCGGCCGGTCGCGGCCTGTTCGAGACTCTTCTCGAGAACACTGTCGAGCTCCGCCACTTCTTCGGCGGACATATCGTCGTCTTGATCGGCGAGGACCACATCGAGCTCGGCCCCTTCCGCCCATCCATCCGGCGCGGCAGCGACGAGGCGTCCTCCCTCGACCTCGAGTCGAATGCTCATGCGTCGATCATGACGGCGTGAAGGCCGAGTGGGAGTGATTCGAAATGTCCTGTGTCCTCCGTGTGCTCAGTGTCCTTTCTGGTTATGAATGTTCGTTGCGTACCACCGATTTCCGGGGTTAGTAGCAGAGCGGAGTCGAACCATGGCCAAGGTGAAGCCGAAGAAGAGTCTCACGACCGACCCACCAGAGGCCCAAACGGGCCCAGCCGATCAAGGGCGGGAGCTGCTCGAGATCTTGGAATCGCGCTTCCACTCGAACATGAACCGTCACCCGGATCTGACTTGGGCTGGGGTCCGAGCGAGGTTGGAAGCTCATGCAGAGAAGCTCGCTTCGCTTCACGAGATGGAGAGAACCGGCGGGGAACCGGATGTCGTCGCCCTCAACGCCGCGACCGGAGAGTATATTTTTTTCGATTGCTCCGAAGAGAGCCCGAAGGGCCGTCGAAGTGTCTGCTTCGATCGTGAAGCGCTCGAGTCCAGAACCGAGCACAGACCCGAGACGAGCGCTCTCGAGATGGCCGCCGCGATGGGCATCGTGCTCCTGAGCGAGGCCGAATATCGTGCGCTGCAGGAGCTCGGAGAGTTCGACCTCAAGACGTCGAGCTGGGTTCAGACTCCTTCGGCGATTCGAAGGCTCGGGGGCGCGCTCTTCTGCGACCGTCGCTACGATCACGTCTTCGTGTACCACAACGGCGCGCAGTCCTATTACGCAGCCCGAGGATTCCGGGGGTCACTCCGGGTGTGAGTCGTCTGGGAGTCCTATGATCCGAGCGCGCCTGTGTCAGCGAGGGCCTGCGGTCAGCAAGGACCTCATCGCGTCGGCCGTCTCGAGCACTCGCAACCTCCTCCGTCGAGTCATGACTTTGGGCTCCGCCGCGACTCTTTCGGCCTTCCGCTTGAATCGCTCGTGAACCTCGAACGCGAAGTTGTCCAACACCTCCGGGTCGATCGGGTCACCGTTCAGCGAGAGTGTCAGTGAGAGCAGCCCCTCCTGCTCGGCCACGTGGCAAAACTGAGCTTCCGCGATCTTGTTCGGCATACACTCGAGCGGTCCGACACTCACTGTCGCGTCGATCTCACCGCGGCGCCACGCTCGCACCGGAACGCCGATCGTGAGCGGGGTCTCGACCTCCAGCGCCTCGGACACGTAGGCTGACGCTGCGTCGAACACCTCGGGGATCGACGCGTGCTTTGGCCACCCGAGCGGCGCGGCGGCGGCCTCGTGACTGAGCGCGAGCAGTCTCTTTCGAACCCAGTGCTCGACTTGGTCCCCGACGCCGCCCTTCTCTCCCTTTCGGTGCGCAATGTAGTCGGAAAACTGCAAATACTCGGACACGGGCTCGAGGCGCGCACGAAGGCCCCGCTTCTCCAACCCGCGCGCGATGAAGTCATTGGAGAATGGGTCCGATCGCACGTAGATCTCACCGACCACGAGCACGTTCGGGATCTCTCGGCTCGACTTCACGCGCGCGAGCTCCTCGGCGCAACGCCTGACGAGCGCAGGCACGCCGTACGCACGGCCGGAGCCGGCTTCCCACAGCACCCGGGCTCGACTCAGGTCGCCCGCTGCAGCGGACTCGAGCAACGCGCTCAGCTCGCGCGCGTACCGCGCGTGAATCTCCTCGGCCGCTCCCTTTTGCGTCTCGACCGGTCTCACGTCGTGGAGCGCCTCCTCGAGGACGCCGAACGCGGCCAGGCCAGTGAACACGATGGCCGCAAACCCAGGCTCCATACCTTCGAAGTAATGACCGAAAGACGGGGACCAAATCCGGACTCTGTTCGCCCAACCCATGCGTTGCAGGATCATGTTGTGGAGCTCCCGGTACGCCCCGAACCGGCAGGGGCCACACGACCCGGGCATGAGAAACAGAAAACGCTCCGAGGTCTCGCGCTCGCGCTCCAGCCTATCGAGCAGGCTGCCGAGTGTCACGGTCATGGGGAGGCACTCTTTGCCCGAGGTCTGCCGTCGCCCAAGTCGCAGAGTCTCCCGGGTCGGCAGTGGCAGCACTTCGGCCGGCACACCCAACCCACGGAAGGCTGCGGCCGCCGCTTCAGCCTCCGGACCCATCGGCGGAATCAACATCCGCTCCTTCCTGCGCACGATGTCAGCGACCGCCTGGGGCTCCACGCGAAGGGTTGCCTCGTCCTTGGGCAAGGTGGCGGCCTTCGCCGACAAGTCTTCGCGGACGCAATGCAGAAACGCCTCCACCCGAGTTTTCGTGCCGGCATCTCCCGAGTGACCGTCCGTCTCGATGATGGCGAAGGGCTTGCCTTCCATGAGCCACGCGAAGCTGTGGACGGTGAAGCTGTCGGGTCCGCAGGAGTAGTTCGAACAAAAAATGCCGTAGACCCCGGGCGACCTCCGAACGTGCCACGCCGCACGAAGGATTCGCTGACTATAGCCCCAGAACAGATCTTCGAAGACAGGAGCTTCCTTTGGCACTGGCAGGCAATCGACGGGAATCGCGATCGTCCCCTGCTCCCGTAAGATCGAGGGGACGTTCGAGCTCAGCACGTCGTTGTGAATCGTATAGCTCCGACCCAAGACGACCACCGGAGTGATTCCGTTGTCCGTGCAGAACGCCAACGCCTCCTGACCCAGCGCCCCGAGCCTCTCGTCGAACTCGAGCTGAGCTCTTCGGGCCCGGCCAAACGCCGGGATCCAAGCCACCTCGCCTGCCCCCAACTCAGCCGCGAGCTTGCGACACACGGCGTGCAGCTCCGGAGAGTCCATCGTCCCGTGACCCATGTCGATGACGGGGGAGAGAATGCGTGCGGCGACCCTTGGTCCTAGGTCCAGCCTCAGCATGTCAGCCGAGCCCTGAACGATCGGGCACACCGTCGAAAACCGTTCCTCCTTCACCCGGGGGATCTCTCGGAGCATCGGCAGGAACAGCCAGTCCGGTTTTCGGTCGGCCATACTCGAGACGAGGCCATGATATTGCTGCATCGGCGCGCAGAACGGGACATTGGCCTCTTCGATCCCCCGCTTCAACGCCTTGCGATCGGCGCCGGTGACCACCGTCAAGTCGAAACCGAGCTCATGGAGGAACGTGGCAAAGAACGGAAACAGTCCCTTCAGCTTGAACTCGTCGGTGAGCGCGATGATCGGTCTCCCGCGCGCGGCGCTCACCTCGTCGATGATCTTCTGCACCATCGCGGCGCGCTCTCGAAACGGATCGGGCGAGCAATCCGGCAACTTATGGCGCCGGGTTCCCTTGTCGTACAAGGAACAGCCGCCGCCCCAAGTGAATCGCTGGCGCTCCGAGGCGACCACGGTGGTGAGTCGGTTGATTCGACAGTGATTGCCGGCCCCACCGCAACCCTGAGTCGAGTTGCACACGAACGTGTCTTTTCGCTCCACCCGAGCTTCCAGGAAGCGAGAGAGGTCCATGACCGGACCGCGTGGGGAATGCAAATCACCGGCCGCGAGCAGGCCGATTCCGATCGCACCCATGAGGCCCGGCTTTGGAGGCACCACCACCTCCGAACCGGTCTGACGCGCGACCGCCGCTGCGAGCGCGTCCGATGCGAACGGCATGCCCTGGCAGAAGATCACTTGCCCGACCGACCGGCTGCCCTTCACCCGGTTGAGATAGTTGGCGACGACCGAATCATAGATGCCCGCGACGATCTGCTCTTGCTCGACTCCCGAAGCGAACGCCTCGTCGATGATCTCCGCCATGAAGATCGAGCAGTGCTGCCCGAGGGCGACGCCCGACTCACTCGCGAGCGCGACCTCGCCGAGCTCTTCGACACTCTCTACGCCCGCGAACCGACGGCCCTGCTCCTCGATGAACGACCCGGTCCCCGCGGAGCACGCCTCGTTCATCGCTGCGTCGATGATTCGACCGTTCGAGAGCCTGATGTACTTCGCGTCCTGGCCTCCGATTTCGAAGATCGTGTCGACGCGAGCGTCGAAGTGGAGCGCTCCGGTCGCGTGCGCGGCGATCTCGTTCAATACGTAGACGGCATCCCGGCCGTAACAAGTCGAGAGCAGCGATCCCACGATCTCTCGACCCGAGCCGGTCGCTCCGAAACCGCGAATTCGGTGCAGCGCGGCGGGACTCTCGAGGAGCCGCCGGGCGAGCGCCTGCGCGGCACCCACCGGATCCCCGTTCGTCCGAAGGTAACCCTCCCAGAGAGTCCTGTTGGTCTCGAGGTCGATTGCGACCGCTTTGGATCCCGTCGATCCGATGTCGAAACCCAGAATTACGTCGCGCGGACCCTCCACCTCGAGGAGCTGCGGCGAGGGCATTCGCTTCACGCGGCCCATCGCCGCCCCGAGCGAGGGGACCCGCTCCATCTCCGAGTCACGGTGCGGAACCAGCAACTCGGCCGTCGAGGGCACCCGGAAACTTCGCTCCGAGGCCGACACCGCAGCGCCCAGAGCGTCCAGAAACAGACCGTCTTCACCTTCGGCACCGATCAGACTCAGCTGATGACGCTCCGCAAAGCGCCTGAAGTTGTCTCGTACCCGGGCCGAACGGGTCACTCCTCCGGCCAAGTAGAGCTGATTTGGGCAGAGCCTGGGTTTGATGAGGACTTGAACGTTTTCGGCGATTGCGTCGAGAAGCCCGGCCAAGATCCTGTCTTTGCCCTCACCTTTGTTGGCCAGGTGAGTCATGTCCGTTTTGAGTATGACTGGGCAGCGCCCCGATAGCGGCGCCGGATCGTCGACTGTCGCGGCGAGCTCCGCGGCCTCCTCCACACTCAGATCGAAGCGCTGGACCAGCTGACGGAGGAAATTGCCGGTGCCCTGTGCGCACCGAGAGTTTTCGCGAAAGACCTCCGCGCCGCCCTCCCGAAGCTCGAGGACGGAGAACCCATGGCAACCGATCGAGACGATCGTGCCTGGTGATTTCCCGCGAAGAAATCGGTATCCCGCGGCCTGCGCTTGTTTGACGGGGACCCGCTCGAGGGCGAGCTGGCGGCCCAGTCGTCCGCACACCGCGGCGCTCACCGCCGAGCCGAGGTCCCAGTCCTTCCAGACCCGTTGAATGAGTGGACCAGGCTCTTTGCGATGTTCCGAGGCGAATCGTCGACCCACGCTCAGCTTGGGCCCTTCGCGCAGAAGCTCGACGATTTTGACGGTCTCGGCGCCGACGTCTACTCCGACGTATCGGTACATCTCGTTCCTCCGGGTGCGAGCATGAGGACATGTCGCACGTCATGCGTAGCATGAGGACGAGATGAGTCCCAGGAAAAATAGCCCGTGGAGGTGGACGAGACATTCCGCCGATACTCTCAAACTACAGCGAGTCTCTCGTGGTTCGAATTTTCTTCCGGATCGTCCACGTCCACGACCAGGTTCCACGCTCACGTCCACGGTTTCGTCCACGCCCAGGTCCACGATTGACGCTCACGCTCACGACGACCGGCGGGTGTTGGGTTGGTTCCCGCAAGATTCCCTTTGGGAACGGCTCAAGTCGGGCAACGAATGCGACCCTTCGGACGGACGGTCGCTCACAGCTCCGATGGAAGTGTTCGAACGGAGAGTGCCCTCGTGATGCCGTCGGCGGCCTCGAGCGCTCGGCGGACCGCGAAATCATGCACCAGCTCGAGCTCTGCGCTTCCGCCCTGCTCGTCGACCGCGTGCGCCCCACGTGGCCGGCTCGAGATCGAACCCGCGAGCCGGTCGACCTCGACCGCCGCGTCGAGCGCGCTCGCAAGACTCGCGAGCGCTTCGGACCGCGCAGCTTCGGGCAGTCCCGAGACATCGTCGAGCAGTACGGGTGCCGCGCGGGCGACCGCGCCAGCGGCGATTCCGCGGGCCCGAGGCGAGCCGAGCGCCTGCAGTTTGGGCACGATCCAGGCCATCGCGGAGTGCCGAATTCCTTGTCTCTCGCTCGCCGTGTTCAAGACCGGCTTGCGCATCGCCTTGAGCCACAAGCCCACGAGCGCGGCGCTAGCCAAGAAGGGCAAAGTTCGAAGTGACCACGCGGGCGCGCCCAACATCGATCCAGCCGCAGCCACCGCCATCACCGAGCTCAGGTGCGCTGCCGCGGCCGCGAAGATCTCCGCGGGCCTCGGAATCGGAAGCCGCAGCGGCGGCCCGAACGCCCCGGACCGAACCACTTCGGCCCGTACGCCCGATCTCGCGGCCTCCGCGACCAGCGCCTCGGCCGAGGCTTCCGACACTCCGACCGCGAGCGGCAGGGGAGGGCGTCGCAATCGGCTCCGCCCCCGCCCCTCGAGCGCTTCGCCGTGCCGCCGTTCGAGCCACTGCCACGCGACCTCGGCGTCCTCGACGTCGAGCACGTCCACCGCGAACCCGCCGGGCTGAATCTTCCACTCCGCGGTGGCTCCACAACCCGGACAAAACGGCAGATCCACGATCCGCGCCGACCCGCACGAAGGACACGCGACGCTCGTCTCGAGCGCGCGCTCGGAGACTTCGCCCCGTAAGGACCGCGCGAGCTCAGCCACCGTGAAGGTTCGAAGCTCCGGTCGTGCCGCGGTCGCTCGGAGCACCGCTCGCTCCACCGAGCGAGGAATTTCGTGCACCAACGATCTGGGCGACGGCGGGGCACGACCTCCGCGTGCGATCTCGGCGATCGTGTCCTCAATCCGCAGCGGTCGACCGGTCAGCATCTCGTACGAGACGGCTCCCACGCCGAAGACGTCGACCCGCTCGTCACCGTGCCCGGATTCGAAGAGCTCCGGAGCCACGTAGCGCGGCGACCCCACGAGCGCGCCCGTTCGCGTCAGGGTCATGGCGCTCGTGAACCAGGCCATTCCGAAGTCGAGCAACACAGGGCCTCGATCGGGGTGGAGCACGATGTTCGCGGGCTTCACGTCGCGGTGGATCACGCCGACTTTGTGACAAGCCTCGAGCGCCTCGCAGAGCCGCGTGGTCACACCGAGGGCCTCCTCGACCCCGAGGTGCCCGCGCAAGAGCCGCTCCGCGAGCGTCTCACCTTCGACGTACTCCAACACCAAGACGTCGGATCCCGCGATCACCTCGAGCCCAAGCACGCGCGCGACACCCGGGTGGGCGACCTTCGTCAACACCTCGAGTTCCCGACGCAGGCGCTGCTTCGATATCTGGTCCTTCGATCGCAGCGGATCGATGGCCTTCAACACGACGCTCTGCCCACGGAGCTCGTCGCGCGCGCGCAACACCGTCGCGATCGATCCTCGACCGAGCAGCTCCTCGGTCCGATAGCGACCGGCGAGGAGCGTCCCGCTCGGGAGTCGGATCAGGTCGATCGGCTCCGCGCTCCGCTCCATCATCGAGGTGGTCATGCGTGCTCGTCCGAAGCGAGGCCGTCCGAAGCGAGGCGTCGGGCCCAGGCCGTTGCGGCTTCGGCCTCCAAGCGACCCTCTAGCGCCAACAAGTCCATGCGAAGAGCGACGTCAGGGTCGCGCTCTTTGATGCACCGAGCGACCAGGCTGCCCTCCTCGTGCTTCTCGCTCCGCTCCAACTGCGCCAAGGCTCCGCGAATCCGGTCGACGTCCTCGGCCTGATCGTGCCTGGGAAGCTCTCTGGCGGCCTCCAGGAGCTTCACCCTCGCGGCCGCGGCGAACGCGTCGCCCGCGGGCTCGAGCGCGAGGCGATCGAGCTTCAACATCGTTCGACGAGGTCGCCGGGTGATCGGAGCCCGAATGTACTTACTCGTCGAGGCCTCTGCGGCCATCCGCCACCCGATCCGTTTGATCCTTCGCCTGCGTGTGAGCACCCACGCCGACGGCCCGAACATCAACAGCCCGACGACGAGGAGCGCCGCGAGATCGGCGGCGTTCAGGTTCCACGCCGCCTCCGGAGCCGGCGCCTCGGCGGGGGGCGCGGGCGCGGGACCGATCGGGTCGTAGATGACGTTGGGATCCGCCTCCGCGGTCTCGACCCACCCGTACTCCGTCGCGACTGTTTGTCCTCCAACGGTCACCGCCGCCGAGGCTTCGATCATGCCTTCGATCGCCGCGAGCTCGACCGGGACCGTCGACACCACGACGGCGCCCATCGCCAACGCAAGCGGCGCGCGGATCTTCTGGCGAAGGGACTCCGGAACGGACAGCGCGCTCGAGGCCTTCACCAACATCGTGGGCTCTGGCGAAGCTCCCGCGCTCAACCTTCGCCTCGAAAATCCACCCAACAGCAGAGACGGGCTGAAGCTCAGCGCGATCCAGCTGCCGAACAACGAAGCGGTCGCCAAGTTGCTCCACCCCAGCATCGCGCCCCAAACCGGAGAGCTCGTCGCGAGCGCCGAACCTCCGACCAGGAGGGCGCCCAACGCGAGGCTCGGGCCGATCCACGGCACCATCGGCACGTGTCGGCCCGTCGAGAGCAGGCCGTACCTCGAACGCCACAAGGTCATCGCGCGCTCTCCGAGGAGCGTCCCCACGACGGGCAGCGCGAGCAACCCGAGGTGCTCGAGCCCGACGGTCGCGCCCATCCACGTCCCCACGGTCGCGACGACGCCGAGAAAGGCCGACAGACCGAGCCCGTACAAGCGAAAGCCGGAGGTGCCTTCGTCATGCGTGACTTCGATCCGCCCGCCGGCGCGCTCCAGCACCGCCGCAAACGCACGCGCTTCGTTCGCGTCGATGAACGAGACGATCGGCTGACTCTCGGAGCCGAGCGCCGCCAGACGTTCGAACACGTGGGCCCGGTCTTCGACGAGCTCGGGGAATCGAAGCTCGAGCGCGTCCGCGAAGCGCACCGGATCTGCTACTGCCCGTAGCGTCAGCGAGGCCGATCCCGGCGCGAAGCCGAAGGGATGATCGGATCCGCACGCGGCGCACGCGCGGCTCTCGGGCGCGATCGGGGCTTCGCAGTGCAGACAAGGCGGGCGGCGAGTCCGCTCGATCGCGTAGGCGATCGCGATCTCGGCGTGGTCGAGCGCCCAGAGCGCGAGCGCCGCGGTCGCGAACCGGTCCTCGGGCCGACGAGCGAGCGACCGATCGATGACGTGTGCGATCGCGCTCGGGAGCTCCGGAGCCAGCGACTCGATGGGTGCGACGTCGTCGCGCGCCCGCTTCAAAGCGAGCTCCGCCAAGCTCGAGGCCTCGTGCGGCGGACGCCCGGTGGCGCTCTCGAAGAGCGTCGCGCCCCACCCATAGAGATCGACTCGCGGGTCGTAGACGTTTCCTTCGAACGACTCGGGCGGCATGTAGTCCGGCGTTCCGACGGAGCTTCCCGTGGCCGTGAGCTCAGAGGCTGCGTCGAGTCGTGCGGAGCCGAAGTCCAGGAGGTACACTTCCCCGGCGAGCCCCAGTCGTACGTTCTGAGGTTTCACGTCTCGGTGAACGATCCCGGCCGCATGGGCCGCATTCAGCGCGGCCAAGAGGGCCCGTCCGATGCGCTCGACCTCCGCCGCGGAGAGCCGACCCTCTCGACGAATTCGCTCCGCCAAGTCCTCGCCTTCGACGAAATCCATGACTACCGTCGGGTCGCCCTCCCAAAGGATCACGTCGTAGACGCGAACTACGGAGGCGTGATGGATCCGCGAGCAGGCCTCGAGCTCACGGCGAAGGCGCGCGAGCGCTTCCGGGCTCTCGACGAGCCGCGGATGGAGCCGCTTGAGCGCGACCTTGCGACCGAGGGTCGAAGAGGTGGCCCGGTAGACCCGGCTCGTGGCGCCTTCACCGAAGAGCTCGACGTCGCGGAAGCCGTGCGGCTCACCCATGGTGCCGATTGTAACCGGCGACGGGCCGTGAACGTGCCCGACCCTCGGCACCTGCGCGGAGCGGATCGCTTTCGTCGAAATCGTCGGCCCGAGCTCGAGCCCGAGCTCGAGGAGCACGTGCATGGGCGGGAAATCGCCGAGCTTTCAGTCTGTTCGGTGCCGCAGCTAGGGTTATCTAGGCTGAGGGTGAGGTTCGTTTGTGTTCGAACGACTTGACATTACCGCCTCTTTTCGTTCTCGGATCTCGACGGGCCGACAATCTCGGTGTAAGAGCCGCCCATGTTGCTCAGCAGAACGACAAAAGCAGTGTTGTTGGCCGCGTTTTTGGGCGGATGCCCCCCGGCCGTGGAAAAGATCGAGGTCGACCCCGCGACCGTGAGCCTCAACGAGGCTGGCAAGTCGGTGACGCTCAAGGCTACCCCGAAGGACAAGCAGGGCAAGGAGCTCCTCGACGCGATCGCGCGGTCGAAGTGGGAGAGCTCGAACCCGGGCGTCGCCAAGGTCGAGGCCGCCAAAGTCACCGCGGTGAAGTCGGGAGACGCGACCGTGACGGTCACGATCGACGGGAAGAAGGGCACCGCCCAAGTTCAAGTCACCATCCCCGCAAAAGCGGAGATCACGCCTGCGACCGCCGACCTCGACATCGGCGGGTCCGTGGATCTCGCGGCTTCGGTCAAAGACGACGCTGACCGCGAAGTCGCCGACGCCAAGATCGCGTGGTCCACGAGCGATGGCAAAGTCGCTGGCGTGGTCGACGGCAAGGTCACCGCGATGGGGCCCGGGACGGCCAAGATCGGCATCACCTCGGGCGCCCTCACCGCAGAAGCGACGATCAACGTGAAGATGCCGGTGATCAGCAAGGTCACTGCGTCCCTCGAGAACGCGACCGTCAAGGTCGGCGAGAGCACGGCCGTCAAGGTCGAGATC
Source organism: uncultured Myxococcales bacterium (assembly GCA_964463485.1). Taxonomy (GTDB): domain Bacteria; phylum Myxococcota; class Kuafuiibacteriia; order Kuafuiibacteriales; family Kuafuiibacteriaceae; genus CAYXDO01. Next base: position 22,282 of record CAYXDO010000061.1, on the reverse strand, counting down.
CTCGACGACAAGAACGCGCCCGTCGTCGTCAAGCCAGCCCTGAAGTCGTCGAACGAGAAGGTCGCCACGATCGCCGAAAACGGCATGGTCATGGCGGTCGGGCCCGGAAAGGCCGACATCACGGCAACCGTCGGTGGTCAGTCGGCGAAAGCGTCGCTTACAGTGAAAAAGTGACGTCCGGATCCAGGAAGGATCCCTCTCGCCGAGGATCGCCTCGGCGCCCCGCTCGCCCCCGCACCGACTCGGCCGACGAAACCGCGTCCCTTCAGCCAAGACCGATCTCGAGCCTCGCTGACTTCGAAGACGAACATCGAACCGCGAGCTCCCCGGCGGTCGTGATCGAACGCGATGAAGAGATCTCCACTTTTCCACCCGACGAAGACGCCACCTTGGGTATGCGTGCGGACTCGCTCGCGTCACTGATGTTGGAGTCCACCGAGACGCTCGAGCTCATCGTGCCCACGCCGAGTCCGACCTCGTCGAGTCCGGCCACCCGAGAATCGACCGAAGCCACCGGAGCTCAGAGATTCGGCCCCTACACCGTGCTCGACGAACGCGGAGGCGGAGGCATGGCGGAGATCCGGCGTGCTCGCCGAACCGATTCGAGCGGCATCGAGATTACCTACGCGCTCAAGCGTTTGAGGCGACACCTCCGCAACGACCCCGAGCATCGCAGGATGTTCAAGGAGGAGATGCGGATCGTTCGACTCTTCGATCACGACAACGTCGTCCGCGCGCTCGACGCGGGAGAGATCGACGGGACTCCGTACATCGCGTTCGAGCTGATCGAAGGTCTGAGCGCCGGCAGGCTCCTGAAGAAGACACGCCAGACCGGGCTCCCGCTCACCGTGTGCCTCGACGTAGGGCGTCAGTTGGCTGCCGCGTTGGAGTACGTTCACCACGTCGTCGGGCCGTCCGGTGAACGGCTCGACCTCGTTCATCGCGACATCAGCCCGGACAACGTGCTCATCGACCTCGAGGGCGTCGTGAAGCTCGCCGACTTCGGCATCGTGCGCCACCGCGCGCGCGAATTCGACACGATGACCAACGTCGTCAAAGGCAAGGTGGCTTATATGTCGCCCGAGGCCCTTGGCGAACGCAGTGTCAGCGCTGCGGCCGACGTCTTCTCGATGGGGCTCGTCGTCGGAGAGTTGCTCGCTTCGGTGCCGCTCGTCCCTCCATCTCCGCTCGGCGTGTTGGCCATCGACAACTGGCCGCGGTGGGTCGAGCGAGCGATTCCCGGCCGACGACGGGACGTGCCCGAAGCCGTGGTTCGACTGTTGAGAGCCACCGTCGATCGCGATCCGCGCCGCCGTCCGTCTGCGCAGAAGGTCTTCGACGTGCTCGACGGCCAGGTCGGTGTGGCGCAACCCCTTCGCAACTGGCTTCGCCGTGCCTCCATCGCGCCTCCGCCCGCAGCGCCCGATGTCGACGAAGGGGCACAGTTCGACGAGGAACCCACCCAGAACTGAGCGCAGGTCCACCCGTCGGCCGCTCCTTCCCCGCCGTCGCCGCGCGTGTTAGGCGCGACGTGAAAGCGGACCATGCGGTACTCGAAGATCGCCTTCGTCGCGGCCCGCTCCGAGCCCGCGCAAGAGGCCCGCGCCGAGCTCGTCTCTCGGTACGGCGACGCACCGTTCGGCGAAGCGGAGCTCATCGTCGCGATCGGGGGCGACGGCTTCATGCTCCAGACCTTGCATCGCAAGCTCGGCCGCGATCTCCCGATTTACGGCATCAACCGCGGAACCGTCGGCTTCATGATGAATGAGTATCGCACCGACGACTTGCTCGGGCGTCTCGAGCACGCGTCGATGACCGTGCTGCACCCCATCCGCATGCGGACCGAGTCCGAGTCTGGCGCCGAGCAGGAGGCGCTCGCCATCAACGAGGTCTCGCTCTTTCGGCAGACCCGGCAGGCCGCCAAGATCCGCATCGTCGTGGACGGCCGAGTCCGAGTCGACGAGCTCGTCTGCGACGGCGTGCTCCTCGCTACGCCAGCGGGCAGCACCGCCTACAACCTCTCCGCCCACGGGCCCATTTTGCCGCTCACCGCCGGCGTCTTCGCCCTGACGCCTATCAGCGCGTTTCGACCCCGACGCTGGCGCGGCGCGCTCCTCCCCCGAAAGTCCACCGTTCGCTTCGAAATCCTCGAAAATTACAAGCGACCCGTGAGCGCGGTGGCCGACAACGCCGAGGTCCGGGAGGTGATTCAGGTCGAGTGTACGGAAGCCGAGGATGTCGCACTCAAGCTCCTGTTCGACGAGGAGCATGGGTTGGAAGAGCGAATCCTGCGCGAGCAATTCATTCCATAACCCATGGCTCAGCCAGCTTCGCCCAAATCCGGAGCTCGAATTCGGCTCGAGCGCCTCCGAACCGACGGCGACCGGGCTGGAGCCATCTACTCGGCGGAGGTCCGTACCCAGCACACTCGTCACTCGCTCGAGGTCGTCTTTGCCGGCATCGAGCCCCCGCGGGTGACTTTGCTCGAAGGCGAGACTCTGCCCTCTTGGGCCGCCGAGTCGCTGGGGGCGCTCGCGGCCCAAATTGGACGGAGCGGCGCCCGAGGCGCCTGGCCCCAGAGCCTCCGGCGCTGGAGAGCTCCGCCGGAAGCCACACTCCCCGCTTTTTATGTCCTGGACGTCGACGATGTCGTGCTCGACATGGATCGCAGCCGCCCCGTCGCCGAGCACGCCCTCGGCGCAAGCCTCTCCGACCGTTATGGATCGACCCGAGGTGAGTCTCTTCGAAGGGCCGTCGTGGCCGGCTACGAGATCCTCCGCCGACAGCTCCGTGCACCCGCCGGCACCATCGCTGAAGGGTACCCTGAGTTTCTCGCGCGGATTACCCACTGGCAGCGCGGACTCGTCGCCGCAGGCCATCGCCCCAAGGTCTTCTCGCGCGAGACTCTGCTCGCCATCGCCCTCGAGGACCATGCGCTCCCCGTCGAGGCGCTGGTCGTGCGAGCGGTCGTCGACGCATATTGGGAGGCGCTCGCCAGCGCGTCCCGAGTGTACGCGGACGCGTCCGCGCTGATCAGCACGCTCCAAGCGCGGGGCGCCAAGGTCCACCTCGCAACCAACAGCGACGGCTTCCTTCACCTCTCTGAGGGCACCTTCGTCTACGACCCCGCGGACGCGCGACTCAGAAAATGGGCTCGTATGGAGCCCGCGCTCATGACTATCGGCATCACGGTGGAAGACGTCACCATCGGCGACCCCGTCGGCAAGCCCGAGCCTGGATTTTGTGCCCGCACGCTCGAACGCTTCAGGGTCCGCGCGCCCGACCTGGACCTCACCCGCACCCTCGCGGTCGGGGACAGCGTCAGCAACGACGTCCTCCCCTTTCTGGCCGCAGGAGTCGCTCGCGGAGCAGTGATCGTCCGCGAGCCTGTCGCCGACCCGTCGGACGACACTCGAATCGTCACCGTCCGCTCGCTGCTCGATCTCGAGAGAATGAGTTGAAAGTACGAGCGCTCGCGACGTTCCTCGTCCTCGTCTCGTGCCACCCGCGGGAGAAACCTCGCCGGCTCAACTTTTACTGCAGCACTCCGGTCGAGTGGTGCGAGAAGATGAAGGGTGAGTTCGAGCGCGAGACCGGAGTCGAGGTTTCGATGCTCCGAAAGAGCACCGGGGAGATGTTCGCGCAGATTTGGGCTGAACGAAAGAACCCAAAAGGGGACGTCTGGTGGGGCGGAACCGGCGACTCTCACATTCAGGGCGCCACCGCCAAGATCAGCGAGCCCTTCCACCCCGAGCTCGAGCGGGAGCTCCGCCCGTGGGCCATCGATCCGGCGAAGTCGGGTGAGTACCGAACGACCGGCATCTATATGGGGATCTTGGGTTTCGGTTATAACTCCGAGTGGCTGGCCAAAAAGAACATCGCGCCTCCAGGATCGTGGACCGACCTGCTCGACCCGCGCTTCCGAGGCGAAATCCAGATGGCCAACCCAGCATCCTCGGGCACCGCCTACACCGCGCTCGTCACCTTCGTCACCTTGTTCGGAGAAGACGCGGCGTTCGACTACCTGAAGAAGCTCGATCGGAACATCACGCAATACACCAAGTCCGGCGCCGCACCGGTGCGGGCAGCGGCGCGCGGCGAGGCCGGCGTGGGGATCGTCTTCGTCGCCGACGCCTACGCGGAGCGAGACTCTGGCTTCCCGATCGTCCCGGTGATTCCGCCGGAAGGGACGGGTTACGAGATCGGTTGCATGAGTCTGCTCCGAGGCGCGCGTCACCCGGAGGAAGCTCGCAGGTTCGCCAACTGGGCCCTCGAGGCGCGCGTGCAGAGTTGGGCCGGCGAGGTCAAGATGTACCAATTCCTCTCCAACCGAACGGCCACCGCGGCTCGAGGAGGGCCGAAGCTCGCCGACGTGAAGCTCCTCGACATCGACCTGGATCGCTTCTCCAAGAAGGAAGAGCGTGAGCGACTGCTCGAACGCTTCCGAACCGAGGTTCGCGCACAGTGAGGAGAGGCCCCCTGTTCGCGCTCGTAATCGGCTGGGTGAGTTATTGCCTGTTGCCCTGGTATGCCCAAGAGTCTGGCTTCTTCGATTTTCCAGGCTGGGCGCCCTACTGGCCGATGGACGCCGACGTCGCGCCAGCCGCGCTCTCTGGGTTCGCTCACCAGCGACCGTGGCTGCTCGCGCTCGCCATTCCCCTGCTCGCGCCCGTCGTCGCGCTCCGGCGCCCGCGCGGAGACCGAGTCGGCGCCGCGGTCTTGATCGGCGCGGGCCTCACCGGGCTTCTCTACCTAGGCGCTCAAGGCTTCGCCATCGGCCCCCTGGGCGTCGCAGAGACTCTCCAGCCGCTCCTCGGCGTGCCGGCGGTCCGGCAATACGGAATGGGCGCCGGCGCTCTCGGTCTGTTCCTGTCCTTCATCACCCTCTTCGCCGAAGGCGTCGCCTCCCGCGGTCTGTTTCGCGGAGATGGGTTCGTCGCTGGCTCCCTTTACCTCGTGCTCGCCTGCGTCGTGGTCTTTGTCCTCTTCCCCATCGGTGCCGTCGCGATCCGCGCCATCGAGCTCGAGGACGGCTCCTGGTCGCTCTCGCAGTCGGTCTCGCAGGTTCTTGGCAACATCTTCTCTCTCCGCGTCTTCGGCCTCGGGCTCGGCGAAGGCAGAGCAGGCGTCGCCACGCGCTCCGTGCTGCTCGCGCTCCTCGCCGCGTTTTTTTCCACCGCCTTGGGTCTGTTGCTCGCCGCTCTCGCTACGCGCACGAGCTTCCGCGGTCGGAGAGTCTTGGGCGCTTTGACCATCCTCCCCGTGGTCACGCCCCCCTTCGTCATCGGCCTGGCGATGATACTCATCTTCGGCCGCGCCGGAGTCGCGACGGCGTGGTTATCTGAGAGTCTTGGGATCGAACCATCGCGGTGGGTCTTTGGTCTCCCGGGCATCCTGCTCGCTCAAGTCTTGGCGTTCACGCCGGTCGCCTTCATGGTGCTGGTCGGAGTCATCGAGGGGATCAGCCCGAGCCTCGAGGAGGCCGCTTTGACGCTCGGCGCCGACTCTTGGCACACCCTCCGGAGCGTCACTCTCCCGTTGCTCCGGCCGGGGCTCGCGAACGCTTTTCTGCTCGGCTTCATCGAGAGCCTGGCTGACTTCGGCAACCCTCTGGTGCTTGGCGGAGGCTACGACGTACTCTCGACGGAGATCTACTTCGCCATCGCCGGCGCGGACAGCGAGGTCGCGCGCGCGGCGGCGCTGTCCATCGTCCTTCTGGCCCTCACGCTCGTCGCGTTCCTCGCTCAGGAGAAGTGGTTGGGAGGAAAGTCGTACGTCACCGTCACCGGGAAGGCCGACTCGGGCGCACCCCTGCCCCTACCCAAGGGCGTCGCACGCGCGTGTGTATTCTTCGGAGTCACCTGGACCGCGTTCACCGCGGCCATCTATCTGGTCGTCCTCGGGGGTGGGTTCGTGAAGCTCTTGGGCAGAGACAACTCACTCACGTCCGAGCACTTCGTCGACATGTTTCGCGTCGGCGGAGAGCCCTTTTTTTCGGGCGGAGCTTGGGACTCTCTGGCGACGACGATCTGGATCTCCATCGTCTCCGCGCCGATCACCGCGGCCATCGGCTTACTCACCGCGTGGCTGATCGCGCGCCATCGTTTTCGCGGTCGTGGCGCCTTCGAGCTCTTCACGATGATGTCGTTCGCAGTGCCCGGGACCGTGGTGGGTGTCGGCTACGTCATGGCCTTCAACACACCTCCCGTGGAGCTCACCGGCACGGCCGCGATCATCGTGGTGTGTTTCGTGTTTCGAAACATGGCGGTCGGCGTCCGCTCAGGCTTGGCGGCCCTCGCTCAGATCGACCCAAGCCTCGACGAAGCCTCGATCTGCCTCGGGGCCTCCACGCCGAGGACGCTGTGGTCGGTTACGCTCCCGCTGCTTCGACCCGCGGTGATCGCGAGCCTCGTGTATGGGTTCGTGCGGGCGATGACGGCGGTGAGCGCGGTCGTGTTCCTGGTGAGCGGGGACATCGAGCTGTCCACGACGTACATCTTGGGTCGGGTGGAGGCCGGACACTACGGTCCGGCGATCGCGTACTCGTCTGCGATCGTTTTTTTCATGCTGCTCGTCATCGCCTTGATCGAAGGCGTCGTAGGAAAGCGCGAGCTCGGCCGCCGAGGGCTGGTGGAGGGTGTGTGAGCGGAGAGTTGGAGTTCGAGCGCGTCACGAAGCGGTACGGCAGCGTGGTCGCCGTCGACGGAATCTCGTTTCGGATCGCGGCCGGCACTTTGGTGACGCTCCTCGGCCCCTCGGGTTGTGGGAAGACGTCGACCCTCCGCATGATCGCCGGTCTCGAGCTCGCGAGCGAGGGCCGGGTGAGGATCGGGGGCAAAGACGTAACTCACCTGCCGGCCAACGAGCGCAACGTGACGATGGTCTTTCAGTCGTACGCGTTGTTCCCGCACCTGAGTGTCCTCGAGAACGTCTCGTACGGGCTGGTCGTGAGGCGGCGCCCTGCGGCCGAGGTGCGGGACCGGGCGGAGGGTGCGCTCTCGCTGGTGGGTCTGGGTGGCTTGGGCTTGCGCAAGCCGAGTGAGTTGTCGGGCGGTCAGCAGCAACGCGTTGCGGTGGCTCGCGCGCTGGTGCTGGAGCCGGAAATTCTGCTCTTCGACGAGCCGCTCTCCAACCTAGACGCGCGGCTGCGGCGACGAATGAGGGAAGAGATCCGCTCGATCCAGCAGAAGCTGAAGCTCACCGCCGTGTACGTGACTCACGACCAGTCCGAAGCGCTCGCGGTGAGTGACCAAGTGATCCTGATGAGCGCCGGGAAGATCGCCCAGCGCGGAGCGCCCCGTGAGCTCTACGAGTCTCCGGAGTCCGAGTTCGTGGCGAGCTTCATCGGGGAGTCTTCGATGCTCTCGGCTGAGATCTCGCGAATCGAAGGTGAAGTCGCGTTGGTCTCGGTAGGCGGAGCCGAGTTGCGACTCCCGAGCCGCGGGATCGGTATGGGGCCGGCGAAGCTCGCGGTGCGGCCCAACGCCGCGGTGCTTTCGCCCGAGCCGCCGGGGATCCCGGGACAGTTGGTCAGCGCGGTCTACCTCGGAAGTCACATGGAGTATGAGTTGGAGACCTCGGCCGGGGAGCTGCTCGTGTCTACTCCGGACGTGTCGAGCGTGTTGGAGCCCGGACAGCCCGCGTTCGCCCGCGTGGCCGGTCCAGGAGCTGTGTTGGTGAGGCAGTCCTGACAATCGGCCCGGGCTGCCGTACCATCTCGCGCGGTGACGTCATCTCGTCAGGTTGTCGTGTGCCTCGTAGGGCTCCTGGGTTGCAGCGCGGACTCTGCGCTCGGCTTGGACGTACAGGAGGGAGACTGGGTCATCACGGCCGGCGTCTCGCGTGCCAAGGTGAACAGAGCCGAGCTCACTCGTTACGAGGGTCGACCTTTCAGCCTGGAGATCGACGCGGGTCAAACACCGGTCGCGTTCGTGATTCGACCATCGATCGAGCTCTTTGCCATGGGCCGGGAGGCGTTGGCTGACCCTCTGGTCGTCGTAGGCGACGCGGGCGGAGTCGGATGCGGCGGCTGTCCCGGGGACGCCGTCCGGCCCCCGCTGTACGCGTTCGACGGTGCCGTCTGCGGCCTGCCGGCCTGGGTCCGTGGCTCAGCCCCGGATCTGCCAGCCGATGCGCTGGAGCTCGTCCGCGACCAGCTCTCGATCGCGTTTTCGGGCACGTGCCAAGCCTGCGAATTCAGCACCGGCGAGCCGGGCCCGGAGCTCAGCGTCGAGCTGGAGAGCGGTCCGGAGTCCCGCCCGTTCGAGCTTGCGGCGACGTCCTCTTCGGGCGAGGTGGTGTTCGTTTCGCGAACGACCCGAAGGAAGATGACGGCGGACGGCAGGATCGTCGATCGGCCGGCGCCCGGCCACACGCCGGTCGGTCTGGCCTCGATGGGCGACCGATATCTCCTCCTCGAGCGGGAGTCGGAGTCTCTCCTCGTCGAGGCGCTCGACGCGGACCTCTCCACGACGACTCGTCTCCTCGAGTTGACGGGGAGCGCGAAGGCCGTGAGCCTGGGCTCGCTCGGGGCCCTCGTCTTGGGCCACGACACTCGGGTGCGCACGCGAGACCTCATGATCCTCTGCCGAGACTCATCGTGCCAGTACCTCACTCCGCTGGTCCGCACCGGCACCGAGTATTCCGACGCCGTGCTTCTCGACAGCGGTGCGCTCGCGGTGGCCGCCAAAGAGGACGGTGTGGTGATTTTGGACCGGGTGCCTCGACCCGAGGAAGTCATGGCGGTGACTCCGGGGGAGATCTCGCTCTCTGACGGCTCGTCCATCGGAGTGAGCACGATTCCGGCGACAGGCGGGACCAGCGCGTTGGTTGGGGCGCTTCGCGACCGAATCTTCTCGTGCGGCCCGAACTCTCACGACGACTCCCTCGTGATCTCGACCAGCCGCACGACCGATCCCGCGCTCGAGACCATCATCACGCTCCCTCCGCCAACTCCATGCCTTGGGCTCATTCCGGTCTCGCCAGACGAAATCGCGGCGTCCTTGCACGATGAGCTCCTCATTCTGAATTTGGAGGGAGAGTTGGTCGAGCGCAGGTCGATCGCGGCGGCCTTTCCGGAGCTGGACACATGGGTCGCCCGCCACTCCCAGACGCCGGACGGCAGGACGCTCGTGCGCAGCGGTCACTGGGATTACTTTCTTCGTGCTTCGCTGGAACGTCCTTTTCGTCAGATTTCGCCCAACTTCGACCGTTACGGCCTTCTCGCGGACGTCCGCGGAGAGCCCTGGTCCATTCGAGGAAATCAGCTTCGGCGGCTCGGCGGGCCGTCCATCGAGACTGGATTCTCTCGGTATGTTCAGTCGGTCATGGTCGACGGTGACCGAATTCTCGGCGCGAGCGCGAGCGGTGTGGACTCGTTCGACGCGAGTACAGGGCAGACCGAGCGACTCAGTCGCTTCGATCGACCGGAGGCGAGACCACCTTTTCGCTCCGATTTGGCCCCCGTTGCGCTCGCGAAGCTCGGCGAGAATGAGATCTTGGTCGCGGAGGGAGGTGCGGAGCCGAGCCTGTACGTCAATCGGGGAGGGATCCTCGAGCCCGTGGCGCTCCCCGAACAATTTCGTCACGCCGAGTCGGCTTGGATCAACAATTTGCATCTCGCTCGCTCGCCGGAGGGCGTCGTCTTCGTCTCCATGGGAGGCGTGAGCCCACGGCTCTTGAGGGTCCTGCCCGGTCCTACCCCTTACGTCGAGTTGCTGGATGTTCAGTTCGGCGGACCGACCTCCGGGCTGATCGCCCCGTGCGCCGACGTATTCGTCGTCCTGGGCCACGACGGGGCCGTTCCGACGGTCGTTCGTGTCGATCGGGGTCGCAACTCTCAGCTCTGGAGATCTTCGCCCGAGCGAGAGGGCCGCGCGATGTTCACGCTGCGTGGCCGAGCATACTCGATCGCAGGGGATGCGTTCGGCGCCTCGGTCCAGTCACTCGCTGGCGGTCCCGTGTCCTTCATGGACGGGATTCCGTGGTCGCATCTCGAAACGGGCGACTCTGTGCTGGTCACGTCCTTGAACGGAGCGCTTTGGCGAATGAGGGAGCGTTGATTTCGCCGCCGAGGTTGAGGCCATTCACCCTCAATCGACGACGAAGCTCGGGGAGCTCGCAGTAGCAGCCATCACGAGCCAACTCTGCAGTCGTTCCATGTCCTCGCACGCCAGCACCTGGGCCTCGGTCGACGGGGGCACCTCGAGCCCACGGCTTTTGAGGACTTGGAGGATCGAACGCGCGAGGACGAGCCGAGCGCGATCGAAACCGGCCTTGTCACCGCGATCGAAACCGGCCTTGTCACCGCGATCGAAACCGGCCTTGTCGCCGCGATCGAACCCATCGTCGAAGTGCTCTTGCAGGGCGGTTGCGAGGACGGCGTTCTTCTTTGCGAGCAGGGCCCTCGCGACCTCGTCGTCCTGAGCGGCGGCGTCGATCAACGCCCGTACGGCCAGCGGGCGAACGAAGCAGGGATCCGAGATCGACCCGGTCGTACTCATGAGTCGCCAATCGTCGGTGGTCGAGTCCCATTCGAAGACCCGCCGCTTCTTGACGTTGAGGCAGAACACGCGGCGAACGCCTCGATCCGTGAAGTCTCGAGCCCTCTTCGCCACATCGCCCATCGATTGGGTCGAGGCGACCTCGAACGCGAGCTCCTCGAGCTGGCGCCCGCCCGTGTCTGCGTCGCGAGGGGCGGGGAAGACGCTGGCGTCCGGGGCCATGTCCTTCGACGGGCCGATGCGTGTGAGCATGTCGGTGGCCGCGAGGTAGCCTTCTGCGACGTGCGCGCGGAGGAGGTAATCGAGCCCGCTGTGACCTGTTCCGTGCTCTTCGTTCGCCGGCATCACGTACACCTGTTCCCCATCGATGACTTCGAAACGTGTCTCGGGTTCGGCGAGACGAGCGTCGACGGGAGGGAGTGACGGAGGGTCGGGGCTGGGAAGCCGGCTCGCGTCCATGCCCAAGTCTATCACGCGCGGACTCATGCCCACCAGGGGTGAATGCGCGGGCTCAATCGCGGACGAAGCTCGGAGAGCTGGCAGTAGCAGCCATCAGGAGCCAACTCTGAAGTCGTTCCATGTCCTCGCAGGCCAGCACCTCGGTCTCGGTGGACGCGGAAACTTCGAGCCCCCGGGTTTTGAGGAGCTGGAGGATCGAACGCGCGAGGACGAGCCGGGCGCGTTCGAAACCAGCTTTGTCTCCGCGATCGAACCCATCGTCGAAGTGCTCTTGCAGCGCGGTTGCGAGGACGGCGTTCTTCTTTGCGAGCAGGGCCCTCGCGACCTCGTCGTCCTGAGCGGCGGCGTCGATCAACGCCCGTACGGCCAGCGGGCGAACGAAGCAGGGATCCGAGATCGACCCGGTCGTACTCATGAGTCGCCAATCGTCGGTGGTCGAGTCCCATTCGAAGACCCGCCGCTTCTTGACGTTGAGGCAGAACACGCGGCGAACGCCTCGATCCGTGAAGTCTCGAGCCCTCTTCGCCACATCGCCCATCGATTGGGTCGAGGCGACCTCGAACGCGAGCTCCTCGAGCTGGCGCCCGCCCGTGTCTGCGTCGCGAGGGGCGGGGAAGACGCTGGCGTCCGGGGCCATGTCCTTCGACGGGCCGATGCGTGTGAGCATGTCGGTGGCCGCGAGGTAGCCTTCTGCGACGTGCGCGCGGAGGAGGTAATCGAGCCCGCTGTGACCTGTTCCGTGCTCTTCGTTCGCCGGCATCACGTACACCTGTTCCCCATCGATGACTTCGAAACGTGTCTCGGGTTCGGCGAGACGAGCGTCGACGGGAGGGAGTGACGGAGGGTCGGGGCTGGGAAGCCGGCTCGCGTCCATGCCCGAGTCTATCACGGGCGGACTCATGCCCACCAGGGGTGAATGCAGGGGTGCACGGGTGCACGGGTGCGCGAGCGCTCGGTCAGCTCACTCGCAGGCACACCGCCGCTGCGGTATCTCCTGCCGCGCAACCCACGAAGAGGCCGCGGCCCCCTCCGCGACTCACGAGCTCGAGCGCGAGCTCGATGACACAGCGCGTGCCGGTGGGCGCCTGCGGATGCCCGTACACGAGCGGAGAGCCGAAGCGATTGAAGCTCTCTGGCGCTCGGCCGAGCTCCTTTGCAAGATACAAATCATTCACCGCGAATGGGTTGTGAGTCTTGATCGCGACCTCCGACGCGTCGAAGCCGGCGAGCGCGAGCGCCTTTCTGGCCGCGGGCACGGTCGCCTGCGCCATGTAACCCTTCCTCGCGTTCGCTTGCGCGAAGGAGACGAGCTCGATCGTGATCTCCGGCCGCCTCGAGAGCTCGCGCGCCCGCTCGCGGCTCGCCACGATCAGCCCGGCGTTCCCGTCGGCGGGGTGAGTTTGCGTCCCGAAGGTGACCGTGCCCCCGGAGACCACCGGCCTCAGTCTCGCCAGCCCTTCGGCGGTCGTTGGAAAGATACCTTCGTCCGATTCTACTCGACCGATGACTTTCTTCCCAGCCGGATCCCTGAGCTCCAGCGGGGAGAGCATGAAGCTCGTGTGGAACTTCGAAGCGAGGGCCTCGGCGTATTGTGAGTAGCGAAGGAGTGTGACCTCGTCCTGAGCCTCTCGCGAAAAGTCACCTTCCTTGGCCACGTTCTCGGCGGTGTCGATCATGGCGTTCTTGGGGACGGGATCGAAACCAAAGTTGTCCCAAACCCAGTCCTCGCTTCGGCCGCGGCCGCCCGGGCCGTCTGGGTCCGGATAATACAGGTGCGGGCCGTTGGAGGTCTTGTCGGCCGTGACGACGAGGACCGCCTGGTCGTGGCCCGCGCTCACCGAGGTCGCGGCGGTCGCGATCGCTCGCGCCCCCGTCGCGCAGGCCTGCATGATCGTAGGGCCGGTGAGCTCCGGCAGACCGATCATCGAGGCAACCCACGGCGCTCCGTAGAACGCGGAGCGACACGGAACCGTGAGACCGAGGACGATCGACGAGAGCGAAGCCGCGTCGAGCTCCTGGGTCTTGATGGTCTGCTTTGCACAGGCCGCCGCGAGCTCGAGCGGGTGCTGCCCGGCGAGCGCGCCTTGCCACTTGACGAACGGCGTCGACCACCACGCGCCGTAAGGGATGAATGAGTTCAACATTCGAGCTCCTTCGCGATGGCGAGCTTGAGGATCTCGGGCGTGCCACCGCCGATGAGTGTAAAACGCACGTCCCGGAGGTAACGCTCGACCGGATGATCCGTGCTGTAGCCGTAAGACGCGAGGATCCGGGCGGCGTCCTCACACACCCGGAGCGCGGACTCCGACGCGAAGCTCTTGCTCATCGCCGCGGTGCCGGCCGTACCTTGCCCGGAGTCGGCCAACCGGGCCGCTGCGCGCACGACCTGAGTCGACGCGAAGATCTCGGTGGCCATGTCGGCGAGCTTCAGCTTGATCGCCTGAAACTCGCCGATCGCCTTTCCGAATTGCCGGCGCTGGGTGGCATACTCTCTGGCGGTATCGAAGGCCGCGCGTGCTACGCCGAGCGCCAGCGCGGCGGTGGTGAGTCGAACCTGCGGGAGGATCTCGCCGAGGAGCTCGACCCCTTGCCCCTCGGCGCCTACCCGCCGGGTCGCGGGGACTCGCACGCCATCGAAGTAGACCTCGGAGGTGAGTGAGGACTTCAAACCCATCTTCTCGATGGGCCGACCGATGGTGAGCCCGCTCGCGGGAGCGTCGACCACGAACGCGGAGAGACCTCCTGGAGCGCGGGCGAAGACCGTGAAGAAGTCAGCCACCGGCGCGCTCGTGATCCAGGTCTTTCGACCAGTGATCACATACTCATCGCCGTCAGGCGCCGCTTTGGTGGTCATCGACTTGAGATCACTGCCCGCGTCGGGCTCGGTCATGCAGATCGTACCGATCTTGTCACCCCGAATGGCGGGCCCGAGGAGCTCCTCGTGGAGCTCCCGGCGGTCCGACCGATAGACGAGCCACGTCCCCATCAGGGCCTGCATCAGCGAGCTGGCCGCGAGAGACAGCCACCCGCGCGCGAGCTCCTCGGCGGCGAGGCACAAGGTGAGTGTGTCGGTGGCGGAGCCGCCGAGCCTCTCTGGGTAGCGCATGCCGAAGAATCCCAGCTCCCCGACTTTCTTGAAGAGATCCCTCGGGAACTCCGCGCGCGCGTCTCGCAGCGCGGCCGCGGCGGTGAGCTCGCGACGAGTGAATTCCGCGAAGGTCCGCTGCACCGCGAGCTGGACGTCGCTCAGCTCATTCATCTCTCGCGACCCCGCAGCAGCTTCGTCGCCGCACCGTCCACGGCCAGCGCCGGCGTGAGCACGACTCCGTAGAGACGCTCGGCCGCCTCCCGACTCACGAGCCCGTCGCGGACTTCCTGGGCCACCAGCTCCGCCGGTCGAAGCTTGGGGTCACCGTACCCTCCTCCGCCTCCGGCTTGCTGTGAGTAGAGAGTTCCTGAAGGGATCCCCGAGACCATGTCCTTCGAGGTCGTACGTTGAACACTCCCATCCGGCCTCGACAGCTCGATGAAGTTGAGTGAACCCTCGAGGCCGCCGAACAAACCGAACGCCGGCTTGACGTCGCCATCTCCGAAGGTGACCAACTGAGTATTCTCTCCGCCGAGCACGATCTCGGTCGCGACGCCGAGGCCGCCCCGGTTGAGGCCCGCGCCCGCGGAGTCGACGAGGAATTCGTGGCGGATCAAGCGATGGGGCGTCTGCTGTTCGAACATCTCGTAGTCTTGATCGAGCAGGCCGCCGGAGGCGTCGATCATCCCGATGTGGTCGTAACCGTCCACGCCGGCCATGGCACCAGACCCACCCTTGAGACCCATGAAACAGATGTCGACATAGTCGTCGTTCTTCGCGGGATCGCGACCCGTCGTGAGCGAGCAGAGGAGATGATTCCAGCCCGCGGTGACTCGCTCCGGGATCGCCGGCGCCAACGCCTTCATGATGGCGTCCGCGTTCGGCGGGCACAGATGATTTCCGAAGGTGGTCGCCTTCGGGTAGCGCGCATTCAGGATCGTGCCCTCGGGGATCACGATTCGAAGCGGCCGCAGCATCCCTTCGTTGTGCGGAATGTCTGGATTCACCATCTGGAGGAAGGTGAGTGTCGTCGCGGAAGCCGATGACGTATAAGTTCCGTTCACAAACCCATCGGTCTGAGGGTCGGTGCCCGTGTAGTCGAACGAGATGTCCTCGTCCTCGACCGTAATGGTGACTCGGATGGTGAACTCCGAGCCCGGGTGCTTGCCGTCGAAATAGACCTTGCCTTCGCCGCGATAGACGCCGTTGGGGATCTGGCGGATCTCCGCTCTCATCATCTTCTCGGTCGAGGCGAAGAGGTACTCTTTGTGTAGCTCGAAGCGCTCGAGGCCGATCTTTTCGACGAGGGCCTGCAATCTTCGCTCGCCCACGGTGCACGCGCCGATCTCTGCCCGCATGTCTTCCTGAACGATGTCGAGCCGAATGTTGGCGAAGATCAAATCCCACACGTCCTTGCGCAGCCGCCCGCGGTCGAAGACCTTCACCGCCGGGATGCGCAGGGCCTCCTGAAACACCTCGGTGGCGTTGGGATTGTAGCCTCCGCGCACCGCCCCGCCGATGTCGGCCATGTGACCTTTCGTGGCGGACCAACCGATCAGAGTCTCTCCGAGGAAAATGGGTTTGAACGCCGCGACGTCGTTGTTCTGATTTCCGAAGCTAAAGACGTCGTTGTGGAAGTACACATCACCCGGGTGAATGTCGCCCTCGAAGCGTCGAAGCAGGTGCTTGCAGACCGGGCCCAAGGAGAAAGACAGGATGGGTAGGTTCTCGGTCTGCTCGAGCATGTTGCCGTGCGCGTCATACAGCCCCGTGACGAAGTCTTTGGCTTCGCAAAGGATCGGCGAGCGAGTCGTCCGCATCATCGAGATACTCATCTCGTCGGTCATGGACCGAAAGGCCCTCTGCATCACGGACGCAAGAATGGGATCGATGGTCATGGGATGAGCTCCTGAACGGTGGCCGGCAGCGAGTCTTTTCGGTCGAGCCGATAACCGATGAAGTGGCCGAAGCGGTCGCACAAGAGTCCGTAGGCGGCGGAGAGGAAGAGGGACGTGTTGGCCTGGTCGAAGAGCGCGGGCCCGATGATGTGGGCACCGCTCGCGATCGCGTCTGCGTCGTACACGGGGACTTCGACGAACGACCGAGCTTCGGGGACGTAGGCTCGGCGGCTGCCTTTTCGTGCGGAGTCCGAGTTGGGCGCGCCGGTCTTCAGCTCTGGAAACGCGGGCGGAGTGACTCGGCCCGTGGATCGTACTCTCACGTTGATGACTTCGATCGGAGTGCCCTGCTCGGCTAGGTCGTAGCCGAACAAGCGATTGTGCTCGTGATGGAAGCGATCGGCGAGCTCGGTCGCTCCGAGGCCACTGAGGCTGGTTGGGGTCGCGACGTTGACTTCGTGGTGTTGTTTTACGTACCGCATGTCGAGCGAGGCCGAGAACTCCATGTCCGCGTCCGCGACGTGCTCCGCGCGGAGGGTCTTTCTGCCGGCCTCGGTCATTTCGGAAATCAGGGGCTGCAGGGTGGCCTGGCTGGTTTGGTCGAAGCGACCCGGGATGGATCTCACGTCGTCGTGGATGAGGTCACTCATGAGCATTCCGGCGGCGCAGAAGATGGAGCTCTGGCGGGGAACGAGGAAAACAGGAATCTCGAGCTCGGTGCAGATCGCGCAGCAGTGCTGGGGCCCAGCGCCTCCGGCCACGACGAGGGGGAGCTGGCGCGGATCGAGGCCTCGTTTCACGCTGACGGCGCGGACGCCGGCGGCCATGTTCGCGTCGATCACGCGCGCCATGCCCACGGCAGCTTGCTCGACGGAAATGGCCATGGGTCGAGCGACGTGGACCTCGATGGCTTTGCGGGCCGCTTCTAGGTCGAGGGGGATTCGACCTGCGGCGAACTCAGCGGCGGAGAGGTAGCCGAGGACGAGGTCGGCGTCGGTGCAGGTCGGGAGCTGACCCTTGCGGCCGTAGCACGCCGGCCCTGGCTGGGCGCCGGCTGACTGTGGTCCCATTCGCAGGAGGCCGCCTTGGTCGATCCAACCGATCGATCCGCCGCCCGCGCCGATCGTCGTGATGTCGAGCATGGGCAAGGCCAAGCGGAGTCGCTCGATCTCACCCTCGGTGACGAACAGGGGAGCGCCTCGTCGCAGCAGGGCTGCGTCGAAGGACGTCCCGCCCATGTCGACGGTGATGCAGTCCTCGAGCCCGTGGAGGCCTGCGTAGAAGGCGCCCGCTCGAGGGCCGGCCGCGGGTCCCGACAGGAGAGTCATGGCGGCGCGATCGCGGACGATTTCTGGGGCGACCACGCCGCCGTTGGATTGCATGATCCGCAGGACTCCCGTGAAGCGGATGTCTGCGAGCTTCATCACGAGGGCGTCGATGTAACCTCGGAGCTTTGGGCCCACGTAAGCGTTGAGGGTCGTGGTGGACACTCGGTCGTAGAAGCGGATGGCCGGTAGGAGCGTCGAGGACACCGAGAGATAAGCGCCAGGAACGTGATCTCGGAGGAAGGCGGCCGCGCTGCGTTCGTGCGCCGGATTGGCATACGCGTTCATGAAACAAATCGCGACCGCGTCCACCTGCTCTTCCTCGAGATGCCTCCCGATCTCAGCGAGCTCCTTCTCCGACAACGGCTCGAGCTCCTCTCCGGTGCGGTCCAGCCGCCCGCCTGCGCTGATCCGCAGGTGCCGCGGAACGAGGGGCACGACGTTGGTGAACCGGTTGTTGTACTGCTCCTCGCGAACCCCACGCCGCATCTCGAGCGCGTCACGCACCCCGCGGGTGGTCACGAGGGCGGTCTTGGCTCCCGTGCGTGTGAGAACGGCGTTCGTGGTGACCGTGGTGCCGTGTACGATCGTGTCCACGCGTAGAGCGAGGTCGCGAAGTGTCATACCCAGGTCTGTGGCTATCTCACCGAGGCCCGCGAGGAGCCCTCGGGAGGGGTCGTCCGGAGTCGAAGGTGTCTTCGCGACCTTCGTCATGCCGTCGCTCGAGACGACGAGAAAGTCGGTGAAGGTTCCGCCGACGTCGACGCCGATTCTGAAGGTTGGGGGTCCGGAGTGCGTCTGAGTTTCCATCGGGCTCTCCGCAGCCACCCGAGAGCGGCTTGCGCATCACCTCTTAGCCTCGATGGGGCCGTCGAAGACTTGATCGAGGTCAATCGCGGCGAGATTGCTTGCCGGAGGTCACAACAAGCCCAAGCGTTGCTCGCGGCCCGGCGGCCGCGGTATGATCTTCGTGTTCTGATGGTGCGTTGGTTTCCCACGCTTCTCGGCCTGCTGAGTTTCGGATGTACGGGCGTCCATGAGCTAGCGGTCTTGGACGAGGGCCTGCCGAGCGGAGGTTGGTTTGCGCTCGCTGGCGGTGTCGGGAGCTCGATACGCACCGGCTTGTTTCGACTGGAACCGGGCGCGTTGTTGCCGTTGGACGACCGTCCGGAGATTCTCCACGTGTTTTGGTTCTCGGACTCGGACGTCGAGCGGCATCAGCCCGTGCCGAGCGAGCTCAGAGCTCCTCTTCGCTTCGCCGCCGAAGGTGACTTGGTCCTTGCTCCTTCGTGGTCTCGAACTTACTCGGTCGACGACGTCTCCGAGCCGATCGACCTACCAACGCCAGCCGTAACCGCGCCGTGGATACGGTCGAAGAAGCTCTGCGGCAACTCGGAATCGCTGAGTCTGGCGCCATTCGGCGCCAGCGCGAACCTATTCGGCGAGGGCGCCGAGTTTCACGGAGAGGCTCGTGTTCCGAGTGAGTATCTCTTCGAGTACGTCAGCCCTGCGGGGCCCGATCGAGTCGTTGCGGCGTCGCGCGGATTCTTGTTCGTTTTCGAGCGCGGTCGAGGATTCCTCGATCGACCGACTCACCTCCGCGCGATCGGCGAGCTGAGCTCACCCGCGAGTTGGATCTCGGCTTTGGCCGTTGGTCCCGAGCGAGAAGGCTCCAGAGAAGTCCTTGTAGGTACGTCGGGTGAAGCGCCCGCGGTCGTGTCTCTGATGCTGGGTTCGGCCGGGCTCGGACCCGCCTTGACTGCGACAGTCACACGAGCCGCGGTGGTCGGGATTTCGTTCCTGGCAGACGAGAGTGTGTTCGTAGGGGGCGACTTCGATCTCCTGCTCACCCGAGTCGGCGGAGAGTGGGTGCGGCACCGGACGGGCAGGAGCTTCGCTGCTCACAAGAACGTGGTCGAGACGCCCGTCGGGCTCTTCGTGGGCTCCTCCGACGGCCTCATCTTTTTTGGGCCCGACTTCGACAGCCTCGTCGAGGAGCCTCTCTGGGTCGGAGGAGTTCAGGCAAGCTCGGCGATCGTGTCGGTCTCCGCCTCGCCGTCAGGGGCCATTTTCGCGGGCACGGAGTTTCACGGTCTCCTGGAGCGCGCGAGCTCCGGAGGGCGATTCGACGCGGTGACGGTCGAGGTCTCCGCCAGCGGGTCGAGGTGCGCGGCTCCGACCGGCGAAGAGACGTATGAAGTCGCACTCAATGTGCACGGCCTGATTACGGATGATCGAGGCCGAGTCTTCGTGCTGCCCCGGGACTGCCTCGGGCTCTTGGTGTTTCGCTCGGAGGATCGGTGTGCCTCCGTGGTCGACATGGGTGGGCGCTTCGAGCGCTCCGTCGCCGAGTCGTTGAAGGCGATGGCCTACGCGGATGGCACGCTCACGGTGAGTGGGGCCGGCACCCTGTTTCAGCTCGAGCTGTGAAATGGCGCGCCCGCAGTCGACTGTCCGCGCGCCCGCGTCGCGCTGCGATGAGCCCGACTTTGCGATATTCTGCGACCGCATGCGCATCCTCGGGATTCTTCTCTCGTGCCTGGCCGCGTCGTGCTCGTCTCCGGGGCAGGCGTTCACGACCCTGCCCGCCGAGGACATACTCATCGTCGCTCACGCGACGACTTCTGGGGACGTCAGCGCGGTCGAGATCCTCGAGCCTGGCGACGCGAGGTCCTTCGATCTTCGTGACGCTGTGGCCGTGGTCTTCTCGTTGGCGCCGACTGAGTTTCGGCTCGTCGATTCGGCGACCAAGCTCGTCGGGGAGCCCGTCAGCGCGGGCTCGGGTTGCGCGCGGTGCCTCGTCCCGACGCAGACTCCACCCATGATTCTCTACCCCGGATCGCGCTGCGTCTTGCCTGCCGCCACGCGGTCGTTTGCCGCGAACGCAGACGGTGCGGACTCCGAGACCTCCATCGAGCTGGTCGATCGAATTCGAGTCGCCATTCGGGTTGGAGCCGACGGCCTCTGCGCGTCCAAACCCATCCATCGGTTGGAGAGGCCGGACCCAGCGAAGCTCACGGTGACTCCGCTGGGCGACCCGCTGCTTCGACGACCCGCCCAGGCGACCGTGATCGCCAGCGATGGTACGGTGGCCGAGCTCGACCTCGAGTTCGCCCGGCTCACCCTGCCGAGCGGAGCGGTGGCCGAGCGGCTGGAAGTGCCTTTTCGGCGCCGAGTGATTTGGGCAGTTCCCATGGGGTCGAGCTTTCTCGTGGTCAGCGAGACGAACTCGGAGCTCGAACCGGCCGATTTTCCCGGTCGGGCCCGCTTCGACCTGTTCGAGCGCGACCTGAGTTGGAGGTTGTTGGAAACCGCTCCCGAAGTCGGCGGCGTCGTCGATGTTCGGCGCGTGTTCGAAGTTGCCTCCCCCGAGCTGCTTCGTTCGTGGGCTCCAAATTTCGAGCCGAGAGTCTGGCTCACCGGCCGCGCGCTCGGCAACCGCGCCTCGCGGCTCTATCTGTGCGGCCTCTCCGCGACCATGCTTGGACCGTGCGCCGAAGTGGGTCAGGGCACGAGCTTCGTCGGGTCGGTCCTCGGAGTCAGTCCGACTCCGGGCGACGGACTGGTGGTCCTAGACTCTTCGAGCGCGTTGTCCTACGGCGTCGTGTCGGACCGCGGTGAGCGATGGGTTCAGATACCCATGCCGCGGTCGGATCCAAAAAGCCTGGAACCAGAAGGTCTGATCGAAGAAGAGAATGTGCTGCGGCTGTGTGGAGCGGACGCTGACGGTCCGTACGTACTCTCGGCGACCCTGGCGGTCGAAGACCCCGCAGCGACCCTGTGGAAAGTGATCGACTCCGCCCACCGCGCGCCCGAAGCGGAGAGCGACTGTCGACTCACTCAGGACGAGCAGGGTTTGTGGGTGAGTTGGAACTTCGGCTTGTTTCAGGAGCTGACTCCGCGCGACGAGCTCGTCGATTCGGCGAGATTCAACGCTGCGATTCCCGAGGGCCGAACGATCACTTCGTTTCGAACGAGCGGAGGCCGAGCGCTCGTGCGGGACGACTGCAACGGGAGCTACGTCGTCACGTCCAGTTCCACACTCACGCTCGCTGACGCCCCGAGCTGCGCAAATCGACTTGCCGTCGACGAGCTGGGAAACCTTCACCGGTTTGGCGACGGATTCGAAGAGCTCGAAGCTCCGGACGGCGAGTTGATCAAGACGCAGGTTCCGGTGTTTGGCCACGACCCATTCTCCGTGGCGTTGGACGACTCGACCGATGCCCTCTGGATCTCGAATCTCGAGGACACCTTTCTCGTTCGGTCCGGCGCGATTCAGGGGCGCACCGGTGATCCCGAGTCTGTACTCTTCTCGGTGGGCCCAGGTTTTACCGCGGCGTTGGTCGAGGGCCGACTCTGGAGGCTCTTCGAAGGCACCAAAGCACCCCTGTCGACGAGCACCGACTTGATCGCTGCAGCAAGCGCGGGCCACGGGGTGCTCTGGGCGATCGCCCCGTCGAAACTCATACGCTTCGTGGCGCTCGGAGATGAAACGGTCGTCACCGAGGTTCCGTTTCCCGAACAAGACCTCACACCGGCAAGTGTGGCGGTGCTCGACCGAGATCACGTGGCTGTCGTCTCGGGGATCGGACTCGTGACGGAGGTGTCGGCGGAGCCCGACGACGCTTGGCAAGTCAAAGAAGTCATGGCCGCTCAAAGCACCCCCGACTGGGTGTTTCGCAGCGGCGACTCGCTCGTGGGGATCTCGAACGAATCACGACTCGCCGACCCCCCGAAAGGCATGGCCGAAATCCTCGCGGTCGACGCGATCAGGAGCCTGACCGGACTCTCCGACTTCGTCGAGCATCGAGGAGCCGGCGTCGCGCTCGTCAATGGCCGCCTCCTGAAGATCGAGCGCGCTCCCGAGTGACATACCGGGGCCGATCGTCTTCTGCGTCAGATCGTCTGCGTCAGATCGTCTGCGTCTGCGTCTGATCGTCTGCGTCTGCGTCAGAGCGTCTGCGTCTGCGTCAGATCGTCTGCGTCTGCGTCTGCGTCAGATCGTCTGCG
>CAYXDO010000060.1:0-60211 GCA_964463485.1 uncultured Myxococcales bacterium | reverse complement strand
TCGACGATCTCTTCGGCTGAGAATCGGCGCGGGAAGACGGTGCCCTCACGGTCGCGAAGCTCGTTAATCTCTCGCGCGAGATTTCCAAAGAGTTGCTGACAGAACGCCGACAGCTCGCCTCGTTCGTCGGTCAGGACGAGGTGGAGGTGATTCGACAAGAAAACGTAAGCGCGAAGCCGGATCGACGGAAACATGCGCAGCACGCGGGCGAGCACGAAACCCATGACCTCGACGGCCTCGGGATCGGGCTTCAGGAAGAAGCGCGACTCCAAGGTACGTGAGGTCACAAACCAGGTCTTGTGCGGTGTGTTCTCTCGAATGGGTCGCATGCTTCTGCCTCGCACGACCGACCCCGTCGTGCAATCGTCGGAGGTCGTACGAACGGACCGATTGACTGGGCGAGAAGGGGATGCTGACGTCGCTGTGAAATTCGTTTCTTTCGTTCGAGCGCGATCGACGCGCTTTGAGCCCGCGTCGCCGGCCCCGCGTCGCGGGCCCTTCGAATGTCCGTCCGATCGAGCTGGTGCGACAGTTGGCTTCGTGCACGCGTCGTGGGTGCTCGAAGTCGTGATTCAGTAGAGAGTTGGGGCGGCCCCCGCGCGCCCTCGGTCGCCCGGCGTTCGATGCGGGTGAGTTGGTTCGCTATCGAAGTCCGGCCCCGTTGGAACGACATCTTTCCTTCTCACGGCCGCGGCGGGGCCCGTCCCAGGCTCGTGCGCCTCGCCTACGGCGAGTCGCACGACCGCGCAGACTCCGGATTGGATTCCGGACGGTGCCTGGATTCCGGACGGTGCCGGGCACTGTTTGAAAGGGCACTGGGCCCGACCGCGCAGACTCCGGATTCCGGACGGTGCCGGGCACTGTTTGAAAGGGCACTGGGGCACTGTTTGAAAGGGCACTGGGGCACTGTTTGAAAGGGCACTGCACTGTTTGAAAGGGCACTGGTGGCCGGGCACTGTTTGAAAGGGCACTGGTCGGCTTTGCTCCAAGGGAGATGGAGCGTCAGGTCGAGCGTATCGAAGACGGCTCCGCCCGCACCTTCAGCTACTCCACGACACGGAGGCATGACTCGGCCTACTCGTGGCCCTTCCGGTACGCCTCGATCATCGGGTCGGTGACATCCTTGCGGTAGCAGAGCGGCGAGTACCCGCCCGGCTTCGAGTAGGCGCTTCGGCGTCCGCAGCTTCGACCCGCTCGGTCAACGTTGTACGGGCACGGGCAGTTGCCGGGGTAGTTGTCGATCGACTCCTTGATCAGAATTTTCGCGACCTGGTCGTCGGAGAGCTTCGTCTCCTTGGACTCGGCGACCGACAGCGGAAGCAGAGCGAGGCCAAGGGCGACCAGGAGGCTCCGACCGAACTGCATGAACTGACGCTAGCCGTCGTTCGACTTCGCTACAATCCTGGGGGGCAAGGTTCATCATGCAGGCCGACGAGTGCTTGCAGGGACGAGCTGCTTCGGCGATTTCTGGTCGCTGCGAGTTGGGGCCGCTACTCTCCGTCCAAGCCGAGAATCTCGAAGCGACGATGGC
This sequence comes from uncultured Myxococcales bacterium, assembly GCA_964463485.1. Classification (GTDB taxonomy): domain Bacteria; phylum Myxococcota; class Kuafuiibacteriia; order Kuafuiibacteriales; family Kuafuiibacteriaceae; genus CAYXDO01. The sequence goes on along the minus strand of CAYXDO010000060.1, from coordinate 58,680 downwards.
GAGACCACCGGTAAACCTCGAAGTCCGAATCAAACGTGAGGATTCTTGGCTCGGCGTGGACTTCCGCGCAAACGATCAAGCACACATCCGCCAGGGACGCGGGAACCTCGGCGTACTTTGTGAGCAAGGCGCCAACTCGGTCCCAGCTTTGGTCGAGGCTTACGGCGACTCGAAACACGCCTGCCCGCCCCAGAGCGGCCAACTCGGCGGGAGCCTTTCGATCCACTTTTCGGAGCAAGAAGCTAGCCTCCGAAATCACGGACTCACACGTCCTGAGAGGCGCCGAGCAGCGCTGAAATAGTCCCCGCGAAAGAGCGTGCCGGGCATCGTTTCGATCGAGCAGCGCAACGAGAGGTCCCGTGTCCAAGAGCACCCCGGGGCCGATCATTCACCGTATCCCTCGAGATGCATCGGGTTCATCGACAAGTCCGAGTACGCACCGGCGAATTTGCCCACGCTCTTGCCTGCCAGATCCAAAGCGCTGACTCGTTTGGCACTCTCGACCTCGAGCAGGAGAGCCAAGCCCCGCTTGACGAGCGAGGACTCTGACTCTCCCGTCAACTCCAGTAGCTGAGCGAGCAACTCTGCTTCATGGGGAGCAAGCCGCGCATGGATATAGGACTTCACTCAACCACTGTAGCACACATCCAGCAGCTGTGCTACAACTCCCGACGCGACACCGCGGCCAACCTAGCCTCTACTTCGCGCCAGTCGGCTTCTGCACCGAGCGTCGCCAGTACTGCGTGCAACCCGAAGCGAATACGGAAGAGAAAGAGGAGCTTCCCAGGTAGCCGAAGCCTTCCGAGGTTGCGCTTGTCTATCGCCATCTGCCGTAGGTCGAAGGCCGCATCGGGAGCGATCCGGTGCACGCCTCGGGTCAGCGCCGGCGCGAAGAAGCCGCGCAACATTCGTCGGGTGACGTCGAGACCTGGGCCGGCGTCGGGCTCTTTGGTGCCCAGCGCCACCAGCGTGCGTCGCATGCTGGTGGTGTCGTCTTCGCGCACTGCGAGGGAGAGGTCCGCGAGCAGCCTCACCGTTGGCTCGTCGAACTCACGAACACACCCGTAATCGAGTGCGGCCAGCGTCCCGGCGCCGAAGAGCAGGTTGCCGGGGTGAGGATCCGCATTGAAGAGCCGGTGGCGGTAGAGCGAGCCAATGTAGAACTCATAGAGCGCGTGTCCGTACCGATCGCGCTCGGCCTGTGGGGCGTGAGCCGCGACGTCTTCGAGGCGCCGGCCGTCGAGCCACTCGGAAGTCAGCACGCGCGGACCGCTCCACTCTGCGTAGCCGCGAGGTACCACGAGCGTGTCGTGGCCGGCGTATAGCTTGCGGAACTGCTCTTGCCGACGCAGCTCGGCGCCGTAGTCACACTCTTCCAAGAAGCGCTCCTCGGCCTCGCTGATGATTTCCTTCACGTTGGCGCCCGGGACCAACGCCTCGCCGAGCACCTTTCCGACCTGAGCGCTCCTGAAGTCTGCGCGAATGGCCTGAACGATGCCTGGGTGACGCACCTTCACCGCGACAGGCGTCCCGTCGGGCAGCCTGGCGCGATGTACCTGACCAATGGATGCAGTCGCCACAGGCGTGCGTTCGAGGCCCCGCAGCAACTCCTCCGCGCGAGGGCCGAGGTCTTCGCGCAGCGTCGCTTCGATCTCCGCGAAGGTCGTAGGCTGCGAGCTACGCTGCAGGAGCGCCAACTGCCTGCGGACCGGCGAGGGCAGATCGGTTCCGACGTAACTGAGGATCTGTCCGAGCTTCATGGCGGTGCCTTTGAGCTCCCCCAAAGACAGCACGAGCTTCGCCACGGTGTCGGGGTCGAGCGCCCCCCGATGGAGCAGCCGGGCGGTGCCGAAGCGCAACGCCGCGCCAGCAGAGCGTCTCAGCCGGCCGAGGGGCGAGGTGGGAACCGGCGTACCCTCCCTCGCGTTCAGCGCAGCCATGAGCGCGTCGAGCATATGCTGGTCCTCGCTTTCGGGCACGGAATGCGAACAGTACGGCAAGGTTGGTTGCACGACGAGATCGAACGGAGGCAAGCAGCCGGCAAGGCGGAGAGACGTGCCTGGCGTTTGGTACGTTCTCAACTCAACGCCAGCTTCGTTCCGCGACAGAGTCCGATCCCTTCACAGAGTCTCATTCCGTCACTGAGTCTCCGTGCGCTACTCATCGCGCCCCACGTAACCCTTTGCGGCTATGCTCAGTTCGACTCCACGCTTTGAAACTCGAGGCTGTCGCGTTAGAGTCGGGCATGCGAGCCGAGACGGGCAGAATCGTGAATGGGAAGCTGGTGATGGACGATGGCCGCGTTTTTCCCGAAGGCGCCGAGGTCACGTTGTTGATCGACGAAGACGACGAATCGACGGCTGCTCTCCAAGCGAGTCAGGAGGCGGAGCACGAGAGGCTCCGATTGGAAAGGCTTTTTGCCACCTTGCGAAAGAGTGGAGTTGTCCCCTCATGAACTGATGCTCTGCCCGGGCCCAAACTCCCTCCGCGGTTGGGCCGGGCGTCGACTCGCCCACGCGCGCAGTTCGCGCTCGACCCGCTTCAACGCGTTCCATGCAACGAAATCAGTTCTCGATACAAAACGCGCATCCGCTCGACCATCGCCTTCGCGGTGAGTCCCTCGCGGATCACCCGCGCTCTCGCACCCTCCCCGAGCCTCGTGGCGAGCGCGCGATCCGCGACCAAGCGATCGATGGCGGCCGCGAGCGCGATCGGATCGGCGGCAGGCACGAGCAAGCCGGTCTCTCCGTCCACGACGACCTCCGGCAGACCGCCCACGCGCGTTCCGACCACAGGCACGCGGGCCCACGCCGCCTCGATCGGAACCTGCGGGAAGCCTTCGCTCCGCGAGGGACACACGAGCACGTCGGCCGCCGCCAACAGCGCCGGAGCGTCTCCTCGCGATCCGAGCAGCTCGAGCCCGCGCCCCTCGAGCGCGCCACGTTCCGGTCCGTCTCCGATCACCATCACTCTCGCCTTCGTGGTCATCATCGGTCGCGCCTCTGCGAGCACGTCGAAACCTTTCACCGGTAGCAAACGCCCGACGCCGAGCACCACTCGCTCGTCGGGCTCGATTCCGAGCGCCAATCGCGCCTCCTTCCGAAGAAGCGGTTCTCGATCGACGAGGCTCGGACGATCGATCGACACCGGCAGCCACCGCGGCAGCGCTCTCCTCACCACCGTGCCTACCGCGAGCACGCGCTGAAATCGAAGCAGCGACAAGTGCCACAGCCTCTTGCGCACGCCGCCGAGCTCCACGCCTGGGTTGTGGACCGTCGAGACGCGCGGGATCCGCTTGGGCGCCAAGGCGACGGCGATGTCCGAGACCGCGAGGTGGCTATGCACGATCTCCGCCTCGAAATGGTCGAGCGCGCGGGCCATCAAGATCGGGATCCGCCCGTCGAGCGCCGATCGAATCCCCAAGATGGACACCGAGATCCCGCACGCTCGAAGCTCGTCTTCGATCGGGCCGCCGCGCGTCGTCGCGACCACCGAGAGCTGATCTCCGGCCGCGCTCAAACCTCGTGCGAGCTCGAGCACGATCCGCTCGGCGCCGCCGTAGCCGAGACCGTTGGTGACCAAAGTAATTCGCAGGGGCTTCATCTCAACGCGAGAAACTCCGCGTATCGCTCCGCGCGGCCGGCCCAGGACGCGCGGAACACGAAGGCGTCGACGTCTTCGCTCCGAACCTCGGGGGCGGACAAAGCCACCATGACCGCGGCCAATACCGGGCGGACCGCTGTGTCCACGCACTCGGCGAAGCGCTCGGCCTCCGCCCGCGATCCGTCTTCGAATCTCGCGCCGAGCCATCCGCGGCGGCCGATCGTCACCAACCGCCTGTCGCCCAAGGGCGCGGGGTGCTTCGATCCGAAGTCCAAGACGACGTCGGCGGCGTCGACGGCCAAAGTCCGATGTGCCGTCGAGCCCTCGTACACGATCACCGGAGAGGATGGGCGAGCAGTGAGGGCCATGGCCGAGAGCTCGGGGTCGCGAGGACCTCCGCCTTCCACCAACAGGCCGACGCCCGCGAGCCGCCGCACCACCTCTGCGATCACCGAGAGGGGCGCGCGCTCGTCGGAGGGCTCGGCGATCGAGACGATGCGAAGCTCACGCGGGAGGCCGAGGATCGAGCGAACTTCGTCTCTCGGTCGCGACGGCTGGCGCGGGATCTCGACGCCCGGACCGAGCACCTCCGCGGACTCCACGTCGAGGAAGCGGCGACCGTGTTCGAGCGAGGCTTCGTCTCGCGCGACGACCCGAGCCGCGCGCCGTACGCTGCGCCGCAACAAAGCTCGGGTCGCTTCGAGTCTCATCGCCGAGACTCTCCGGAGCTCGAGCTCCTCCAGCACCGGGCCACAGAGCTCGAGCACGTACGGAATGCCTAGAGCGTGAAGGATCTCGGGCGCGAGCATGGTCGAGGCGGCGCCCTCGACGACCGCGCCGCGCGGACGATCCAGGGCGCCGCTGAGCGCACCCGCAGTTCGGCGACGCAGGCTCGCTGCGCTCGCCGCGGTTCGTCGGACTCCTTTCGAGACGCCTCGCGTGTGGCTCGAGGATCGTTCGTCGACGAAGATCCCGAGCTCACCGAAGCCGCGGATCATCCCATCGGGCCACGCGCTCGCGCCCACGTGCAACAGGCGCGTCACCGAAGCTCCGCGCGAGGCACGTCCAGGGACAGCGCGCGCGCGGTGAGCTCGGTGAGTCGATCCGCTGTCACGTCTCCCGAAAATTCGAGGCCTTTGGCGCGGAGCTTCGAGGGATCGAACGTCTGGGTCGCACACGTGCGGATCGCGTCACGCCAGGCCTCGAGATCGTCCCCAGTCACGCGACGGCCCACCGCCTCGTCAATGACCTCGGTCGCGGACGGAGACGCCGTCGCCACTACAGGCCGACCAGACAAGAGCGCCTCGATCATCGAAGGAGGCACACCCTCCGAACGGCCCGGCACGACGACGACCGAGCAGGCGGCGTATGAAGCGGCGAGCTCGGAGGGCTCGCATGGGAGACGCTGGGAGACGCGCTCGCCGAGCCCGCGCCGTCGCAGCTCGAACGGAAGATCGAACCCTGGCTCGATCGCGCCCACGAGCAGGAGCGAGAGCTCCGGGAGAAGCGCCATGGCGTCGAGCAGCACGTCGACACGTCGGCTGTGACCGATGGTCCCGACGAACAGCACCGGACCACCGTTTCTAGGGCTCGGAGAGAAGGTGCGCGTCGAAGGACCGAACGGGATCACCTCCGCGGCGCGACCAAGCTCCGCGAGGCCCACGGCCATCGATCGGCAGACCGTGGCCAAATACGTCGCGCGGTCGAACGCGAAGCGAGCCCTCCGGCGCCGCGGTCCTTCGAGCCTCTGGAGCGCCGAGAGATCGCCACTCCACGCGACCGCGATCGATGGGACCTCCAACGATCGCGCCACGAACGTGGCGCAGAAGCCTGCGACGTCCAGCCGACAGCCCTCTACGAGCTTGGGCCTCCGAGCGGGTGGGCGCGCGATCAGCGATGCGGCCACGGCCATCGCGGCGGATTGGTAGGACCGACGCGGGACTGGAAGGAAAGGGATCACCGTCGGCTTGGGCTCGATGGCGCGGATCGCGTCGTCCACCGCGTCTTTCCAGCCATTCCTGCCCATCCAGCTCGCGGCTCCGCGAAGAGCGCGCAGAGGCAGCGGCACGATGATCTCGAGGTCCACACCGCGCATGGCCGCGACGGCCCTCGCGGCGTCGAGCTCATGCGCGGAAATCGGGTGGCGAACGTCCGGCTTGGGAAACACGACGTGAGCAACGGGGACGCGGCGCACGCTCCTGCGTCAGCGGGCCGTGCTGCTGTGTCAAGCCCCTTGCGAGCGGCGCGCGTCTGGTGTCCGCCTGTTCACGGCCGCAGGCTCACTGCGTTCGCCGCGGTTCACCGCTTCGCGTCGCACTCCACCTGGATCTCGACGCGGACGTCCGGTCCCCCTTGGGCGGGTAACAAAACCAGCGAGTCCGAGCCCGCGCTTCGGCCTTCGATGAAGAGCGACGAGAAAGCCTCCCGCGGTCCGCCCGACCGAACCCGAAACCTGCCCTCCGTCCAAAACACGCGGGCGTGGATCGGACTGTGTTCGATCACGCGATAGGGCTCACCTTCGATCGTCCGCTCCTCGATCGCGCCGCACCGCACGCGGATGGGTCCGCTCGTATCGAAAATGGGCGGCGAGATCATGCCCAAGATGCCCAACGTCTTGGGGCGCTTGCCTTCGTTCATCTCTGCGTCGAGCTCCTGCTGGAGACGCACCTGGCGCACCGCGCCCTCCGCGGGGCTGATCAGCTTGATGTCCTGGTCTCCGAAGCGGCTCGTTCGCTCGACCTCTTTGTCCCACGTGAGGACCCAGTCTCTGCGCTTGAGCGCGCGCGCGTCGGAAGTCGGCGCGTGCGCGCAGGCGATGAGGCCCAAGAGGCCCAAGGCAAAGAGGCGCATGCTCACGCGCTCGGGCGAGATTCTTCGTAGGTCAACAGCGGCGGCTCTCGTTTTTCGATCACCTCTTTGGTGACACGGCACTCCTTCACCCCGTGGATGAACGGGACCTCGTACATGATGTCGAGCATGGCCTCCTCGAGGATCGCTCGCATCCCTCGAGCGCCCGACTCGCGACGAATGGCCTCGCGCGCGACCGCGCTCAGCGCCGGCTTGGTGAAGTTGAGGCGGACGTCCTCGAGCGCGAAGAGCTTCTTGTATTGCTTCGTCAGCGCGTTCTTCGGCTCGGTCAGGATTCGAACCAAGTCTTCTTCGGAGAGATCGTGCAGCGTCGCCACGATCGGCAAGCGCCCCACGAACTCCGGAATCATCCCGTACTTCACGAGGTCCTCGGCTTCGACCTTCTCGAGGATCTCGCCGATCCGCCGGTCGTGTTTCTTTTCGACGGTCGCTCCAAAGCCGAGGCCGCTCTGACCCGTGCGGCGACCCACGATTTGATCGAGACCGACGAAGGCGCCGCCGCAGATGAACAAGATGTTGGAGGTATCGACGGGGACGTAGTCCGACGTCGCGGACTTCTTCGCGCCGCGCGGAGCCACGTTGCATCGCGTCCCTTCGAGGATCTTCAGCAACCCCTGCTGGACGCCTTCTCCGGACACGTCGCGTGTGGCCGAGGGGCTGTCGCCCTTGCGCGCGATCTTGTCGATCTCGTCGATGTAGACGATGCCTTTGCGCGCGCGCTCGACGTCGTTGTCGGCCGCGGTGAGAAGCGCCTGGACGATCGACTCGACGTCTTCACCCACGTAGCCGGCTTCGGTGAGCGTCGTAGCGTCGGCGGAGGCGAAGGGCACCTTGAGGAAGCGGGCCAGCGACTGGGCGAGCAGCGTCTTGCCCGTGCCGGTCGGTCCGATCAGCAAGATGTTCGACTTTTGGATCTCCACCTCGGAGCGCGAGTGGTTGTTGATGCGCTTGAAGTGATTGTAGACCGCGACCGCGAGCGTCCGCTTGGCGCGCTCCTGGCCGACTACGTACTGGTCGAGGAAGCTCTTGATTTCGGTGGGAGGGGGCAGGGCCTCCTTGGGCCCGATACCTCGGTCCTTGGCCTGGTCTTCCTTGATGATGTCGGTGCATAGGCGAATACAGTCGTCGCAGATGTAAACCGTTGGACCCGCGATGAGTTTTTTGACCTCGCGCTGGTTCTTGCCGCAGAAGGAACAGGACAGGTTCTGGTTGCGATTGGCGTCACGGCCTCTGGCCACCTTGGGACTATAACATCGCGAAACGAAATCGAGCGGCGCGTGAGATGCAGTGGAACACCTAGCTACCTTTGTCGAGGTCGGGCGACCGTCCGATTGTGGGAGCCTTGCGCAGACCCGCACAGAAGCTCCGACGCCGTGCGACCCACCCAGCTTGACAGGGAGTCTAGGCTGCGGTAGCGAAGCTGTCGGTTTTCCAGGACTTTTGGTTGGTTAGCACCATGCCGCGAGTTCGCGCATGGCAGGGGCAAAGGGAACCCGAATGTCGCGCGAGCAAGTCCGTACCGAAGAAGGCGGCCAGACCAAGTCGAGGCCCAACGGAAGTGACCGGCCCGCCACCGGCGCCGAGGTGCTCGACGCCCTCGCGAATCAGGAGGAGCCTCACAAGAAGCGGGTCTCGTTCGGAGCCGCGGTTCGCGACATCACACTCGTCGCAGGCCTGCTCGCGGGCGGCACGTATTTCTACTACAACCACGTGGTCACCAAGGAGCAGGTCGCGAAGATCGCTCGTGAAGCCACCGACTACTTGCGCAAGGACGACTTGCCTTCGCTCAAGAAAGCCGAAGAGCGATATCTCAAGATCATCGAGCTCGACGACAACAACCCCGCGGGTCTGTCAGCGCTCTCGGAGCTCTACTACTACATGTACGAGCACGGGCTCGACACGAAGGCCAAGTCCGAGGACTTCCTCCGCAAGGCTCAGGCCGAGAAGGCTCAGACGCCCGAGTTCCTCTCGGCGTCCGCGCAACTGCGCATCGACGCGGGCAAGGCATCAGAGGTTCGGGACGAGCTCAAAGGGCTGTTCGAAAAAGGCGTCTATCACGCCAAGCTCGGGCACGCTTACGGCGAGGCGCTGCTGTCGCTGAACAACTTCCTCGAGGCGAACACCGCGCTCAAACAGGCCTCCGAAGGCGCGTTCAACGAGGTTCGCATCCCGCTCGCGCTCGCCGAAGTTGCGCTGCGACAAGGCGAGGAGCGACGCGCTTCCAACTTTCTCAACAAGGCGCTCGCCAAGAACCTGAGCCCTACCCACGACGTCGCCCTGCCGATGTACGCCGCGTTGCTCTCGAAGACTCAGGGTGATCTGATCAAGGCAGCGACCGAGCTCGCCGAGGCCCAGAAGATCAAAGACACCATGGGACCCGTCGGCCTCGCGCATCTGGCGTGGGCGCAGGGAGAGTTCAATCTCGCGATCTCGGAATTTTCTGCGGCGCAAGAAAAAGCCGAGGAGGCGATGAAGGGACGGCGTGATTTCGCGCCGTACCAGAGCCTGCTCGCGCGCGCCCTTCTCGCCCAGGGCAAGCGCGGGGACGCCATCGCGACATACCAGGCCGCGATCAAACTCCAGCCGGCGTATTTGGCCGTGAATTGGGAGCTCGCGACGCTGCTGTCCGAAGGCGGAGACGACGCGGCGCTCGACATCGTCGCCGCCATCGAGACCTCCATTCCCGCCGAGAGCCGCACGACCGAGTTCGAGCTCTTCCGCGCCGAACACTACTTGCGCAAAGGAAAGCTCGCAGAAGCCGAGGCCGCGTACAAGAAGGCCGCCGAGCTCGGAAGCGACCCCGAGATCCTCATCGGCCTGACCAAGATCGTTTTCGAGCAAGAGAAGCCCAAGGACAAAAAGGCCGACATCGACAAGGTCACCGGGTCGCTCGAAGAAGCGCTCGAGGCCGGCGATAAACGCTATCGCGGCAACTTCCCCGACGGCCAGATCCTCCTCGCGCAGATTCAGCTCTGGAACAACATGATCGACGCAGCGGATCAGGCCTACGCCAAGGCCGAGGACCAGCTCAAGCGAATGAAAAAACCCACCTCCGAGGTCTTGAAGCATTACGACCTCGTGATTCGCGATTACACGAACGCGAAGGACAAGGAGATCGCGAAGAAGGCGAGCGAGCTCAAAGAGGCTTGGGTCAAGAAGCGCGCCGAGTACGTCAAATCCGTTCGGCAGCAGCTGGAGTAACGCCAAAACTACTCGAATACGACCGTAGCGAGCGGCTGGGCCAGGTTCTCGAGGCTCGCCGAGCGCACCGCCACGTCCGAGATCGCGTACACGAAATCGTCGGCCAGGATGCTTCGTCGCGCGTACGGCGCGTACCAGGAGCTCCACTCGGGAAGCGCGCCGTAGACGTCGCTCATCGGGAGCGCTCCCTTCGCCTCGAAGCCCGTATTCACGTCCACGTGGTACACGCGGACGTCGCTCGTGAAGCCCTGCGGATTGCCCGCCCAGTCCGTGAACGGGATCGCGAGCAGCCCCTTCTCCGCGAACCACGTGAACGCGCGGTGGTCGTCCAAAGCTTCGCTCGAGCCGCTGCTGCTACCGACGACCTGAGTGAACGCTTCCTTGGGGTTCGCGAAGTCGGACACGTCGAAGATCGTGAGCTTCACGCTGCGACCGAAGCCGCTGTCGAAGTGCACGCCGATCGCCAGCAGGTGGTCGTCTCCAAGCGGATGCAGGTAGGTCGAGAAGCCGGGAACCTCGAGCTCGCCGATGACTTTGGGGTGGGCGGGGTCGGCGAGGTCGATGGTGAAGAGCGGATCGATCTGCCTGAACGTGACGACGAAGCCGCGTTCGCCGACGAACCGCGCGCTGTAGATGCGTTCGCCTTTGGCGATGTCCTGAGTCTTTCCGACGACAGCCAGCTCGGGCCCGAGCACACTCACCCGGTTGGTCGTCTCCATGCGGAAGAAATCACCGTCTTCGACGTTCGCGTCGATGGTCGTGGCCACGCGTAGGTAGCCTTGGTGCTCTCCCATCGAGAACTGATCGAGCAGCACACCGTCGACCCCGCCGGCGGCGACGAGCTCGGTAGATCCGGCGTTTTCTCGCAGCTTGAAGAGGTAGGTGTAGCTGATTTGTCCGGCCTCGGTGCTCCACCAAAAGTGAGTCGTGGCCACGTAGAGGTGGTCGAGGGTCGCGTAGACCTCGCCGGGCTGAGTCACCATCGTGGTCTCGTGTACGGACTCTGGCGCGGCCAGGTCGACGGTGACGACGCTGGTGAGCCCGAGGTGAACGGGCGCGTTCGTGGACTGGAAGCTCGTGCACGCGTAGTCGAGCTCCACGGTCGTTCCATCGACGAGCTTTCGGGACGCCTTCGGGAGCCAGCTCGCGAGCGGTGTGGATCGGATGAGCTCTTCGTTGGCGTCCATGAGATCTTCGTAGGCGCCCTCGTTGCCGAAGAGGTCGCTCAAGAATCCGGAGTCATTGTCTTCCGGCCACCACTTCACGCCGGTCGGCCACCGAACGGAGTCTCCGAGCACGAGCCTCAGGGACGAACCGACCCGTCGAGCGGTCCGGTAATTTCCAGGGAGGTAGATTTCGGCTGATACCGAAGGAGAGGCTGGGTTCGACACGTCGAGGACCGTGATTTTGGTGGCTCCGGTGTCCGCGCAGCCGTAGTCGAAGCAGTCGGGTCTCGGTGCGATGGCGATGTCGTTGAACGGCAAATTGCGCGGGCCGCCCGCGAGCGAGATCGACACTCCGGACAGAACGGTGACGCGATGGGCCTCTTCTTCGAGCACGAGCTCGCGCGGCACGCCCTCGATTCTGACCGTGGAGAGCTCGGCGAGCTCGCTGGCTGGCCAACTCTTCAGGATGCGGAGCTCCGGGCCCGAGATCGCGAAGATATGCGTTCCATCGGTCTTCACGAAATCAGGCTCGTCCACGCCGCGCTCCTGGGTGTTCGTCCGCGTGAAGCTCGACGGAGCCGCAGCAGGCGGGAGCGACACGCTCGCGTTGTCTTCGGAGGACATGACTCGAAGCACGCCGCCGCTCTGAATCTGAGGTGTGAGCCGCGCGCGCATCTCACGAACGGCTTGGTCTTGGATGTAGTTCTCGAGCGACTCACACGAATCGAACGCGGTCAGCGCGAGCTTCGTGGTGATTCCTGGCGGCCCGTCTTCACCGCAGGCGAGGAGCACGAAGGGGAGGGGCACAAAGATCCGACGCCACATGCGCCGTGCCAATTCGAGAATCGTGCCAGCACCCAATCCTCTCCGCCCGCGTCCCCGTCGCGCAGCTTCGGACGTCGCCGTCACATCGGCGGAGTCGCGACTCAAATCGCTGAGTGGCCTCTGAGCGACCTCGAGCGGCCTAGTGTCGCTCGGCTCGCCGGCTGTCCCGCTCGGTCTTGATTCTAAGCATCTCCGCGGCGGTCTCCTCGACCGCTCGACCCGAGGTGTCGATGACCGGCCAAGTGGGGTGTCGCGCGTAAAACTCGCGGCACCACCGCAGCTCCCGAGCGATGTTTTCGCGCTGCGCATACTCCGCGTCGGGCGGCAGACCCAGGTGCTTGAGCCGCTCCGATCTGACCCTCACCAAGGAATTGAGGTCGATGATCAACGCATACACGCGCTCCTGATCGACTTGGAAGAGCTCCGGCGGCGGCGGGATCTCGGGCATGAGCGGCACGTTGGCCACCTTCATCCCCTTGTGCGCCAAGTACATGGAGAGCGGCGTCTTACAGGTTCGGGACAGCCCGATCAGCACCATGTCGGCCCGATGGAGGTTGTGAGGAGCCTGGCCGTCGTCGTTCTTGACCGCGTACTCGACCGCCTCGACCCGCTTGAAGTACTCGGCGTCGAGGCGGTGCTGAGTGCCAGGCGTCAGCAGCGGCTTCGCGTTGAGGTAGCCGCCGAGCCGCACGACCAAGCCGCCGATCACGTCCATGACCTCGACCCCGAAGTCCTCGGACAGCCGCTGGATGTAGTCGCGATGCTCGGGGTCGATCACCGTGTACACGACGAACGCGCCCTCCCGCTGGGCCCGCTCCATGATCTCGCGGATTTCGATCTTGGATCGCACCCGCGTGAACGCAGCCGTCGACACATCGAGCGCTCGGAACTGAGTGAGCGCCGCCGTCAGGACCTTGTCGGCCGTCTCGCCGGTCCCGTCTGCCAGGATGAAGACGTTCTTCTGCGCGCCGTCGGCCATGGTGTTTGAAGGGCATCTAACATAGCATCCGCGGTCGCATGCGAGTTACTGCCTTCAAGACGCTCGTTTCGTCCGTCGTCCTCTTCGCTCCGCTCACGGCGACAGCAGAGCACGAGGGCTTCTACACCACGATCGGCGTGGGCTTTGGACAACTCAGCGGAGACGACCTGATCGTGAACGAGCTGCCGGGGCCGGGAGACTTGCCGAAGGTCGGCGAAGGCTGCTGCGCGAGCGGCGGGCTCGCGCTGTCGTTTCGGATGGGTTGGACCTTTCTCCATACCATCGGGCCCGAGTTCGCGTTCCTCGCGCACGGTTGGGACCTGGCGAGTGATGAAGGTGGAGCTGGCTTCATCGGCGGAGGGATTCGATTTCTCGGAACCGGCCTCCTGCGCGAGCTCGAGGTGATCGAGCCCGAGTTCCCAGTCGGCTTCGGTCTCGGCGCCAACTTCGGCTACACGATCGTAGGAAAAGACTTCGCGTACACCGGCACGTACTTGGACCTCGACGCGACGATCGACTGGCACGCCACCAAGTTCCTCTCGGTGGGCGCCCGGTTCGACTACGCCATCCCGTTCTACTCGCCCTTTGTGTTCACGAGCTACAGCGACGATCGCGGACGCTGCCTCGATGGGAGCGGCAAACAAGCGGCCGAGCCTGCACACGCGAAAGGCACCCCCGAGTGCACGGGCAGCGGACCCAGCGCAGGTTATCTTTCGCCGTCCCTCGTGCTCACGTTCCACACGTCGTTCTTCTAGCGTCGAGGCTTAGCTGTAAACTTTGCGGGATGCTCCTCCTGACGCTCTCGCTCCTCACCGCTCCGTCAGACCCTGCCGCGCTGCGTGCGGCGTGGAACGACGGAAAAGCCGAGCTCGCAGGTTATGACCTGGAGCAGCCTCGCTACGGCGAGCTTCGCCGAGGCCGAGCCGTGCTCATCTTCGTCAAGGAGCCCTTCTCGGAGTCGATGCGCGTGAAGGCGGATCCGGGACGGCACCCCGACGCCGACGTCTTCGACGTCATGAAGCTCAACTTCGTGAAGCACTTTCAAACCGGGATCTACGACTACGACCTCATGACCAGCGTCTTCTCGGCGATGGACGCGCGAAACGGGCGAAGGCCTTCGAGCCCCAGCAAGATCGTGTTCTCGGCGCAAGAATGGTGCGGGTCGGTGTTCGAGCAACTTCTGTTTGACGAGCAACGAATTCGCCAGACGCGATTCTCGTACTTCGACGGAGAAGGCCAAGAGGCGTCGACCATTCCGTATGCGGAGCCCGCGGTCTCCGTCGACGAGCTCCCGATTCTGGTACGCCAGATTGGCGGGCCGTTCTTGACGCGAGGCCAGAGTCGAAACGTGTCCGTGTTGCCCTCGCTCGAGCGCGCGCGCTTGCTCCACCGCCCGATCCAAGTCCAAAAGGGCACGATCGAACGGAGCGACCAAACCAAATCGATCTCCGTCCCTGCTGGATCATTCAACGTCGAGACGTGGAAGATCACCGCGGGCGACGATCGCTACGAATACGACGTGGAGCTGGAGGCGCCCTTCCGATTGATAGAGATCAGAGGCCCCGACGGCGAGCGAGCGCGCCTTCGAGGCGTCGACCGCCTTCCGTACTGGGAGCTGAATCGCGAAGGACACGAGCGCTGGCTCGAGAAGCTCGGCTTCCCGGCCGAGAAGACCGACTGAGGCATGCTTCGACCACCCGACGAGCTCGAGGCCGAGAAGGCCGCGTCCGCGCGCACCCGAGCGCTCTTTCGCGCGGTGCCCGATCCGCCGGCCCGTGGTTGGCCGCTTCGGCTCCTTCGACGCGGCGTCCGCGAGGTCCTCTGGGTCGTCATCACGATCATGGACCTCGGGCGCCGCTTCGGTGCCTGGTTATTCAGGTCTGAATATGTCCGGGCCGGAACCTGTCATAAGCGGGGCGTTTGCTGCGAGCACATACTGCTCGAGTGGTCTCCGTGGTTCGACCGCTTCCCGTGGCTCGCGCGACTGTTCATGTGGAAGATGACTCGGATCTACAGCTTCTTCGACCGAGGTTATGCCTGGGAGCTCGAGGGAGGGCTCGTCGCGAGGGTGCTCGGGTGTCACGCGCTCCGACCCGACGGGAGCTGCGGGGACTACCGCCTTCGACCGCTGATTTGCCGAGCCTACCCGGAGCTCCCGATCATCGGAAAGCCATTGGTGCACAAAGGATGTGGCTTCTCGTTCGTACGCCGCGATGGCAAGGAGGAGATCGCGGAGTCAGTCCCCACGGCGAGAACCAACGACCTCGTCGTGTTGAGGAAGCGCGCGGGAGTGGACCCGCTCGGGTGACGTCTGCCGTGCCGCTATGACTTCTGTTTTCGCTCGATCTTGTCGAGCCGCGCGCCCTGTCGCCGCAAGAGCGCGATCAGCGCGGCGTTCGTCTTTCGCTGCTCGACGTTGATCTTGTGTTGCTCGACGTTGAACCCGCGCAGCTCGGTCACGACTTGGTCGATCCGCACGTCGCGCGCGGCATTCTGACGAGCCTGCTCGGCCACGACGCCTTTGAGCGCCTCTACGGACTCTCCGAGCACCGTGATGCTCGAGACCATGCTCTTGAGCATGTCGTCGAGCGTCGACTTCGTGTCGCGACGCGATCTGCCGTTCCCGCGAGCCATTTGCCAATTGTACACAGCCCGGCTGCGAAAACCGCGGCCTCCGGCTACTCGTCGTTCTCGTCGAGGAGATCGAGCACGGGGTCTCGCTCCTTGGGTTGCTCTCGCTCTTCCGGCTTCTCCCGTGGAGTTGCTGGAGCGGGAGCGGACGCTCCGTCTTTGATGAGCGCTCCGAGGTCGATCGTATTTTTCTCGGCGAACGCGCGCTGAAACTGGATCGCGTTCATGCCCGGCCGAAACGCGGTGATCCTCTGTTCGACGCGGAGCCGGATGGCTCCGAGCTTCGCGGTGCTCTGCACACTCGACGGCTTCGCGACGCGGAAGACGGTTTCGATCACGGTGCCTTCGGAGGTGCTGATCGGCGACAGCCACACCTCGTTGCCTCGGACTTCATAGGCGCCGACGATCTCTTCGCCTCGGAGCTTGGCGCAGGTCGGCACGAACTTGAACATGCTGTTCGGAGAGAACTCCCAGATTCCGTAGGCGAAGCGGCAGGTCAGCACAGCAGCCGCGATGTTGGCCGCCTGGCTCGCGCCTGCTTCCACGATGATGCGAGGAAGTCCTTCTGCTGCAATGGTGAGGCCTTCTTCACGCAGCGTCGTCAGCGCGGGGATCTCTTCGTCGTCGTCGGAGCTCTTGGTCGTGACGACGACGGGCTTCGAAACCCGCGTGGGCTCCTTCTGCGGCGTTGCATCCGGGCGGCTCGCGAGCTCCTGTTGATCCTTTTCTTCGAGCATGCCGAGCACGAACCAGCCGGCCGCTCCGAAGGCGAGGGCGATGCCGAGGACGACGAGCAAGGCGGTGCGCTCGGCTTTCTGGTCGCGCGCTCGGCGTCGAGCCTTCTGGGCGCGGCGTGCGAGGTCCGACGACGTGGGGCCATCGGGTTGCGGGCTCGAATCGCCTTGCCGCGCAACGGCGGGGGCGGGCTCGACCGCGGGCGCGGGCTGTTCGCCACGCTCCGCACGAATTCGTGTCGTGTGGTCTACCGGGGGACGCGACTCTTGGAAGACGATCTCGGAGGCGTGGACCGCGCGGTCCGGCTCGGCGGGCTCGGCGGGCGCGTCCCACGCCGTGTCTCCAAGGTCCTTGGCCGCGACGGCTTCTCCCGCATAGGCTCGAACGCCGCTGTGGGTAGGCCGTGGGTTCGCGTACGCCCGAACGCCGCTCGCCGTCGGCGGCGCCTCGTCTTCGGGTGGCGCACCCGAGGCGTCGTCGGCCTCGTCGGTCATGGCGTCATGTTACCACTCGCGCTGCGGTTTCCGGGTCCCTAGGACGCCGATCGGGCTGAACGCCCCAAAGTTTTCCGGCAGTTGAAGATCGGTCCAAGCTCGGACTTTCGTGCTCTCTTGCTCGATCCGAAGAATTCCGAGCACGAGCACGAGCACGATTTCATTGGAGTTCCGCGCAGCCAAGATCGCTGCGCTCCCAGGGTCCTGAGCTCCTAGGGCGCCAATCGGCTTGTAAGTTTCGCAGGCTCGGTGCCTTCCGAACCGGACTCCGAATCGGACGGTACGGAAGTGCACCCAGAGAAGACCCCTGGTCCAACATGGGACTCAAGTCCCTTCCCGTTCCGTCGATGAGGTGGCTGAGCGCCGAGCTCTGCGGGCTCGACCCCGCATTACGATGGAGGGAAAGATGTTGATGTCCCAGGCTACTCCGTCAGCCCTCTCCGCGCTCTTCGAGCGGCGACGGGCCTCGATCCCCGCGCACCCCTTCATCGTCGACGTGGCCCGCGCGCTCGTCGACGCGGTCTACGAGGGTCTCGAGGAGTCCCTGGTGCTGGCTCGGGCGTTCCTCACCGTTCCGTACGGGTCGTTGCCGAGCCGGCAACAGAGCTTTGCAGCGGAGCTCGCTCGCACCGTCGAGCTGCTCGAGATCCTCACGCCTCACACGCCTGTGCACTCTCTGGTCGCCACGCGCGGGCGAGACCCCCGATGGAATCGGCTGGACGAGTCGCGCGGACACGTCGCGATCCCGCTCCTGTCCGAGAAGTTCGTCGGGTCGATTCCGATGATGTCACGGCTGCTCCGAGACCTCGGCCTTCCGCTGTCGTGGGTTCAAGATCCCGGCGCCGCCTTGGAGCGCCAACTCCTCGGATCCGAAGTGGGTTGTTTCTGGATCGCGGATCCGCGCGGGGCGGTCGACGACCTCGGGCGCAAAATCATCCCAGCGCAAGAATTCGTGACGAGCCACGGGGTCGAATCTGTCTTCGCCGTAGGCGGAGTCATGTTCGGAGGTGCAGTCTTCACTCTGATCCTCTTTGCAAAAGACCGAGTCGAGTCTCGCACCCCAAGGGCGTTCATGCCTCTGATCAGCCAGGTGAAGGCTATTTTGGTCTCCGAGTGCTCGATCTCTCGGGTCTTTCCCCTCGAGCCGCTCGAGCTGAGTCATGAGTGACGACTCTTGCGCGATCGAGCTCCTGCGGTCAGCGATCCGGTTGATGGGTCAGGGAGCTCTGTATGACGCGCGTGAGCTCCTTCGACGGATCCCTTGCGAAGGCCTGCTGAGTGACCTCGGCCATGACTTGTCTGGTCTCGCCGAGCGACTGACTACGGAGCTGGCGTCCAAGGAGTCTGCGCTCGCAACGGTGCAGACCGCCATGTGGGATCTCGAAGCGGCCAAGGACGAAATTCGATCGAGCGAGCTTCGCTATCGAACGACCCTTGCGAGTGTAGGCGACGGCTTGATTTCGACCGATGGCCGAGGCCGCGTCGAATTCATGAATCCGGCCGCCGAGAACCTCGTGGGATGGAGAATCGACGAGGCGCTCGGCCACGACGTCCGCGAAGTCTTCCGCGTCTTCGACGTTCGCAACGGACCGCAACTCATCGAGCCGGTCGCGGACGCGCTCGAAAAAGGCCTCTCGGTCGGCATCTCCAACCACAAGCTCTTGGTTTCCCGCATGGGCGAGGAGCGACAGATCGCCGAGAGTTGCGCTCCCATCTTCGACGCCGAGCACCACATCGTAGGAGCCGTCCTCGTATTCCGCGACGTCACGGACGAGCACCGGCGCCGCGAACAGCTCCGCGAATCCGAAGAGAGATATCGAGCGCTGTTCGACGGCACCGGTGAAGGCATACTGATCTCCGACCTCGAGTCGAAGGCCTTCGTGCACGGCAACGCGCAGTGGTGCGCCATGTTCGGGCACCGTCCAGAAGCAATCATCCACCTTGGGCCCTCCGACATTCATCCGCGGGATGCGTGCGTGGACCTCGGCTCGAACGGAGACCATGTGACCGTCGCCGAGCTCCCATGCCGCCGTGCGGACGGAACCGTATTTTTTGCGGACGTGAGAACCACCGTAGTCAAGATCAAAGGTCGGCCCTGCTCGGTGAGTTTCTATGCCGACGCCTCGGAGCGGCGGGAGCAGGAGCGAAAGCTCGCGCGCGAACGATCCCTTCGGGAACAAGCCGAAATCGAGCTCCGCCACTCTCAGAAACTCCGAGCGGTCGGTCAGCTCGCTGCTGGAGTCGCGCACGAAATCAACACGCCAGCGCAGTTCATCGGAGACAGCCTGTATTTCCTGTCCGACAGCTTCAAGGACGAACAGAGCTTGATCGGACGGTACAGAGAGGTGCTCTCCTCACTCGTCGGCGTTCCTGGCTACGGGCAGGCCGCGCAGGCCTTGCAGGAGCTCGAGGAGAGTGTCGACCAGGCCTACATCGAACAGAACGCGCCGGCCGCCTTCGAGATGGCGCTGGACGGAATTACGCGGATCTCGACCATCGTAAAGGCCATGAAGGAGTTTGCTCATCGAGACGAACGCGAGAAGAGCCCCGCCGATCTCAACCGCGCCATCCTGACCACACTCACGATCGCACGGAATGAGTACAAGTACACGGCGGAGGTCGAGACGGACCTTGGCGACCTCCCCCTCGTACCCTGCCACCTCGGAGACATCAACCAAGTCTTTCTCAACCTGCTCGTGAACGCCGCCCACGCCATCGTCGACGTCGTCGGAAAGACCGATGCGCGGGGCCTGATCAGAGTACGCTCTCGGAGGGAAGGGGACTGGGTTCGCTTCGAAATCTCGGACACGGGCTGCGGAATTCCAGAGAGTATTCGCGAGCGAATCTTCGAGCCCTTCTTCACGACGAAGGAGGTCGGGCGCGGCAGCGGACAGGGCCTCACTGCTGCTCGGTCGATCGTGGTGGACAAACACGGCGGCTCACTGACGTTCGAGACGGAGGTTGGCAAGGGCACGACGTTCGCGATTCGACTTCCAATCGCCGCTCAGCAGAGCGACACGAATTCCACGCAACGAAACCTGGGGGAAGCTCCATGAAAAAACGAATTCTGTTCGTCGACGACGAGCGTAACGTCCTCGAAGGTCTGCGATTTCGACTGCGCCAACGACGGCAGGTTTGGGAAATGGTCTTCGTCGAGAGCGGGCGAGTCGCCTTGGAGGTCCTCGCGCGCGAGCCCTTCGACATCGTCGTCTCCGACATGAAGATGCCTGGAATGGACGGTGCCGAGTTGCTGCAGCGCGTGCGCGACGAATTTCCGACTGTCTCCCGCGTGGTGCTCAGCGGACACGCGGAGGAGTCGGTTGTGATTCGAGCCTTGGCGACCGCGCATGAGTTCCTCTCCAAACCCTGCGACCCTGGCCTCCTCGAGAGCGTGCTCGAGAAAAGGTGCGGAATTTGACTGAGCCCCTGGGATCGCGGACCCCTGGGAGCGCGGCATCTTGCCCGCGCGTAAGTTACGCCGACGAGCGGCTGTCCATCCCCAGGTCCCCAGCGTAGCCTCGAGACCCGTGTGCTATTCTCCCCCGAACGTGGGCCCCCGATGGCTGTCGACTTCTGCCGCCCTGGCGCTCGCAGGCTGCTCGTCACCTTGGACGCTTCGCCTGCCCGAGCAACTCGAATCGGACCTCTTCGCCGTGTTGGTCTTCGATTCGGCCAACGAGATCATCGGTAGCACCGGTCTGTTGCCGAGCGCGGAGCTCACGAGGGCTGAGTTGCCGGTCGACGACCAAGGGCACCTCGTGCTGCTCGGCTACGAGAGCGCGACCCTGAGCCTTCAAGACGACGGGGCCGCACCGCTCGCCAAAGCCGGGCCCACCGAGCCGCTGCTGCCCGCTCCGGCCTACGTGGGGATCGACGACGACCCGGACGGCGAGCTCGACCCCAAGCCCGCGTCGTTCGAGCTGGACCTGACCACGCCCGCGCTCAGCCGGTGCTCTGCGTCCCTGGGCGACCTTCGCGTTCAACCTTCCTGCTCGGCCGGACCGTGCGCGGCACAACTCACCCAGAATGGCTGCCAAATCAGCCTCGAGGCTTCGTCCAACTGCAAGCTCGGCGACGTCGACCTCCGCGTGAGCCCAAACCTCGAGATCACCCACGTGACTCGCCAGATTGGAGTCACGGCCTGCGCACCCCAGGTGAGATCGCCTGCGTCCCTGTCGGTCGGATGCACTTGGGAGTCCGAGGCCTGCTACTTCGACGCCTTCGACCCCGCGCTGGCGCCCGAGTTTCGCGTCGAACCCAAGCTCGCGGACGTGTTGGCCGGGGAGCGGATCCTCGCCGCCGTCGCCACGCGGGACGGATGGCTGATCGCTTCCGACCCCGCGACCGACCTCGAATGCGAGCTGCCGTCGAGGCTTCGGTTGGTCGATCGGGACTCCTTCGAAGTCACCCGGACGACCACCGCTCCGCCTTGCGTGACCGCGCTCGTTACAAAAGGGGACTCGGTTTTCGGCGTTTTTGGCTCGACTCCGCAGTCGGTCGCTCGTTTCAGCGCGACCGGAGAGGTCGTGGATTCCGCGCCGCTCGTGTCGCCTGAGGATCGCTCGGTACCTGCTGAGCGAGTGAGCGCGTCGGCCATCGAAGGTGAGTTCCTCGTGCTCCTCCTCGACACACTCCATGCCATTCCTCCCGACGAGTCGAACGGTTCTTACAGGCTCGCGAGAGTGTCACTCTCGAACCTGGCCGTCGAGCAACTCAGCCATTCGATCATCGGAGACGCTTCCGGCTTGTCCGTCGACGAAGGGTCGATCGTCGTGAGCGAGGACGGCCGGGACTCCTTGGTTTGGTATCGCCTCGACGATCTGTTCCCGGGTGGAAGTGTCAGCCTTCGGGTCGGACTCACTACCGGCCGCGTCGTGAGTATGGTGAAGGACCGCGCGCTCGGTTTGTACATCGTGAGCCTCCTGCAGCAGAAGGTCGTGGTCTTCGTAGACGAAACGAGAATCGTCTCGCGGGCCTCCGTGTACGGCTCGACGCTGCGACCCCGCAAGCTCGGTGCCTTCGGCGCCATCCCCGGAACCTACCTCGTGAGCTTCGACAGCGCCGATCCCGACTCGGACGTGATCGGCCTGCTCGACGCGAACCTCCGGCAGGTTCTTCCGGGCGAAGTCACCGTCGATCGGGCGATCGCGGATATCGTGCCCGATCCCGTCTCCGGCGGCGCCCTGCTCCTTCCACTCTCGTCCGTGGTCTATCGGGCCAGCGCGACCGACAGGGAGTGAGGACCGAGACGGAGCGTGGCCGCCCGTCCGGTGTTCATACTCCTTCAACGAGCTCGAGCTCGAGCTCCGGTCGCTGGTCGCGTATCAAACCGACGAAAGGCCCGATCGAGCTCGTCCCTGTACCGCGCTCGTGTCCCCGTGCGACCCACGACCACCGCGCTCAGAGCGCTCACGAGACTCACCAGCGGAAGCACTCGCACGTACCGATCGAGGAATGAGTCGTCGCGACGCGCGGACAGATAAGCGTCGACGAGCTCGACCTCCTCCCGCTCCTCGAGAGGGGTTCGGCAAGTCATCAGCGCGAGATCGACCGCTGGATCACCCAACCCAGCACCCTCGAAGTCCACGAGCCGCACACAACCGTCGAGCATCTTCATGTTGTGCCAGCGAAGGTCGCCGTGGCAGAGGGAGCGTCTCGCGCGAGGTCCCAGACCCAGCCGCTCGACTCGGCGTGCCGCGATCTCCATGACTCGTGTCAGGCGGACTCGGTCGCGCTCGACGAGCATTTGCTGGCGGACGATCCGCTTTGCCAAGTCAGCCGCGTAGCCGTAGATGAGGTGCGCGCTGGAAGGACAACCGAAGTCAGGACCCCTCCGAGCTCTCGTCGAATGGAGCTCGGCGACCGCCGCTGCAGCGCTCTTGGCCCGATCGCGATCGTCCGGATCGGCTCCCTCCACGAAGTCCATCACGATGACACCCCCGAGCCCCACGTCGAGCGCCATGCCCCGGCGAACGCCCAGACTCACAACCTCGGTCCGAGTCAGATGCACGTGGAGAAGCGGAGCGGAGGCTCCCCGCCGTAGCCTCAGCGCCCAGGCTTCCCGCTGGGCGTCGTCGTCCGCGTCGCGTCGAGCTTTCAGCACGAACCTGGACCCGCCCGCCTCGACCAGCGCGAGCTCGTTTCGCCGACCGGGACCCGCGAGCATGCGCTCGACGCGCTCCATCCGCGACCACGGTCCTCGGACCGCGGCCCAGAAGTCCTCGCAAAACCCAATGAATCTCGCAGGCGAGAGCCGACGCAAAGAAATCACGCGCAACCCCGACGGGATCCCGCCGATAGTGAAGGAGTGAAGACCACGTTCACCCACATCGACCGCGCGGCTAAGCTGGCGAAGACGCTCGTGGACAAAAGCGACATCAACACCGACGGAGCCATACGGCAGGGCGACATCGGCAAGATTCGCAAAGAGTCCAGCACGAAAGCAATGGACGACTACGCAGGGCTGCTCGATCAAGCCCGGCGGACCGCCGCCAAATCCGGCGGCTCGACCATCGGCAACGTGAAGAAGGCCATGGATACCGCGGCCAAGAAACTCAAGGCGCGGGATAAAGACGGGAACAAGGCCATCGACGACCAGGAAGCGGTCAAGTCGATGACTGTGCTGGAGTCTCGAATGCTGGAGTTCTCGAAGAGCTCCAAGCGAAAGTCGGCCTCGTCGTTCGACTTCCCGGAGAAGTATCAGGCCAAGCCCCCGAAGTTCAGCTGGAAGGGCTCGGCCTCCGAGGTCGCGGTGAGTTTGCTCAACGCCTATTCGAAGCCGGCCAATGACAACATGTTCCCGTCGTGGGTGTCGAGCAACCCGGGGGAGCCGCGCGCGCTTCGCTTCGTCGTCAACGGGACCGAGGCGAAGTCGATGGTGGCCGCGCTGAAGAAGCTCTATGTGAGTCGCCAAAAATCCGTGATGACGGAGCTCGTGGCACGCAGCGAAGGCAGCAGCTACGGGTGCCTCTCGCCCACCAACGCAGGCAAGAAAGTGCTCGAGGACTACGCGAAGGATTTGGGCCTAGACCTCGAGTTTGGCCAGCCGGCGGCCCCGCACTTCCACGTGTCGTGACGCTGTCTCACCGACGAAGGTATGAGTTTGAAAGCGGAGCTCACGACCGACTCTTCCTCGTGAGCCTCACGGAAAAGGAGTAAGTTGTGGCTGTGTCTCGCTTCGTTCTCCCGCTCATCTTCTTGGCTGCCTCGTGCGGGGAGCGCGAGCGAGACTCGACTCTCCGTGGCACGCCGGAGCTCGATGTCAGCTCCAGCACGGTCGGGGCCGAGGGCGGCATGGTCTCGCTCGATGACGTGCTGGTCGGCGTCCCGACGGCAGCGCTGCCGGCGCCCGTGGAGCTCTCGATCGCCGAGCTCGACGAATCTACACTCACCGCGTTGCCCACCGGGCTCGCGAGGGCAGGCCAGGCCTACGCGTTCTTGCCCCACGGCCAGACCTTCCAGCAAGCCGTGACGATCGAGCTCCCGTTCGCGGGAGCCTCCGACGGCATCGCTGTGCTGCGCCTCGACGATGAGAACGACACTGACTGGGAGCAAATCGCGAGCGTCGACTTCGACGGCTCGAAGGCCGTCTTCGAGTCCACCCACTTCAGCGTCTACGTCACGGCGCGTGCTTCGGGGTCGGACGCCGGCGTCGACGCCAGCGTGGATGGCGGCCGCGACGGCGGGCCCCCGGACGGCGGATCCGACGGCGGGGACGTCGGTCCGAGCGATGGCGACGTTGGTCCGAGCGATGGCGACGTTGGACCCGACGACGGAGGGTTCGATGGCGGGCCGAGTGACTCCGCGACCGATGCGGGCGACGGTGGGTTCGATGGAGGTCCCGACGCCTCCGACGGTGGGTTCGACGGTGGCCCTCCCGATGCCTCCGACGGCGGGTTCGACGCAGGGCCTCCCGATGGAGGATCCGACGTGGGTCCCAATGATGGCGGTCCGAGCGATGCGATGCCCGACTCCGGAGCCGACGGCGGCAGCGACGCAGCCCCGCCCGACTGAGTCCTGCGCGTTGACTTGCAGAGGGTGTCGGACTAGGGTCCCCGCGTTGGACCGCAAAATCTCCGTCTCGATACGGTTGACTCTGCTCTTTCTGGCTGGCTGCCCAAAACCGGAGGTAGCCGACAAGCCGCCCACCCCAGATGAGATCCTCGGAATGGAGCTCTCCAAACGGGCTCTGGCGCTTCCCTACGACGGCCCCGAGACGGTCGGCGGGATGCCCGCGGCGCTCCTATATCGAGCGAACCGCGGCCGCTCCGTGATCGATGCGTCGGACCGATTCATCTTCCCGCCTCAGGTCCGTCGCGTCTGGGTGGACATCGGAGCCCACGAGTTGGAGCATACACTTCACGCGATGATGGCTTACTCGGACTTGGGTGTGATCGCCGTGGAGCCCCTCAGCGAGAAGTGGGCCTCGTGGCCGAACGTAGTCAACCTGGTCACGATTCCCTTTGCCCTCTTCGATGAAGAAGGCGTGATGACTTTTCACGTCAACGCGTTCAAACAGACGAGCTCCCTGTTGGCGTCTGACGGAGACGATCGTGAGTTCGGTCGACTGCTGCGGACCAAGGAAGACCGCCAAGTGTCCGTCTTTCGCCTCGATCGAATTTTGAAACGCATTCCGAAAAATCTCTGCATCGAGTTCCTCAAGACGGATGTCCAGGGCGTCGACCTGCAAGTGTTGAAGTCCGGCGCAGATGAGCTGAAAAGGGTCAAAATCATTCGAGCCGAAGTCATCAACCGACCGATCTACGACGGAAAGGGTCAGTCGATGAGTGGACCGGACGAGTTCAAGTCCTATCTCGGAGGAATTGGGTTCAAGCACGTGACCGAGTTTGACACCATGGTCGCCGAGGGTGAAGTCGCGTGGACGAACCTCGAGTTCCTGCGAGAAGAGTGGCCGTGCGAAACGCCTCCGAAGGACGGAAAAGTGCTCCACGAGGAGATCGATGAGTCGTACAAGATGCACAAACAAGCCTGGACGTTCTCTCGCCCGCTGGCGACCTCGACGACGGCAGTGACCATAACGAGCTCGCGGACTGAGTGATCTACGACGCGCTTACGCCCAACCCTAAAATTAAGGCACGGAGTGCGAGCACTCGCCCCTTTGGTCCTGCCGTGGTGCCTCGCATGCTCCGACTCGGTCGCCAGGGCGCTCGACCAGGCTGGCATCGACCTGTTGGTCGCGGTGAGCGTCGATGGGGGCAAGCCGCGGTCCGTCGCTCTGGGACGCACCTCCGATCCGGCGCGATTCGACCGCACCGAGAAGCTCGTGCTGTTCGGCCTCGAGGCCGACTCCTTGGTCTTCTCCGACGGTTCCACCGCCATCGCGGGCATCACGGCTCGTCTCGACTCGACGCCTGCGCCGATCGGATCCTGCGATAGGTGTCCAGGTGTCGGGGTCCGCGCGCCCCTGGTCGTGCAGCCTGGAGCGAGCTGTCGGCCTCCCTCATTTGCCCGTGTTTGGACTGAAGACGCCGATGGTCTCGAGGAAGTGCCAGCTGACGCGCGCGAGGATCGCGTTGGGGGACTTCGGGCCTTGGTGCGCCTCGATTGGCCGGGACCTTGCGCGTTGGCGCCCGGATCGTTGGAGCTGACCTCGACGGCGCTGGCCTTCGAGCAAGTCTATCCAGCCGACGAAGGAGCCAAGGTCACGGCGTCTACGATCCTCCCGTCGGGCGAGGTCGTCGTCTTCGGCCGCGACTTCGCCGTGCGCACCGGGAGCGACGCGCTCGAGACCCGCGACGTCCCGTTCGTGGGCTGGCCCATCAGCGCGGTGTCGCTCGAAGATGGCTCCGTCCTCGTCTTGAGCCCAGACGTGAGCCGGCCGCGCCCGAAGCGCTTCGACCTCTTCGACCGTGCGCTCGCCCATCGTGAGTTGTCGCTCTCAGGCGGCGTCAACCTCGACGTGCCCTTGGATCACACACCCGCGGCAGGGCGGCTCCAACGTGCGTTCCTCCCGGTTCCCAAAGCGGCACTTCTGCAGCTTGGGATCGAGCGAGACGTGCCCCACCTGCTGGTATCGGGTCGGCAGGTCACTGGCGCCGGCCAGGAGAACCTGTGGCCTCGCGCCGTCTTCCTCTGCGCCATCGAAGCCGACGCGCTGAGTTGTGAACAAATTACGCCCTCGGATCTGTTTCGGGTGAGCAGTCACTCCGACCCTCCGTTCGCAGCGATCCTCGAGAACGGCGCGATTGTCGCAGTCACCGGAGGCGCCGTGGCGCTTGGACGCCCGGCAGGATCCGACTGGTCGTGGCAGAGCGCCCCGCTGATCCCTGCGTCGGAGAGGATCGCCATGTCGATCGACGCGGTCGGTGATTCCGCGGTGATTTGTCTTTCGGCTCGAGCGGGAGACCGCGTTTTTCTCGGGCGCCACTTCTCTTCGAGCGATCGAGATCCCGCGAGCGGCTGGACAGAGCTCCGCCGAGACGCCGGGGCCACCTGCCCGCTCTTCGCGAGCGCACGTGGAAGCGCGCGCCTCCTGAGTCGCGACCCGAGCGTCCGCGGGCAACTCATCGAGATCGACCTGCGCTCGTTCGCGGTGCGTGACCTACCCATCGAGAGCTTCGCGAGCCCCTTGTTGGAGCCTGAGTGGATCGAAGCTCCGTGGCCGGGTTGGTACCTGTCGTACGAGCGCGGGAGATTCTACAGAGCTGCGGAGACCTCCAGCACCACGATCGACTTCGAACGTGTGTTCGGATCGACCGAGCTCGATCTTTCTGCGATCTGGGCTTGGTCGAATCAACCCGACGACACCTTCATCGGCTTCGTACAGGGCGGCCAGCGAGTATTCGTGGATGGGAATGGCTCGGTGCGGCGCGAGGCCTCGCCGTCGAGCAACCCAGCCCAGATCATCTGCGCGGCTCCGACTTCGGCCGGCGGGCACGTGGTCGGCGGTGATGGGTATGCGGCGTGGGTATCCGACGAGACCGATGAGGTCGAGCTCGGGCGGGCGGAGGCCCTCTACGACGTGGTGGAGGTCGCGCCGGGTGAGGCGATCGGTGCCGCGGACCGCTGGATGCTCCTTCACCTCGCAGGTCGCTCGGCGGCAGAGATCCCCATCGAGTGGGACGACCCGACGACCCCGGAAACCGAAGTCGCACCCGCGGACCACGGCGACTGTTTCATCACAGACCAGCGAGGCTTGCCCGCGTGGCACTGGAATTCGGTGGACTCGAGCGCAGGCGTCGCTTGGGCGGTCGGTTGCGGCGGCCACATCGTACGCATCTCGAGGCGTTCGGATCGGTCGTTCTACGCCGAACGATTCGCCTTCGCTCGGGTCGAGGAGAGTACCGGGACCGACGACGACCGGATGCCTCCGCTCTTTTCGACGCTGAGGGTCCTCGCTCCCGATCATGTACTCATCGGGGCGCTCGGTCAGACGCCGGTAACGGCTTCGAGCAACCTCTTTTGGGCCATCGAGCCGGCGAAGGGACGAGAGCAGCTCCGACTGCGACAAATCGACCTGGAGACTTTCGATGCGGGCGTTTCTTGGGCGCCGGGGCCGCCCGTCGAGTTACTCGGGTCGCCGCCGAGGATGTTCTCCGCCGGTCTCGCAGGTGTGCTCTCGCTCGGAGGTACTCCTCGTGTACCCATCTCGGAGCTTCGCGGAGCCACGATGAACGCGCGCGGTCGGATTCTCGTGTCCGCGGTCGGTCCGCGGCTGTATCTGTCGAAGGAGTGAGTTGGTCGCTCGCGCGGCCACGGGAGCATGAGCTTCGTAGGAAGCAGCTCGTGAGTGGCGGGATTCAGAATCAATCCAAGCGACCCGAGCGTGACCGTTCCGAGGAGAGCCTCATCGTGAGCTTCGCCGCGAATGCGATGTCGCCATGAACCGACTGGAACGCCAGATGACCGACGTGGAGCCTCAGGGCAAAGTGTCATCCTCGTCCTCGGTGCGTGCGTCAGAGATTGCCAAGCTGACGCCTCCGACGTGCTCGAGGCTTCCGCTCGCCCGCCTGGCGCTCGCTCGCCCGGCGCTCGCCCTCCAGGCGATCGCAGTCCAGGCGGTTGCAGTCCAGGCGGTTGCAGTCCAGGCGCTCGCAATCCAGGCGCTCGCTGGATGCTCCGCGCAGAGGTTGGTCCTCCCAGAGCCACCGAGCTTGGACAGCAAGGAGCCCAGCCTCGACGACGTCGCCATCACGGTCGCTCTCTCGGTCCACGGGAAGGGACCGCGTGACTTCGAGGATGGCGAGGCCGCGCTGCTCGATTCGCTAGCTGCGTACCTTCGCTCCAAAGGTCCGTTCGAATCGGTCTCGCGTGATCGACCTGCCATCGACGGTGATTTGGTGCCGATCCTCGTTCGCGCGACCCTCGAGCTCGATTCGAGTCATCACCGGACGTGGATTCTCGACGTGCTTGCCGCCTACCCATTTTTGGGACTGTTCCCTCTTACGCCCGAATGGGGCGAGGCGCGAGTGCGACTCCGGCTCGAAGCCTTCGTTCAGAGCGCCCCGGACGATCCGAGTGGTGTTTGGATCAGTCGAGAGGAGATACCGGTCGTCGAAGTCGACGTGCGTGCGGCATTCAGCTCGGTGACCTACTCATGGTACCGGACGGATCCGGAGGAAGATGCGTTTCGCCGTGCGTACGCCCGCGCGTTCGAGGACGTCGCCGAACGCCTCCGAAAGGCGCTCCTCGAGCCTGTGGAGCGGCTCCGACCGCGGCTTCGGGCGGAGCGGACGCATCGCCCTAGACGCCCCGCCTCGACGACCGAACCCAAGCACCTCGAGCTCGTCGAAAGAGGCCGCGAAAGCAAGTGCCGCCGACGTGTCCCAGGGGGCGGTTTCGGGTCTCTCGTGCTACGACCCTGGGTCGTGGCCGTCGAGTGTTCGGACGCGAGCACGAGGACGAGCACGAGGACGAGCACGAGCACGAGGACAGCGCTGGCCGCCGCCAGCGCCGAACGGGGGCGTTCGGTCGGCGCTTCACTCGACGACCCGCTCGGCGCCGAGTCCGTACAAAAGACCTCGACCGTCGTGCTCGAAGAGGCGCCGCCACCGGAGTTTCTCGTGGCAGCCGACCCACCCGTCCAAGTGCAAAAGCCAGTCGTCCAAGCGCTAGAGCCAGTCGAGCGGTTGGAGTCTTTCATCGATGAGGAAGGGTTCCGAGTTTTGGTACGCCCGGTCGAGAGATCCGACGCCTCCCTGTTCGAACGTTACCTCATGTCTCTCGGAGGTCTCGAAGTCTCGGCTTTCAAAGGGATCGCCTCCGTCTCGACCCGGATTCGAACGCCAGGGCATCCCGACGAGCTCGTTGGGTCTGGAGCTGCGGCCTCTACCGGATATCGAGTCTCGTTGTTCAAACCCCCGGACCGGACGGGATTCTTCTTTCCCGGGACAGTCGGTTTTCTGTCCGAGGACGTTCGCATCGATGGGTTCTTGGAGGACATTCCGGTCGTCGATGTCACCGGGGCGGAGACCATCGGCGCAAGAGTCAGCGATCCCAACACCGGCCAAGAAGACTACGAGGCGATCAACTACGACTTACGCCTCCGATCGGGGTTCGTGACGCAAAGCCTGGCCCTGAATCTCGTGCTCGGAGATGAAGATGTGCAGTTCTTTGCGACGGGTCGTGTGGGCATCAACGTCCTCGAGCTTCGCCACCTGGGTGTCCAATTCTTCGACGGATCCGAGGAAGTCACTGACCTTCGCGCCTTCATGTCGGGGTCGGCAGGCGCTCAATTGGGTCTCGCCATCCCGTCCCTTCACGCCGCGCTGCGGGGCGCGGTTGATTTCGAGTGGTACGATCGGTTCGAATATCCGACCCGAATCGACTTTCTGACTCGGGCGACCTACTCGCCGAGCCAAAAAATCTATGTCCGAGAGCGCGCGTGGGCCGACGCGGTGTCACTCACGGCCTGGAATGCGCAGGTGTCCGGTGTGGTCTTGTTTTAGAGCGCCGAACAGATGGAGAGCTCCACGGTTCGTCGTTCTCGCTCGTCGACTTGGCGCGCCGCTCGCCTTTTGCGGGGCGCTCGCCTTCCTTTGCGCTTGCGAAGATGACCTCACAATCGTCAGACTCGGTACCGCTTCGATCGTCGTCGAAAACAGCTCACAGTACGTGATCGAGGAGGTTCGTTTTCACCGGACCGAAGGGTATCGGGACGCGGCGAACGTGTTGTCGGAGCGGCTTGCCGTGGGAGATGGCTTCGTGGTTCATGCGCGGGGCAGTTGGTACGTGACGGCGTTTCGCGAAAAGAACTATCGAGGACCTATTCGAGCGTATACGACGCGGTCCCCCCTTCGTCTCAGCGATGGCGTTGGGTATGGCCTCGCGATCTTCGACGAGCAGTTTCGACTCACCCAAAACCAAGAGATGCTCGAGGTCGGCCCGAACGACGTGGTGCTCGACCCGAGCGATCGCGTCCGCACGTCGACCACCAGGTAGCATCGATGGGTGGCGACGTGCGTTGGAGCTCCGGCCGTGTCTTCCAATTCAAACCGCGCTCCTTTTATCCGATGAGAGCAGAGCGTCCGCGAGTCTTCTCACCGAAGCATCCCGCTTGCGCTCGCGGCGCGAACGCGACAGGTTCGAGCGGTGCGACTGCTCGAATTCCGCGGAGCTCCCAAAGCCATGGGCGAGGCCTTTGGGGAGTCATGCCGAGAGCCCATCCGGGAGCTCTACGAGCGTCGTGTCGAGAACGCGCTCGCGCAGGCGCTCGCCTACGGAGGTCGTAAGGTCGGTGTGAAGACGCTCCTGGAGGTCGCCGGACAGTCCCTGCGGCCCACGGAGAAGTATGACGAGGCTGGCTTCGCCGAGCTTCTCGGTATTGCGCGCGCGGCCAACCTCGCGCCGGAGCAAATCGGGGCCTTGAATGGGCTCACCGATCTGAGAGACGTCTTGGCGTGGTGGGGCGACATCGACACTTTCGGCGGCTGCACCTCTTTCGTGGCTCAGCAGGACCTCACTCGAGACGGCCGCGTGATTTGCGGTCAGACCTGGGATTTGGCTTCCGACAACATGCCGTACGTGGTGTGTGTGACTCGGTATCCCGAGAACGCTCCGCCCACCTGGTGCCTGACGACGGTGGGCTGCTTGTCGCTCATAGGAATGAACGCGGACGGGATCGCGATGGGCACCACCAACATCCGAACGACCGACGCCAAGCCCGGCGTCTGCTACCTCAGCATCATTCACAAGGCGCTCTCCTCCCGGAGCTTCAATGACGCGGTGGATTGCGTCACGTCGGCCCAGCGCGCCGGCGGTCACTTCTATTACATCGCCGACAAACACCGGCGGGCCGCTGCCCTCGAGTGCTCCGCTACGAAGCTTCGCAAGTGGGACGTCTCCCGTGGATACTTCGTCCACACGAATCACTGCCTCGACGAGGAGATCAAAGCCCTCGAAGGGGACACGCCCGCGGCGTCATCGTGCGCTCGTCAGTCCAGGCTCGAGGAGATCTTCGGCGCGACCAAGGCCGGTGACTTCGACCTCGACCTCGCCAAGCGCGGACTCTCCGACCGCGAGAACGCCGAGAACGCCATCTGTCGTTACGATTTCAACGGGATCAGCACCAACGGGGCGGTCGTGATGAGTCCGGAGCTCCCGGGCATCTGGGCCTGTCACGGGCAGCCCGACAAGGGTACCTGGGTCGATCTGCTGAGCCAGCCTTGACTCCCAACTGCGTTCGCGTCTCGACTTTGGCATGAGCGCAGAAGTCATCAGTGACCTCAAAGTCGATCGAGCCGACGCGGTGCTCCTCATCGTCGACGTGCAGGAGCGGCTCGCCAGTGCCATGGACCCAACGCTCGGTACGCGAGCGATCCTGAATCTGGTTCGTCTTGGCGCCGCTCGTACCCTCTTGGGCCTCCCCGTGATCATCACGGAGCAATATCCAAAGGGGCTCGGGCCGACCGTCGCCGACGTGCGCAGCGCCTACGGCGACGTGCCTGCGCACGAGAAGGTGTGCTTCGAGGCGGTCGCCGACCATCCGATCGCCGCGGCCCTTTGGGACACCGGGCGCCGCACGGTGCTGTTGACCGGCATGGAGACCCACATCTGCGTGTTTCAGACTGCTCGGGCGCTCTGCGCGGAAGGTTTCCGGGTTCACGTCCTCGAGGACGCGGTGGCTTCCAGGACCCGCGATAACTGGGAGGTGGGACTCTCGCTCTGCGCCAAGGCGGGCGCGGTCCGCACGAGCACCGAGGTCGTCTTGTTCGACATGATCGGAAAAGCGGGGTCCGACGATTTCCGTGCGATCTCCAAGATCGTGAAGTAACTCACCTGCTCGATGATCTCGATCTCACTTCGTCTCTGACGCCGCAACTTGCTCCTCGGGTCCGGCAGCTTCCGCGAAGCCTAGATCGAGCGCGTGTTTGTACCCATCGGGCGTGGAACCCGGGGACCGCACCGGATATGCTTCGGCTCGATGATCTCAAAGCGTCTTTCCGCTCGCTCGACGCGTGCCACCGACCACGGGGTGCGGATGATCGCCATCGTGCTCTTGCTCGGCGCCTGCGAGTCCGCTCCGGATGCGGGAGTCGAAGCGGGCACCCAGCCGAACGGGGACACTCTCGACGCGGGACCGAACCCGATCCGCGATTCGGGCGCAGAAGACTCCGCCTCGGCTGATTCGGGCGGCATTCCGCTCGTGGACGCCGGTCCGTTCGAGACCTGCAATGGTCGGGACGACAACGCCAACCTTCAGGTCGACGAAGGCTTCCCCGATTCGGATGGCGACGGTACCGCTGACTGTGTGGACATCGAGGACTGCGACGGCCGCGACAATGACGGCGACGGAGACGTCGACGAAGACTTTCCAGACTGCGACCTCGATGGCACCGCGGATTGTGTCGAAGTTTTCGCGGTGACTTCCTCCGTAGGTGCCCGCCTCG
The DNA here is from genome assembly GCA_964463485.1 of uncultured Myxococcales bacterium. Taxonomy (GTDB): domain Bacteria; phylum Myxococcota; class Kuafuiibacteriia; order Kuafuiibacteriales; family Kuafuiibacteriaceae; genus CAYXDO01. The sequence goes on along the minus strand of CAYXDO010000060.1, from coordinate 25,331 downwards.
CCGCCGCTCCGAACTGGAACGACTACGCTGCCTTCCCGGATGAGTCCCGGGCGTGCGACCCCGCGGCAGCCCTTACCCACGAGTCGTGTACTCATGGCGGCGAGCGAAGATTCGTGCGCTTGGATGGGATCTGCACTTGCAAGCAAGTCTCCGCGCGAGACGAGCTCGGCGCATTTGACTGGGCCTGCACCGAGACAGGTTCGGGACGGATAGAAATCGAGTCGCTGAGTCTCTCGGCCGCGGCCCTCCTCTCGAACCTGATCGACTTCGAGACTTCATCGTTTCGGCCGAACCGGCTCATCGTCAGCGACGGTACGCGCCAAATCGCGACGCCGCCGGCGGTTTGGTGGTCGAATCCCATCGAGGCGACGGAGACCGACGATACGTTGTCGGTCCCCGGGACCATCTATGTCTCCACTTCGACGCGCGTTCGCTCGTTCCGACTCACGGCTGACCGTGTGGCGCTCGTCATCCAGCCTGGAGTTGTCCAGCGAGGAGCGCCGACCGAACCGATCGTGACCGCGAGCTCGGTCAGACATGTTTGGCTCGAGGGAAGTTTCTCAGGAGGCTCGACCGAGTTTGGTGGAGTTCGCTTCGACGGAGTCCGGCACTCCAGGTTCCGCGGCGTCGAGCTCGCGGCGATCGATGGGCCGACTCACGAACCTGCGGGCATCGTGCTCAGTCAGAGTCCGGCCAATCGCCTCGAGAAGCTCCGAATTCGCGACTTTTCGGGATCCGGCCTCCGCTTGGTCGCGTCCGGTGGCACGCTCATCGACGAAGGGTCCGTCGCGCGACTCAGAGAGAACGGGATCTCGCTGCAACGCTCTGAAGCGGTCACGATCAAAAATGCGGTGCTCGACCAGATCCGAGGCCGGTCGATCGAAGCCGAGGATAGCCCCGGTCTCGAGATCGAGGGCGCGAGGTTGCGAGGCGGCCAAAACTTCGGCATCTACCTCAACAGAAGCCCCGCCGCGCGCCTCGACGAGGTCGAAATCATCGGCAACCGAAATTTCTCGATATACCTCGAAGAATCGGGATCCTCTTCGTTGACCCGGGTCAGGCTCGCCGACCCTCAGAATTTCGGAGTGTATCTGTCCGGATCTCCAGACGTCACGGTCTGGGATCTCGTTGTCGAAAATGGCGAGAATTTCGGGTTCCTTGCTCAAAATGGATCGCATCGGTTTCGACTCGGCGCCGCCCGATTCAGCAGCATGTCCAACTATGGAGTGCTCGTTAATGGCGATTCGACCGACGGCGTGGTCGCCTCGACCCTGGCCGCGAATACGAAGTATCAGGGGCTGATCTTCAACTCGGACGGACACGTGATCATGTCATCCGTAGCGATCAGCGCGGACAATTGGGGCTTCACGATCGCCAGTCGGTCGCTCGTGAGTGACATCGGCGGCTCTGACAATGAGTATGGGGACATCTTCAGCGAAGGAGCTCGCTTCTTCGGCTCGATCTTGGGGGGTCGGCTCGGCAGCCCCTGCGGTGGAAATATCTCGGACGTTTGCGAGCCTCCCGATCCCCTCGACGCTGAAGTGATGATCGGACTCAGCCTCGGATCGAGCTTCCTCGGCCCCCTCGCGGTTGACGACTCGGCAAACCAGTCCGACAGCTCGGGCGTCGCGGCGTACGATCGAGTCGAAGACTGGCTCGAGTTCGAAAATGGCGAGCGCGGTTGGGGGCTGTCGAGCGCGACATGGCCCGAAGACCGCGCTGCGCGGCGAAGGTGTACCGCGTCCACGGGCCCTTGTCAGATCTACGACTTCTCGCTCCGGAGCACGGATTCGATTTTGCGGGCTCGTGTTCCCGTTCCAGACGGCGATGCCGTTCTGACTCACTCGTGGCTCGCTTCCAGTGAGGGGGAGTGTCGACTGATCGCCGGCGCGACTTGGGATGGAGTGGCTTGCTCCTCGACGTTCCTCCGGGGCGCTCTCGAAAGGGTGGGTGATGGCGTTGGAAACGAAAACCTGCTGTGCGAGTCGAACGAGGCCTGCCTCTACACCCCCAACCTGGGCGCTTACCAAGGTCACGGTGCAGAGACGCCGCTGACATTCCGCGATGGGCAGATCCGAGGAGTCACGCTGATGGGTTTCGCCGAGAACGGAAGGTGACTCTCCGCTTCTGTTCGGCACGGACTCACTTGGCCGGATTCAACTCCGCGGTGATCTCGATGGTGACTTCGTCGCCCACGAGTAACCCACCGGTTTCGATGGGTTTGTTCCAGACCAGCCCGAAGTCCTTTCGGTTGATCTTGGTGGTCGCGGAGGCGACGCGCACGGGTACGCCCCAGGGGTTCTTTACCGGCGCGGTCGGACCTTCGACCTGGAGCACGACCGACTTGGTGACTCCGCGGATCGTCAAGTCGCCGGTGACCTCGAGCTTTCCGGTGCCGGCGCTCTTCACCTTGGTGGACTTGAAGGTGAGCTTCGGGAATTTCGCCACGTCGAAGAAGTCCGGTGACTTCAAGTGACCATCCCGTTTTTCGACGCCGGTCGTCACCGACGCTGCGTCGATCTCGATGTTGACCTTCGACTTCGTGACGTCCTGGTCGTCGATGTCGATGGTGCCGGCGTAGGCTTTGAACGATCCGCGCACGTCGGTGACCACCATGTGTTTGACTTTGAAACCCACCTGAGTGTGGTCGGGGTCGAGTCCGTACGGCGCAGCCCAACTCATGGCCGGAAGGGCCAGGCTCAGCGCGAACGCGCCCAGTTTCGGAAGCATTTTGGTTTTCATCTTTTTTCCTCGAATGAGTTTGTGGAACGACGCGAACATGGACTCACGAGGCGACTTGGACAACTGGCCAGACTGGAACAAACTGTTACGGCTCGAGTCTCCGTCCGTTCCCCCTTCGGACCTGCCCGGCCCTGATGCCGAAGTTGACCCCATGACCGCTTTTGTCCAATGTGCGGGGCCGATGAGGTCTCTCGCCCTGGTCTTGGCCGTGGTCGTCGCAACTCCAAGCGCGGCGCTGGCCCAGGACCCCCAAAAGGCGCCCGACATCGCCGCCGTGGAGCGCGGCGCCTTCCTCGAGTCCGACTTCGGCGCGAGCATGATCGTGACGGGGATCGACGGCCGGACGTTCGGGCTCGGTCTGCTCACCGGGATCTTCGTCGGCTACGACGTGCTTCCCGTGCTCTCCTTGTCCATCGGGGCTGCCGCGCTGGTCGCGCCGGGCTCGCCTGACAACGCCCCCCTCGGCGACCTCCTGTTCATCTCGCCCCAGCTCAACGTGCAGTTTGCGTTCGTCACCACCGAGCGAAACTTCCTGTACGTGCGTGGGAGCGGGGGCTTCGGCCTCGCGCTCCCCGATCAAGTCTCTGGCCAGCAGTTCGGGGGCCAGGGCCCCACGTTCTCGGCGGTCGTCGGCTTCGAACGCTACACACAGCTCCGCCACTTCTCCTTCGGCGTGCGCGCTGGTGTCTTCGCCGTCACTCGACCTGGCTTCGGTATCGCCGCCGCGATCGTGCCCGGCGTGAAGTACACGTTTTGACCTCCAAGGGATGACCAAGCAGGAAGAGCTCGACGGCGAACGCGCGATCACCGCGCAGCGCGTCACCGGCGACGAATACGCGGACGCAACACTCCGACCCAAGCGATTCGAGGACTACGTCGGCCAAGTTCGGCTCGTCGACAACCTCAAGGTCATGGTCGAAGCAGCCAAGCTTCGAAAAGAGCCGGTCGATCACCTCCTCTTCGCGGGCCCGCCGGGCCTCGGCAAGACTTCGCTCGCTCACATCATCGCGCACGAGATGGGCGTCGCGATCCACGTGACCAGCGGCCCGGCGATCGAGAAGAAGGGCGATCTCGCGGGCATCCTCACCAACTTGCAGCCTCATGAGGTCCTGTTCATCGACGAGATCCATCGACTCTCCGCGGCCGTCGAAGAGAACCTCTATCCGGCCATGGAGGACTTTCGCTTCGACGTCGTCATCGGCGAAGGGCCGCACGCGCGAACCATGACGCTGCCGCTCCCGCGCTTCACGCTCGTCGGCGCGACGACACGTACGGGGTTGCTGTCGAGCCCGTTGCGCGATCGCTTCGGCCACGTCGCTCGCCTCGACTTCTACTCTCCCGAGGATCTCATTCGGATCGTCACGCGATCCGCTCGGGTGCTGCACGTCGAGCTCGATCCCAAAGGCGCTGAAGAGATCTCGCACCGATCGCGTGGGACGCCGCGCATCGCCAATCGATTGCTGCGCCGCTTACGCGACTTCGCGCAGATCATCGGCGACGGACGCATCACGCCGGAGCTCGCCAAAGAAGCGCTCGAGCGCCTCGAGGTCGACAAGAACGGCTTCGACGAGATGGATCGTCGGTTCCTGCTCGCGTTGATCGATCGCTTCGGAGGCGGGCCGGTCGGGCTCGACACGATCGCTGCGGCGATCGGCGAGGAGCCCACCACGATCGAAGCGGTGATCGAGCCCTTCTTGATCAAAGAAGGCTTCGTCGCGCGAACACCGCGCGGCCGCGTCGCTACGCCGTCCGCCTACAAACACTTCGGGCGCCCGATCATCGCGTGAGGCCGAGCGATGGCGCTGCGATGATCGCGTTGTGCTCGCGCTCATGGAACGCAGCGTGAGATGGTTCACTTCGGTTTCGCCTTTGGTTGAAACTACTGTGACGTAAGAACGACACACGCGCCCGAGTGTGGTGACGTTGCGACAGTGAAACGCCCTGAAGCGAACCGCGATCCATCAACGTTTTGGTGTGGTTCGCGACGCGCACTTCGATTCGCTCCGTCATCCGTCGGTTCTCGCCACGAGGAATTTGCCGTGCGACGAGATCCATGGAACACGCCCGATCGGAGGTCGATTGCTGTATCAGCGAACACTTCGGCAGCGAGTTGCCGGGACCGGAGTCGCGCTTCACTCCGGAAGAGTCGTCCATTTCTCGATTTCGCCGAGCGCTGCGGGGACCGGCATTCGCTTCGTGCGCACCGACCTGTCGCCTTGGGTCGAGGTCCGCGCGACCGCTGACAGCGTCGTAGAGACTCGTCTCGCCACCACCATCGGGAGCTCCGGTGCGACGGTGGGGACCATCGAGCACCTGATGGCCGCGCTGCACGGGCTCGGCATCGACAACGCGCGCGTCGAGCTCGACGGCACCGAAGTTCCCATCTTCGACGGGTCTGCGCAGCCTTTCGTCGAGCTGATCTTGCGAAATGGCGGCACCGTCGCGCTGCGCAAGCCGAAGCGCTTCCTCGTGATCAAGCGGGCCGTGAGCGTCGGATCGGCCGATCGTTGGGCGCGCCTCGAGCCAGCGAAGAGCTTCGTGCTCGACTGTACGATCGATTTCGCACATCCTTTGATCTCAAACCAATCCATGCACTTCGTGTATTCGGATCGTGCGTTCCTCACCGACGTCGCGCGCGCGCGGACGTTCGGCTTCGTTCGCGACGTGGCGAACATGCGCGCCCAGGGCCTCGCGCTCGGCGGGAGCCTCGAGAACGCGATCGTGGTCGACGACTTCTCGATTCAGAACCCGGAAGGACTTCGCTGGCCCGACGAGTTCGTGCGCCACAAGATCCTCGACACGATCGGAGATCTCGCGCTGCTCGGCGCGCCGATCGTGGGCCGTTACGTAGGCATGAAGAGCGGCCACGCGCTCAACACAGAGCTCGTGCGGGTGCTGTCCGAAGATCCACGCGCCTTCGAGATCGTGGAGTTTCGGCAGCGGCGAGAAGTAGAGGTCCGCAGCCTCGAGCTCCCGACGCTCGGCTTGGCGCGCCTCGCCGCGGTCTAAAGCGGGCGATCGCTCAGTCGAGAGAGTCGAACCTCGAGAACCTCATCGTGAAGTCGCCGCGACCTTCGCTCATCGAGCGCAGCTGCGTGGAGTAGCCGAACATCTTCGTGAGGGGCACGATCGCTCGGATCATGCCGCGACCCGCGTCTGAGGTGACGCCTTCGATCCGTGCGCCTCTGGCGGCGAGGTCGCCTACGATCGATCCGGTGTTCGCGTCCGGGGCGCTCACTTCGAGGCTCATGAGCGGCTCCAGCTTCGCGGGGGCGGCGGCCTTGAGCGCAGCGCGAGCGGCCGTCGCGGCGGCCACGCGGAGCGCGATGTCGTTGGTCTCGCCAGGGCGCTTGTCGACTGCGGCGAGCTCGATGCCCACGTCTTGAAGCGGATAACCTTCGAGCGGCCCGGCCACGGTGGACTCCATCGCGCCGAGCCGAACCACCTCGAGCTCCTTGGGCGACAAAGGCATGAGCGTCTTTTGGGCTTCGCTTCGCCCGTCTCTCCACGTGATGCCCGCGCCGCGCGCGAGCGGCGAGACTCGAATCGTCGCGCCCGCGAACATCCGCTGCTTATGCTCCTCGTCGAGGAAGCGCTCGAACTGTTCGGACGCCTCACTCGTCGAGCGGACGGTCTCGCGGAACACGACACTCGGCTTTCCGCTGTTCACTTCGAGCCCGTATTCGGTTCGGATGCGGTCGACCAAGATCTCGAGGTGAAGCTCCCCCATGCCTGCGAGCAGAGTCTGACCGGTCTCTTCATCCTCGCGCAGGTCCACCGTCGGATCTTCGTCCGCGAGCTTCTTCAAGACCTCGTTCAGCTTGTCGAGGTCCTTGTTCTGCTTTGGCTCGACCGCGATGGCGATGACTGGCTTCAGGAACGCCATGGTCTCGAGGAGGATCGGCTTCGCGTGAGAGCACAGCGTGTCGCCTGTTTTTGCGAAGCGAAGGCCTGCCGCCAACACGATGTCACCGGGCTCCGCGCTGTCGATGCGCTCCTTCTTGTCCGCGTGCACCTTGAACAACCGAGCGATCTTCTCCGACTGGCCGGTCGTCGCGTTGTAGACCTCGTCACCAGGCTCGACGCGCCCGGAGTAGACGCGCAGGTAGACGTGCCGTCGTCCCTCCTCCATGGCGACCTTGAACGCCAGAGCAGCGAAAGGCGCGTCCGGCTCCGGCGGACGTTCCGCGTGCTCGGCCGTTCCCGGCAGCTCGCCAGAGACCGGCGGCAGGTCGAGCGGCGATGGCAGGAAGTCCAAGACCGCGTCCAACAACAACACCACACCCTTGTCTCTCAAGGCCGCGCCACAGATCACCGGCTGAACTTGATTCGCGATCGTTCCCTTGCGCAGCGTTTCGACGAGCTTCTCGGTGGGGACCTCGGCGCCGCCGAGAAACGCCTCGGCGATCTCGTCGTCGATGTCTGCAAGCGCCTCGACGAGCTTCTCCCGTGCGTTTTGGGCGGCACCCAACAGCTCCGCGGGAATCGGCGATCGCTCGGGCTTCTCGCCGTGCTCTCCTCCGAAGCGCACTGCTTCCATCGTGAGCAGGTCCACCACGCCAGAGAAGGAGTCCGCCGAACCGATCGGGATTTGGATCGGCACCGGCTTGGCGTGCAGCTTTTCACGCAGCTCGCCGACCACGCGAAAGAAGTCCGCACCAGGGCGGTCCATCTTGTTCACGAAGGCTACCCGCGGCACGCGGTAGCGCGCGGCTTGGCGCCACACCGTCTCCGACTGGGGCTCGACGCCGCCGACCGCACAAAAGACCGCCACACATCCGTCCAGCACGCGCAGCGAACGCTCGACCTCGACCGTGAAGTCCACGTGCCCGGGCGTGTCGATCAGGTGGATCTCATGGCCCTTCCACTCGCAGGTGGTCGCCGCCGCGGTGATCGTGATCCCGCGCTGGCGCTCCTGGACCATCCAGTCCAGAGCCGTGGCGCCGTCGTGGACCTCACCGATCTTGTGGATCCGCCCGGTGTAGAACAGGATCCGCTCTGAAACGGTCGTTTTGCCAGCGTCGATGTGGGCTGCAATGCCGATGTTGCGGATCCGAGCGAGCCGAGGGCTCTTCTTCGTACGAGGCGGCGGCGCCATGGATGTCGTATACATCAAAGCCGCTCGCGCGTTGACCCGCGAGGTGGCACCAGAGGCTAGCAAGTGCTGACCATCGGACCTTTCCAGCTCGAAGGCTGGCATCTGTTGATCATCTTCGCCGCGCTCATGGCGTTCGTCTGGTTCGCCTGGGGGTTCCTGGTCCCCATCACCGGAACGTGGGAGCGCGTCGATGAAGACAAACGGCCCGGCGTCGTCGAGCGCATCACCTTGGTTCAGTTCGGTCCGTTCATTCGCGGTCGGCGCAAGATGAAGGGCGGCTTTCAGGAGTACTCGGGCTTCCTTCGCGGACGCAGCATCACGATTCGGCGCCGCGACCACGGCGTCCCTTTCATCGTGAGCCAAGGCTTTCCTGAGGGCGTCGCCAAGGACGTGGACGGCACGGTCACCGCCATCCTGCGCCTCACTCTCTCTGCGGACGGCACGGTCATCCACGGGACCTTCACTCCGCAGAAGATCGAGTTCGTCCACGATCCTCCGAAAATCACGTCGCGCTACTTCCTCAGCCCCTCGTTTCGTCGCTACAAGCTCGTCTCTCGGGAGCCGCAGGCCACTGAGGTGATCGAGGAGCTCGAGGAGGCTCAGAAGGCGGCTGCGGCTGAAGCCACGCGCCCGAGCAAGGTTCGCAAAACGGTGTAGCGAGGGCCGCGCCCGGGCCAAGGCAAACGTTCAAGCGTTCAACCGCTGATGGTTCAACCGCTGATGGCTGAACGCTCACCTGCCAAGGTGGTTCAACATCGGCCGCCAACGCAGTAGGATTCCGAATCGTGTCCATCGTGGCTTTCACAGGCGTCAAAGTGTTCTCGGCGACCAAAGCGAAGGAGCGCGAAGAGCTCGGCGACCATGTCACGCACTGGCTCCGGGACCACCCGAACTTCGAGATCGTCGATCGCATCGTGTTGCAGTCGAGTGATCACGAGTTTCACTGTCTCACAATTACCCTCTTCTATCGGGAGAACCACCCTCAGCGCGGAGGCTGATCGGGCTCGACAAGGACGGTAGCCTCAAAACACGATAGCGCCACGTGTCCAGCCTTCGCGTTCGCGCCCCATGCCATGTCGTGAAAAGCCTCGCGTGGTTGCTCGCGCTGTTGCAGCTCGCGGCGTGCAGCGAAACGACCGAGTCAGGCCCCGACGGGAGACGCTTCCGCATCGAAAAGAACGAGTTCGGACTCATCACTTGTTCCGAGCAGACCGCCGACACGACCTGCGCGACTCACCGCATGATCGCGGGAGTCTCGATGGGTTCGAGCGGAGCTGGCCAGATCGGTTTTCAGTTCCCCGAGCTCTTCGATGGCGTGGGTATGCTCGGCATTTCGCTCGTCGATTGGGTCTACATGCTGCGGCTCGTCGAAAATTACCACATGGGTGGGTTCTGCGATCGCGAGACGATTCTCGCGAACCTCGATCGGGTCAACGACCCCGCCGGTCCGGCATTTTGCGGCCCAGTGCGGGGCGTCGAGCGCCTCGAGCCGTCTGGCCGGCTCATGGAGGCCGATCAAGACTTCAACCACTGGTATCGCTGGATCGACGAGGGCAGAGGAGGTTCGTTCGGCCGAAACAAGCTCCGGGAGTCGCTCCAAGATTTGGCGCTCGCTTTTGGCAACCCATTTTCCTACAACCCAGAGTCACCTTATTGGCCGCCCGGGGTTCCGATGGATTATCGGTCCAGGACCAACCCATGCTCGGACCCTGTGATCATCAAAGGGATGCACCACAAGGAGTACAACCCCGAGGGAACGTACGATGTCCTCGCGTTCTGCGACACCGACACCAACGAGGGCGAGTTCAACCCGGATCATCCCGCGGACGAGCCCACCGAAATCATGCTGGCGGTGGATTATAACCAGAACGGCCGGCGAGACTTTGCGGAGCCGGTCTTGGCGTTCTCCCACGAGCGCTTTTCGGATCAGGGGTTGGTGGCGGATGACAAATACGACTGGCAGACCAACCCGCGGGGAAAATCGGGGAACTTCCTTTACGACGAGGGCGAACCTTTCGAGGATACGGGCCTCGATGGCGTCGCCGGCACCGGCGACTACGGCGAGGGCAACGGGAAGTTCGACTACAACCCCAACGTCTTGAACATCTTCCGTCAGAACCCACGGACCCTGATCGAGACGATGCCAGAGGGTCACCTCGCGCGGCTGCACATCTACGCGGACGCGGGGGTTCGCGACTTTCTCATGAGCGCAGCGGGCACGAACTGGCTTTGGGGGGGCCTGCAGAGCAGGGTCGGGTCGGTGGCCAAGGACTACACCGACTTTCGGTCGCTGACTCCGGCAGAGGAAGAATATGACTTCCTGAAGGTCGATTTCGCGCCGGAGGTGAGCGGCCGCCACGTGTACGTGCGCTACGGGAACCCAGACGCGAGCGCTCGGGACGTCAACCGGGGAGATGGTCACCACGTCGGCCCCGCAGACCAGGTGCTGAACCGCTTCCTGACTTCGCTGGCATTCCTTCAGAGTCGAATCGTGGATCCCGATCGGCTCGAGGTCGACGAAGCCGGCGAGGTCAACGAGCTCATCGAGCCCAAGACTTTCTACTCCCAATCGCTGAAGCGAGAATGGAAGTACGGGATCGTGTTTCCGCCCGGCTACGCGACCAAGGCGCACGAGAACGACCGTTACCCAGTGCTTTACATGCTTCATGGCCAGGGCATGGAATCGGAGTCGCTGCTCGCCAGCGGGTTGTTCTTCTTCGCCTACCAGGCCGGCTCTGCGGTGCAGGCGCGACAGCGACGCCACGAGAGCGACTGGGCCAAATTCATCATCGTGTTTCCGGACTCGAAGTGTCCGGACGAGGACGAGGCCGGCTTCGAGTGTTCGAGCGGCAATTTCAACACCAACCACCCTGGTTTCGACGGAAATGGTCCGCGATATACCGACGAGCTGCTCGAGCTGATGGCGCACGTCGAGCAGACCTATCGTGTGAGAACGCCAGAGGAGATTCCACTTCCGTGACTTTTCTCAGAGAGACCGCCGTGGTCGCTCGCTACGAGCTCGCGGCCATGCTGGGACCGAGAGGGATCTTGGTCCTCGCCGGGTACGGGACCATTTCCCTCGGAATAGGCGCTGCCCTGTCGGCCATTACTCAGAAAATCACCTCTTCGATCGGCGCGGCCATGGACCCAGCCACGGCCAAGGCTCAAATCATGGCGGAGCTCGCCAAGCCCGAAGCGAAGCAGCAGCTCTCCTTTCTCCTGACGCGGTTCCGCGCCGAGGCGCTCTTCGACGCGGTGGTGAGTGGGCAAATGCCCTGGCTGGCGACCTTCGTGCTGCTCCTGTCCTCCGCCGTGCTCTCCGGGCTCGTGTTCATGGCTGGGTACGAAAGGATCTCGTCCGACCTCACCACCGGATTCTCGCGATATCTGTTCCTTCGTGTCCGCCGCGAGAGCTACCTGGCAGGGAAGCTTCTGGGACTGTGGGCCGGAGTCATGGCTTGTGTCGTGATCGTGCACGTCGCCCTGATCGCACTCGGCGGTTCGAGCCCTGGGTTCGACGCGGCCGAGAATTTTCGAATTCTCCCCAAAGTCTGGGTGGGCCTCTCCGTCTTCGTGCTGGGCTACGGCTCGCTGACCCTGGCTGCCTCCTCGATGCTCGGCCGCCCGTTCGTCGTGTTGGCGCTCGGAAGCACCATCCTCTTCGGCCTCTGGATTCTCTCGTTTTTCACCGTCGTCGGGGAGCTCTGGATGGGCAATTGGGACGCTGGGCTCCTGGTTGCGGATCCCAAAGCCATCGCGGTCTTCCTCGCGCACGCCATCGTCGGGCTCGCCATCGCCTGGTACGGGATCGCGAGGCGCGACGTATGACCGCGCTCGAGCTGATTTCCGTCAGCAAATCCTACGGCTCGGTCGTCGCCGTCGATGGGTTGTCGCTGCGTGTTCCGGAGGGCTCGCTGTTCGGGCTGATCGGTCCCAACGGCGCGGGCAAGACGACGACGTTCGGACTCATGGCTGGGTACCTGCGGCCGAACGCGGGCAACGTCGTGGTCCGCGGGGAGACCTTGGCGCCGAGCGCTCCGAGGGTCGGCAAGATCACCGCTCTCCCCCAGGACGCCGAGTTGCCGCGGCACTTGAAGGTGCTCGAAGTCCTCGTCATGCTCGGTCGGCTCGGCGGGTTGGACATCGCCGACGCCTGGAATCGTTCGCGGTCCGCCTTGGAGCGGGTAGGCCTCGAGGGCCTCGGAGATCGGAAAATCGAGGCGCTCTCCCACGGACAGAGGAGGAGAGTCGGGATCGCTCAGACTCTCCTGGGCGATCGAGAGATCATTCTGCTCGACGAACCCACCTCCGGCCTCGACCCGCGCGCCGCGGCCGAGCTTCGAGAGTTGGTGGTGTCGCTGCGCGGCCCGCGCACGATCGTCCTGTCGAGCCACAACCTCGCGGAGGTCGAAGCCATCTGCGATCACGCCGCGATCATCGACCGGGGAAAGTTGGTCGAGAGCGCGTCCATGACCGAGCTCAAGCGTGCCGGAGCGCTCGTGACGGTGTCCCTCTCGAGCCCGCTCTCCGAAACGGCGCTCGCCGACGTTCGGACCCTCGCCGGAGTTCGATCGGCTCAGCTGGCCGACGACAAGCTCTCCCTGGAGCTCTCCGCGACCGAAGCCGAGGTCGGAATGCTGACCAACTCGGTGCTCAAAGTCTTGATGGACCATGGAGTCATGATCGGCGGAGTCACCCGAGGCCAGAGCCTCGAGCAGCGATTCCTCGACGAAACCGCGCCGAAATGACCTGTCTCACTCATCCGGCCCTGGGAGCGCAGGCATCTTGCCTGCGCGTGATTAGGATCGGGCACGGGCACGGGCATGGGCACGGGCACGAAGTCCTCGCAGAGCCGCGCCGAATTTCGACGCTACTGGCTGGCTAGCGGTCTCACTCATCGAGAGACGCTTGGGTTCGCGCGTGGCGCGGACCGTCGTGCCCGTGCCCGTGCCCGTGCCTAATCCTAATCCTGAGGCAGGATCAGGATTAGGCAGGATTCGGACTCTTTTCATATGCTGCTGGGCCCCAGCGTCTCACTCTCGTTTCGTTCCAAGTTCCCTCAGGCAAGATTCCTTCGATCCCAAGCGTCCGTGCCGTCATCGACCACCCTTGGCGACATGCCAGGTCCGTGTCATGGCACTTCCATGCGTTGGTTGCTCGCCGGGATGGTCTCCGTGTTCATGGGTTTCGGGTGCGCAGGCTCGGCTTCCACCCGGACGGCGGCCCGCGCCACCGACCTGCCGGTGACGAGGGTGGTGCTCTATCAAAACGGAGTCGGCTACTTCGAGCGTCGAGGGCGGATCGATGGTGACGTGCTTCGCCTTCAGGTGCGGCCTTCTCAGATCAACGATCTCCTGAAGTCACTCACGGTGGTGGACGCCACCGAGGGGCGGGCGGTGAGTATCTCGCTGCCGCTCGAGAAGAGTGGGGATCGCATCCTGTCCGAGCTGCCTGCTCAAGTTCGAAGCGCCGGCGGGCTCCTCGACGTGCTCAGAGTCTTTCGGGGGGCGCGTGTGATGATTCATGGCGACCGGGGCAGCGCCAACGGCCGCGTGGTGGGCGTCGAGCCCTCGGACTCGGTCTCCAAGGATGGGCGGGAGACTCGGTCGGACTGGCGCGTCACGTTGCGAACCGACGAGGGTTCGCTGCGCGTGTACCCGGTGACTGCGATCGAGGAAGTCATGCTCGAGGACCGAACCCTAGCAGTGGGTTTGGACAAGAGTCTCGACGTCTCCCTCAACGAAGGTGACTGGAAACCCATCGAGCTCTCCATTCGGCTGGCGGGGCAAGCTCGTCACGAGATCCTCGCGAGCTACATCGCCGAGATGCCTCTTTGGAAGCCGGCCTACCGGCTGGTCGTCGATGACGGGCAGCCGCTCCTGCAGGGTTGGGCAGTCGTCGATAACGTGTCGGGCGAAGATTGGAATGACGTACAACTCTCCTTGGTGGCTGGCACACCCATGTCGTTCGTGTACGACTTGCACACGCCGGCCTACGCGACGCGCGTCGATCTCACCCCTCGTGGGCAGCGGGCGGCACCCGCGCCCGTCGTCGAGGCCCCCGGCGTCAGCCGCCCTGCGGCGCCTGCTGGGGCCAAGGACGCGCTGCAGCGTGCCTACGCCGGAAACCGCGGGGCAGGGGCCGCGCCCAAGATGGCGCTCCGGGAGACCGAAGAGGATCGCGACTTCACGCAGGACGAACCGCTCGACTCGCTCGCGGACGAAGCGCCGACTCAGGCGGAAGGTGTCAGCCTCGGAGCGCTTTTTCGGTATGACTTGCGAGACCCGGTTCGAATTCCCGATCGGTCGTCCACCCTCGTGGCGATCGTGAACAACCGCGTCCCCGGAGGAGAGGTCGCACTCTTTCGCCCGGAGCTGACCCGCGGGGAGCAAGCAACTCATCCCTACCGTGCGGTGCTCTTCAAGAACGACACCGGGCTCACCTTCGAGAAGGGCCCGGTCGCCATCTACGCGCACGGGACCTTCGTAGGCGAAGGATTCCTCGAGCGCATGGAGAAGGACACGAGCGCCTTCCTCACGTTTTCGATCGATGGCAACGTCACCTTGCGCACCGAGTCTTCTTCCGGAGAGGAAGGAATCAAGCTCCTCCGCATCGCCGACGGACTCATCGAGAGCCAGGTTCTTCGAATCGAGAAGTCCACGTACCACGTCGAGAACCTCCACGACGCCTCGCTGACTTCGTACGTGAAGTCGATGCATCGTGGCGGTGGCTGGAAGATCCGCAATCAACCGGCCGGCGCGATCGAGACGGCCGACGCGGTGTTCGTTCCTCTCGAGGTGGCGTCGAAGCAGCGCGGGACGCTCACGATCGAGTGGGTGTCGCCGACGGTTCGCCAAATCGGGATCGACACCGAGCTCAGCAAGTCGGTGCTCGAGATGTACCTCGGGAGCGGCAAGGTCCCTCCCGAGGTCGCGAAGACACTCTCGGAAGTCTTGAAGCTCAAGGCCCGCCTCAATGAGATCGAGCGGGAGTCCCGCCGAATCTCCGAGCAGCACCAAAAGGCCAGCGACGATCAAGCGCGCGTCCGAACCAACTTAGACGTGCTGCGCAAGACGAAGGGAAACGACGAGCTCCAGCGTACCCTCGTGAAGAAGCTCGCAGACCTCGAAGAGTCGCTCAGCAAGAGCTCCGGCAAGCTCGTCGCACTCTCCGAGGAGGGCGCGGCCCTCACCGGTCGAATGAATGCGCTGATCGCCGAAGTCTCGCTGGTCGCGGATTCGGCGCCGTGAAGCCCGGCCACCGGCAAGATGGCCGGATGAGATCAGCGGGGTTCGGGGGTGGTCGCCGTTCGGCGTCGTTTTCGGGCGAGCAGACCGACTGGATACTCTTCGGTGTCGAACCAGTCGAAGTCGAGGTTCCGAACGACCAATCGCGGGAGCTTTTCCACTGTCAGGAACCGCGCACCGGCCGCGACCGATCGGCGGGGTAGGGTAGGGGCGTTGCTCGCCAGGATGAAGTTGGCCCAGTACTCCTCTCCGAAGTCGCCCAGCCCCATCTCCACCAACAGCGGCATGGCATTGGGAAAGACTTGGGCCACACTCCCATAAATGTCCCAGAAGGTCTTCGGACCTTGGCTCACCTGAATGGAGACGACCGATTGGGGGTGAGTGACCCTGCTCAGGGTCCGAAAGAACGCGTGCGAGAAGAGCACGTCGAGCTCCGGCTTGGTCGAGGCCGGAAAATCCGAGATCACGACGTCGAATTTCTCGTCGGTTTCGGCGAGAAATCGCCGCGCGTCGTCGACGATCACTCGAGTCCGCGGGTCCTCGAGGCTGCGGCCAGAGAGAATTTGCATCTCTTCGGTCTCGCGAGTGAGTCGGAGGACCTCTGGGTCGAGCTCGCAGAGCACGGCCTCATCCACGGGATATCGGAGTATGTTTCGCAACGCGAGCCCGTCGCCGCCTCCGAGGATCAGGACCTTCTCGGTCTTGGGCGCCAGCACCATAGGCGTGTCGGCCAGGACCTCGTGGTACACATGTTCGTCGTCGGAGTGAAACTGCCAGTACCCATCCAGGGTCAGGACGACGGTGCCGTCGGCCTCCTTCATGAGCAGTATGTTTTGGAACGCAGACTTGACGCGGTGGAGGACGACCGCGACCGCGCCTGGCGGAAGTTCCGGGCGCGAGAATCGCGGATCACCTTCGTTCGTGGGCGCCAAGCCGGGACTCATGGAGCCTCCCGGACCTCGAGCTTCTCTCTCATGGCGAGGGCGACCATGGCGGCGAGGGCTCGCGCGCGGTTGATGGATGGGGACGCCCGGTTCGCCTTCTCGGCGATGTCGATGGCGGACTTGAGATCTTCGAGACCCTTGGCGACTTCGCCTTTGAGCAGGAAGATCTCGCCTCGATTCACCAAGGCGTCGACGTCTGCAGGCTCGAGGAGCACGGAGGCCGTGTACTCATCGATGGCCTCTTTCGACTTGCCCCAGCGCTGGTACACGGCGCCGAGGCAGGTGTGAAAATAGGCGTCTCTCGGAATGAGTGTTACCAAACCCTTGAAGATCGCCTCGGCCTCGGGGAACTTTCCGCCTTCGAGGTAGTTGTGGCCGAACTTGGCGATCGAGTAGGCCTCTTGGACGGTGATTCCAAAGAGGTCGCCGAGCGCGCGTTTGCCCAAGATGAACTCCTGGATCGACTCGGGGGTCATCGTTTGGAGCAGGGAGAGCTGCGGAGCGCCCTCGTCTTCTTCTCCTTCGGTCTCGAGGTAGCCGGTCATGTGCTCGATGACGGCTTCCTCGAGCTCTGGGGTCCATTTGCCGTCGAACTGCGTGACGTACTCGGCGGGGGCGGCGGCCTTCTTCTTGGGGGGCTTTGGTGCCATCTCGATTTCGTCGTCGAGCCTTGGAGTCGCGGCTTTGGGTTCTGGAGTCTTCGCGGCTTTCGTTTGTGGCGCCGCCGCGGCGGCGACTTCGACCTGAGTTTCTTCTGGAGCGGTGACGGGCGGTGCCTTGGTCTTGCTCGGCTTCTTGGCGGGTGAGTCTTTTTTCTGGGCCGGCTTGGCCTTCGGTTTCGATTTCGGCTGAGTCATGGCTGGCTTTCTCGAAGTGGAAGCGCCGCGCGCGAGGTTCGGCGCGGGCTGAATTTACGAAATCAGTTGCGCGGGAGTCCGAGCGCTTGGACCTGCCACGCGGCCATGCTGGCCTGCGCCTGCGCGAACACGGCGGCGGTGTTGGCGAGGCAGCCATGCATGCCGACCACGTTCGACATCATCTGATCGATGGCTTGGCCGAGCTGCGCGGGGTTGGGAAGGCCGGGGAAGTTACAGCCGCAAGCACCCGGAAGGCCCTGAGTTCCGCCGAGCAACCCTTGTGCGTAGCCGGTGGCTTGTCCGGCCGCGAATCCCTGACCGAAGCCGGACGCCTGTCCCGCTTTGTAGGCCGCTTCGAGCGCGGACTGCGGCGGCATGAACGGGCCCGTGCAAGCGCCGCTGAATTGCTGTGCGAGCTGCGCGGCGCTCTGCTGGAGGAGCTGCTGGCCGAGGGCCGCGCCGAGCGCCGCACCCATCGTCGCGTCCATCCGGTTCATGTAGCCCATACATCCCTGCTGGATGTTGCCGAGGCCGCCGGGCATGCCGCCAGCGAAGGGCAGCGGGCGCTCGACCGTGATGTTTCCGTCGGCGTTGCCGTCGAGCATGATCCGGCCGCCGAGCTTCTGCTCCATGCGCGCGCGGAACATGGGATCGGTCGCGATCTTGGCTTCGACCTGTTGCGGGGACAGCATGATCGGCTTCTCTTGGACCGTGGGCTGAACGCCGGATCCTTTCTTGGCTTGGGACTGGCCGTCGACGACGGTTCGCTCGACGCCGACCTGCTCGGCGCCAAGCTGCTCGTTGCTCAAATACGACGGCATGCCCATGCGCCCGCATGCCATGGAAGGATCCATGACACTGCCGGCCATGCAGCTCGGCGTGCCGAGGAACATGTCCATGTTCGGCGGCATGAGGCCGGAGGCTTGGTCCATGAGCGTCTTCGCGGCGGCCCGTTGCACCGCCCCCTGAAGCTCGTTCTGGAGATTGTTGTTGAACTGTAGGTACTGCTGTAGCGCCTGATAATTTCCTGCTCCACCAACGAACACGCTCGAACCTCCCGGTCATGGGGCTCACCGTGAGCCCTCTTGGTGTTTCGCACGTCAGCTAAGGGGAAGTCAACGCACGCGGAACGAGCCTTGCGGCGCCCTACGGGAAGTAAAGCGTGAACGCGTCGGGTCCTTCGAGGGCGAGCGTGTCGAGCCGTTCGCCGACGGAGGTGTAGAGGTCGACGATTCGGCGACCCTCGTCGTTGAGCGCGTTACGCCAAGCTTCCGATCCCGGAACGTCGAGCTGCGAGATCGATCCGCGCGCCGAGGTCGCCATGGTCACGGTCCGGAGCGCTCGTTCCGACGACTCACGCTCTTCGATCGGATAAAAATAGACCTTGCGCTCCACGAGGTCCGTGCCCACGAAGGTCGCGGAGACGAGCCCCTCTCTGCGGTGGGGGGGCGGATCGATCATGAGCTCGCGATATGCAGGGCTGAGCGCATCGACGTCCTCGACTCGAAAATAGACCTTGAAGTGACCTTCCAAGAAATCCCAACCGAGTCCGTAAAATCCAAACGTTTCGAAACCAGGGAGCGCTCGGCGCAGCTCGATCCGGCGATCTTCGATCACGGTGTGCGCCTTGGGCCACAAGAGATCCGGCTTGGAGAGTGTACCGTAGGCAAATCGCGTGGAGTTGACCTCGCGACCGCGAACGCGGTGGCTGTAGCTGTAGTAGCTGAAGTGCCGATAGCCTGTCGTAGGTCGTTCGTCTTCCTTGTCCGCCAACGCGAAGCTCGCGTCGAGGTACTCGAGCTCGGCGTCCGTGAGGTGTCGGTCGAAGGGATGAAAAGTCCGGCAATGCCACTCGAACAAGTGAACGTGGTAGCGCGCGAGTCGTCGGCTCATGAACGCGGTGCTCCGTCGATTTCGTTCGTTCGATCGAGGGCGCCCCGTTTGCCCCGTTCGGATGACATGACCCTGATCGATCCCTTCGAGCTCAGAGGGCTCGGGCGCGCGGATGCCTCATCCCTCTGGCTTCGAGCGCGAGCTGCGCAGGGCACCACTCGGAGAGCTCCGCGAGCGGCTCCGCCATGGCTCTAGCGAGCGCCGCCGCGCCGACGGATTTCGTCTTGACGGCCTCGGCCAGGACGCGCCCGGCGGTCGCGCCCGCTCGCGCCATCGCTCCGCACGACAGCAAGGGCGCGCGGGGCCCATGTCCGGTGGCGGTCCCGACTGCGACTCCGCGATCGAAGGTGGTGGGCGCGTGAAGCGCGTCGATGCGCGTCTCGATCAGGTCGATGAACACCGGGCGATTCGGCAACCGAAGCTCCGTGGCCGCCTGGTCGAGCAGGAGCGGCACGACGCGATCGCTCTGCGACGCCCAATCGTATTGGGGCTTGGCGACGCCCCGCCACACCGGGCCGATGGCCACGCTCGCGCTGTGATTTCCTGGAACGAGCCACATCGCGCCGAGCGGCCCGCGCGTCTCGAGCACGTGGATCGCATCGTACGATCCCGCGTTCTCGCCAAGCACCCACGTGGCCGACAGGTAGCTCAAGATCCCCGCGCTCGATTCGCTGACCCGAAAGACATCGAAGAGCCCGAGATCGAGGAGCGCCGGCGATCGAGCGCCGTCGGCGACCACGATCGCTTCTGCGCGAAGGGGCTCGGCCTCGGCGGGCTTCACGAGCCAACCCGCGGCGTCGTGGCTGAGCTCGAGCGATCCGACGCCGTACCGAAGCTCTACGCCTTGTCGCCGTGCCGTCTGCGCGATGTGCTCGATGATCGCGTCGGCGCGCAGCACATACCGAACGAGCTCCCCGCCGATGGCCGTCTTGGGTTGCGCGGCGACCTGGAGCTTCTCGATCGATCGCTCGGCGTTCTTCGGTTCGATGCCGATCAGCTCGAGCTCACCGGGGAGCACGGCATGAAGCGTGGGGTCTTCTTCGAGCAAGGGCTCCGCGTCGACGAGCGCGACACGCACGCCCCCAACGGCTGCGGCTCGAGCGGCGGCGAGCCCTTCGGTCGTCGCGCCTAGGACGAGGACGTCTACGCGTTCCATGAATGTTTCCTTGCTCGTCGACCAGCCGAAGACGAGCCGCAGTCCTGTATACTCGATCCGTGCGGTGTACGGGATACGCGGCGGCTCTCGGCTTTGCCCTTTGTTCTGGAGCGGCGCCGACCTGGGCCTTTTCAACGCAGGGCTACAAATGGGCGAACCCCGTCGGGACTCCGGTCACCTATATGCTCGAACCCAATGGCGCGCCCGAAGTCACCGATGGCTCTGACTTGGTGGCCGTCCGCAAGGCTTTTCAGACCTGGCAGAGCGTCGCGTGCTCGTACCTGACTTTCGAAGAGCAGACTTGGCAAGGCCCCGGATCCGTGTCCGCGGATCGAATCAACCAAATCTTCTGGATCAACGACGCGGGGCTCTGGCCGGCCGGCCAGCAGGCGACGCTGGCGTTCACTTACACCTTCTACAACACCGGCACCGGCGCGATCACGGACGCGGATATCATCGCGAACTCCGTGAATTGGCAGTGGACGACCGTCGACGCCGATGTGACTCCGCAGAAGGTCGATCTCGAGACTGTGCTCTTTCACGAGATCGGTCACTTCTTCGGGCTCGCGCACAGCTCCGACACCAACGCGGTGATGTTTCCATCGAACAACAAGGGCATTCAACGCGCGCCCAGATCAGACGACATCAACGGGATTTGTTCGTTGTACCCGAACGGTCAGCCCGCTCCGACCGAGAACAACCCAACTCAGCCCGGTCAGGAGGGCACTGGGGCCGTAGGCGCGCCTTGCCAAGCCAACACCGACTGTGTCTCGTCGCTGTGCGCGGAAGACCCATTGATCGGTCGAAATTACTGCACCGCACCCTGCACGGCGGGCCGAGCCGACGGCTGCCCTCCTGGGTATGACTGCTCACCGACGTCCGCGGACACCGCCTACTGTCTCGCTCCCGTACCCGTCGACGAGCTCTGCGACCAGTGCTCGGCCTCCGCTCAGTGCTCCACCGGATTGTGTTTGAAAGTTCCTGGGTACAACTCATTTCAACCCTTTTGCACGCGAGCTTGCGATCCTACTCCTGGAGCGGCTTCCTGCCCGGAAGGGTATCGGTGTGAGCTCGTGGACGGGCTCGGACAAAGCGGCGGCGTGTGCGCACCCATCGAAGGGATCTGCAATCCGAAGGGCCGCGGAGGCCACAACGAGCCTTGTTTCTCGAACGGAGGTTGCAAGCCCAACCACGTCTGCGCCGAGTACTTCTCGGGGAGCGGTTTGTTCTTCTGCTACCTCGAATGCAGCACCGGCATGATCGGACAACCTTGCGTGCGAGACATCCCGAGCCTCGTGTGTTTGCCAGTGGCGGACCGCAGCAACGTGGCGGCGTGTTTCGATCTCGTTCCCGTCGGAGGTCCTTGCATCCCAGAGGTCTGCGGGGGATCTGACTCGGGCTGTTTCTTCGACGAGAACTTCGGGATGGACAGCGCGCTCTGTTATCAGTTCTGCGACGGACAGCTCACCTGCGCCGCGAATACTCAGTGCGTCGATGGGTTGTGTATCCCGAACTCGGGCTTCAAATATCTAGGAGAGGCTTGCCTCTCCGACGAGGAGTGCCAGTCACGCACGTGTCGGACCTACGGGGAGAATCAACTCTGTACCAAAGCCTGCACGGTCACCGACTCCGCGAGCTGCGACGCCGGCTTCAAGTGCCTGCCGCGCGAAGGAGCGGTCGACGGGCTGTGCTGGCCCCAGACCTTCACCAACTCGCCGGGTGAAAATCGGCGCGAGATCATCACGACCACCACGAACCCAGGTTACTGCTCTTGCGACTCGACCAAGGACTGCGACGCTGACTGTCCCTGCGACCCCGAGTGCGGAGGGGGCTGCTCATGCCGGACCGATACGGGCAGCCTAGGCCCGCGCGGGGGGCTCGTGATGCTCTTGTGGGCGGCTCTGGTGTTGGCGGCTCTGGCCGTCGCGCGACGGGTCCGCGCGCCTACGGTTGTCAAACCCGCACGCACGTGACATCTCCGCGGCGATGACCGCAGCCGCGACCCCGCTCGAGCGGGAACAGAGCGCCGAGAAGAGCAACCTCTTCCCCGCCGGGATCCCGTTCATCGTCGGCAACGAAGGTGCGGAGCGCTTCTCGTACTACGGGATGCGCGCGATTCTCTACACGTATCTCGGCACGCTCTACGCCCACACGATGGACGCGGGTGTCTCGAAGTCGAAGGCCACCGCGGTCGCCCATCTCTTCATGGCGGCGGTCTACGCCTTCCCGATGATCGGCGCGATCCTGGCCGACCGGCTGCTCGGAAAGTATCTCGTCATCTTCTGGGTCTCGCTGATTTACGTGGCCGGGCATGGGGTGCTCGCGGTCGCCGGTCGCTTCGATTCCACGGGCAACTTTGGAGCGGCCGAAATGGGTATGTATTTGGGCCTCGCACTGATCGCGATCGGCTCTGGCGGGATCAAGCCGTGTGTGTCCGCCAACGTGGGAGATCAATTTTCCAAGAAGAATGGTCACCTCGTGACCAAGGTCTTTCAGATCTTCTACTTCATCATCAACTTCGGCTCGTTCTTCTCCACGCTGATTACGCCGGTTCTCTACAAGGTGTATGGACCCGAGGTCGCGTTTGGCGTTCCCGGGATTTTCATGGCCATCGCGGCGGTGATTTTCTGGACGGGTCGGAATCGATTCGTGCGTGTCCCGCCAAATCCTGGCGGTCGGATCGGCGCGCTCGACTTCGCGTCGAGTGTATTGCTATTCAGCCCGGTGATCGCGTTGATCGCCGCGGTCTTCGTCCACGGCGACAAAGTGGAGCATGGCAGCGCGGAGGGACTCTCGACGGTCGAATTCTACGGGCGCTATGTCCGAGCGTACTTGTCGAATTTGGCGCAGACCTCATGGTCCTACTTCCTGTTGAGCGCGGTCGCGTTCGCCGGAGGGCTCCTGTTGTCCCGAGTGCGACAAAACAAGAAGCAGGATGCGGGCTTCGTGGCGGTGTTCCTCCACGCGCTTCAGAATCGCGCGCAACGCAAGCCGGGAATGGGATTCTTCGAGACCACGCGGGAAAAATTCGGCGCCGAGGCGGCGGAGGGTCCGCCGGCGGTGCTCCGCATCATGGTGGTGTTCTCCATGGTGAGTGTGTTTTGGGCCTTGTTCGATCAGCACGCCTCCACCTGGATCGAACAAGCCAAGCAGATGGATCGCGTGGTGTCGATGCCCGCGCTGACCTCCAAGTGGCTCGTCTACGGCACCGTGGCCCTCGCGCTGTATGGCGGAGCCTGGCTGATTTCGTGGGTTTCGAATCGACCCTTTCCGAAAGCTCTCTCGGTTGGCGTCGGCGTGGCTGTGGTCGTGGTTGGGTTGGTTTGTTTCGTGATGGACATGTCGAGCGGCGACCGGACGACGATGGAGCTGCAGGCCGCGCAAATCTCCGCGCTCAACCCGCTGATGGTCATGATGATCATCCCGCTGCTCAACGTGGCGGTGTACAAGCCGCTCGAAAAGCGCGGCGTCACGATCAAACCGCTCCAGAAGATGACCGTCGGCATGTTCTTGTCGGCTGCGGCGTTCGGCGTCGCCGCGCTGCTCCAGGAGCGGATGGAGTCCGTCGTCGATGCCGGAGACAAAGTGCACGTGCTGTGGCAGGTGGCTCAGTACATCGTCATGACGACGGCCGAGGTCTTGGTGTCGGTGACTGGCCTCGAGTTCGCTTATACTCAGGCGCCGCGGTCGATGAAGTCTACGATCATGGGTTTTTGGCTACTCTGCGTGACGGGCGGAAACGTGCTCGTCGCGTTCTTGGCACCGCTCGAGACCGTGTTGAGCTTGTCCCAGTTCTTCTGGGTCTTCACGGTCTTGATGGCGGTGGCCTCGGGCATTTTCGCCGCCTTGGCGGCGACGTACAAAGGCAAGACGTACCTGCAAGAAGCCGCGCGTTGAAGGTCGCGGGGGAGAGAACGATGATGAATACGATCAAAGTTTTGCTCGACACGAGCAAAGGAGCCATCACTCTCGAGCTTTGGCCCGACAAGGCGCCAAAGACGGTCGCCAACTTCGTCGACTACGTGAAGAGCGGTCAGTACGACGGGACGATCTTCCATCGAGTGATCGAGGGGTTCATGGTTCAGGGCGGTGGGTTCGACGTTCACCAGAACAAGAAGCCCACGCGCGCGCCGATTCAGAACGAGGCGACGAACGGGCTCAAGAACACACTCGGTACCGTGGCCATGGCGAGAACCTCCGACCCGCACAGCGCCACCTGTCAGTTCTTCGTCAACGTGAAGAACAACGACTTCCTCAACCACACGTCCCCGAACGGTACGGGTTGGGGCTACTGCGTTTTTGGAAAGGTGGCTTCGGGCATGGACGTCGTGGACGCGATCAAGAAGGTCCAGACGGGCCCAAAGGGTCAGTTCGACAAGGACGCCCCGGCCGAAGACGTCGTCATTCGCTCGGCCAAGCTGGCCTGAGTTTGGATTCCCGAGGTTCGCGAATCCAACTCATGATGTCTCCGCGTGCACCTCGAGGTCCGGATGAGTGAGTCGGAGCTCGACGAGGATCGGCCGACGGAGCCTCCCCCGCCGGCACCTCGCGCTGCGAGCACGGCCAAGCCGCGAGTCGTCTCGGCGGCGCGCCCGACGGCTCCCGACGCTGGTCCCGAGGCTCGCGCGCGAAGTGCGAGCGCTTCGCGGGCGGCTCCGCTGCGACCCATCTCCAAGGTCGAAGTCACCTCGCCGCCCGAGACGGAAGCTCCGCCCCGATCCGCGTCGAAGGCAGAAGTCGCACCTAAGGCCGAGAGGGAGGCCCCGCCGCGCGCTTCATCCAAGGTCACTGCAGGGCCGAGCAAGCCGAACGTGTTGCGATCCGCGAAGGTGCCGAGCGATTCCGGGGGAGAGGCGCAGCGAGCGAAGGTTGCGCGGAGGCCCCCGGAGCAGGTGGCGGAGCTCGACTTCGACCTCGACGGATTTCTCGGCGAGTCGCTGCCGGCCGCCCAACACCCGCGCGGAGAGTTGGTCGGTGACGGCGTAGCTGAGTTGCGGTCGGCCGAGGACCGCGAACCGAGCGAGCACCTCTCGGCCCAGCCGACTGCCGACGCGAGTCCGCCGAGGAGTCGGTCGGCGTCCAAGCTCCACCCGGTGAGCTCGACACCTACGGAGGGTGCGCCGAGGAAGCGCGCGGCCTCGAAGGCCGAGGCGGCGCCCGCCTCGCCAGATGAGTTGCTGGCCCTGGAGGGCCCGCGGAAGCGGTCCGAGTCGAAGGTCGAGGTCGCGCCTCCTCGGAAGCGGACTGAGTCGAAGGTCGAAGTCGCGGTCGAGGTCGCGCCTTCTCGGAAGCGGTCCGAGTCCAAGTTGGAGGTCGCCGCGGCGCTCGAGGTCGCGCCACCTCGGAAGCGGTCCGAGTCCAAGTTGGAAGTCGCCGCGGCGATCGAGGTCGCGT